>CAZDEO010000010.1:72128-88545 GCA_964504445.1 uncultured Anaerolinea sp. | reverse complement strand
GGCTTGTCGCTCCACTGCACTCCAATCCACCTTCCAACGGTTCCAGGATGCGCCTGCATTTTGCGCCTGTTGATAATTGGCGTCCAGGAATTTGTAACCAATATGGTCCGCCGTTAACGACACATGCGCCGCTTCCAGACCCATATTAATATCTGCTACCCCTACATCCGGGTTTGGCGGCACGCGATTGGGAGGTTCGTCTCCATAAGATGTTACCGGCCACATGAACATGATAATTACCAAGATCCAAACATAAACGATCACCTTCTTGCGTAAATCGCTGATGCCACCTGCAATTTTATTTTTCATCTTGACCAAATCTCCCCCTTAACTTTCATCATTGTAGACGCAATGAAATATTGAGTGCCCCCGCGTATACGCAGGCGCCCGATAGTCTAATTTTGACGAATCCCGTGTAACAACCCGTTCAATCAATCCTGATTCTGCTTTTATTGGTAGCACTGGATAGGCCGGGTAGGTTTTGTCAAACTCGTCTGCTATCCATTCCAAAGGATTATATGATAAGCCATCATAATAGGCGCTTACCTCTGGTTTCCCTTTCTCCCACTCCACTTCCGAAGGCAGCCGGCCGCCACGCCATTGGCAGTAAGCAGCCGCGCCATACCAGGTGGGGTTTGCCGGGGCGGCGCCATTTTGTCGCAGTTGGCTGATTGTCTCCGTCACCGGTCGGGTTGTATCTCTTGAATAACAGTGGTGATAATGACAGGCCAGCGCGTCGGCCCCCACCGCCTCCAGGAAATCGGCAAAGGCGGCCGACGATACTTCGTACCGGTCCATGTAAAATCCCTCGACGTAAACCGTCACCGGGTCACTGGTGCGGCTTTCCGGTGGCAGCATGGTTCCGTAGAGGAAGTCGCCGGCCGCCACCCATTTCACCTGCTCGTTGGGCAGCGGCAGCGGCTCTGGTTTTGGTTGGGGGTAAGCGAGCAGCGGTTGGGCGATTGCGGCCAGTGGGCGCGGCTCACCTCCTTGCACACAACGAAAACCAACATCTGAATTCATAGGATAGTCCAGTAAAAAACTGCGGGCGGCGGCCGTTCCGGCCGACAACCAATTTCCCCTGATCCCACGAATGCCATAAGCGGCGGCATACCGTTCTGGTACCGGCGCTTGCAGATCGGCGTAGGTGTCATACCCATCTCCAACCCATTCTTGCACGCCCCCCATCATGTTCAGCACGCCATAGGCGCTGGCGCCCGCAGCCGGCGCGAATTCTGTGGGCAGATCGTCCAGATAGCTGCGGGCATTGGCAATGGCGCTATGACTGGAAATGGAAACGTAAGCAGCGGGGTTCCATTGGTCGCCCCAGGGGTAGAGGCGGTTGTCGGGGCCGCGGGCGGCTTTTTCCCATTCGGCAGCGGTAGGCAAACGGCCGCCGCGCCATGCACAATATGCCTGGGCGTCTGTCCAACTGAAGTCTGTCACCGGATAAGCGGCATAGGCAGGGTCGAAGTAGTAGGGACGGTCAACGGCCGTTGCCACTCCCACTCCCCGGCACACAGTTTCTACCTGGCACACCTCTGTGCCATCCGGCTGCGGTTCGCAGGTAGACACAACATCACAGGCGTAGGAAGCGGCGGGTGGCTCGCACGCGCCGGCGACCACGCAAGCCTGATACTCGGCGTTGCTCACCTCCAGCCGGTCAATCTTGTAATCATCCAGCCAGACTTGCAGCCCCGGATACAAGTCATCCAGCGGCGCCGGGTTTGCCGACCCCGCTCCCCTGGCTTTACTGTTCGCTTCCCGCTGGCGCAGTTCCAGGTACTGCTCCCGCGTCAACCCCATGATGAATTCCCCGGCCGGGATCAACACCATGTCCTGGCTGGCCGACCACGCCGGCACACGGCTGCGCACCAACTGCCACATGGCAACCACCGCCAGCAGCAGCAAGCCGCCCAATAACACACTGCCTGATTTTCTCTTGAACGTTTGCATGGAAACCTCCCATTGTGAATGACTATTGTTTGGGGCACGTCCCTTTTTGAGAGTACCTCCCTTCTGACTAACGACTTGGATTATACCCCCCCCCCCCCCGTGTGCTGTCAACCAGATTCGTCCAACGGTCGCCCTATGGCTTCATGCCGTTCCTGCAACAATGGGCCAGGCTGGGGAAATCGCTGGCTTGTCGCTCCACTGCACTCCAATCCACCTTCCAACGGTTCCAGGATGCGCCTACATTTTGCGCCTGCCGATAATTGGCGTCCAGGAACTTGTAGCCGATTTGGTCTGGTGTTAACGACACATGCGCCGTTTCCAGGCCTGTATTAACATCTACCACACCTATATGCGGATTCGGCGGCACATGATTTGGGGTTTCATCTCCATAGGATGTCATCGGCAATGCAAACAAGACAAGCACGAGGAGCCAAATAAAGAAAGGCCGCTTCCTCGTTGAAACAATCATGGTATTGTTCGTCATCTCATCAAGCCCCCCCTAGTTTTAGTCCTTGTAAACACAACGGAATACCAAATGATTTTGCACATCTGCTGGCGCTCTTGAACTTAAATTTGCTACATTTCTCGATGCAATGGATTCAACCGTTCTTGATTCTGGTTGCGTCAGTGGCTCTGATAGAGTTGGATAGGATTTGTTAAACTTATCTGCTGTCCACTCTATAAAGTAATATGAAGGAGCGCTCAAAAGATTACTGAGTTCCGGTTCCCCTTTCTCCCACTCAACCTCCGAGGGCAGCCGGCCGCCACGCCATTGGCAATAAGCAGCCGCGCCATACCAGGTGGGGCGCGCCGGGGCGTCGCTATTTTGTCGCAGTTGGCTAATCGTCTCCGTCACCGGCCGGGTTGTATCTCTTGAATAACAGTGGTGATAATGACAGGCCAGCGCGTCGGCCCCCACCGCCTCCAGGAAATCGGCAAAGGCGGCCGACGATACTTCGTACCGGTCCATGTAAAATCCCTCGACGTAAACCGTCACCGGGTCACTGGTGCGGCTTTCCGGTGGCAGCATGGTTCCGTAGAGGAAGTCGCCGGCCGCCACCCATTTCACCTGCTCGTTGGGCAGCGGCAGCGGCTGGGGTTCTGGCTGGGGGTAAGCGGGCAGCGGTTGGGCAATTTCGGCCAGTGGGCGCGGTTCACCTCCCTGCACACAACGAAAACCGAAGCCTGAATATGGATTATCTGGGTATTGCCAAAAGCGACGCTCAATAGCCATGCCGGTGGTGATAGATGCTGGCCAAAGCCCCAGATAGTAATCACGCACGCCCGGTACGTAGCCACTTTGCTCAGATATGAACTCAGGTAGGGGTGAATACCCGTAAGCGCTTTCCCACACCCATTCCGGCACCCCGCCAATCATGTTCAAGACGCCGTAGGGGCTGGCCCAGGCGGCGAGAGTGGCCGCATCTATGCCGGCCGGTAAGCTGTCTGGTGAGGTGCTGCGAATTCTCGTCTGACTGACTGCCTGATCCCACGTGTTACCCCACGAATAGAATCGCCCATCTGTGCCGCGGGCTGCCTTTTCCCATTCGGCCGTGGTGGGCAAGCGGCCACCGCGCCACTGGCAGTACGCCTGGGCGTCTAACCACCTGACGCCTGTTACCGGGTAGCTGGCATAGGCGGGGTCGAAGTAGTAGGGAAGGTCAACGGCCGTTGCCGGGCGGCTCTGGCAGTCGTGGGTTACCTGGCAAATCTCCGTGCCATCAGGCTGGAGTTCGCAAGTTGATGTTATATCGCAGATGTCGGGTACAGTGGGGGGGCGGCACACGCCGGCCGCGACGCAAGCCTGGTATTCGGCATTACTCACTTCCAGCCGGTCAATGGTAAAAGCATCCAGCCAGACCCGCAGGCCGGGATACAGCCTATCCAGCGTCGCCGAATCTGCCGCCGCCCTGCCGCTGCGGGCAGCGATGTCCGCCTCACGCTGGCGCAGTTCCAGGTACTGTTCCCGCGTCAGGCCCATGATGAACTCCCCGGCGGGAATCAAAACGACGTCACCGCCGGCCGGCCCCGTTTCTTGCTGGCTGCGCAGCAGCAGCCACATGGCAAACACGGCCAGCAGCAGCAGGCCGCCTAACAACAAGCCACTTGTTTTGGCGCGAATTGTGTGCATGAGAGCCTCCCATTTTGAACCCGTCGCTTCCTCTCCAGCCTGGTGTCATTATAATCTCTCCCCCCCCCCCCATTGTCAATCCCTGCGGTTTCCCCATTCCCTACAACAGGCGTATTATTTGCCTACGGTACCTTGAAAATGTAACCCAGGTTGCCAAACCTGAAACCGTGCAGGTTTGATAACCTGCGTTACAATTTCATTCATGGTGTTGAGCCTGCGCCCATGTCGTCCCTTCAGTCATTCGAAATATAGCGGGGGCGGGACGGCGCGGTAAGGTCTGGGCCGCTGAAGCGGTCAGTATGAACTTCTCTGTGTTAGATCGTCCAAAAACAGGGTAAATGGGTGGCGCTCAGGCCAAGATAGGCGAGAATTGAGGCGTTCGTGACTGGTAAAGGGACTGCCCCGCCTTCACGTCCCAGCCGCGGTAGGTGACACCATAGCGCCCCACCGCCAGCACGTGCAAAATGCGGTAACGTTGATTCAGTAATTCACCCGGTAACAGCGGCATGAATGGATTATAACGACCTTCAGGGCCCGCGTCAGCTTTACTCCGATCAGGGTGGCGTTTCCTGTCCGATTTCTAAGCCGCCATCATCAAGTCGTCGGTGCAGGATTAACAGGCGGTGTGACGGGGCGCGTCGGGCGAAAGTAGGCGGCAAAGCTTATAAAGGCAATGGCCACGTAGGCCAGGGTTTTGGGAATCATCAACATGCCCACCAGAGGCACACGCTGCACCAGGAAGATGACGGGCATGTAAAAGGCGTAAGAGGTGAGGATCATGACCCCAATCCAGGTGTAGGAGCGGTCTCCTTCCGCCCAGGCATCGCGCAAGATGAGGTAAGCTACGCCCAGGCCTTGCAGCATCAGCGGCAGATTGCGATAAATGGACCAGGGCTGGGGCGGCACCACGTTGTTCCATTCATTTTGCGGAAAGAGGTGCAAGATGAGGCGCAAAGCGGCCGCGGCCAGCAGCAGATAGCCAAACCAGCCCAGAGGTTTTTGGAAGCGGCGCTGCCAGATGAAGAGCACCATCCCGTAAAACAGGGTGACGGTGAGGGACGTAGCCAGCGCGCCCAAGCCTACCAGCCCCACTTCCCGGCTAAAGAGAGAAATGCTGCTCTCTAATCCGCCGCGGGCATAGGCCCACACGCGAAAGCCGACGTGCCCGGTGTCTCCCAAGGCCAGCAGAAAGAAGGCGGTCATGAAAAGGGTGGCTAACGGCCGTTTCCCAACCGCCACGTTCCCCCGCCGCCGCCACATCAGTCCCACCAGACTCCATACCACCACCAGATACATCACATTAAAGGATACTTCCAGCCACATACGCATTGCTTCAGACATCTCATGCTCCTTGAGGCGCACTTATTGCTCGCCCGCCACCAGAATTCATTGTACAGTGAAACCGCAGGCAAGGGAATGCCAGGCAGTCATCTCCTGTATTCTGTCACCTCAATTTCATGACATCCTTCGCAGGGCGCAGCCACCCGGATACTCTATACTTTGAACATGAAAGGCCAACATAAAGCGTGAAACGTGAAAAGAAGTTTATCACGTTTTCCGTTTTTCGTTTTTCGCTTCACGAAACATTGTTCAATGACAGCCCGAGAAGGAAAGGAAACAACTATGACCGATTCAACTGTAATTACCCACGACGTCCTGGTGGTGGGCGCGGGCCTGGCTGGCAGTTGGGCCGCGCTGGCCGCCGGGCAAGAAGGGATCACCGACATCGGCGTCCTCTCCAAGCTGCATCCCCTGCGTTCCCACAGCGGCGCGGCCCAGGGTGGCATTGCCGCCGCCCTCAACAACGTGCGCCCCGTAGCCGGCACCGGCCCCCGCGGTCCGCTGGAAGCGATTCCTCCTGGTGACGAGCCGATAGATAGCTGGGAACTGCACATGTTTGACACCATCAAGGGGTCAGACTGGCTGGGGGATCAGGACGCCATTGAGATCATGGTGAAGGAAGCGCCTGACCTGATTTACGAATACGAGCACATGGGCTGCATCTTCAGCCGCCTGGCTGACGGCCGTATTGCCCAACGCCGCTTTGGCGGCCATAGCACCCCCCGCGCCAACTACTCCGCTGACTACACCGGGCACGTGCTGCTGCACACCATCTATGAGCAGGCGCTGCGCCACGGCGTCAAATATTACCCGGAGTGGTACTGCCTGGACCTGATTATCGAAGATAACATCTGCCGCGGCGTGGTGGCTATGGATGTGCTAACCGGCAAGCTGGTCACGATGCGCGCCAAGGCCGTGATGTTCGGCACCGGTGGATACGGCCGTGCCTGGAAAATCACCTCCAACGCCACAGCCAACACCGGCGACGGCGTGGCCATTGCCTACAACGCTGGCGTGCCCCTCATGGACATGGAATTTGTGCAGTTCCACCCCACCGGTCTGTACGGCAAGGGGATTCTCATGAGCGAGGCGTGCCGCGGCGAGGGCGGATACCTGCGCAACAGCGACGGCGACCGCTTCATGGAAAAATACGCCGCGGCGCAGATGGAGCTAGCCCCCCGCGACCTGGTTAGTCGCTCCGAACAACTGGAGATTAACGAAGGGCGCGGCGTCGGCCCGGACAAGGGGGGGGTCTACCTGGACCTGACCCACCTGGGGGCGGAAAAAATAATGAGCCGCCTGCCCCAGGTGCGCGAACTGGCCTACGAATTTCTGGGCGTAGACATCATTCACGACATGGTGCCCATTCAGCCCACGGCCCATTACAGCATGGGCGGCATTCCCGCCAACGCCGATGGGCAGGTAATTGCCGACGCCGACGGCACGCCGGTGGTGGGTTTTTATGCTGCCGGAGAGTGCGCTTGCATCAGTGTGCACGGCGCCAACCGCCTGGGCACCAACAGCCTGCTGGACGCCTCTCTCTTTGGGCGGCGCGCGGGCAAGGCCATGGCCGCCTTTATCAAGGGCGGGGCCAAGCTGCACCCCATCAGCGGCGACCCCACGCAGCGCCAGGAAGCGCGCATCCAGCACTTGATGAATGCGCCGGTGACCAGCAAGGAATCGGTGGCACAAATTGGCCGGGAACTGAAGGAAACAATGACCAATGATTGCGGCGTCTTCCGCGATGGCGAACGCATGACGCAAGCGCTGCAGAAGGTGAAGGAGCTGCAGGAACGCTTCCCCCAGGCGCGAGTCATGGACAAGAGCCGCCGCTTTAACACCGATGTGCTGGGCGCCCTGGAGACGGAGCACCTGCTGACTTTTGCCGAGGTGGTGGTGGTGAGCGCGCTAAACCGCGAGGAGAGCCGCGGCGCCCATTCCCGCACCGATTTCCGCAAACGGGATGACGAGAAGTGGCTGAAGCACACCCTGGCGCACAAGAATGGCGGCGATGGCCCAAAGCTGGATTACAAGTCGGTGAATATTGATTGGGAGAAGTATCCGCCGCAGGAGAGGAAGTACTAATCGTAGACCGTGAACCGTAAGCCGTAAGCCGTGAACGGACAACGGATTACGGGCAACGGATTACGGAAAACGGACAACGGGAGAATGAACTATGGCTACCAATGGAACTAGCAAAACGGCCGTTATTCGCATTCAACGCTTTGATCCGGATGTGGATAAGAAGCCGGTAATGAAAGAATATACCCTTACCATCTCCTCGGACACGACAATTTTGGATGCTTTGGAGGAGATTAAGGCGACGCAGGACGGCAGCCTGACGTTTCGCCGCAGTTGCCGCCACGCCATTTGCGGCAGTTGCGCCATGAACGTCAACGGCCGTAACACCCTGGTCTGTAATCAGCGGGTCAATGCCCATCAGGACAAGAATGGGGCGGTGACGATACGGCCGTTGCCCTACCTGCCCATCATCAAAGATATGGTCGTGGACCGCACCAGCTTCTGGGAACAGTACCAGCGCGTCAAGCCGTGGCTGGTGCCCCCAGACAACGTGCCGGAAAAAGAGTTCCGCATGACGCCGGAGGAAGTCAAGGCCCTGAATGACGCCGAAAAGTGCATTATGTGCGGCGCCTGCTACTCGGCCTGCACGGTAACGGCCGTGAACAAGCGCTACATCGGCCCCCATGCCTTGCTCAAAGCCTCCCTGCGCGTGCTGGACCCCCGCGACAGCATCACCAACGAACGATTGATTGAGATTTCCGGCAATAATGGCGTTTTTCGCTGCCACACCATCTTCAACTGTATTGACGCCTGCCCCAAGAATCTCAACCCCACCCAGGCGATTGAGACCTTACGCAAGCTGGCGCAAAAGCGGGAAGCCTTTGTGGCCGCACGCCAGGAACGGCAAAAGCGCCTGTAAATGACAGGGGATTTGAGACTGGAGATTGGAGAGTAAATTATGTACAAAACAACGGGATTTTTCAGCTTTGCCCTGCGGCGCATTACCGGCGTAGCCTTGGCGCTTTACCTGTTTCTGCATATGTGGGTCATTGGCTCCATTAACCAGGGCGCGGCAGCCTTCGACGCCCGCCTGGCCATGGTGCAGTCACCCCTGTTCAAGTTTTTAGAGATTGCCCTGCTGGCGGCTGTCGTTTACCACGGCATTGACGGCATTCGCCTGCTGGTGGTGCACTACTTCAACGTGGCTGAATATCGCCGCAGCTTGTTTTATGCCGTCATGGTGGTGTCGGCGCTGCTGATTATTGCTGGCGGGCTGCCCATGCTTATTTTTGCATTAGGAGGGCATTGAGATGCGTATTTCACCTGTTCGTATATTTCAATTGCAGCGCATCAGCGCCATTGGCCTGGTAATCTTCTTGACCACGCACATGGTGGTGGCCCATTACCCACCAGGGCACCTGGACTTTAGCCGCGTCATCGAGCGTATGGCTTATCCCTTGTGGAAAGGGATTGACATTCTGCTGCTGGCGTCAGCCCTCACCCACGCTGTGACCGGGTTGTACATGGTGATAACAGATGTGGAGAAGGTCGGCCGTTATCGCCAGGCGTTGGGCTGGGCCAGCATCATCATTTTTGCCATAGCCTTTGTTTACGGTACCATCACCATCCTGGCCTTCCAACCGCCAACGGCCGTTGCCATGCCCTAGCCACCCGTAACCCGAAGTCCGTATACCGTTCGATGATGATTTCCAGAGTTAGCGCCCTGCGGATTACCGATTACCGATTACGGATTACCGATTAACGGTCAGGCAAACTAGCCCTCCGGCGGACTGGCTGGTTGGCCATCAGCCAGTCCACCAAAAACCGGTTGACAGCAGGCGTTAACTCTTGTCTAATAGCGGCTGACTCTAGTATGCAGGGGCAGACGGGTTCTGCTCCAGGTTGGTGAATGACAAGACGCATCCTCTTCCTCATGTCCGATACCGGCGGTGGCCATCGCGCTGCCGCCAACGCCATTAGGGAAGCAATCCATTATCTGTACCCCAATCAATACGACATCATCATCGAAGATATTTGGGCCAAAGACACGCCCTGGCCTATTCGCCGCATGCCCAATGCCTACCCCTGGCTGTCTGATTCTGGCACGCGCTGGTGGCTGCTTTTTTGGCAGGTAACGGCGCGCCCGCCAGTGCAAAAGGGGTTGTTAAATACCGCTTACGTGCTGGCGCGTCGCCGCATGCTCAATTTTTTGCGCCAGACGCAACCAGATATTGTCGTCTCTGTGCATCCCGCCATGAATCACCTAGGCTTGCGCTGGGTAAGGCGGGCCGGGTTAAATGTCCCTTTTTATACGGTGGTGACAGATATGGTGACAGTGCATCCTTCCTGGATTTGCCCCGGGGTGACGCATTGCCTGGTACCGACGGAGATAGCGGGGGAAACGGCCGTTGCCCATGGCCTGCCTCGTGAAAAACTAAGCGTTGTAGGACAACCGGTGCAATTAAAATTTGCCCAACTCAGCGGCACCAAAGAGACCCGCCGCCAGGAATTGGGCCTGGTTCCCCGGCGGGCAGCCGTTCTCATTATGGGTGGCGGAGAAGGCGTAGGCCGCGTCTATGACACTGCCCGCGCCATTGCCCAAGGGGTGCCCCAGGCTCAGTTGCTCATAGTCGCCGGGCGCAATAAAGCCCTCAAGAAAAAGCTAGACCGTGTCGCGTGGGAAATCCCCACCCGCGTTTACGGCTTTGTAGATAATATGCCAGATCTAATGACGGCCGTTGACATTCTCGTGACCAAAGCAGGGCCAGGGACCCTTAGCGAGGCCTTCATTGCCGGGCTGCCAGTGATCATCTCCGGCTTTGTGCCGGGGCAGGAAGCAGGCAACGTACAGTACGTGGTGAATCATGAAGCCGGCGCCTTTGCCCCGGAACCGGGTGAGATTGTGCGCCTGATCCATGAATGGCTCCGCCCAGGCAGCAGCGCGCTGGCGCACCTGGCAGCCAACGCCGCCAGGCTGGCCCGGCCTCACGCTTCGTTGGAAATTGCGCGCATTTTGTGCGCCCCTCTAGTGGAATCCTTTGACTCTGGTTTGCCTGCTGTTAATTTAGTCAACCAGGTTGATGCAAAGTATCCTTGATAGCGTCACTCATTCGCCCTGAATAGGTTTTTGTTCCTTCATCGCCTGAAAATTATCGGTCGCAAGGCCGTCTCTCCCCCGGCACCATCATCTCGGTAGATTCCTACAGCCCAATAACTGTTTTCACCAGAAAAATGGTTGTCGGCCAAATCCCCTTCTTGCAATGTTAAACTGCCTACATATCCCAGGCTGCCTGAAAAGTATGCTGTTTTCCCAACCCCAACAATTCTAACCCGATACCCTTCGTCTTTAGGCAAACTTGTGCGCATATCCCATGACAATGTACGGGGTAAATAAACAGTCTCCCCAGCGGAAGGTGCCAGAATATTAATATTTGCAATGTCGAAATCACCCATTTTAACTTCTACCCCTTGCGTATAACTATTTAACCCCAGCGTTGCCCATGTGTAAAGCCAGTCGGGGTTGTTACCATTCAAGTAATTATAAAATGATATGTAATATCTTTGATTGGGAAGAAGTGCCGGCGCCTCAGTATAACTGTATACTCCATACTGATCGGTGTAAATATCAGCAACGTCCTCTAAGATGCCATTATTGTTTCTCATGACCTGCAACCGAAGATCGGAAACCGGAACACCATTAAACGTTACTCGGCCTGTTAACCCTTTTGTGCCTATTTGCGCTGTACAGGCTGTTACCGGAGGGGGAGGTAGAACAGGCTCTGGTTCTTGACAGAAAACGCCATCTGGTGCGATCAGCATATTGTGAGCGCGCTGTGCTGCATTTTCAAGGTAAAAGGTCGTGTAGAAATCACCAGGGGCGACGAAGCAAGGATCGCTATGATAGGCAAGCCATTTGAAAAAATAGTAATGCACGCCCCACGCACCCATTTCAGCAATGGTGTTGTCTTTGCTAAAACTACAAGTGTGTGGATAGTTGCCCTCGCCATGACGCGCCTCATGGATTAGCAACCCCATGAATACATACATCCCCCCATTTGTGCCGCTATCGCCAAAATTTCCCCACCGCTCATCATGAATGGCGCCAAAATTGTCAGCGACTCTGATATTAATAATCTTGTCTGGCTCACAACAAAAGGAGTATGGAATATTCCCCCGAAAGCGTATGCCGTCTACTGCATCAATAAACCATTGATAAAGCTGTTTCGGGGTCCAGGGCAAAGGCTGGTCAAACTCAAGTTCGCGCATTAACAGAATGGTGTTGTATGTGTTTTTCTGCAATTGGGTTAAGTTTTGGGATCCTTCTGCCACGGTACATACAAGGGTTGGCGCTGAGGGGTCGTCCTCAAACTGGATGCTCAGAGCCGCGTCCACAGAGGCTATTTCAGCCGCAGTGGGACAGCGTGAAAGGTAATCATCAATCCGAAGCTGTGGGTAGTTGTGGGTGACAATGGGCAAATAGGTCTTAGAGTCTAGTAGAACAGCATCGTTAGAAAGGAGCTTATCCGCAGTAAGATGCGAATTGGTAACGATGAGAAAGAGTAGCGAAAATATAACAACAAAAATTGATTTCTGAGGGATAGTTGACTTCATGGCAATGCTCCGAATGATAACTCGTTTTGATACTGCTTAGCTTTGGGGTTTTAGGGCCAACAGTTCAGTAAAGGCTATCAACTTATCAATCAGCTTTGGCAGGTGGGCGCCTTGTGCTACTTGCAGGTAATCATCGTAGGTTATCCCTACTGTTGGCGTCACAATACGATTGCCAGTGTTTAGCAAATTGATGTCGTCGTTGACCACATAGCGATATGAAAGAGTTGTGTCGGCTGTTTGAACGGTGGCAGAATAGACGTTCCCGTTCCGGGTGAGGGTGATTGGTTCACTGCTCCAACTACCGCTGATTGTGACCGTTGCCGTCACGGGGATAATTTGCTCTAAATCATGGTAGCGGAAGGTAATGGAGATAGGCTGGGTTACCAACGCAATGTTATTGCTCTCATCAAGCTCCTCGATTTCATTGTCAGGATCTGCGATGGCAAACAGCCGGTTAGGACGATGGTCAAGGGTTGTGACTAACTGCACGTCACCGTCGCTGTCGACGGCTAAGCTGGGAACGGTCCAGGTGTAGAGGGCGGTAGCGTTGGGTGTGAGATTGAGTCCTTCATAAAGTGTAACCGTGATATTTTCGGCAACGGCCGTGCCCCAGTTGCGCACAGTTACCGTTACAGGGCCTCCAGAGTCAGGAAAGAGTTCTGCATCAATATCACCAGCATAAATGACAAGGTCGGGCAATACAGACAATTTTGCTATAGCCAGATTGTTGTCTTTCGTCACCTCTTCCAAAGTATCCATCTCATCCACAATCATTATTATGTCGTAAACTCCCACTGAATCATTTGACAAATCCAGAGTTGTGGTCACGATGGCGAGGCTTCCTGGCGGCAGGATTCCAATTTCACTAGATGTTAGAAGCGTTCCGGTGATAGATTCTCGGTAAATTGAAACCGGGACATTGGTGGCGGTCAATACACCTGTATTACGCACGATTGCTGCCGGATATGCTTGATAGTTGTTACGATAGGCAACATAGGCGGTAATAGAAAGGTCTGGCAGTATGGTGGTGGCCGAAATTGTGTTGTTCGTTTCATCGCTTTCTGTAATGAGATTTTCTGGGTCTACGATTGCAAAAAGTGTAATGGGTGTTGGCCTTTGAGGGACACTCCAGCTAATCGAAACAGGCGCGCTATCTCCAGGCGTTAATGTTCTGGTTACAAGAACCGAAGCTATCAGGATGCCTTCCGATCCCGGATCGCCATCATAAAATTCAACTGGGATGTTATTCAAAGCGAAATCGCCTTTGTTGGCTACGATCGCTTCTACCATGACATGGTCACTGGGAGCAGGATTTTCAGGTTGAATCTGCAATGGATTTGTAACAGCCAGGTCATAGGCTAATGGTTGTAGGGTGATAACCAAGTCAGTTTGCTGCAAACTTGGCACTGTCAGAGTGATAATTGTGCCATCAGTTCTCGTAATCGTTTCTGTTGTTGTAATAACTTCTCTCTGAAGATGGGGAATGAGCAATTGACCAGAGTCAAGTACGCCGGGCGCAAAAGCCCACTTAGCTGAAGTATTGTCCACTAACGGTTGAGCTTGCCCAAAAACATTGAACGGTTCGTCGTAAACTGCGTAATAAAGGTCGAGCCCATTTTCGCTTACCTCTTGCCAGACGAGAACTATTTGACCTGCGGGGGTATTCGTAATAGCTAACTCATTAATGCCAGAAGCCTCAAATCCTAATGTAGGTGATAGCCACTCGCCTTCATCATAAATTGTAAAGAACAACTGATCAAAGGATTCGGTTTCAGTGATGGTAACGGTGCGTGTAACATGCTCTCTCACCCAAATGAGCATTGGTTGGCCATCACTGGTTTGTGTAAGTAGCGGAGAAACGTCTGCATATGAGTTGTTGGTTATTGTTTGAGGGCTGCTCCATGTCCCATTTTCTTTAACCATCAACTGGATTTCACGATCTACTGTGGTAGAGGAATCGCCATCGCTATCGGTGTTCCAGACTACAACAGAAATGTCACCAGCGACTATGCTTACTTTCCCGTCAGTAGCTAAGCCTTCGGTCAAAATAGTTGCTTCTGACCAATTTCCGCCATTCCATTCGCGTATCTGCAGAGACACGTCAATTGCAACAGTGTCATCGGGAGCAATGGGATAATCGGCGGCATTACCATGTAACCAAATAAGGTTCACAGACCCATCTGAAGCAGTAGTGAGCATCGGCAAAATATCCATTTGCGTATTACTGGTCAGAGCCTGTGGTGTACTCCAACTTTGCTCGTTTGCATTAAAGACCGCATAAACTATTTCGTAGGTATCAAGAATATCGCGAGGATTTTCTATGCTCCCAGCAGCTGTAGCCCTCGACCAAACAGCCACGGCATTACCGTTAGCATCGAATGTTACAACAGGATCGACATTAATAAACTCATCGTCGGTTACATATATGGGGTAAGACCATGTGCTCCCATTCCAATAAGAGTAATAGATTTCAAGGCTCTGGGTGATTAATTTGGTCGGGTCATCATGAACCCAAAGCAATACGGCATCTGATCCATTAATAGCCATACTTGGTTTGGCGTAAGGATAAAGGTTAGACATTAAAGTCAGGGTATTGCTTGTCTCAACACTTGAGAATTCAGCCTGGCCACTATTTCTCATCATAATGCCAAATTCCGAATCGTCTCCAAAAATGGCGTAGGTTTCAGATGTGGCCCAAGATCGATCAGAAACGCGCCAATTACTGCTTTCATTGAGAGTTACCGGTGGGATTCCTTCGACGGAGGAGATTAAAGGGCAAGCGAAAACATTGTTCTCAAAGTCCTTTTCACATGTCCAGACAACTTTCCATTCTTTTTCATAGAATAAGACCGTCGCGGTCGCGCGAACCCATACATCACCGCCCAATTTACTCAGATGACCAAGCGGCAAATCAGGATTCTTAGGGATAACCAGGGTGACCACAGGTGCACCACCCAGGGCGCCTTCCAGATTGGCAATTTCCCCTGCCCCTATAGATAAGACTCCTTCGATACCGAGCTTAATCTCTAATTCTGCTTGATTAGCAAATTGAAGGGATCCAGGTAATGCAGGGCCTATACCATCACCATATTCGACAAGGCCATAACTGGCAGCCGCTTCGGGTTTAATGACTGAGTGGTATGTTAAAAACGAAAGGGGCGCTGGCAGAGGCACCTTGGGGGTTTTGATTTTTGCTTTACCATAAATTTCAAATTCAATTTCAATCAAGCGCAATTCGTCATTCAACAAGTCAATTGTGCCTGTCGCACTACCACCAATTTCCGCTTTTTGCCCGGCAATTTCAGCCTTAATAAAGGGCGCCTCAATTTTTAGCGATCCTTCTCCCTCACTGGTGAACTCGATCTCTACTTCAACAGGATTAAATGAAGCTCCAACATTTTGCATTGCCGGCACATCGTTTGATCCCGCGTCGCTCCCTTTAAACTCAGGGGGGATTTTAATTGTGGATTTGTATTTCAAGACTGCGCCATCGAAGTGGTAGGTATTATTACCAACCCAGAAGAAGGCGCCTACATCCACTGCCTGCATGGAATAAACAAACCCATTTGATTCGACGCCATTGGGATCTCGGGCCACAATCGTGATTCGGTTGGTTTGAGGGTATAATCCTTTGCGCAATAGAGATGTGTTTACATCCCATGTAACAAATGTCCCGGATCCGGTTATCGTGACGGTCTGGTTATTTAAATGGAAATCAACAGTCCCTGCTGTGCCAAGGCCAGGATCAGACCCGTTCCAATCAACTTCGACCATGATCTGTACTGGGTAAGGGAAGCCTAGTAAATACATGCCTGTAAGGCTAGGCTCTATGCTTACGATATATGGAACACCAGGTTCTGGAAGGGCTGTGTTCCGGACAACTTCTGGGGGTAGAGCGTCATCTAGCGCATTACCATCATCGTAAACCTGTTTGCCGATCCAGGGATCGACAATCACGTTACCGCTTACGCCATTACCTGAACCATAAGGAGATGGCCCACTATTATGTCCCCACCAGTTGTAACGGGCGTCAACCCATATAGAGCTGGTGTTATTAGATATGCCATAAGAGCCGTTATCATAGATGTTATTGTAGCGGATGGTTGGATTGGCGTTGGATACCGTAATTCCTGACCCGGTCGCTTGGCGAATGGTCGAGTTGAGGATGGTGATATTAGCCTGGTCAGTTCTGACGGCCCAACTGAAAGTCCACTCGACGGTAGTGTGAGCCAGGACCGATTGGTCACTGCCTGGGCGGAAGTCCAGGCCATACCAGCGATTGCTGCCGCCGGGGTTGCTGCTGTCTACGGTGAAGCGGATGGGTTGAGCCGCCGTGCCCTGGGCGTTGAGTGTGCC
>CAZDEO010000010.1:29694-72028 GCA_964504445.1 uncultured Anaerolinea sp. | reverse complement strand
TGTCTACGGTGAAGCGGATGGGTTGAGCCGCCGTGCCCTGGGCGTTGAGTGTGCCGGCCACACGGAAATAATTGAGGGTAGATATGTATATTGTGAGGCCAGGGTCAACGGTCAAAGTCGCGCCAGTCGCCACATAATCAGAAGTGCTGACACCGCCTGCCAGGACGTAAGGAACGCCCCAGTTATTCCAGGTCATGTCAGACTGAATGGTGGAGCCTGCGATATAAATGGCGTCGCGACCATTGCCGCTGACGCTGTTGCTGCTGTCAATATCCGGCCTGGCCAGGGTATTGCTGTAAATGGCATAGTTGCCATTACCAATGACAGAGTTATGCCGCAGAACGGGGTTAGAACTCGACAAGAGTCGTATGCCGTTGGTGGTGTTTTCGCTCAGGGTCGTGTAGCTGATAGTGGGTGAAGCGTTCGAGACAACAAGACCATCACCGGTCGCTTGACGAATGGTCGAGTTGAGGATGGCGATATTGGCCTGGTCAGTTCTGACGACCCAGCTGAAAGTCCACTCGACGGTAGTGTGAGCCAGGACCGATTGGTCACTGCCTGGGCGGAAGTCCAGGCCATACCAGCGATTGCTGCCGCCGGGGTTGCTGCTGTCTACGGTGAAGCGGATGGGTTGAGCCGCCGTGCCCTGGGCGTTGAGTGTGCCATCAATCTGAAAACTACGATTTGTACCCACGCGAATGGTCACCCCAGGTTCGACTGTTAGTGTAATATTACTGGCTACAGTAACATTGCAGGTCACCAGGTAAGGACTACCGGCACGGGTCCAGGTGGTATCCTGGCTGATCGTCCCACAAACATTGGTAGGCCCAGTTGTCACCGGTGTGCTGGTCGTTGCGCTGTTGTTGCCAGGATTGGGGTCCAGCCCATTCTGCCCATCATCGCCAATCTGCACGCTGTTGTGGATAAATTGGGTTCCTGGGGGCAGGGGGGTGTCGGCTGTAACCACAAAGGTGATTACCTGGCTGGCGTTCACGTCCAGATCGCCAACTGTGTATAAATAGCTACCAGTAGTTGATCCTTGCCCCCATCCAGGGCTGCTGTTTTCCGCGTTAAATGAGGTGTTTGCTGGCAGGGTCTCTGTCAGGATAACCCCAGAAGCGATGACACTTCCGGTATTCGTAAAAGTAATGGTGTAGGTGATCAGCCCTCCGGCTGTGACGATAATATCATTGTCGTATTTGCTGACAGCCAGGTCAGGGCCAATCAAAGGTGTGCCGGTCGGTGTTGGCGTTAAGGAAGGCGTTGGGCTAGCTGTGGCCGTAGACGTCGGTGTAGGCGTAGCGGTAGAAGTTGGGCTGGCTGTGGTCGTGGCCGTCGGCGTGTATGTTGGTGTCGTTGTGGCTGTTACAGTAGGCGTAAGAGAGGGATCCTCTGTGGCCGTAGGCGTCAAGGTTATGGTTGGCGTGGATGTGGGTGGGTCATCTCCCATAACAACTACCGCACCCGCAAAATGGAAATTGCGCAGGTGATAAGGAAATTCACCAGGCTCCGTGAAGACGTGGGAATAGCTTTGCCCAGGCAACAGCGTATCACCCCAGTCATTTTGCGAGGCGGGAGTTAAGTCGGCCATCGCTGCAATAAGGCCAGTTGATGCCGTTGCTGGGCTGTTACTGAGAATGGCTGGAAGAAAAAGGCGGTAGATATTGCCGCTGACAAGGGTAAGCTGTTGCGTGGTGTTGTTGGTCCAGATGACTTCGGTGCCCGGTGTAATCATGATAACGGCCGGATCAAACCCTTCTTCTGTAATGGAAACGTGCACAGGACTGCTTAGATTGCCCACCTCCGCTGTAGAGGCCAAGCTATTTTGCCAGATGAGCAGACTGGCTAAAAGGGTAAAGGCCAGGACGGCCGTCATTATGTGCGTGGTGGTTCCTTGTAAACGGTGTTGTGTGTGCATGAGTTCCCCTGTAATGTTTTTCAGCCGATTGAATTGCAGCCGGGCATTTCTAGACTACTTGGAAATGGTATGGTCTGGCAGACCGATAGAAACGAGATAGACGAGCCATAGGCATGTTTAATGGATGCGCTTTGGTAAAAATATTACCAATAGTTGGTGTCCGATAATAGATGACATCTGTCCTAAAAAGAGGGGCCGAATGTGACGAGGATGAGGAAGGGGGAAACGGCCGTATTCCACATATTCGGCCGTTTCCCTGCACATCATTTTTAACAGCCAGCCATTACTGCACAATCAGCGGTAGAAAAACGAATCTTTCTGTAATGACCGACTCTGGCACATACTCAATGGCGCCAATGTCACAAACGGCCGTGCCATTTGCGTTTCCATCCTTTGGCCGGGCGGTTCCTATCTGGTCCAGGGGTCTACAACCGGGCCACATGTCAGGATCAGATGTAATGGGCGCCGTACTGCCGGCATCAATTGCCGGGCTGTCAGTTCCTAATGGGTGATAAGGAAGCAGCCCTGTGAGTGGTTCGAGAACCGGGTCAATAGGGGAAACGGCCGTACCGATCAAATCATCGGGGGCGGCTGACCAGTTGCATCCTGTAGCGTCGCCGATCAGGTTTGCCCCTTGCGAAACCTGGGTGTTAGGGTTGTAACAGTCCGGTGCAACACCGCTCCAATCTGTGTTGTTGGCAATCAAACTATTGGCAATTTGCATGGAAGCGCCATTCTGCAAGGCAAAACCACCCCCATGCCCCGCATCAGCATCAGTCATATCGGCAACGTTATTTGCCACGGTCACGTTACGCAAAGCCAGGTTGGTCATCGAACCCATACCGTGTATAGCGCCGCCCGAACCATAAGTCTGGTTGTTGCTAAATGTACTATTTTCGATGGCGCCTTGTGCAACGCCAGTCATGCCATCTGAGTAACTGGCATAAGCACCGCCGCCAATAGCTGTATTGCCCACAAACGAACTTTGGTCAATGGTAACCGCTGTGCCAGTACCCTGATACACCGCACCCCCACTGAAACCGGCTTCATTAGCAGAAAAGGATGTACCCATGATTTCCGCCGTAATACCAAACGTATCCAAAGTGGAAGTACTGGGAAATAGGTAGATTGCGCCACCCAAAGTGGATGAAGCATTCTGGTTAAATAGACCATCAACTATCGTAAGTGTGCTGGTGAGGCTTCTCATGTTAATGCCACCGCCCCAACTATCTGGATTGGTCACCGTGTTACCGATAAAACGGCCGTTGGTAATGCTAACCGTGTGAGTTAGATTTCCGGTATAAATCCCTCCGCCACTCGAACCTGCTGTGTTACCACTGAAAATGCTGTCTTGACTGGTCATAGTAACAGACTCAGCCCAACTGTAAATGCCACCACCCGCGGTACGGGCCGTATTATTCTCAAAGGTTGTTTCATTAATGATTAGCGCGGTGTATTTTGCCAGGTTAGCCAGCCCCCCACCATGATAAGCGTTGCTAGCATTATTCCTGAAAGTGCTGTGCGATATGTTGACTGTATTATTTTCACCTCCGATTAAAAGCCCACCTCCAAGGTATTGCCCATAAGCCGGGATTTGATTGCCGCTAAAAGTAGAGGCAACAATTTCCAAGTAACCGTTGTTAGCGCTGAAATTGACACCGCCCCCACCACCTGTGGCGGTGTTACTCAGAATTTGGCTCAGTTCTAGACTAAGAACAGTTGATCCTTGCCCGGCGCCAAAATAAATTCCACCACCATAATATCCCGTGTTATTAGAAACTGTGCTGCGTACCAAACTGATGTTGCTAGGCAACCCCATATAAATGCCCCCACCAGAACCAACCGCACTATTTGCATCAATAATACTATCCGTGATGAAGACGTTACTAAAAGAAAAGATGCAAATACCGCCACCCGTATTGTTGGGCACAGCTGAGTTATTGCGAATGATACTGTTAGAAATCGTTAAATTCCCACTATTTAGACGTATACCTCCACCACCACAAGAAAAAATAGAGGGATCAAAACCGCTTCCGTTTTGAATGGTGACCTCAGAAAGTGTTGTGTCAGCAAATATCTGAAAGACACGATCTAGTACTGCCGCATCTATAATGGTAGTTTGGGAATTGGCGCCATTGATGGTAAGCGCATCAGTAATATCCAAATCTCCTGTCTCAGCGGCGTCTTCTTCAGATCCGGAGATAGTAAAGGTGTATGTCCCAGCCGGGAGGGTAATAACATCATCCCCAGGGAGTGCGTTTGCCTCCTGAATGGCCGCACGCAAGGTGCAAAGGCCGCCGCTTGTCGCGCAACTGCCATCTCCAGGATTGGCATCCACGGCATCAGCGGTACTATTGACGGTGAAAGTTGCGGCGTGAACGGCCGTTTCCTGGCCACTGCCTAACAACCACATTACGCCGACTATTAAACTAATGCTGGCAGATAGAACAATCAATAACCGTGACTTTTTCATTTAGCTCTCCTTAGTTCATCTTGGCAAAACGGCCGTTTCCCACATCAACCGCTTGTCAAAAAATTAGTAACAAAAAAGGCTGCTCGGATTAAACATCCGAACAGCCTTCTGCAAAGGGCGCGCCCTGGAACTTTCTTTCTCCCAATTGCCCCAAAGGCTTGAGAACAGTATACTTTAGTACACGAGCGTTGTCTTCGTATTTCGGACATTAAAGAGACCAAAAACAGACATCTTGCAAGGGGCATTTAGTACGCAAGTCATGGAAATCGGCAATATCACAGCCGCCCTCCTCAAGCAAACACTCACAGCCTGCCAGCAAGCCCAATCTGCCCCTGCAGAATTGTTAGGGCTAGACTTCTTGCGCGAGATGGGGGGGGAATCCCCGGCAGAAATGCAAATTCAACTACGAGATTGGCTGCTACAAACCATTCAGGCCCGCCTGCAAACGTACCGTGCCGTAGTAGGCCAGACCATTTCTAGCACCGCGCCGCAAACAAGAGAAGAAATCTTAACCGCCCTGGCTGCCGATTTTTCCCACAAAAACCCCGAACTGCACGGGTGGAGCGCCCTTTACCATCGCTACTGCGCCACCATTAGCATCTCCGTCCATGATCTGGCCCAGGCTGCCGTCGTTGTGCCCCGCCACTTCAGCCGCCACGTACAGACCGGTTTGGATATGCTGGTAGACGCGATCCGCCGCGAAGAGATGGCCGCCCACGGCCGTTTCCGCGCCCACCACCTGCGCCGCTACCTGCCCCCACCTGATTACAACCAGCTATTCGGCAGCGCCCCTCTCATCCAGCAACTAGATCAACTTCTCAAGCAGCCAGACGGCCCGCGCATCATCAGCATTGAAGGGCTGGGCGGCATTGGCAAAACAGCACTGGCCCGGGTTATTGCCGATGAACTCGCCGAGTCTGGCCACTTTTCCGGCATCGCCTGGATCAGCGCGCGACATGAATGGCTAACGGAAACAGGAGATTTGCAACCCCTGGCCGACCCTGCTCGATCTCTGGCCGACATTGTCACCCGTCTGGCCGACCAATTAGGCCATGCAGACCTGGCGGGCCTGAGCGTAAATGAAAAATTAAACCGCTTGCGGCCCTCTCTGGCGACGACTAAGCACCTGATAATCATAGACAACTTGGAATCAGTAGCTGACCTGACCCTGCTTTTGCCCGTCCTGGCAACCCTGCAAGATGTCGCCCGCTTCTTGCTAACCAGCCGGCATACTCTTAGCGCCTATCCTTACGTTCAGCGATTGCCCGTGCCCCCCCTATCTGTGGTTGACAGCCAGGCGCTCATAGAAAGCGAGTTGGCTCGCCTGGGGCGTGCCACCCAGCTGGCGCCAACCACCATGACGCAACTGCACGACATTATTGGTGGCGTGCCTCTAGCCCTGAAGTTAACGGCCGCGCAGTTGGCCCATCTCCCGCTACAGGATGTACTGAACAGCTTGCAGCAGGCCAACCGGCAGTCTAGCGAGGGCTTGTTTACCTATATTTACCGCCGCACCTGGCAGCTTTTAAATGCGCCAGCCAAAGCGCTGTTGCTCTCACTGCTCTCTATTTCTGCTGATGGCGAAGATGTTGACTGGCTGCGCCTGATGAGCGGACTGCCAGAAGATGAGTTTCAGCCTGCCTTAAAACAGTTGACGAACTATTCTTTGCTAGAAGTAGCCGGGACGCCCGCCGCGCCCGTTTACCGGCTGCACCGGCTGACAACCACCTTTTTGCAGACAGAGATTTTGCTGAACTGGTCTAACTGAGACCGGTTTACTATATGGGGGTTATCTTGCTTGGGAGTACGGCCGTTTCTAACTGGGGCACAGAGCGCCAACATTGGACCACCTTCTACGAACAACAACTGCGGCAGCAAGTAGCGCAAGCCATCGCCTACATTCGCGCGGCCCAAGAGCCGCATCGGCTCACCACCCATTTTGAAAGCTTTCTCATTTTGCTCCGCCGTGCGCGGGCACGCCCTGGCTTGCACGCTCTCTACATTGATCTGCTTACGGCGCTGCACCCCTGGCCCCTGCGCTGGGGCAAATGGGATGCCTGGGAAGAAGAATTGGCGCAATCGTTGCCCATTCTGTCAACCTTTCGGCGCGGGGCTAAACAGGCGGAAATGTTGGTCTATCTGGCCGAAATTCAGTACAGAACCGGGCGCCTGGAAACGGCCGTTGCCACCAGCCAGTCCGCCCAATCCCTCGCCTGGGAGAATCAGGCCCTTGTGCCCTGGGGGGCAGCCACCAGCCGGGCAATTTTGGCCCTAAATCGCTTGGGCCAAAACGATGAAGCCCGCCGCCTGCTGGCCCAATGCCAGGAGCAATTGGACGCCACGCCTTTTGCCACCCAGGAAGCAGAACGGCTGGAAGCAACGGGGCATCTGCTGCTACGGCAAATGGTTTTCATGCGTTACGACGGCCAGGCAGCGGCTGCCGCCAAAAAGGCCCAAACCCTGATCACGGCATTGACCAAGATACCCCAAACCGACCGTCGTCTACTGGCAACCCTCTACACCGACCAGGCTACCATGCTGTGGGCGTCAGACCAGTACGAAGCGGCCGTGACCGCCCTGGAACAGGCCATCGCCTTGTACACCAAGATTGGCGACACCTATGAAGCCGCCACCACTCGCGGCAACCTGGGCATCGTTTACTGGAGCATGGCTCGGCTAGATGAAGCGGAAACAGCCATTCGCCAAAGCCTGGTCTTAGCGGAAGCGTTTAATGCCCGCTGGCGGATGATGAATGAAATAGGCAATCTCTGCGCTATTTCTCTTTCCCGGGGCAAACTAGACCAGGCTTTACACTACACGGAACGCCACTACCAATTAGCCCTGGAAGCAGACGACGCCGCGGAGATTAACCGCGCGTTGGGCAATCGCGCGCTAGCGTTGCTCTATTTGGGGGAGTATGCCGCCGCGCTGCCTGATTTAGAAGAATCCCTACGGCAATTACAGGAGCTAGGCTTGCAACAGCAACTTGCGGAAACCTACGGCCATTTAAGCTGCGGCTTTTATGGGTTGGGGCGATGGGAAGAAGCGGCAACGGCCGTACAGCAAGCGCTGACGATGGCCCCCCAAATCAACGCCCCCGTGCTAGATGGCATGCTTTTACGCTGCCGCGCCATGCTCGCGCCCGCAGACGAAGCGGCGGAGTTGCTAACTCAGGCCCTCGCTCTGGCGCGTCGTTACCGCCGGAGGCTGGATGAAGGGCGCTGCTTGCTGCGACTGGCGGTGCTGGCCGCAGGGCGGCAACGGGATGAATTGTGGACCGAAGGCGCAGCAATTCTCCTAGAAATTGGGGCCGCGGCGTGGCTAGACGGCCGTTCTCCCACAAATCCCCCTACGCTGGCCACCATCTTATAAAAACAATCAGGGTATGGCGTACACCGTAAAGACGCGCTGCCCGTCTGGCTGATGGTGGCTGTAAATCTGCCCATTTGGATAGGCCGACTGCACAAAAGCCAGCTCTCCTTCACGCTCTGGCAAAAAAACGAACAACGTCGGGCCACGCAGCACCCAAGATGGGTTGCCGGACAACGGATCTACCACGTCAATGCCGTGCATGTTCGGGGCCAGGTACGGAATGGTAGATAGGCTGTAATAACCCATGCGTGGTGCGCCCAAAAAGTAAACGTCTTGCCCCTGCACCGGATGATCCCGCAAGTAATGGGCTATTTCCGTGGCCGTTTCGGTGTTCCACCCCCCCAAAACGTAATGGTCGTATACATCAAAGAAATAATAGTGTACGTCTATCACCGCCAGCGCCAGCAGCATGGCTGTCACCGCAACGGCCGTCACCCATTTCCCCGGCCACAAATGGCGCAGCCAGCCGCCAGCCTGCCCCACGGGCACCGCCACCAACACCGCCACCAACGGCATCGCCATGACGTAGCGCTGCGAAGCTGGTGGATCAAGGCTCAAACTGCCCGTAATGACAGTTGCCAGCAAGGGCAGCAACAGCAGCATATAGCGCAAATCCAGGTGCAGCAGCGCCCATAACAACCCTAACAAAAACAACGTTGCCGCCCCGGGCAGGAGCAAAGGAACGCCAGGGTCATAAAGCAGCCGCAGCGGTTCGTGGGTAAACCCTAAAGCAGAGCGGGTCATTTGGTCAAGAATGATGCCCACGGCCGTTTCTCCGCGAATCATCATTTCTTGTTCCAGCCAGCCATTAAAAATCGACACCCGTTGCAGTGGCGCGTTGAAATTATCTGGAGAGCGGGCAAAGAGAATGCCCAAAGGCAAAAAGGTCACCAGCGCGACATAAACCGAAAGCAGCAGATCAGGTAACCGCTGGCGGAACTGGGTTTTGTCTACCAGCCACGCCAGCCCCCCCCAAGCTAAAAATAGCAACGGCAGCAGGCGCACGCTGACGTAGAAATATTGGGCCAGGCCCACCGCCAGCCCGGCCAAAAGAAAACTGCTGCGCCGATTATACTGCCAGCCATGCCACAGCCAGCCAATGGCGGCCGCCGCAAATAAGCCATCCCAGATGTTGTTTAGCCCAATACGGCTCAGATGAATGTGATAGTGGGCAACTGCCAGATAGGCCGCCGCAGCAACGGCCGTGGTGCGGTCAAACATAACCCGCGCCAGTCCATACACCGCCACCACCGTCAGTGCCCCAGCTAGGGCAGAGGTCAGCCGCAGCGCCGCCGTGGTGCTGCCCAACAGCCAGATGCCGCTGCTCTGCACGGCAAAATAGAGGGAGGGAAAAGAGAACCAGCCAAAGGTAAAGGGGTTGTTGGCCACCCCGTTGCGAAAATCGCGGGCCATCAATCCGGCCGATCCTTCATCGCCAGACAGGGTATGGGGAAATTGCTCCAGCCACAGCCCGCGCAGCAACAGCGCGCCCAGGAAAAGAGCAACAACAAGCAGCACATCCCGCCGGTCCGGGCGAAACCAGAAGCGCTCGCCGGAGCGCAGGCCACCCAGCACCGCCAGAATGATGCCCCCCCACCAGGCCGTTACTGCGGCCGTCACGTGGTAAGCTACCGACCCTACCCCGGCGGTTAAGCTGGCTAACCAGGCAAAGAGGAGGGCCAGAACGAGCAGCAGCACTTGCAAAGGGGTAATCTGGCAGAACTGCGCGATGGCGGGGAACGGTTGTGCCCACCGCTGTGTCACAAACCGCCCCCGCGCCAGGAAGCCGGAAAGCAAAAACAGGCCAGCGCCAACCGCCATCAAAGCCAACACGCTGCCGCGCCCCGGCCAGGGCACCTGCCGGTAGGCCGCCTGCCCCAGCATGAAGAGCAACACGCCGCTACCCAGCAAAATGCCCACCGGCCAGCGCAATGCCTCCGCATTCACGGATGGCGGCTCCGGGGGGGGCGGATTGGCCTTATCCGTGGTGGAGAAATGTGGGCGCAGCCGCGCTTGTATGGTGCGGAAAACGGCCGTCGCCCACTGCCCCAGGCGCGAATTGGGGTCAGTCAGCCGAAACGGCTCTGCTGTACGGCGGCTGACAGACAGCCTGTGCCGCACGTATAGCAGCATACCGAATATGGGCAACGCCACCAACCACAAACACAAAATTTCCACAGGCATGTGCCTATTCTAAGCCAGAGCAAGCGCTAGAGCTAGCGCTTTTAGCGACCACTGGTGCTTGCTCTATCCTTTAGCTCCTTCTCTGGTACAATTCCCGGCGATGAACGATAAAACCCGGCAATTAATTCAGGCGATTCACGACTGCCCGACACAACTCATGGTCGTTACGGCTGGGGCAGGCACACAAATGCTCTCCGATTTACTGGGCGTTGCGGGTGCTTCCCGCACGCTGCTAGAAGCCCTCATTCCTTATAGCGCCGCCGCTTTCGACGAATTTTTGGATGAGCCGCCGCAGCAGTACGTGGCCCCCAAGACCGCCCGGCTGCTGGCGGGAAGGGCCTTAACGCGGGCACGTTGGCTGCGGGAAGATGCCGGGCCGGTGGTGGGATTAGCCTGTACAGCCACCATCATCACTGACCGACCTAAGCGGGGGGAACATCGGGCGCACGTTGCGGTTTGGACGCCAGAACGGCAAACTTGGTATGGCCTGCAGTTGCAAAAAGGGGTGCGAGACCGACAGGGGGAGGAGGCGTTGGTGAGTGAACTGATGCTGCACACGCTGGCTACCGCCTGTGGGCTGCCGCACCGGTTAGACTTGCCGTTGGATGGCGATTTATTGGAAACAGATACGCAAGATTTTGCCACAGCAGCTGCACAATTGACCAGCGAACACATACCTTTTTTCGGCATTCACGCCCATGGGCTGCTGCGTTTGAAAGATGTGCGCCCGCAAGTGCTGCTTTCGGGTGCTTTTAATCCACTGCATGAGGGACATTTGGGCATGGCCCGGGCCGCCAGCCAGGTTTTAGGGCAACCGGTAGCTTTTGAAGTTTCGGCAGCCAATGTGGACAAGCCCTCTTTGACACAAGAGGAGTTGCTGGCGCGGCTGGCGCAATTTGCGGGGCGGTACCCGGTGTATGCTTCCCAAGCGCCTACATTTTTGGCCAAGGCGCGGCTGTTTCCGGGGGTGACCTTTGTGCTGGGGTATGATACGGCCGTGCGCCTGCTCCAGCCCCGTTACTACCAGAACAGTGAGGCACAAATGCTGGCGGCGCTGGGCGAAATAGCGGGGTTGGGCTGTCGCTTTTTGGTGGCGGGGCGGGTGGCAGCGGACGGCCATTTTCAAAACTTGCACGCTTTGCCCATTCCCGCCGCCTTTGCGGGATTGTTCCAGGCCATCCCCGATACGCTATTTCGGGAAGATATTTCCTCTACTTACCTGCGGGAGATTGGGCGGAAAGGGGCGCGGTAATCAGCGGTTAATTTTGTCTATGCGCCGCACAGTTTGCCGCAGTTTGATGATGCTGTGGCCGGGATGATACCCTTTGCGCAGGCTAACGTTGGCATAAATGAGGGTGTGGGGGCCAACTATGCAGCCAGGATTCAGCACCGCATTGCAGCCGGTTTGAGCATAGTCGCCCAAAATGGCCCCTAGTTTGGCCAGTCCGGTATCGTACTCTTGTCCATCAATCATGAGTTTGATGGACGGCCGTTTTCCGGTGAGGGGATCTTTTTCGCTGAGGATGCCCAAATTGCTCAATTTGGTGCCCGCGCCCAGGTTGACGTGCTGGCCCAGCACGCTGTCCCCAACATAGTTGAAATGGGGTGCTGCCGCGTGGGGCAAAAAGAGGCTGTTCTTCGCCTCACTGGCGTGCCCTAAGGTGCTACCAGAAAGCATGATGACGTTCTCGCGCACATATGCGCCATGCCGCACAACAGCTCCAGGGCCAATATATGCGGGGCCTTGCACGTAAGCACCGGGCTCAATGCGCGCTCCGGCAGCAATGTATACCGGGCGGTCACTCACATAGGCGCCCGGTAAGACATCGCCCAGAATTGTTTGATTTGCCCCAACCAACCGCTGGATATGGTGATCTATGTGGGCAAGGATTTCCCAAACATGGGTGTGTCCGGTGAAAAATTCTGCAACGGTGGGGTTACCCAAATCAAAGAAGTCTTTAGGGCGCAACATCAAACACACCTCCAACTGGCCTGAAAAAGGGGAAAGAAGCTCTTTCTTGACAAAAAAAGAGCACGATTTTGTCGTGCCCTTTCTAAACTTGCGGTTTTTTAATTTATCTAGGCTCAACTACAATGCGCACGGCCGTTCTTTCCTGCGTATCGATTTCAACTTCCACGAAAGAGGGGTCACAAATGACATGCACGCCTTCTTCTTCCAGATAACCCTTCGCAATGACGATGGCTTTAATCGCCTGATTGACAGCTCCGGCCCCAATCGCCTGCACTTCAGCTCGTTGCGCTTCACGTATAACACCGGCGATAGCCCCGGCAACGGCTGCTGTTCGCGAACGAGCAGATACTTTGATTACGTTCATGCTTGGCCTCCAAGTCGCTCCTATGGTCTCTTTTTTACGCATCAAGACGCATGGCGTAAGATGCTGTAAATTCTAGACAATTACGGAGAGGATTGTCAAGATCGCTGGAAGAACCCTAGTCAAGCACACATTCTTTGGGACAAAAAAAGACTCCGACCGTGGTGAAAAGAACCCTTCTGATGTAAAACCTGTGGATAAGTTGACGAAACCTGTGGATAACTGGTCCGATTTGTGGAAAGTTTTCCTGCACTCCCGCCGGCGGGCTTGTCTCCTGAATCTATATATAGGGTCCCTACGGTACGACGTTCCATATCTGCGGGAAGCCAGCAACCGGGGGCAAAAAGGCTTTGCCGCATGGCCTAAAACTATCCCCAGATTTGGGGCAGGGGGTGGGTGGGAAACGGCCGTATATGACGCCAGACTAAGCGCTGCCCCCCGCACATGTAGGGGGCGTACCTCAGGGTTTCAACATATACACAAGCCTACTACAAACTACTACCATTAATAACAAAAAGAGGAAAACAATGTGGAAAAAGATAAGGGGCGCAAGGGCCGCAAAAGAAAAAGCCCTTGTCGAGACAAGGGCTGACTTTGCTAGAAAAGACCAGGGGCTACACAAATTCAATCAAACCAAAACTTTCTTCATCTGCAGGTAGCGCCGCTATCCGGATTTCATTCGCCACACCCGTACCTGTGCGCAAATACAACGACTCTTGGGCGGCCCATGCTTGCCAAAGGTCTCCTTGCAGCAGTTTGAAACTGCGCAAGGCCCCATGCAACCCTAAGGGTCCCCCTTCCTCAATGTGGTACCCATTCAGCACAACCTTGGCAACTTTTTGATTTGTATGGGTGTACACTTGAAATACTTCTGAGATACTTGTCACTTTATGGCTCGCTCAAATAAACAATTATTACACTACAGTATACGAATTTCAGCCATGAATAGCAACCAGAGGTGGCTTTGTTTATGAGCGCGCTGCTCCCTTAGGGGATGATTTGTAGGGGGATGGGCACGAAAACCAGGACGAACAAGGCCAACGTCGCAAATGCCAACATGCGGCGTTTGGGGTCTAATGGGGTCATGTCATCCAAGGGTTCGGCGTGCATGCGTCCTAAGAAGTAGAGTAAAAATATCCAGAGTACCCACATAGTTGTGCCAGTCAACAATACCAAAGCTCCCAAGCTAAACAGAACAGGCCAAAATAGCTGTTTCGCGGCACGCCCAAACAGCACGTAGGCTACATGTCCCCCATCCAATTGTCCCACAGGAATGAGGTTGAGTCCGGTGACAAGAAGCCCAACCCAACCGGCCCAGGCAACTTGATTCAGGTGCACATCTATGCCTGTAGGGGTCGGTAGTAGCTGCCCAAAAATCGAGAATTTGATGAAGGCATATAGGAGGGAGTTGCCTTCTAGCGTAATGGCCCCTCCCGGAGGGGGCTGGCCTATGGGGCCTACGGGCGAGGTTGCCAGGCCATAAATGAGAATAGGGATGGCAAAAACCAAGCCGGCCAACGGGCCTGCCGCGCCAACATCAAAGAGGGCGCGGCGGTTTTTCACGGGCGCTTTCAACTGAATGAATGCGCCCAGGGTTCCGAATAGAGAGAAAAAGGGCAGGGGAATGAAATAAGGGAGGGTAACGGGGACTTTATGGTAGCGGGCGGCAAAATAATGCCCCAGTTCGTGGGTGCCGAGAATGAGCAGAATGCTAAGGCTGAAGGGCCACCCTTGCCACAGGTTTATCTCTGGACCTGTGGCGCTGTAGCTGGCCCCTGTAAGGAGTGTGGAGAAGATGGTGGCGACGAAGAGAAGGAGGTTGATGCTCCAGCGGGACTTTTCGGGTTTGAATACGAAGGGTAGGGCGGTAAGGACGGTACGGCCGTTTTCGGCGCGAATGGTGGGCGTAAAGCCCAGGCTTTCAAAGCGTTCCCGAAGGTCGTCAAAGCAATGCGCCGGGTCTTGCATAAATATCCCGCGAAAACGAACGTATCCGGGTTGAGGTTGATCCAGGCTGGTGTCGTAAACGGAAAAGAGATCTGCGATGAGGTTCCGCAGTGTTTCTACTTTGGCTGGGGCTACAACGGGTTGTGATGGTGCAGGTTGCATATAAAGCTACTCTTGGGGTGCGGTGTCGTCTTCTTCATCGTCGCCCCAGCTAATAATCCAGATGCAGGCGCCGGCTACGAGAATTGTGACCACGATAAGCCAGAACCACTGCATGCCTTGTAAGCCAACATTGCGGGCCTCGATGACAAGTAAAACAACCATTCCCAAAGCCAGGACGAACCAGGCGGACAGGTTGGGGTGCTGGGTAACCCAGTTCTTAATTGGTTCCATGAAAAGGTGTACTCCTAAAAAGTCTATGCATCAAGTTTCATTTTAAAGTGGGTGCGTCACGCGCTCGCGCAGTACTTTGATAACGTATGAGGTTTCCTCTGGTTGCGATTCGCGAATGGCTTCTTGCCAGGTGGCGGGCAGTTTGTCTAGTTCGGTGCTGGTGTAACCGCGGGCAACCAACATCTGTGTGAGGGTAGTGGGGGCATTGGGGGGCAAAAAGATGACGATCACTTCGCAAATGTGACTGTCGGCAGATTCTTCGATGCTGTCGAAGACGGGCGGGCCAATTTCAGGCAGGATTTCTAAGGGATGAAAGTAAATTTCGGTCACCCGGCTGACCAAATTTTCAATATTCCAGCCGATGACGGCGTGTATGGAGGTGCCTTTTTGGCCGATAAAGTAGCTGCGTTCGCCGAAAGCCAGCATCATATCTGCACGTTTTAACCGTGCGGCTCCCTCTGTGGCTTTGTGAATGAGTAACAATACCGAGGGTATGTCGGATGGGCGTGCACGGCGTACTTCCGCGCTGCCGGGTGCGGCGGTGGGTGTTTTTGGGGGTGGCGTGGCCGTTACTGGTTGCGAGGCGCCTTCTGGTGCCACGGGTTTCTCGATTTTGCGGCCCAGCTTGGTCTTGAGCGATTTTGGAATGGGGCGGGTTAGCCGTATAGGGGACTCTTGTGGTTTTTCTCCGGCCGTTCCTTCAGCCACGCCCGAAGACGTCACCGGCATGGGCACCGGGGGCACTAACCCCGTATCTGTCGGAATACGTAGTTGGATTGGCGGGGCGTCAGCCGGGGCTGGCAGGCGCTTCCAGTACAGCGCGAACTGCGCTTCTGTATCGCGCATTAGCCCTGCTGTATCAATAACGACGTCGGCTTGAGCGACCTTTTCTTCTTGGGGGGGTTGCATCTCAATGCGTTTGGTTGCTGTTTCAGAGTCTAGCCCACGGCAAATCATCAGCCGTTCTAACTGGCGCTGTTTGTGGCAGCGGGTCACCCAAACTTGATGGCAGATTTCGGCCAGTGGCCCTTCCAATAGTTTAATGGCTTCAATGAAGATAACCGTCTCTGGTGCTTGCTGAATTTGCTCTGCGATGGTGATGCGCACCGAGGGGTGTACCATTTGTTCCAGGTCGCGGAGGGCTGCTGGGTCGTTGAAGACGAGCTGGCCCAATTTTTGACGGTTGATACGGCCGTCTTCCAGGCGGATATCTGGCCCGAAAGCGACAGCCAGAGCTGCTTGCATATTGGCATCAGTGTCCATTAGATGATGGACGATCTTGTCGGCATCGATGGTCAGTGCCCCTTTTTCTCGGGCCAGGCGCATTACTGCTGACTTGCCGGTGGCGATGTTGCCGGTTACGCCAATGATGAGTTTTCCGGTTTGGGTAATGGTTCTTACCTGCTCACTCATGCAAGGTCTCCCATTCTTCTAGCTTCTGGGCCAGTTGGCTCTCAGTGCGAGCATATTCTAAGCTCAGGGTTTGTATCTTGTCAACGTCCTGGACGGCCGTTGCCTGCTGGATTGCGTGGGTAATGTCGTGAAGCTGCATTTCCAAATGGGTGATGGCCTCTTCAACGCCGGCCAAAAGGGCGTTTCGGCGCCGTTGCTCATTTTTGCTGAGCGTTTCGGCGTCATTGCCATTTTGCGCCAGGGGGGGGGCAGCCGTTTCTTGCTGAGCAGCCACTTCCTGTTCGCGCTGAGCCGCCAACTGGTGCTGGGCTAGAAATTCTTGATAGGGGCCATTAAACACGCGTAAACGGCCGTGGCGCAACTCCCAAATTTGCGTAGCCAGGCGGTCTACCAGGTAACGGTCGTGGGTTACCAACAGCACCGTCCCGTCAAACTCCTCTAGTGCCGCTTGTAAGACTTCCTGCGCTGGAATATCCAGGTGATTGGTTGGTTCATCGAGCAGCAAAAAGTTGGCTTCACCCAGGGTAAGAATTGCCAGGGCCAGACGACTGCGTTCGCCGCCGCTAAGGCTGCTGATTTTTTTGAAGACGTCATCTCCTTGAAACAGAAACCGTGCTAAATAGCTGCGGGCTTCTCCTTCTAGCATGGGGGTGTGCCGGGAAAATTCATCAAGGACCGATGCGTCCGGGTAAAGATGCTCTTGCGTCTGGGAGAAATAACCCACATTTAGGCTGGCCCCTAAGGTAATTTCACCTTTTGCCGGAGCAAGCTGGTCTAAAATGGTGCGTAGAAAGGATGTTTTGCCGGTGCCGTTGCCGCCAATCAGGGCTGCGCATTCCTGCCGCCACAATTCGATGTCATCGGCGGCGAAGAGGGGTGGGTGCCCTGGGTAACCTACCTGCAAATCTTTGGTACGCAATACAATATTCCCACTGCGATGAGACGGCCGTAAAGCCATATTCAGCATAGTGGGTCGGCGTGGCCCTTGCAATTCACCAATCCGCTGATGCAACTCATCCACCGTGCTTGCCGGGCGGCGCAAATCCAAATTGCTGGAAACTTGCGCCCACCCTTTGCTGTTGAGCTGCGCGATCATGCCTAACCCCCCAACACGAACCGCTTCTACCTCGCGCGCCAGGCGGCTCAACTTACCCTGGGCCATCTGCGTGCGTTGCCCGGCAATATTACGGCGGATGAAATCCATTTCCTTGGCCACGCGTTCTTTAAAGGCCGCAAACTCTTGTTCTAGTCGTTGCCACTGATCACGACGTTGCTGCACATAGGCGCTGTAGTTACCACGGTAGATAGTCAAACCGCTGCGGGCCATTTCCCAAATGGTGTCTACGACACGGTCTAAAAAGTAGCGGTCATGACTGACGAGCAATAGGGCGCCTTCCCACACTTTTAATGTGCCTTCTAACCATTCTACAGCGTCCACATCAAGATGGTTCGTAGGTTCATCCAGCACCAACAGGTTGGGTTTTTCCAGCAAAAGTCTTGCCAGCAAGGCGCGTGTTTTTTGCCCCCCACTCAGGTAAGTAAGCGGCAATTGCCAATCTGCTTCTCTAAACCCTAACCCGGTGAGCACTTGCTTGATCCGCTGCGGGTAGTCATAACCCCCTGCTCCCTCGAATTTTTGCTGCAGGTGGCTGTATTGGGCCAGCAGTTCAGCAGAGGTATTCCCTTGCGCCATTTGTGTTTCCATCTTGTGCAGGTCGGTTTCCATGCTGCGCAAATGGGCAAAGGCTGCCAACATCTCTTCATGGACTGTGTGGGTGCTGCCGGTGAAGGCGTCTGAGGACTCTTGGGGGAGATAGCCAATGCGCGCGTTACGGGCCAGGGTGATACTGCCGGCACTCGGCTGGCTGAACCCCGCCAAGATAAGCAGAAGGGTTGTTTTACCAATACCATTAGGGCCAACAAGCCCAATTTTTCCGTTATTGGGAATGCTGGCGGTGACACCACTGAAAACGTCGAAATCGCCAAAGGATTGCCCAACAAAGTTAGCGGTTAAGATAGCCATGGGCTGAATTATACATGAGGCCCAGAGGATGCAGAAATGATGAAGCCTTCGGCTGATAGGCGAAGGCTTCATCATAGAGCGGTGATGTGGGGGTTAATGGAAGATGTTGAAGAAGTATAGGGCGTGTTGCACCCGCTCTTTCCATGATTTACGGCCGTTTTCCCCATTGGGGTCATCATCATAAGGACGATACTCACGCCGATAGTAATAGTAATAGCTATGGTTGCTGCGCGGGTTCATCTTATTCAAAATGACGCCTGCGATATTGCTTTCTAAGGCCGTAATTTGCCGGGTAGCCGTGGCAAAAGTTGGAAAACGAGTCTGGCTGCTGGCGACCAGAATGGTGGTATCCACCAATTGCGACAAAACTGCGCCATCGGTAACAGCCAGCAGCGGCGGGCTGTCAAAAATGATGTAGTCAGCCTCTGTTTCTAACCAATTGAGTACGTCACGCATCCTTTCTGAACCGAGCAGTTCTGCTGGGTTTGGGGGAATGCGTCCCGCGGGGAGTAGCCGCAAGTTAGCAATGAGCGTGGTTTTAAGGAAAGCTGGGTCTTCCTTGCCGCGAATGATAAGGTTCGCCAGGCCGCGCGAGCCATCCACTTCCATCAGGCGGTGCAGCATGGGGCGACGCATATCTGCATCGACCAGAATGACTTGCTTGCCAGACTGGGCCAGGCTGGTCGCCAGATTAACGGAGATGGTAGATTTACCTTCGCCCATGTTGGCACTGGTAATCAGGATGGTTTTTAGTGGGCGATCCACACTAATGTATTGAATGTTGGTGCGAATATGGCGGAAACCCTCAGCGGTGGGGGAGCGTGGGTCGGTGGCAACGACCAGGGCATCAACGGCGTGTTCAATGCGCATGCGCTCGATGCTGCCTAGCGGGGTGAGTCCCAACGTATGCTCAATTTCCCGCGGATCTTTCATGGTGTCGTCCAGGTATTCAATGAGAAAGGCGATGCCGAGGGCTAGCAGACCGCCAACGGCCGTTGCCAACAGCGTGTTGGAGATGATGCGTGGGCTTACCGGGTTGGTAGACGGCCGTGCTGCTTCATCAATGACAATGGTATTTAAGCTGCTTGCTTCGGCAATGCGCACATTCTCATAACTCTGCAGTAAACTGGAATGTGTTTCCCGCAAACGGAGCAGGTTATTGTTTGCCTGATCGATAGCAGCCTGATTGGGAGGCTCCTGGGCAAGCTCACTGGCCAGCAGGCCTTCAGCCGTCCGTAACTCCACCTCGATTTTCCCTAACTCTAATTCGAGATTTTCTTTTGAGCTGGCAAAACGCTCAAGCTGTTGATTCACATTCCGTTCGGCAAAAACCTGTGGAATTTCATTAGCCAGGTCACTGGCCAATTGTGGATCAGGGTTCGATACGCTTAGGGAGATGAGTTGTGTATCGTTTAGCAAATTGACATTTACCTGCTCCTTCAGCGTTTCAGGGGTGAGGTCAAGACCTAAATTGGTAATCGCTTGATTTAAAACCTCATAGTTTGTGAGGCGCGCGACGTAAGACTGAGCTAGTTGTTCACCTACTAGCAGAGACCGGTACTCGTTACTGTCTGCACTCCCTTCACTCACCAGCAAAATGGCTGTCGCCCGATAAATAGGGGTTTGGCTCCGGCTAATAAAAAAAGCAGATGCTCCGGCAACAATGGCGCCTAAAGCGATGAGCCACAACCATCGCCAGAGTAAGGATACATATTCACGCAACTCCATAGGATACTTCCTTGGGTACATCCTTGTTTAACGGTCTTGGAAAATATGCAAACATCCCGTAAGGGGCAGTAGAAGACCTTGTGAATAAGTTAACTTGATCTGGCGAGGAATGTCTATAAATGGCTTGTGAAACGCAAGTGAAGGTTTCGTGAATCTGCCTGAAAAAGCAACCCCCTCGCGGTGGAGGGGGTTGGGGTTATTAGTTAAGGTATTGCCGTAAATGTCCGGCAAAGTTGGGGTGCCGCAGCTTGCGCAGCGCTTCTTTTTCTAATTGGCGAATGCGCTCGCGGGAAAGGCCAAACATCTCACCGACTTCTTTCAAGGTTCGCGACTCGCCATCTTGCAGCCCATAACGCAACCGCAAGATCCGCGCTTCTCGAGGGGTTAGCTGATCTAAAATATCGCCAATTTCTTCGGTGAGCATTTTTTGGGCGACGGATTCTGCGGGCGGCGGCGCTTCGATATCTTCAATGAAATCGCCCAGTTCGGCGTCGGACTCATCCCCCACAGGCCGTTCTAGATGTACGGGCTGGCGACTGGTGCGTAACATCCAGCGGACCCGCTCAGCAGGTAGTTCCATACATTCAGCAATTTCTTCTGCGGTGGGTTGACGGCCGTATTCTTGTTCTAGCTCTTGTGCCACCTGGTACAGCTTGCTGATCCGTCCTCCCAAATGGGCCGGAATACGAATGGTACGGCCGTGATTGGCCAAGGCACGGGTTACAGCTTGGCGAATCCACCAAGTGGCGTAGGTGCTAAACCGATTGCCACGGCGATAATCATATTTTTCCACCGCTTTCATTAGCCCCACATTGCCTTCCTGAATCAGATCCAGGAATTGCAGTCCCCGACCGCGATACTTCTTGGCGATGCTAACAACCAAACGGGTATTCGCTCGAATGAGGTGCGCGCGCGCCGCCTCGCCAATTTCTAGAACATTAATTAAACTATCTTTGGCGGCATCATCCAAAGACTCCCGTTCATTTTCCAGCCGCTGCACAGCTTCACGACCAGCCTCAATTTCCATGGCGAGGGTAACTTCTTCTTCGGCTGTAAGCAGTTGCTGTTGGCCCATTTCACGGAAATAAAGCCCCACCGAATCATCAATGGGGACATTACTTAAGTCGAACAGGGGCGCGGCGTGGTTTTCTTGTTCAAAGGCCGCGTCAGCATCTTCTAGCTCATCATCCGTGGCATCCCCTGTACGAATTTGCAGAAGCTCTTCGTCTTCTTCACTTTCGTAAACGGAAATACCAGCATTTTGCGCCTCTTCTAAAAGGGCTTCCAACAAATTAAGGTTGTCTTCGATATCGGGGAGAACTTCAAGGATTTGGTCGTAAGTGATATATCCTTGTTCCATGCCGTCATTGATCAGTGCGTTAATAACTTCCATTTCGTCAAATGGGTTAGTTAAATCGCTCATGTATTGTTACCTTTCGTCCTCTTCTAATTGTTTTTGTTTGGGTAGCGGCTCTCACCAAGCAACTTTCCTTCTTCCCGAAACAATCGTGCAGTCTAACATAGTCATCACTTAAAAGTCAAGAGCCGCGGAATGGTGAATGATGCCCATTAAGGGTGTGGTTTATAAAACACTATTACATTTAGATGTTAGAGAGGCATAAACGTGTCAGTAACGCTCATTTAGCACGGCGTCTACACCGAGAAGGGGGGTTCGTAATATTTGGTTAGCTAGCTGCAGGTTAAGACGGCAGTCGAGAGGCCACTGATCATGTTGTGATGGGCCTATGGAGAGCGATGTACGTGGATGAATGGCCCAGTAATTTAACATTTTTAAGCTAAATGCGGCGCGGCTGAGTGTTTGCTGCCCGGCTACGTTTACTATTCCTACATAGCCATGGGCGATGAGTTCCAGGCAAGCCTGGCTGAGTGTTTGAACCCAAACGGGGTTCCGAATCTGGTTGTCAAAAAGAATAACGGGCTGCCCAGCTTTTAAGGCTTTCGCCATCCAGGCCGTACCGTGATCCATTTTTTGTAGTCCGTAGATAAGGGAAGTACGAATGATCACGTGATTAGAATGTTGCCTGGCGAGACTTTCGGCCTGGGCTTTGGCACGGCCGTATTCGTTAACGGGTGAAGGCCGCGCAGATTCATCGTAAGGGGGTGGGTGGGCGGCGTCGAGACGGCCGTTAAAAATGCTATCCGTCGAAAGATGGATCAATCGTGCCCCCACCGCCGCCGCACCTTGGGTGATGTGATACGTACCCCGTTCAATGACCTGACGTATATCCGCGCCGCGATTAGAGCCAACCGTGTGAATAATAGCATCGGGTTGAAATTGCGTGACGAGTTGGGTAACGGCCGTTTCATCCCGCACATCAAGCTGCACGCCCCCTGGCAAATCGAGCACATCCTGGCTAAAAAACGTGTAACAAACCACATGGCTTTGCTGCGCTAGCGGCACCAAATGCTGGCCCAAATAGCTACTCCCCCCCGTGATCAAAACGCGCGCCATACCCTCACGCGTCCATTGCTTCCAGAGCTTCTACTTTAAGCAGCGCCGCCTGTGCCGCAGCTTGAGCCGCGGCCTGCTTGCTACGACCCTCCCCTTTCCCCCAAACCACATCTCCCACTTGCACCTGAATGGTAAACAACTTGGCGTGGTCTGGCCCGTCCGTACGCACTACCAGGTAATGGGGCGTAATATTATACTGCGCCTGGGCCCACACCTGGAACTCGCTTTTTGCATCCTTATGTGCTGCCGAAGCTAGAATGCCGGGGATAGCGGCACTAATCAGGGTTTCTATAAGAGGTTGGGCTATAGCTAACCCCTTATCCAGATAAATAGCGCCAACCACCGCTTCAAAGGTTGCACATAAGATAGGCACACGTTCCCGCCCGCCACTCTCGTCTTCCCCATAGCCCAACTTTAAAAAACGACCAACTTCCAAATCTCGCGCAAAAGAAGCCAATGTTTCAGCCCGCACCAGTGCGGCCCGCAGACTCGTTAGTTCTCCCTCATCCATTTCGGGGAAATGATGGTACAAATAAGCGCCCACAACAAAATCAAGCACGGCATCTCCTAAAAATTCCAGGCGCTCATTATCTTCTAAAACTGTGCCGGGGTTTTCGTTTAAGTAAGAACGATGCGTCAGCGCACGGGTTAGCAATGAATAGTTGCTAAACTGCACGCCCAGGTTTCGCTCTAATACTGCATAATCAACCATAGTCTCTATCCCGAGAATCGCCGGATGGCTAACACGGCATTATGGCCACCAAAGCCAAAAGCATGATTCAAGCAAAGGTCAATTTTAGCGGATCGGGCTATGTTCGGCACATAATCTAGATCGCATTCCGGGTCTGGAGTTTTGTAATTGATAGTAGGGGGCAATACGTGGTCACGCATGGCTAAAGCGCAGAACACGCTTTCAATGGCGCCGGTGGCGCCCATAATGTGCCCAGTCATAGATTTGGTGGAACTGATGGCTACCTTGTAGGCATGATCGCCAAGGGCGCGTTTGATGGCAGCCGTTTCTGTGGCGTCGTTCAAAACCGTGCCAGTCCCATGGGCACTGATATAGTCCACGTCTGTTGGTTGCAGCCCCGCATCAGCCAGCGCTCGCTCCATAGCGCGTGAGGCTCCCAAACCTCCTTCGGCAGGGGCAGTAATGTGGTATGCATCGGTTGTCTGGCCATATCCCACAACTTCTCCCCAAATAGCTGCTCCTCGTGCTTGGGCGTGTTCCAGAGATTCTAAAACCAGCATTCCTGCGCCTTCACCCACAGCTAACCCATCGCGTTCTTTGTCAAAGGGGCGTGGCGTTCCTTCTTCCCGCGAGGTGGTGGCCTGTGCACGCTCAAAGCCAGCTACCGCAACATTCGCCAGAATGGATTCAGATCCACCGGTCAGTGCGGCGACTATTTCTCCCCGGCGCACGGCACGGAAGGCGTGACCGACGGCATCACAACCCGCGGCACAGGCGGTAGTAATTGTCGTAGAAGGGCCTTGAATACCGTACTCAATTGCCAGCATCCCGGCTGCGCCGTTGGGCATAATCATGGTGATGGCAAAGGGGCTGACACGGCGCAATCCTTTATCATTAGCGACGTGATCTTGTTCTACCAATGTGCGAATGCCCCCAACGCCGGTGCCAATGTAAATGCCAACCCGTTCTCGATTATCGTCGTTGATTGTCAAATTGGCTTGTTTCACGGCTTCTTGGGCAGCGGCTATGGCCAATTGCTGGTAGCGATCTCTGCGCCGGGCTTCGCGCTTGTCCATGAATGCTTCTGGGTTAAAGTTTTTTACCTCAAAGAGGCAGGGGGTGGCATGTTCGCGCCTGTCCATGAGTGTGTAGGGGCCAATACCCGATTTCCCGGCTAGAATGGCTTGCCAGGTGTCGTTTACGTTGTTGCCTAGCGGGGTGATAAGCCCAAAACCGGTGATGACCACGCGGTGGAGTTGTTGGCTGGCATTTGACATGTATCTTCTCCCAGTTTTAATGTTTGCTTGCTAAACCTATTGCGTAAACACCAGGGAAAGGGAACAAGTTGCGTTTTTGGCGCAGTTAGGGCGGTGTTGGCGCCTGGGTTTCGCGTCAGTTTAGTTGTCGTTTTCTGTGGGATGGTAGTGACCTTCTAACCAGATGCTTTTATCTGGCCCAACCTCTTTTTTCCAGACAGGAACGATCTCTTTGAGGCGGTCGATGCCGTAGCGGGCCGCATCGAAGACGCCTTGATCTCGGTGCCCGGCGGCGCAGGCCACAAAGGTGGTGATGTCGCCAACGTTCAGCCGACCAATGCGTTGGACGATGGCGATGCCTTTAACCTGGGGCCAGCGTTCCCAGATTTCGCGGGCAATCTGGGACATTTTGGCTTCAGCCATTTCGCTGTAGGCTTCGTATTCCAGATAGTGGGTTGTGGGAGGGAGGCCATCGCGCTGGGTTTGGCCGCGCACGGATCCGGTAAAGCTGACGATGGCGCCTATATTGGGCTGAAGCAGGTGGTGGTGGATGGCATTGAGATCGGGGGGATCGGCGCTGATGGCGAAGTAGGTAGGATAGGGGGTGTCGCCGCCGCTGACGGGGGGGAAGATGGCGATTTCGTCGCCAGGATGGATGGGGGTTTCTTCGGCGGCAAAGGCTTTGTTGACGGCGACGAGGGCGGTGGGCAGGGCGGGGGCGAGTTGGGGGTGGCTGGCGGAGATGGCGTCTCGTAATTGAGCCACGGTGGTGGGGAAAGTGGTGTCTAGCTGGATGTGGCTGTTTTGGGCCAACTCTTTGAGGGTGGCGAAGAGGCGTATGGTTAAGGTCATGCTATTTTGGGGCTTGGTAGTCTCCATGTTGTCCACCGGATTTAGCGAAGAGGTGTATGTCGGTGATACGCATGCTGCGATCAATGGCTTTGGCCATGTCGTAGATGGTGAGGGCGGCGATGGAAACGGCCGTTAATGCTTCCATTTCTACCCCTGTTTTCCCGTTTGTGCGCACGGATGCTTCGATGTCAATACAGTTTTCGACGGTATTGGGGGTGCATGTTACTTCGATGTGCTGCACCATTAGAGGATGGCAAAGAGGAATTAACTCGCTGGTGCGCTTGGCCGCCATGAGGCCGGCTAATTGGGCGATACCAAAGACGTCTCCTTTTTTCATATTGCCGGCAAGAATTAGCGTTAACGTCTCGGGCTGCATGGTTACGCGGCCACGGGCTGTGGCAAGACGCTCGGTTGGTGGTTTTGGGCCCACATTAACCATTTTTGCTTGCCCAGTTTCGTCTAGGTGGGTCAACTCTTTTCTCATGTCTATGTTATTATAGTAGGCTGGTTCCAAGTTTGCGAATTGCGTGTTCGTTGAGGATGGCAACGGTATTTAGATAAGTGAAGGTGTGATGATGCTGTATGATGCAATTTATCTTTCTCCCCATCTTGATGATGTGGCTTTGTCTTGTGGGGGGCAGATTTATGATTTAGTGACGGCGGGTGGTCGGGTATTGGTTGTAACGATCATGTCTGGCGATCCTCCGGATGAGTCGTTTTCTGATTTGGCGCAGGCGCTGCACCAACGTTGGGAGCTGGCGACGGGGGTTGTGGCGCGCCGGCGGCAGGAGGATGTGGCAGCTTGTGCGGTGCTGGGGGCGGATTATGTACACTGGTCTTTTTTGGACTGTATTTATCGCCAACATGGGCAAACGGGGGATTTTTTGTATACCACAAATGCTGATTTGTTTGGGGTGGTGCATAGAGCGGAAACGGCCGTCATGGAGCATCTGGTTGCCGAAATGCGCACATTGCCCTCTGGAAAACGCATTTTTGCGCCCTTGGCTGTGGGCAATCACGTTGATCACCAACTAGTGCGGCGGGCGGCAGAAGAATGCTTTGGCGCGGACTTGTTTTATTACGAAGATTATCCTTACGTCCGTTTGCCTGGGGCCTTGGCGTTAGTGGTGCCCGCAGATAAGGCTGGCTGGCGGGCGGAAGTGATACCGGTTAGTGAGGCTGGCGTGCAGGCCCGCATTATGGCCATCAGCACCTTTACATCCCAGGTGGGATCTTTTTTTAACAACCGTACTGACCTGGAAGCGCAAATTCACGCCCAAATTACGGCCGTTGGTGGTGAGCGTATTTGGCGGCACTGGTCTAATGCTTGATTATTATCCCTGGGTGAACTTATAATTGGGTGAATTGATAGACAGGACAAAATCTTTATGGGGCAGTTAACAACCAGACAACTAAAGCGTAAGAGAGATCGCCAGACACGATTGCGAAGCCGCTCCGGTTTACAGCCCGGCGATATGCTCCAAGATCGCTATCGAATTGTTGGTCCATTGGGCGCTGGAGGATTTAGTTCTGTTTATCAGGCACGGGATATGCGATTCCCACAGGCGACTAAGCTTTGTGCCATCAAAGAAATGCTCATTTCTGCCTCAGACCCCCAAATTCGCAAACTGACGATTAAATCCTTCGAGCGGGAAGCCAGTATGCTGGCTATGCTTAACCACCCAGCAATTCCTGATGTTTCCGACTACTTTACCGAGGGAAACCGCAGCTATTTGGTTTTGGAATTAATTCGCGGCAAAGATTTGCAAAACTGGTTGGAAGAAACCCAGCAAGTTTTGGACCAGGAAACTGCATTGAGTTGGGCATTGCAATTGAGCGATGCTCTGGCCTATTTACATAGCCAAAAACCACAACCAATTGTCTTTCGAGACATGAAACCGTCAAATGCAATGCTGGATCAATTTCAAAATATCCGGCTGATTGATTTTGGGATTGCCAAGCTTTTCGAGGCGGGGAATAAAGGGACGATGATTGGTACGGAGGGATACTCACCACCAGAACAATACCGCGGGGAGGCATCTCCTGCCGGTGACGTTTATGCTTGGGGCGCAACAATGCATCACCTTTTAACGCGCAAAGATCCCCGTCTGGAACCGCCATTTACTTTTGCGGAACGGCCAATCCGCACCGCAAACCCAAACATTTCGCCTGAATTTGAAGCCATTATCATGCGCTGCCTGGCTTACGATCCCAAAGAACGTTACTCCAATGCTATGGCTTTGAAGGCGGCTTTAGAATCGCTGGCTAAGGCAGATGCCCAGGCGGCGCTTCTTTCTTCGCAAGAAATGGCTGATATGCTGGCGGCAGCAAGCCCGCCAAGAAGTAATTCTGGTGGGGTAGAGACAACGGCCGTTTCCACAGCAGCCGCCAAGACCCGAGCCATTAGCACCGTAAAACCCACCTGGTCCTTCAAATGCGAAGACGAGATTCGTTCCAAAGCGGCCGTTGCCCACGGCATGGTCTTCATAAGCGCCTACGATAATAACCTTTACGCACTGGCGGCCAACAGCGGTGAATTCCTCTGGAAATACCCCACCGCAGACGGGCTGGGTTCTTCCCCCTTCGTCTATGACGATGCTGTCTTCGTGGGATCTGCAGATAGTCACCTGTATTCTCTAAACGTGCAAAATGGGAAAATGAACTGGCGATACGCCACCAACGGCCCCGTATACTCCTCCCCCGTCGTGCGTTTCGACCATGCTTTTTTTGGTTCAGACGATGGCAACGTATATGCCGTAAACGTCAACACCAACAAGGAGATCTGGAAGCAAAACGCTTTCAGCGCCGTACGCTCTACACCTTTTGTAGACGAAGAACGCGTCTTTTTGGGCACAGAAGGTGGGTATGTTTATTGTCTTGAACTGGCCACAGGCAAGACAAAGTGGCAGTTTCAAGCTAAGCGCGCCGTAACCTCTTCCCCGACAGTCTTTGAAGATTTGTTAGTGGTAGGTTCGGTAGACAGCACCGTCTATGCATTAGACGCAGGAACGGGATGGGCTATTTGGCGTTTCCGCGCGCGACGACCTATCATCTCCTCACCCTGTATTCATGACTACACCGTCTATATTGGCTCATCTGACGGAACCCTCTACGCCATAGATCTGGACAGTGGTCGTCAGGTATGGACCTTTGATACAAAAGGCCAGGTGACCTCATCTCCTGCCGTCCTAAACGATGCTGTTTATTTTGGCTCTACTGACGGAAAAATCTACTGCGTGGGCGCAAAACGTGGTGAACTGCGCTGGCAATTTGAAACAGGAGGGGCTGTAATTTCCTCCCCCATTATTATTGACGATATGATGTACATTGGATCGACAGATCATCAACTTTATGCTTTCCCTGTTTAAGAAAACGCGCAGCTTGTAACCTTGTGCACAACAGGTTTGAAAATAGCTTGATTTATCGATGATCTAACTGCTAAATAGATTAGAGTAAGCGTTCAGTCCCTCTGGAGATGTTTAAAGTTTTGATCGTCAAATGATGCGATTGCCAGGGGAATAAACTTCGAAAGTCTGAACGGCTACGATTGGAAATGGTTATGAATAAATCGGCAGAAGAACTTAAGAAAAAGAACGAAATGCAAGAGGAGTTGGCGACACCCTTTGCTACTAAACCAAAGACAGCGGAAGAACCCATGGCTGTGACCGAAGCTGATGAAACGCAACCTGAAGCAAACGATAACGATCTCAGCGAAACTGAGGCGGAGGGTTACATGAGCAAGGTCAATACAGACGAATTGGAGCCACTAGATACCATTTCCTTGGAAACGGCTGCGCTTGAACCCCCGCCCGAAGTTGACAATCCCCTACTTAATCTGGCGCGCTCAAAAGTCAGTGAAGGGGGAGAGCAAATCATGATTGTTGCCAAACGCTGCTCTGTAGGTGCTGTGCGCGATCGCAACGAAGATGCTTGCCTGATCTTTTCATCCGAAACAGGAGGGCATTTTCCATTACTGCCTTTTGGCCTCTACATTGTGGCCGACGGGATGGGAGGGCACAAAAATGGACACCTTGCCAGCAAAACCGCCTCGCGGGTTGCCGCGAAACATATCATTGACCGAGTTTATATGCCGCTATTGCAGGTAGAAGATGGTCCCAATGCCGCACCTATTCAAGAAGTCATGGAAAAGGCGGTAGAAGCGGCGCACCTGGCTTTGTATGATCCCACAGAAGAATCGGACAGTGGCACAACCCTGACAATTGCGTTGGTGTTGGGTAGCCGTTTGTATATTGCCCATGTGGGGGATACCCGCCTTTACTTGTGGCACAATGAAAAGCTGGAAAAAGTTACGACAGATCATTCTCTCGTGCAACGTTTGCAGGACGTGGGGCAACTTACCGCCGAAGAAGCAACCTATTATCAATATCGTCATGTTTTGCTGCGGGCTGTGGGGCAAGGAGAAGAGCTTGTAGTAGATACTTACACCAGGCGGCTGCCCAAAAAGGGGAAGATCCTTTTGTGTACGGACGGGTTGAGCGGGTTGGTGCCTGAATATGAAATTGGTATGATTTTGAAGCAAGATAAGCCTGTAGATGCCCTTGCCGGCGAGTTGCTGGATGCAGCAATGGAGGCTGGGGGATATGACAATATCACCGCCATTGTGGTTGATTTTCAGCTTTAGGTAACTGGCAAAAACGTATCAGCATTTTTTATGAAGAATGAACAGCCAAACTACTACGCAATTTTAGGCGTTGATAATCACGCATCTGATGAGGCGATTCGGAAAGCATTTGTGGATCTGCAAGCCCAGTATGAAGCAAAAAACGCCTTGGGTAGTTCGCGCTTTCAGCAAATTTCTTATGCTTTTGAAGTATTAAGTGATCCGGATCGTCGCGTTTTGTATAATGCGCTTTTGCAGGAAGCTTTTACCAGTCCAGCTTTACAAGTAAATGCTGTTTTAAGTAGAACAAAAATTGGGCTACTGGATACACCCCAGGTGGTTTATTTGCAGGTTGATGTACGCCCGCCTGAACAGCAAGAAGATACGCGTTTGCCCTTGAACCTGTGCCTGGTGCTAGATCGCAGTACCTCAATGCGTGGGTCGCGCTTGAATCGGGTGCAGGTTGCGGTGGAAATGGTTTTGGAAAAGCTTGGTGCTAATGACGTGATCTCTGTTGTGGGCTTTAGTGACCGAGCCGAAGTGTTGGTGCCCCCAACGCCCGGGCAGGAAACACGGCGGATCATTTCGCGTATAAAAAGTATGGTGGCTTCTGGTGGCACGGAAATTTATCAGGGCTTACAGGCTGGTGTTGCGCAGATGCGGCAAATGCCGCTGGAACGTTATATTAACCATTTGATTTTGTTGACGGACGGACATACTTATGGTGATGAGGATTTGTGCGTGCAGTTGGCGAAGGAAACGGCCGTTCAAGGCATAGGCTTTACCGCCTTTGGTATTGGGTTGGAATGGAATGACCAATTTCTCGATCGTCTCGTTGCTCCCTCTAGCGGCCAATCTGGTTATATCGATCAGCCCATACAGATAATTGAATACCTCGAACAGCGCATCAAAGGGCTTGGCGCTATTTATGCTCAAGATGTACGTTTCAAGCTAGACTTTCCCGACAGCATCTATGTTCGTTACGGTTTTAAGATGACACCCTATGCCCAACCCGTAGACAAAGAACAAGACCACATAAAACTGGGGGATATTGAAGGGCGCCGTCCCCTCTCCTTTCTTTTGGAACTTAGCATAGACCCACAACCGGTTGAAAGCCGCATTACCATTCCTGTAAACCTGGCCGCAATTCTTCCTGGGCACAAAGCCCAAGAACGGAAATTCAAGCAGGATTTACAGATTGTTGCCCTGAAAACCCCTCCACCGGAAGACCCGCCAGATTCTTTATTAAACGCAGTGCGTATGTTAAACATGTATCGCTTGAATGAAAAAGTCTTAGGGGATATCGAATCAGGAAATGTAGAAATGGCCACTACCCGTATGCGCCACCTTACAACGCGTTTCTTGGAAGCGGGACAGGATCGTCTTGCCCAACAAGCCCAACTAGAAGCCGAACGGCTTTCCCAAATTGGAAACCTCTCAGATGAGGGGCGCAAGGCTTTAAGGTTTGGTACACGAACCCTGCTTAGCCAAACCATGTCTTTAATGTTCCGTGCGGATGAGGATGAGGAATTGACAGATGATTAAGTGTCCCGACTGTGGTGCGGCCCAGTATCAGGGAACGCTTTTTTGTAGCGAGTGTGGGGCCTTTTTAGTGGCAGGGGCGCCAACAGCAACCACCCCATTACCTTTCGCCCAATTTGGACGATTGCCTACACCGCCGCCCCTTTTACAAGAGGACAGTGGACCACCAGAAGATGCGCGGACTATCACCATATTTGTGCCCAGCAGCCGTAAACGTGTTCGGTTTATGCTGGAGGGCGAAGCTCGTATTGGGCGTTCTGATGCGGATACAGGACATTTGCCAGAACTAGATCTGACAGAATTTGACGCTTCAACCCATGGCGTCTCTCGTTTACATGCGCTTTTGCAATTAACCAGTCAGGGGGTTGCCTTGGTAGATTTGGATAGCACCAACGGAACATACCTCAATAATTACCGATTAACCGCAAATCTACCTTATTTACTTACGAATGGAGATGAGGTTCTCTTTGGCGATCTCCTGGTTCACTTTTTCTTTGAGATCTAGGATGAATACATTTGTGAGATACAATTATGCAAACAATAATCGTTCATGTTAATAACGAGGATCCCGTCGTTTGTGAGGTGGAAGATTTGCCAGATCCTACGGCGCAATTTATTGTCATTCACAACCCGCGGCGGCGTGATGGCACCGATGTACATTATTTAGATGAAGATGTCTCGTCTGTGATTTTTCCGATTCACCGTATTAATTTCATTCAGGTATTACCCTCAGCGGAAGTGGAAGATATTATGGGCTTTGTACGGGAGTAAAAATGGTTGAGAAAATCCCATCTTCTCTAGAATCAACTCCCCCTAGGCTGATTCTGATCGTTGATGACGAAGCGCGCATGCGGCGATTTATCCGCATGAATATGGAATTGGAAGGTTATCAGGTTGTCGAGGCAGACAATGGCCTTCATGCACTGGAACAGATCCGGCAACATACCCCCGACCTCGTGGTGATGGATGTGATGATGCCTGAGATGGATGGTTTTGAAACATTGAAGCTGCTCCGCGAAATCTCTACGGTTCCCGTTATTTTGCTTACGGTAAAGGGCGATGAAGAAGATCGAATCCATGGGTTGAATTTGGGTGCAGATGACTACATTACTAAACCTTTTTCGCCGCGAGAACTCAGTAGCCGGGTAACGGCCGTGCTGCGCCGCGCCGCCTGGCCTTCTCCCCCGCCCCGGACAATCCTCGTCATTGACGATTACCTTTCCATAGACTTCAACCGGCATCAGGTCATTGTTAACGGGGAGCGCGTTGACCTGCGCCCCACCGAATATCGATTGCTCAACCACTTGGTACAAAACGCCGGTTGGGTCGTGCCCCACGATACGTTGCTGGCCAAAGTGTGGGGTTACGAATATCGTGACGAGACCCACTATCTCCGTCTTTACATAAACTACCTGCGCAAGAAGATCGAAGTGGATCCCGCAAACCCACAATATATTTTAACCGAGCGCGGTGTCGGATACCGGTTTGTGGATTTCAGAAAGAAACACGAGGAATGAACGCTGTGCGCATCGTAGCCGATGCAACCGAGTTCTTTAAGCAAATCAACACCTACCTTCCGGTAGAACAACGATTATGCGTGCAAGAGGCCTTTGCTTTTGCTCGCCGGGAGCACGGTGACCAACGCCGTAAATCCGGCGAGCTTTTTTTTACCCACCCCCTTACTGTTGCCTTTTATCTATCTGAGTATCACCTGGATTCCGCTACCCTGTCGGCGGCTCTGCTCCATGACATTGCCGAAGACACGCGGATTTCTATTCATGATATTGAACAGCAGTTTGGCCCCGATGTAGCTCTCTTGGTTGACGGCGTTACAAAACTGAAAGACGTTACCCTTGGTGTGGCCAAAGGGCGCGTCCTTTCGCCAGAAGAACTGCAAAATGCCAGTTTGCGCAAAATGTTTGACGTGATGACGATTGATGTGCGCACCGTCATCGTCAAGCTCTTTGACCGATTACACAATATGCGCACCATCAAAGCACTGCCGGAAAGAAAACAACGACAGAAAGCGAAAGAAACTCTTACCGTTTATGCACCTCTGGCAAATCGTCTAGGCATTTGGCGAGTTAAGAATGAATTGGAAGCCTTGTCGTTAGAAGTGTTGAACGATACAGCCTATCACGTGATTACCGCCCGTCGGGAGCAGCTCTTCCATGAGCAGCAGGCAGCTTATGAGCGGGTTAGCGCAGAGATTTTTGATTGTCTCTTGCAAGCTAATTTGGATGTGCGGGACGTGGTTTTAGCGCCGGAAAACATTTACACAGTGTACCAAGACCTCACTGCCCGGGGAGCATCGTATTACGACGTCGATAAGACCTTGCGAGTGATTGTGTTGATGGATGATTGGCCATCTTGTTACACAGCATTAGGGCACCTTCATCAATTGTGGAAGCCAGTTCCCGGCCGTTTTGATGATTATATCGCAGTGCCCCGGGATAACTTGTATCGTTCTTTGCATACAACGGTGGTCTATTCGGGTGGGCAGCATGTTAAGGTGCGCATTCGCACCGTTGCCATGGATAAGGTGTCGGAGATTGGTGTATTAGCGCGTTGGTTATATGCGGGAACTCCCCTATGGACCAAGGGAATCGCTGATCGGGTGGATTCCTTTTTGGGGAATATCACGGAAAACATTCGTGTGGAAACACAGGATCCTGGTGCAGGCGTTAAAGGGGTTGTGGAAGATGTTTTTCGGAAGCAAATTCGAGTATATACCCCGCAGGGAGATGTGGTGGAGTTAGGACAAGGCGCTACGGTTATTGATTTTGCGTACGCCATCCACACAGGGCTGGGGAATCAGTGCCATGCGGCCTATGTAAATGATCAGCTTTTTCCGCTGAACAAGCCGTTGCAAGATGGAGACCGGGTGCAGATTATGAAGAGCGTGCGCGCGGAGCCACAGCGGGCATGGCTGGATGAAGATTTGGGGTACATAGCTACAAATTATGCACGTTCTCATGCACGACGCTGGTTCCGTCGCCTGCCCACCGGGAAGGCGATTTTTCAGGGGCAAAAGCTGCTTGAGGCGGAATTGGAAATGTTGGGTCTGCCTGATTATCCGCACGCGGAAATTGCGGCGGCGTTTAAGTACGAGTATACGACAGATTTGTACCATGATATTGGGCGTGCAGATTTGTTGTTAACGGCCGTTGCCACTAGCGTCTTGGAAAATACGTGGGAGCAAAGCCCTTCTCGCAATTTGGACAATGTTGTCTATTCCGTCACCGGCGAAAAATATACCATTGTTAATGCCCACATGCGCAAGCTGCGTTTGTGTGCCACCTGTAACCCTCGACCTGGCGACATCATTGTTGGTTTTGTGCGCGTGGACGGTGGCGTGACTGTCCATCGGGAAACTTGTCACACGCTGCGCCCCAGTCGCCTTTCGGGGCGTATTTTGAAGTTAGGGTGGGGCAAGTCAGGAACGCGTCAGGCACGGTTGGTTACCGTGCAGGTGGATGTGTTCGATCGGCCAGGATTGCTTTACGATATTACCCGGCTGATGCAGGATGAGCAGATCAATATCTCGTTCATCAACACGATGGTGCCCTCGCGAAAGGGCGAGAAACACGTCATTTTGGGTGTGGAAGTTGTACGTCCGCGGCAGTTGGTGCGCCTTTTGCACCAGGTTCAGGCCATTGCCAATGTTTTTACTGTGCGCTGCTTGCCAGACGGGCCGCCGCAAAATGGAGATATTTCGCTCAACATGCTCTATAAGCCAGAATAGCTGGCAGCCGACGACTAACGGCCGTGTTCAGCAGGTTGCCCATTTCCTAAGATACACGACCCTGCCCCAACAGCCTTCTCTGCTTTGTATGATGCTCTCCGCCTGATCGCGCTGCGCGAATTAGCGTTTAGCCTGCGCCGGTCAAGGGTCGCAGCAAGGGCGTCTGGAACATATTGCTTTGGGCTGTCCAGCTTTGGCTGCTGGGGGTATTGCGCACGTGGTCCAAAAAGCCTTGTACGCGGCTATCAAGTAAATCTATTTGATGCAGGAGGACTGCTTCCAGGGTTTTAGGCGTGGTGGGAGACCCCCATTCTTGGGTGCCATGATGGGCAGCCACCAGGTGAACAAGCTGCTGTAAAAGATCGGCTGGAAAGTCTACAGCTGCGGCTCCTTTTTCAATCATGACAATGGCCCGCACAATGTGGCCCACCAAACGGCCGTCATCGGTCAGATCGAAGGTGCCATCCATGTTGTACTCACTGGTTTTGCCCATGTCGTGAAACAGCACGCCAGACAACAAGAGGTCCCGGTTGATATAAGGGTAATGATTGACCAGCTTTTCAGCCACGGCCGTCATACTCAGTGTGTGCTCTAGCAGGCCGCCAATGTAGCCGTGATGCATAGAGCGGGCTGCCGGTGCCAGGCTAAACAACTGCAAAAAGGCGTCATCCAGCAGTAAATGAGCAGCCAATCTTTGCCAGGGTTGGGCTAAACTGTTGACGACCTTTTGTAATTCGGCAACCATTTCCTGACGAGGACGCTGGCTGGCTGGCAGCAAATCCGTCAGCTCAAGATCCGTGGCCGGATTCATATCTGTAATATTAATCTGCAGCGCATCTTTGTAATTTACGGCACGTCCGGTAATGAGCACAGCCATACCCACCCGCGCCCACTCCTCCACGTAGGCCGGCACATTCCAAAAAACGCCTCCGGCCTGACCGCTGCGATCGCGCAGGGTACAAAGCAGATAAGGACGGCCGTCCTTCGTGGTACGTTGTGCTACCTCCTGCAACAAGAAGGGTTCATTTAATAAATCCGTACCAGCGGACAAATCTGTAATAAAATGTGTTTTCACTGTGACCTCTAGATTTTCTATTAAGCAACTGCTGGTTTTACAGTATACTCTTGTCCACATTGGCAAATACGGGAAGACACGCGCCCTTGCCAAAAAGATTATACCCGAACCTGCAGCAGGATTGTAGTCAGGGTAAAGGATACCAAATGAAGCGATTAATTGTAGGCATTTCAGGTGCTAGTGGCGTAATTTATGGCATACGCATGCTGGAAATTTTACGCGATCTCCCTGATGTTGAAACCCATTTAATCTTAAGCACCGCTGGTGGCATTACCATTGGCTTGGAGACAGATTACAGCGTGGAGCAGGTCCAGGCTCTGGCCGATGTGACCTACCGGTTTAAGGACATTACCGCAACAGTATCCTCTGGTTCCTTTAAAACATCCGGCATGGTGATCATACCCTGTTCCATGAAAACCCTGACGGGCATTGCCTACTCCTTTAGCGACAATCTGTTGCTGCGGGCGGCTGATGTGGTGTTAAAGGACCGCCGCCGCTTGGTAATTGTTCCCCGGGAAACACCGCTGCACCTGGGGCATCTGCGCGCCATGACCCAGGTTGTGGAGATGGGTGCCGTGCTTGCGCCCCCAATGCCAGCCTTTTATCACCGGCCCCAAACCCTGGATGATGTAATTAACCAGACGGTCAACCGGGTGTTGGATTTGTTGAATGTGGAATTGCCACAGGATTTGTTCCAGCGCTGGCAAGGCGGCAGAGCGCGCCATGACTAATGTGCGCCAACAAGCTTTGGACTACCTGGCCCGGCACCACGTGATGACCCTAGCAACCACCGGCCCGGATGGCGTGTGGGCCGCCGCTGTGTTTTATGCTAACGAAGGCTTTGACCTGCTTTTTTTATCCGCTGGGCATACACGCCACGCGCAAAATATGGCTTTGCAGGGACAGGTTGCCGCTACTATCCAAGAGGATTATCACGATTGGCAGGCTATCAAGGGAATTCAGTGCGCGGGAGAGGTGGTGGAGTTGACGGGCCAGAGGCAGGAAACGGCCGTTGCCCGGTATATGCAAAAGTTCCCCTTTCTAAAACTAGCGCCACCCCCCATTCAAGCCGCGTTACGCAAGGTTAATTGGTATCGCTTGCAGCCACACCGCCTTTACTTCATCGACAATAGTAAGGGGTTCGGGCATCGAGAAGAGATATTCCTCGATCGTTAAAGTCAGCTATCGTGCTGGATAGGGGGCAAAATGCGGGTTAGGTAGGAAACGTATTGGGGCGTGTCGTATAACGCCAGCGATGCTTCCCGAAGGTCAAAAGGCGTGGGTAACTTTTGGATATGCGCCAGATAGGCGCGATCGCAGAGGACAACGGCCTTTTGAAAAATATTCCCTCCATCTAGCCGCAGAGAGACCGAAGCCGAAGACAAGGAATCAGCCTTTTGGATATGGATGACACCCGCTGTACGCGCCAATATCAAAGCGGCATTGACCAGATTTTTGGAAACATCGCTATGTCCTTGCTTTTGAAAGGTTTCCACCAACAAGTTGATGAGGGGGCGCCATTGATAGTCGCGATTACTCAAGAGATTGATAATCTCTTTCAACAGTAGTAGGCGGGCGGGCGCGGGAATAATGCGAAGCTTTTGCTTTTTCAGCAAGGTGCGATATGCCAGATAGTGCTGGGGCGCCACCAGTGCTGGGGCGGGAGTTTCTCTAACCGGCGTAGACACATAGGTGGTAGTTTCCTTTTGCTGTACCTGTACCAGGCGCGGGTACTGTTCTAAAAATTTACGAAAGCTTCCTTCTGCAAAACTGGAATTTGAAAAAGCACCCTGGCTCAATTCGTCCATGCGTTGTTTAAGCAGACTGGCGCGCACGGCTTCCCAATCCTTTTCCAAAGAGGCAAGGCTTTTTACTAGCAGCTTTTGCACCTGGGCTTCATCTAACGAAGAAACCGGAACAATGTCTTCGTAGTACAGGTAGTTGTCGCAAAGACTGGCAAATGTGCTGCTGGTGGCATGGCGAACGCCAATGCCGATAACGTATTTATCGCGCTTGCGTAAAGCCTGAGCCAAAGGCGAAAAATCTTGGTCTCCAGTAATGAGGACGTAGATGTGATACGGCCGTCCGTCTACCAAAGACTCCATGGCATCAACCGTAATTTGCATATCAGCCAGGTTTTTGCCAAAGTTGTTGGCAATATTTGTTTGCAGAATAAACCCCGTTTCCTGTAACTCGCGGACAAGCTCCCGGTTTTGGCGGGCATCACCGTAGGCCCGGCAGAGCACCAAGCGCCCGCCGGTCAGGCTCTTAATGTGTGCGACCACATGGTGGATATTGAACGCCAAATTCACATGCCTGGCGCCAATCACCAAATTGTCAAGATCGAGAAAGATCGCTACGTTTTGAGACATTAAACACCTAAAAGTACCTTATGCAGGTACATTCTACAAAAATCACCCAATAGCGCCAATGCACTGGGATAGCCCCTTTGTTTCCTGGGAAACATTTCCGCCACCACAGCTCTTTGATATTTGCCAGAATCATGTTACCATCACGTTGGAATTATATGTCAAGCTAGCTTGAATAGCTGTGGAGGTCGGCAAATGAATAAAATAATACGGAACGGCAAGCCGTGGCAGGCGTTCAAAACCTTTGCCATCATTTTTTCCTTTGTTACCAACCTGGTGCTGCTCGTTGTGCTCTTGGTGGTGGCGCCGCTTATTCTCCCTATCATCAATGACATTGCGAAGCCCATTGTGGGCGGCTTGAACGAGAGCTTTGAGGATATGAATGCGGCGACGATTCAGCGCACCATTCAAGTGAGCGATACGATTCCCGTGGTACTCAATGTCCCTCTATCTACAACCACTACGGTCATCGTGGTCGACAATGTGAAGCTGGACGTGCCCGCAACGTTTACGTTACCTGATGGCGGTGGGCAGATTAGAGGCCAGGTTGAACTCGATCTGCCGGTGAATTTACAGCTCCCTGTACAGCTCGATCTGGATGTGCCCATTCATGAAGAGCTGCCCGTGCAGCTTGCTGTCGAAGCTGTGATCCCCCTCAATGAAACGGAACTGGGTGGACCCTTTAGCCGACTACAGGGGCTTTTCTCGCCGCTGGATGCACTTCTCGGCGGTTTGCCGGCCAATAACAGGGAGCTGTTTGATCGAATTTCTGGCAATGGGGAGCCTGCTGCCCCGGCACCGGTGGAGACAGCCACCGAATAACGCTGTTTCCTGGGAAACAAACGTCGAGTAGGATGACTGACACGCCCCCCGTTTGCGACTACGAAGGCTCAGATTACCGCACCCGCTTTTGGGAGGGGCAGGGGCGCGACTATGAGGATCGCGTTGAGCGCATTGCCTTGCGCCGGCTTATGCCCTTGCGTGGTAAAAACCTGATCGAAATTGGCGCTGGTTTTGGGCGACTGGCGGACGAGTATCAAGGATATGAAACGGTTGTCCTCTTTGATTATTCTCGCTCGTTGCTGCAGGAGGCGCAGGCCCATTTGGGAATGGACCCGCGGTTTCTCTACGTGGCGGGTAATTGGTACCAGATGCCTTTTGTGGCGGGCTTGTTTGAAACAATGGTGCAGATACGCACACTGCACCATGCGGCCGACGTGCCGGCGTTATTCCGCCAGTTGGCGCGCATCGCTCGTCCCGGGGGGCAGTACATTTTGGAATTTGCCAACAAGCAAAACCTGAAGGCCATTTTGCGTTATGGGCTGCGGTGGCAAGCCTGGTCGCCTTTTGCCCGCGAACCTGTGGAGTTTGTGAAGTTGAACTATGATTTTCACCCGCACTGGATTCGCGACCATCTGCAGCAGGCCGGTTTTGACCCGGGCCGCCAGTTGACCGTCTCCCATTTTCGCTTTGACCTGTTGAAAAAACTCTTCCCAGCATCCCTGCTGGCCAGGCTGGATAGCATAGCCCAGTTAACGGGTAATTGGTGGCAGCTTGCCCCTAGTGTCTTTGTCAATAGTGCCCACCCGATGGTGGGGGAAACGGCCGTGCCCCCCAATTTCTTCGCTTGCCCCATCTGCCTGACCCCTCTGGGTGATGTGGAAAACGGGCGTCTCCATTGTGCCAATCCCCATTGCCAGAAACAGTGGGCCGTCGAAGATAGCCTCTATAATTTCAAAGAACCGGTTTCCGGCTAATGCCTGTTGAGGAATTTATGGCCCCAAGCACTTTAAACCGACTGCAAACTAAAGAAGAACTGTTGGAAGCCATGCGCCAAAGCCGCTATTTGCCGGACGTTGACTTAAGTGGGGCAGATCTTCCCGCCATGCGCCTGGCAGGGCTGCAACTGTCTGGCGCAAACCTTAGCGGCACTAATTTGCGCCACGCTTTAATCATTGGTTGCGATTTGAGCCGTGCGGACCTATCTGCGGCAAATTTGTCCGGCGCGCTTTTGGTGGGTGCAAATTTAGCCAACGCCAACTGCCACAAAACAGACTTCACCGGAGCAAAAATTATTGCCACTAACTGGCAAAAAGCAAACGTCAGCGGCGCCAACTTAAGCCGTGCTACCCTGCGGAGAAGCAATGTGGCGGACGCCAATTTTGCCGGGAGTATTACCACCAATGCCCGTTCTCTGGCCATCCCCTGGGAAAAAGCCCAAACACCGCCATCCCCACTGCCCATGGCAATTTCGCCTCTGCCGCCCTGGCTGGTTGTCGTGCCCGTTTTGCTTCTGGCGCTGCTTGTCTGGCTGCACGGCCGTAAACGCCGCACCCTACCGCCCATTCAACTTAATTCTATGTCGGCCCCTTTCTCCAGGTAGTTGCCAGGGTGTTCCTGGCTACTGCCCATATCCCTCTGCCAACAGCGCCTGCAGCCGGGGATGGTTAGCATATACGCCCCGATATGTCTCTGGCAACAACGCCGCAATGCGGCACATCAACTCCTCTGTTTGCTCCTCTAAAAACACGTCCCGCGCCTTTTCGGAATTAGGGGGCAGCGTGTAAGGTTCACCCGTGCGAAGCACGAATTGGCTGCGTTTAAGACGGCGCAAATTTTGCTTGACCACCCGATCTTCTGTGCCATAGAGGGCCACCGGCAAAACAACGGCGCCAGTCTTTTGCGCCAGATACACAGCCCCATGCTTTCCTGGCTGCAAAGACTCCGTTTTACTGCGCGTGCCCTCTGGGGCAATTACCAAAAACTCGCCACATTTTAACCGCCGCGTGACCTCCCGCAGCGCTTTTAAGTCAGGTTCGTAGCGGTTTACAAAAAAGGCATCCAGCGCACGCGCCACAAAGCGCCACAAAGCCACCCGTTCATATTTTTCTGCTATCATCAAGATGAGATCCTGGCGATTGGTCACCGTCAAGGTCAATACAGCATCCAGCCGGCCAAGATGATTTGAGGCTACAATGCAAGCGCCAGTTAGAGGCAGCTTTTCCAGACCGTAAACCTTAACATCGGCAATGATAAAGATAAGCAATTTGGCAAATAGACGAACGATCCATCGCATAATTTAGTCCTTGCATGATTTAGGCAGTTATTATACACATTATGTGAACTATGTTGTAGCCGCTATAGTTGATTGTTGACAAGTGACCCTTATCCCCCGACAATTATGCTTCTTGACCTTGAAGAATAGCTTATGACAAATCGCCTAATTCTGGTTGCCGGAAATATTGGTGCGGGCAAAACATCGCTGACGGAACGCCTGGGCGCTCGCCTTGGCTGGCAGACGGGGTACGAATCGGTCGCCGATAACCCTTATCTGCCTGATTTTTATGCTGATATGCGCCAGTGGTCCTTTCATTTACAGGTTTTCTTCTTAGGCCATCGCGCCGAACAGCATATCAAGCTCGCCGCCAGCCCAGGGTCTGCCATTGCCGACCGCAGTATTTACGAGGATGCCCATATTTTTGCCCGCGCCTTGCACCACATGGGTAACCTTACGGAGCGAGATTACCTAGCCTATCGTCGGGTTTTTGACCTGATTACGCGCCAACTGCCGCGTCCCGATCTGCTCTTATATTTGCAGTGCCCAGTAGCGGTGTTAATGGCACGCATCCGCCAGCGGGCGCGGACCGTAGAGACGGGCATTTCGGCAGAATATCTTACATTGCTGGAATCCTTTTATGATGAATGGCTGGCAACCTTTGACCTCTGCCCGGTATTGACCATTCCCAGCCAGCAGCTAGACTTTGTGCATAAGCCCCAACATTTAGACGTGGTGCTGGCTTATATTCAGGATAAACTGGCCGGCAAAGAGGAAGTGGTGTTCCCCGAAAATGGGGAGAGTAACCCGTGAGCGGTAAACCGTAAGCCGTAAACTGTGGGCCGTAAGCTGTGAGCCGAAAATGAGTTAA
>CAZDEO010000010.1:0-29594 GCA_964504445.1 uncultured Anaerolinea sp. | reverse complement strand
GTAAACCGTAAGCCGTAAACTGTGGGCCGTAAGCTGTGAGCCGAAAATGAGTTAAGGCTGATGCAGGAGGCCCCATGAACTACCTTTCACGCTAAGAGAAAGATGCGCGAATTTAAGCTAGAGCAGGAATATACCTATAATCGCCGTGGTCCGGTGCGTTGGATTTTGTCTCATACCCTGCGCTACCCACTGTTACCTTTGCTGGTGACGCTAACGGCCGTGATCAACAACTACGCCTACAGCTACATCCAAGTCTTCATTGGCCGTGCCTTTGACCTCATTATACAGCCAGATTGGGCCACCGCAGCCCTGCTAGCCCTGGCGCTGAGCGTCTTCGCTGCGGCTGCCACCCAAGGCCTCATGGGGTTGGGGCGTAACTATGCCAACGAATTCATCGCCCAGCGCATTGAGCGCGACGCCCGCGACGAACTCTACGCCAGCCTGCTGGGCAAAAGCCAGACCTTTCACGGCAAACAACGCATTGGTGACATTATGGCCCGCGCCACCAACGACGTGCGGTCCCTGAACATTATGTTTAGTCCAGGGCTGATGCTCATTTTTGACGCGACCCTGGGCATTGTGGCCCCCATCAGCCTCATTATCACCCTAGACACCCGCCTGCTGCTTGTTCCCGGCATTTTCCTGATTACCCTGATCCTTACCGTGGCCGACTATGCCCGGCAGCTTAATCCCGTGAGCAACGCCCTGCGCCAACAGTTTGGCGACATGAACGCCGGCCTGGCTGAAGCCATTGCCGGTATCGAAGTGGTAAAAGGCAGCGCCCAAGAACGGCAAGAACTTAATAAATTTGTGCGCGACGCGGGCAAATACCGCGACCATTTCATTGAGCAAGGGGCTATCCAGGCCCGCTATTTGCCTATGCTCATGTTCAGCATAGCCTGGGCGGCGGCCTTTTTGCACGGTATGTACCTCTGGCGCGCCGGGGAAATTACCCTGGGTACCGTGGTCACCTTTGTCGGCTTGGTTGGCGTATTGCGTTTCCCCACCTTCGTTTCCATTTTTGCCTTCAACCTGGTGCAAATTGGCATTGCCAGCGCGCGGCGCATTTTAGAGCTGATTAACACAGAGACCGCCCTGGACGAAAATGTAACCGGTTACGACCAGCCATTACAGGGTGAAGTGACTTTTGAAAACGTCAGCTTTGGCTATGATGGTGCGCCGGTGCTGCGAAACGTCACATTCACCGCCAAACCAGGAGAGACAATTGCCATTGTGGGGCAAACGGGCAGCGGCAAAACGACCCTGACCCGCCTGATTAACCGCATTTTTGACGCCACAGAGGGGCGTGTGCTGGTAGATGGGGTTGACGTGCGGGAGTGGCAACTGGAGGCGTTGCGCTCGCAAATTTCCTTTATCGAGCAGGATGTATTTTTGTTTTCGCGCACCCTGGCAGAAAATATTGCTTTTGGCAGCGCTGGCGCCACTCAGGAGGAGATTGAGCACGCCGCCCGCGAAGCCCAGGCCCATGACTTTATTATGAGCTTTAAGGATGGGTATGAGACGGAGGTGGGTGAGCGCGGGGTGACGCTTTCTGGGGGGCAGCGGCAGCGTATTGCCATTGCGCGGGCGTTTTTAACGAACCCGCGGGTGCTGATTTTGGATGATAGCACCAGCGCCATTGACAGCGCCACAGAGGACAAGATTCAGCAGGCAATGCGGCGCATCAGCGAGGCGCGGACGACCTTCCTCATCACGCACCGCCTGAGCCAGATTCGCTGGGCGGACCGCATTTTGGTGCTGAAGCAGGGGGAATTGGTGGATCAGGGCACCCACGAGGAGCTTTTGGCGCGCAGCCGCGACTATCAGCGCATTTTTGCCCGCTACGAATAGCTGCCATGCAGACACGTGTGCTAAAAGTTGACCCCATGCGGCTGGACACGCCGGAGGCTACGGCCGTTCTCCACGAAGCTGCTGCCATTATTCAACAGGGAGGGCTGGTGGCCTTTCCCACAGAGACGGTGTATGGCCTGGGGGCAGATGCGCTGAATAGCACGGCCGTTGCCCGCATTTTTGCGGCCAAGAAACGGCCGTTCTACGACCCCATCATCGTCCACGTAGCCGACGCGGCAGAGTTGCCCCGCGTAGCGCAAAACGTGCCCCCGCTGGCTTACCAGTTAGCCAACCAGTTTTGGCCCGGCCCGCTAACCCTGGTGCTGCCCAAGGGCACGGCCGTGCCCGACGTAGTCACCGCGGGTGGCCCCACTGTGGCCGTGCGCTGCCCGGCGCACCCCGTTGCCCTGGCCCTCATTTACGCCGCCGGCACGCCCATTGGCGCGCCCAGCGCCAATCGTTTTAGCCATACCAGCCCCACCAGTGCCCAGCACGTGTGGGAGGATTTGGCCGGAGAAGTTGCCCTCATTTTGGATGGCGGCCCAACGTTGGTGGGGGTAGAGTCTACAGTACTTGACATAACCGGCGAAAAGCCGCTGCTGCTGCGGCCCGGCGGCGTACCCCTGGAGGCGCTGCAAGCGCTTTTGCCAGAGGTGGCCGTGCAGCGGCAAATGGCTCCACCCCATACCGACCTGCCTTCGCCGGGGATGCTGGAGCGGCATTATGCGCCGCACACGGAATTGTGGCTGTTTACGGGGGAGGAAACGGCCGTGCGCCAGGCCATGCTACAAACGGCAAAGGAACAGCGGGGAAACGGCCGTTCCGTAGCATTGTTGCTGGCGCAAGAGGACGTGCCCTTTTTTGCGGCAGGGGAATGGGAAACGGCCGTGGTCGGTTCCGTGGCCGACCTGGAAGGGGTAGCGCGGCAGCTTTTCTACACCCTGCGCCAGATTGACCGCCTGGACGTGAGCCTGATTTTGGCCCGCGACTTTCCGCAGGTGGGGCTGGGGTTGGCCGTGCATGACCGGCTGGTGCGTGCCGCCGAGCGGGTGCTAAAGGTGAGTGAGTAAATGGCGCACGCGTTGGATGAATGCCCCTGGTGGCAGCACTGTTACATCGGGATGGCCGGGTTGAAAATGGCGGGTATTGTAGGAAATGAGCCAGGGGCATTGTTCACGTACGGCCGTTACCAAAATCGGTAAATCTTTGATATCTGCCAGACCCGCAAAGTTTGCTAATTCTGCCCGTGAGGGATTATTCACAACTGTTAAGCAGCGGCTGACCAGCAAACGAAAAGCGGGTAAAGCGGCCGGTAATTTCTGATTCAGATTTCGTTCTACCTCGGTTATCACTTGTTCAGACGTAATAGCCTTTATGAGAGTGATTTCCGACATGCGTAAAACAACCAAACTGGCTCCATGTTCTGCTGCTGAGGCTGATCCGGCAAAAAGCACATCGGCGTCGATGAAAACGTATGGGAGTTCAGTAGGCATAATTTTCCAGGAAATATTGCTCGCGTTGTTCACGCAGCGCTTGCAAAAGGTCTGCTGTGTCCAGACCCGCTTCCAACCGCAATCGCTCTATTTCTTGGGCCAATTCGGGAACCATTGGCGTCATGGGGGTCAGTACAAAGATGCCATCTAAATCGAGCACACGAAAGGTATCCCCAGCCTGAATCCCGTATTTTTCGCGTAAATCAATCGGTAGGGTTAGCGTGCCGCGCTGGCGGACTTGAATTGTTGCGCTCACTTGTCACCTCTTGCTGAAATTCTGCTCATACAGATTATCTGTAAGTCAAAAACAGCATAACATGGAATGGCGATCCCAGACAAGTACTAATTTTTCAAATAGGTTTCGAACCAGCGCAGCATATGGTTGAGGCGGGCAATGCGCCGGTCGGTACGGCCGTTTCTGCTCAAGCCGTGCGACTCTTCCGGGAACAGTACCAGCTCGGCGTCTACATTCAGGCGGCGCAAGGCCACAAACACCTGCTCACTCTGCTCCTTGTCGCAGCGCAGGTCTTGTTCGCTGTGGATGAGTAGCGTGGGCGTCTGGGCATTGCCCACATATTTCATGGGCGACATCTCCCAATAAGCGTCCAGCGCTTCCCAGGGGGGCTGTTCCGTGCCCATCAGGTTCTCGGCGCCCCAGTTCAGGTCGCTAGAGCCGTAGAAGCTGATGACGTTGGTGACGGCGCGTTGGGAAACGGCCGCTTTGAAGCGGTTGGTTTTGCCAATAATGAGGGTGGTCATGTAGCCGCCGTAGCTGCCGCCGGTAACGCCCATACGCTGCGGGTCAATGTAGGGCTGGGCAGCCATGTAGTCGGCCCAGGCCATTACATCGGCATAGTCCACCGTGCCCCATTGCCCGTAAATGGCCCCGGCAAACGCTTCGCCGTAGCCCTGGCTGCCGCGCGGGTTGCTCCAGTACACTACATAGCCCTGGGCGGCCAGGTAGTAAAACTCGTGCATGAAGGTACGGCCGTATTGCGTCTGCGGCCCGCCGTGAATTTCCAAAATGGACGGGTACTGCTGGCGGGCGTCGAAGTTGGGCGGGAAGGTGATCCAGCCATCCAACTCCTGGCCGTCGGGCGCCGCGAAGCGCACTTCCTCGACATGGCCCAGGTCTAACTCGGCCAGCAAGCGGGCATTGAGTTGGGTGAGGGGCTGGGCTTGCCCACTGACCAGGTCTTGCACCCAAATTTGGCCGGGGTCGGTGAGGGTTTGGCGCACAAAGGCCAGCTTTTGCTGGTCGGCGCTAAGGCTAAAGCCGCCAATGACGCCCTCGCCTGCTACCGTTGCCATTTCCCCCTGAGTGCCCAGGCGCAGCACCGGCTGGTCCCCGCGCACAGAAGCCAGTGCCAAAAGGGCCTGGCTGTTGCTGGCCCAGGTTGGCGTGGTGAAGCCGGGGCTGTTCACGTCGCCGTTGGTGGCGCTGCTCAGGTGTACGTCTAGGGTGGCGGTGACGTTGCGCGACGCGCCGCCGCTGGCGGGAACCAGGTAAAGGGCAGCGTTTTGGTACCATTTACCTTTTTGGGGGCGGCCCAGGTAGGCTATCCATTGGCCGTCGGGGGAGTAGGTGGGGGCGAATTTACGGCCGTAATCTGCCTGTATTTGCTGCATTTCTCCCCCTTCTGTGGGGATGGTGTACAGTTCGGTGGCGTCGTGCTCGAAGTCGGCGCGGGGGTGGCGGTTGGAGATGCAGAGGATGGAACGGCCGTCTGGCGACCAGGTGGGTTCCGTCTCGTCAAACTCTCCGTCGGTAAGCTGCGTGCCTTCGCCACTGGCGGCATCTATCGTCCAGATGTGCCATTTTTCCTGTGGGCGGTAGCCAGCGCCGTCCAACCGGTAGTCTACGCTGGTAATGCGCCGTTCTACCACGCCCAGCTTCTTCTTTTGCTCATCTTTTTCGCGCTCGATGGCCTCAGCGTCCTTTTTGCGGAACTGGCACACAAGCTGCGTGCCGTCCGGCGACCATTCAAAGCTGGCGAAGGAGCCAGTCATTTCCGTCAGGGGGCGCGCCTCGCCGCCGTGCAGGGGCAGCAGGTAAATTTGGGCCTGCTTTTCGTCGGCGCGGTTAGAGAGGAAGGCAATTTGCGTGCCGTCGGGGGACCAGCGGGGGCGGGTGTCGTTTTGTTTGCCGTAGGTAAACTGGCGCGGCGGTTGGTGCCCAGCGCTGGGCACCAACCAGAGGTTGGTGTATTTCTTCTCCGTTTTTTGCTCTACGCGCTGCACGCAAAAGATGACGTGCCGCCCATCGGGGGAAATTTGCGGGTCAGAAACAGTTTGGAATTGGTACAGGTCTGCGGCTGTGATGCGCCGGTTTTTGCTCATGATGCCTCCATAATTGTTTGAGTTCCTTCGTCAGGCGGCGAAGAAAGTGCATGGTAGCGTGGTCACTGTTTGCAATGATAGCGAGAGATGGGCGGTAGGGCGAATACAATTTTTGCCGTAAACTACCGGTAAAACGGGGCGAGGGAAAGATTGAGCAATAGTTCATTATTTTGCTCTGGCGAATTTGGTGGGGTGTTTGGTGGCAAACGGCCGTTTGCAACTCCTTAAAGCATCTTTTTGCGGCGATGTTACGTTGGAACCATTAACAGCGTCGAGACGTCTTGAGGGCATAAGGTAACCGAAGCGATTCAGCCGGTTGCCAGGATGGCTTTCAAAAAAGATAAGGAGCGTGCAGCATGAAGAAGAGAATGATTGTTTCACTGGTTTTTGTGTTCATGGCCCTGTTGGGCATTTGGCAAGTGGGTGCAGCCCAGGAAGCAACTCCCGCGCCGCCCCAGCCCATCCGGCCCATTGAGCTGCCCATCTGGCGCTTTGATGGCCTACGCATTGCCTACCAGCGCGTCAGCGTGGACATTGCTGATCAGGTAGCAACGACGCACATTGAGCAACTGTTTGTCAACGACAATGATTGGATGCTGGAAGGTGAGTACCTGTTTCCCTTGCCAGAGGGCGCGGCCGTTTCCCAACTGACCATGTGGGTAGATGGACAGCCCATCGAGGCTAAGATTTTGGAACGGGACGAAGCGCAGCAAATTTATGACACCATTGTGCGCCAGCTTCGTGACCCGGCCCTGCTCAAGTACGTGGGCACGCAGGCCATCCAGGCGAACGTTTTCCCCATTCCGCCCCGCGACGAGCGGCGCATTGAAATCGAATACACGCAAATTTTACCTGCCGATAACGGCCTCATTCACTTCACCTATCCCCAATCCACCGACTTGTACACTAACATACCGTTGGAGGAGCAAAGCATCCGCGTGGAGGTGCAGTCCAACGAGGAAATTCGCACCATTTACTCCCCCAGCCACCGCGTAGACATTTTCCGCGATGTCGACTTCCGCGTTGTGGTCGGTTTTGAAGCGACGGATGTGACGCCGGAGCAGGATTTTGAGCTGTACTACGCCGTTTCGCCGGAAGCCATTGGCCTGAATTTGCTTAGCTACAAGGAGGCGGGAGAAGATGGCTTTTTCTTGTTGTTGGTAGCTCCGGCGGTGGAGGTGGAGGAAGTGATTGCCAAAGACGTCATTTTGGTTGTTGATACCTCTGGCAGTATGGAAGGGGAGAAGATGCAGCAGGCCCAGGAGGCGGCGCGTTATGTGGTGACCCATCTTAATGACGCGGATCGCTTTAACGTGGTGGCTTTTAGCACTGGCGTGCGTCTTTTCCAGCCGGAATTGGCTGCTGCTGCCCAGGGGGATGAGGCGGTGGGCTTTATTAACGGCCTGGAGGCGATGGGGGGCACGAATATTAGCCAGGCGCTGCTGGAGGCGGGTAGGTTGGCGGATGCGGAGCGCCCGACGACGATTATTTTCTTGACAGATGGGTTGGCGACGGAGGGCATTACGGATACGCCACGGCTGTTGGAGAGTGTGCAGCAGGCGATGCCGGAGAATGTGCGCATTTTTGCCTTTGGCGTGGGTGATGACGTGGACCCGATTTTGCTGGACAGCCTGGCGCAAAACCACCGGGGCACGACGACTTATGTACGGCCGTTCCAGGCCATTGATGAGCAAGTAAGCGCCTTTTATGCCAAAGTGAGTGCGCCGGTGTTGGCCAACATTGCCCTGGACTTTGGCGGCATTACCGTAGAGCAGATGTACCCGGCCGAGTTGCCAGACTTGTTTGCCGGGACGCAGCTTGTGCTTACCGGACGCTACCGCGACGGCGGCCCGGCTACCATCACCCTGTCTGGGGATGTAAACGGCCGTGCGCAAACCTTCACCTATGCCGACAACAGCTTCCGCAGCAGCGGCGGTGACGCCTTTATTCCCCGGCTGTGGGCCACGCGGGCTATCGGCCACTTGCTGACGCAAATTCGCCTGCATGGAGAAGAGCCAGAGCTGGTGCAAAGCGTGGTCAACCTCAGCATTCGTTATGGCATCATCACCCCTTACACTAGCTACCTTATTGAAGAGGACGACATTTTCAGCCAGACAGGCCGCCAGGGTATTGTGGAGGAGGAAATGGAAGGGCGCACCGTGGAGGTGACGCGGGTGGTGACGGAAATGGTGGCCGAGGCTGCCGATTCGGCGGAGATGGCGGCGGCGGAAGCGCCGGTGGCGTTGCCGACGATGGTTCCGCCGCCAACCGGGGGCGCCAGTGTCGCTGGGGAAACGGCCGTTGCCGCCAACCAGGTGGTGCAGTATGTGGGTAGCAAAACCTTTGTGCTGCGCGAGGGGTTGTGGATAGACACTGCCTACGACGCCGACAGCATGACGCCGCAAAAAGTGGACTTTGCCAGCGATGCCTACTTTGACCTGCTGGCAGCCGCGCCGGAACTGGGCGACTATCTGGCCTTGGGCCAGCGGGTGCTGGTGGTTTACGGCGGGCAAGTGTACGAGGTGGTGGAAACTGGGGGGGGAACGGCCGTGCCGCTGCCGCAAGAGGTGGATGAGCCGGAAACGACCGTTGTCCGCCCGCCTGTTACTGCCCAACCCGCTGAAAGCAGCCCACAGCTTGTGACCGAAACGGCTGAGAACCGTGGCGCCAACTGGCTGCTTTATGCTCTGGGCGGCCTGGCGCTGCTTATCGTCATTTTTACTGTCGGTCGCCTTGTAATCCGCAAATAATTTTGTACACTGGAGACTGGGGACTGTAAATCTCCAGCCTCCAGTCCTGATTGACTGACAAATCTCATTTTCAGGGTGACGACAACTGATGTGAGTAAAAAACAGATTTATCTTACCGCTAAACAAATCTGTTAATTATTCCCATCTGTTGTTGTCATTTTAGGCCAGGATTAATTCTATCAGTCAACCAAGCCGCCAATCTCTAATCTCTCGCCTTTTGCTTGGGCCACACCAGCACCACCACCAACACGGCCACCAGCCCGCCAAAAACAGAGGCGATGAGGTTCACCAAGTCATTGTTGAGCCAGGACCAGCCGCGCACCGGTCGTGTAACTGTCCCGCACTTGTGAATTTGGCGCTCGGTGTCTTTTTGGCAGGTGTCGCAGTAGTAAATTTGCTGCACGGTGGCCCCAAGCAGGCTGTCTACCAAGGAGCCAGCCAGCCCGCCCAAAGCGCCGGCAACGGCCGTGCGCCCCGCCATTTTTTCGCCCCGCGCCCGCTGCAGCAGCCCGGCTGTTAGCCCAATGAGCAGGCCCCCGATGAGGGAAACGGCCGTGCCCAGCAGCGACACCCCGCCCGAGGTACCCACATCGACCACTTCCCCGGTGGTAATGAGGCGCGGTGGCTTTTTGCTCAGCGTGCCCAGTTCGGTGGCCCAGGTATCGGCCGTGACGGTGGCCATCACCCCCACAAACAGGAAAAACCACAGCGGCGAAGGGAACAACGCACTGAACAAGGCCAGCAGCGCGCCCAGCCCTCCGTTGGCAATCACCTGTCCCACATCCCGCCGGTGCCCTTTCTCAAACTTCTCGGCGGCCGTGCGTTTTTCTTCTTCTTTGAAGTGGGAGAGTAGGCTGGAGCTAACAAAAAAAACGCCCAGCAGCACCCCCCATACCCAGCCTCCCAGACCAAAGGTGATGGTGCCCACAATTAAAGCGCCGACTGCGCCGGAATTGGAAAGCGACCCCCGCCACGAGGCCAGGGCTACAATAAGGGTGCTAATTAAAAATGCCGTGACAAGATTGACAACCATGCTGAATCCCCTTTGCAAACGTAAATGTGCCCAGCTTTGCCTGTGCGCCAGCGAGTTTACCAAAGCCCCCGGTAATCGGGTAGCGTAGGGGAATCATCGCTTGTGCGGCTATGGCCTTTGGTTAAAATTGCTGAAGAGGCGGCCTGATTATTTGGTTAAATTGTCTGAAACAGCCGTTTCTGCCAGCAAATATGACACCTGTCTGACAGTACACGTGACACATGACACATGACAGATGACAGAGATTGGGCGACACTGTACTCAATTGCATAGCTGGATGATTTTCGAACTGCACATGGAAAAGCACAGATCTTGGCGGACAACCGCCCATATCTGTGCTTCATTGTCTTTACGGGCAATGGCCTGGGCAGTGCCAACCGTGTTGAGGTAACAAAAAACCATAAAAAAATTGGAGACCATTCAATGACTGAAAATCTGAACCCTTTTGCCATTGCGCAAGCTCAATTAGACGAAGCGGCTAAGGTGCTGGGGCTGGACCCCGACATGCACGCTTTTTTGCGTCGCCCGCAGCGTGAGTTTCACTTTACCATTCCCGTGAAAATGGATGATGGTACGACGAAGACTTTCCAGGGTTTTCGCGTGCAGTACAGCGATGCGCGCGGCCCGGCCAAAGGCGGCATTCGCTTTCACCCCGATGAGACCATTGACACCGTGCGGGCGTTGGCGGCGTGGATGACGTGGAAAACGGCCGTGGCCGACATCCCCTTGGGCGGCGGCAAAGGCGGCATTATCTGCAACCCGCGCGAAATGTCCCCCGGTGAACTGGAGCGGCTAAGCCGGGGCTACATGCGCAATATTGCCCGCTACGTAGGCCTCTTCCAAGACTCCCCTGCTCCCGACGTCAATACGCACCCCCAAATTATGGCCTGGATGTTGGACGAGTACGAAACCATTATGGGGCACCGTGAACCAGGCGTCATCACGGGCAAGCCGCTGCCGTTGGGTGGCTCTGCCGGGCGTGGGCCAGCCACCGCCTTGGGTGGCATGTACACCATCCGCGAAGCAGCGAAGATGCTAGGGCTGGAGTTGAAGGGGGCAACGGCCGTTATTCAAGGCTTTGGTAACGTTGGCTCCTTTGCCGCCAAGCTGATCCAAGAAATGTTTGGCGTTAAAGTCATTGCCATTAGCGACGAATTTGGCGGTATTTACAACAAAGATGGGCTGGACTATTATGCCGTCTCGGAACATTTAGCCAGAACCGGCAAAGTCATCGATATGCCCGGTACAGAACCCATCTCTAACAAAGATTTGCTAGAGCTAGAAGTAGATATCCTGATTCCCGCGGCCATTGAAAACCAGCTTACCGCGCAAAACGCGGACAACATCAAAGCCAAAATCATTGCCGAGTTGGCCAACGGCCCCACCACGCCAGAAGCTGACGACATTTTTGAGAAGAAGGGCATTTACGTCATTCCCGACTTTTTGTGCAATGCGGGCGGCGTCACCGTCTCCTACTTCGAGATGGTGCAGAATGCGTACCAATATTACTGGACGGAGGAAATGGTAAATGAGCGCCTGGACAGCAAAATGACCAAAGCTTTCCAGGCAGTACACACCATGGCCCAGGAGAAGAAAGTATACACCCGCGTCGCCGCGTACCTGGTTTCGGTAAGCCGCGTGGCCGAGGCTGTGCGCCTGCGCGGTTGGGTATAACCTGCGTTAGTTGAGGCCACTTGATTTTGAACCTGGCGTTTCTGCGGAGACGCCAGGTTTTTTTGTCTCTGCAAAGGGCACCGGGAAGAAGCAGCTACCCAACTGGGCTTGGACTCCAGAAAAGCGCCAAGTGTGTCACAAATAACTTGTACTCAAGAACTTTTGTGCTAAAATATTCACGAGCATTTTGTGTCCCAAAGTGCTTTTGTGACCAGCAAGATTATGCTACTATCTAGACAATTGTGTCTATAGTCCCTGATAATTAAATTTCATTAGCAAGGAGACGTGTGTCATGTACCAAAAAATTATACTTGTTGGGAATTTGGGACGGGATCCGGAGATGCGATATATGCCTGACGGCACGGCCGTTACCAGCTTTAGCATGGCTACCAACCGCCGTTGGACAGACCGTGCCTCCGGGCAACCTGTGGATGAAACGACCTGGTTTCGCGTTAGCGTGTGGGGGCGCCAGGCTGAAACCGCTAACCAATACCTGAGTAAGGGGCGCAAGGTTTTGGTCGAGGGCGTATTGACCCCTGATCGGGGTACCGGCGGCCCCCGGCTGTGGACTGGTCAGGATGGTTCTGTTCGCGCTTCCTTTGAAGTTCGCGCAGATAGTATACGGTTCATTGGCGGGCGCGAAGACGGTGGCTACGACGCCGAGTATGATGATGAAATGGGTGGTTCCGCAGCCCAGGAAGAAGACGATATTCCCTTCTAAGAAGCAGCGCGGTACGCCGATCATGCAATAGCCTACCCCTGCAGACCCTAACCTTGCGCTGTAAAAAGGCGCGAGCGACAAATTAGGGCATTAAGTACATTATTTTGCGGGCGCCTCCTGCCCATTATTGCTCTGGGTTGCCTGGCGAAGAAGGTGGTTTTTTGGGGGGGGATGCCAGCTTTTCCGGGCTGGTTTCGCACACTAAATAGGCAAACAGCGCATCTAAAGAGGCAAAGCTGCGCTTTTCGCCGGTGGCCGGCAACTCTAGCATTGCCCGCCACACGGGCAGGTTGCCGTCTGTTGTCTCCCAGAGGCGTAGCAGGTAAGAATAGTAACGTCCCTTCTGGTTTGGTTGGCGCATGATGACCCTTTTGGGCAACAGCCGCAAAGAATGGGGCAGGGGCACATCCTTAAGCGCCCCTGCCGCTCCAAGAAGTGTTTGCTAATGACGAATAACCATGGGCAGGTACACGTAGCGGTTTGTGCTGAGGGAACGTGACAGCGGTGTGGATATACCCCCGCCGTAGCTCGCGTAGGCCACGACGCGATAATCCCCAGCGGGCATTCCGGTTGTTGCCCAGACGTTGTGGAAGGTCAACATCTCACCGGGGGGCAGAGCCGTGATGGCGTGGGTGAATACGGCCGTCGCCATCAGATCTGCCCCTTGCACCTGGATCACGGCCGTTCCATCCAACGCCATATCCCCACGGTTGCGGAAGCTGAAGGAGATTGCCACGGCGGCACCTGGTTGGAAAATTGGCGGATCAGCCGTGAGGGCTGTCCCCTCTCCGCTTAGCCGCCCCAGCCTGATTTCGGTGGTGTCGCTGTCCAGCAGATTGCCAGACAGGTCCCGCACCCGCACCTCCAGCCGGTACTGTCCGGGGTCGAAGCCGGCTGTCTCCCAGGCAAACTCCAGGCTGGCGGCGCCATCCAGCCCCGTTAACAAGCGGAGCGGGAAGCTGGCCACGGCCGTTTCCACAACCAGGGGTTTAACAGCCGCTTCCACCACCACGTCCAGCGGCGCGCCCGTTTGGCTGAGGTGCAGATGGGCAACGGCCGTTTCCCCCAGGCCATAGCGCGCCGCTTCCGCCTGCCAGGACGTGATCTCGACGGCCGTTGGCAGCACGGTAACGTCAAAAGCAAAAGATTGGTAGAAAAGGGCATCCCCTGTCTCCATCTTGTAGAAGAAGGGATAAATCCGTAGCCACAGGGTGGAACTACCGTCGCTGTTTTCTTCCACCGCCCACGCATACTTTTGCGCCAAGTCAGGCACCCACCCAGCAATATCCAACGGGTCGGGCGCGGGCAGCTCCCCACAGCCAATGCAATCTATTCCTGGCTCGGTAACTGGCAAATTTAGCCCAGCCAGCACGGTGGGGGCGCCCAAAGTAGCCAATTGCACGCCGGTTACTCGTGTTCCTGCCGGGTAATCTACCCGCACCGTCCAGTAAGGGGTTTGCAGCCCGCCGGGGGTCATGCGCAGCAGCCCGCCAGGAATTTCTACCTGGTCATAGTCTCCCACCGTGGTTATTTCCAGGTCTGGAACCTGGACGACAAGTTCCGTGGTGGGGCTGAGGAGTGCGGCCGGCTGTACGGCCGTTTCCGCCCCCGTCACACCAAATTTCGGGCAACCGTACAGGTTATACTCATACGCCCACAACTTTTCATGGTCAAAAGCCTCCCAGCCGCTGTCCGTATCCCACACAGCAATCTTCGTGTTATTCAGCGTCACGCCGATAGTTTGGTTCCCGGGCCAGTTACGCACAAACCATTTGGCGGCATAGCTATTTGTGGTGCGCTCGGAAATTTCCGTAGAGCCAATGTAAACCGCGCCCCCATTCTCTAAAAACGCCTCGGCCAGATTATAATCATCGTCGCGTTCGTAATTACCTGCCAGGCAAGCCACGGCAAAAGCCGCCGGCGCGCTATCGCCATCGGGTAAATTGAGTTCAGAAACATTGCTGGTGCCTAACATTCCGCCCCAACCATTCAGGCTGCCATGATCGCGGAACAGGACGAAATCTTGATTGATGGCCCAGGGCTTCCACACGTTGAAGTCGGTTATATCATCGCCAGGGTTTTCTGAGGCATGGAACTTGGTCACCTGCCAGCCATGCCCCGCCAGAACGTCGCGGATGATGTTTACCGTGGGCACAAAGTTACCGCTGTCGCCGTCGCCACTGCCGCTGATGACCAGAGCGTGGGAGCGGTCAAAGGTACGGTCGCCCGTTCCGGCGTATACGTCAACCGTCAGAGACAGTTGGCGGAAAAGGTCACCGGTTTTATTGCCGATAATGCGCCCCACGACCAGTTCAGGGCGTGCCGTGTTGCCGCCGGTGTTGGCGAAGGGTAAATCGCTCTGGTACACGTGGTCAGGAATGTTGACGTAGGTGGTGAAATGATCGCCGCCCACGTAATAAGAGGGCACTACCTCTGTCTCGCCGACAATGAGCACATACCCTTTGTTTTTGATGCCAAAGTTGGGATGCAAACTTTGGGTCCAGTGCAGACCCTTGCGCGGGTCTACCAAGTGGTCCAGCATGGCTTCGTCGTTAGAATCTAGATACCCCAAGACGCCCTTTTTAAGGGATGCCAGGTGGGCCATTTTTGCCAAAACGTGGCGCGATGTGATGATTACGCCATCAACGGTAGCTGCAGAAATCTGGCTCAGGTGGGTGGGGTTGGTCACGATGAGGTAATCAGCCGTGGCAAAGGCATCCGACACGGCATCGGCTAACGGGACGAAGGCTCCGCCCACGCCATCATGCACCACGTGAAAGCTACGGGCAACGCTTATGATCTGGCGAGGACCGGTTATGCTATCTTCGCGGTAGGTGATGGTCAATTGCGCCAGGCCGCTGGGCGTAGAAGGTTGCTCGTACAGAATGGGCGACATCACGTAGCTGAAGGTGTAGCTCTGCCCTGGCAGTAGGGGAACAGGGCTACCGGCAGGGGTGATTAAATCGATATAGGCGGATTTTGTTGAATGAACATACCATACGGCCGTGCCATAATCGTCGCTAAATACCCTGTCGGCGGGTTGGAACCCCTGCACCATGTCCCGCACCCGTTCCACGTAGGCGCGGGCGGTTCCCTGGTTGGTCAGCGTGATGTCCACCTGGAAATAGTTGCCCACTCTGCTGACAGTATGGGTTGTTTGCACATCCGTCGCACCTTGCTCGACTAGAATCTGCTGTGTGGCGCACCGTTGGCTGTTGTCGCTGAGGGTGGCGCACACCTCCGCCGTATGGGCGCCCAGGGAAAGCCCCGCAATGTGCATCGGGTACGTGGCAATCAGGTCTGGGTCGGTGATGCCCCCTTTGTTTTGCCCATCCAGTCGGAAGTAGAGGGATTGCACCGGGGAGCGCACGTCGGCGCAGGGAATGGGGGGCACGCCGGCGGGAGTGCCGCTGCCGTCGTAGGTACAGGCCCATTCAAACTCCGCAGCATAGACGGTAATGTTAACGAAGGTCCCAATGGGGACTGTCCCGCTGGCCGTGTAGGCTATGAAAGGTTCGGCTGGTGGGTCTACAATGGCCGAGATGGGTTGGGCGGGAAGGGTAATGTTGCGTGTGGAAACGGCCGTGGCACTCCCTAAAGAATACGCCTGCACGCGCAGCTCCTTGGGCGCGCCAAAAAATTGCTCGCGGGTCAGCCCCAGGGCATGGGGGGATAAAACCATCTCAAAGGCGCCATCTTCGTTGGGGCTGTAATCCCGCCCAATAAGCTGCCCATCCCAGAAAAAGCTCAACCGTTCCATACAGGCCGGCACGTCAACGGTCGCTGAAACGCGGTATACCTCATAATCGGAAGGGCTAAGTTGTTCAATGGCCAGGTTGCTGATGATGGGCTGATTACTGCATGCGGTGGCGGTGCGGAAAAAGCTGTCGGCCGTTTGCGCCTGGTTGCCGCTGCCATCCGTGGCCACAATTTGGTAACGGTACGTGCGATCCGGCTCCAAGCCGGTGACGATGATTTGATGGATCGTACCGGAAAGGGTGCTGGCGTAAGGGTCACCATAAGGTCCACCCATGCCCGTGATGGTAAGCTGACCGGTAGTCATTTCATTGGTTTGCCAGTAAATGCGCGCCGTTGTTTCGGTGATCTGGTCTACCATGGGGCCGCTGCTGAAGAAGGGGGGCACCTGGTCGCAAGACCAGCTTTCCTGGAAGCAGTTGTTGGCTTCGCTCTCCTCAGGAACCAAATTGGTGGCATCGGCGCAGACGCGCATTTCGGCGGCGGGGGCGGCGCAGCTCCAGGCAAAGGGAAGGCTGCCCACGCGCATGGCGCCGGGAGTAAGGGTCTCTTCAAAGGTGGCAGAGGCCACGGCCGTTCCATCCCGGTACAGCTGTGTTATGTGCCCGGCAGGAATGTCGCTGCCTCCCACATTTTTGACGATGTAGTACAACCGCTCCTGATTGATGTCGTACCACGCGCCAGAGATGGTCAAATCGGGGCGAGGCTGGATGTTAATGGTGTGGTAGCGCACAAAGCTGGCCCCGCAGTTAACTGATTCCAGGGCGATTTCTTTGCTGCCGGTGATGGCCCAGGTGTAAGCAACGGCCGTGTTCACGCCACCCACAATCATTTCCTCAACCTGGTCCGTCGCCTGCCAGGTGTGGGTAATGGGCAGCGTGGCATTCGCCGGTGTCGCCAGACCGGTAAAGCTGTACGGCACGCCGGTGACGCCCGTGGTCGGGCCGCTCAGCGCCAGGCCCGTCAGCGGTTCATCGCAAGAAGGGGGCGGCTCGTTGACGAGTACAGTATGGCTGGCGCTGGCGCTGCCGCCGCAGCCAGAGACGGTGACGTTAACCGTTTTGGTTCCGGCTGTCCCCCACGTAAAGGATACCTCGCCGTCTGGTTCCGTCACGGGCGTTTGCTCCGTTGCCGTCCAGGAAAAACTCAGGGGCGGGGTGACATTAGCCGGGCTGACGCTGGCAACAAAGGTGTAAGCGGTATTCGTACTCCCCTGCGTTACGCCGCTGATGGTAACGCCGGTAGGCGGGTTGCAAATCTCCTCGTAGCTGACAATTAGCCGGGCCGCATCCAGGCCGGGCAAGGCCATGAAGTAATGAAACCCCACATCGGTTGCCCCAGGGCGCAGGGCAATGCCGTAGTTCGGTCGCGTGCCCTCTACCCAGCCCTGCACAATGTTGGTCACATTCCACTGGGTCCAACTGTTGTAAATGGGAGTAACGCCCGCATCCCCTACGTTCAGGGTGACGGGTTTGCTGTTCCAGGTCACGGTTGCCGGATTCCAGTCCGCCATGATGGCGTCGGGGTAAACGGCAAAAGCCAGCGGTGCGTCGGGGGTGTTTCCGCGGTTGAGGATGGAGTACATCTCCAGCCGGGCGTCGGTTACCGCAATGTTAGGCGGCAGGTCGGCCAGGTCAAACTTGAGCAAGGCATGGTTCTGGCTGCCACCGCTGCTCCGGCTGACGCTCAGCGAGGTGTCGTTATTGTAGTTGGTGTTGGGGTTGGCCTGGCTGACCCAGGTGTCGGAAGTGACCTGCGCCCAAAGAGGCGACCCTGCGGTTTGGTAGGTGATGACCAGGCGCGGGAAGTTGATGCTAGCCGCGTTGCGGGAAAGCCAATAGGCCGATTCCTGCAAGCCGGTGGTTAGCCAAACGCCGTAGTTGGCGTAATCCCCGGCCACCCAGCCGGAAACCATGTTTGTCAGGTCCCACTCGGTCCAGCCATCGAATACATAGCTGGCGGGCGGGTCGCCGCGGGGCGTGACGGCGGGGTGATTACTGTAGGTCACGGCCGTTTCTTCCCAGGGTTCATCTATGGCGTAGGTGTTAATGATGGAATCCTGAGGCGCATGAGGGACGGCTGCCTGGGTGGCGTTGAATTCTGAGTAGAGACGCAGCGTCGCGGTAAGGATCACGGCATTGGCCGGAATATCGCTCAGGTCAAAGGCGAGCAGGCTGCGTTTGAAGACGGTGTTGGGGTAGGTGCCGCTCAGGCTCACTTGCAGGTCGGCGTCCAGGCCATAGTTGGTGTTGGGGTAGGCAGATGTGACGTAGCTGTCGGCCGTGGGTGGCAGCGTGATCTGAAATTGAGACGCTTGGGGAGCAGCGGGAACAGGTAGCGTTACGGCATCATCAACCGCAGCTGCTGCCGGAGGTTGATTGGCCCAGGCAGGAGAGAGTATGCCGAACACGGCCGTTAACAACAGGCAAAGACCGGGCATCCAGAAAATAAAACGCTTGTGTTTCATGGAATATCCTCCAGCGATACATGGCGTAAATTTGTGGCGAGTAAGGTTGACCCACCGCGGATGGTTTGAATCACTCCTGGCAGCATAGGAAAACAGCGTCAAAGAAACGTCAAAGCGCAAACGCAGATGGGCACATTTGCACTCCCGGGGAAGTTGGCAGGGGGGCGGTACCTTTTGGCGGTTGGTCTGCCATCGGGTCAATGGTAAAATTTATCTGACGTACTGCGTCAAAAAGAGGCACTGCGCGGGCATCATGACTTTACTCAAAATTAGCTTGCTGGCCTCCTTTCATGTCACTCTGGACGGCCGAGCCATCAACGACTTCTCTACCGATAAAGCACGCGCTTTACTCGCCTATCTCGTTGTCGAACGCCAATACCCCCATCGCCGCGAAGCATTGGCTTCCCTCATCTGGCCCGATCAGCCCGACGAAAGAGCCAGGCAAAGCCTGCGTCAGGCACTTTCCAGTTTGCGTCAGGTTTTGCAGGATACCCAAAAGCAGGCCGATCCTTTTTTATTAGTTGATCGCCACCAGGTTCAAGTTAACCCCAACGCGAATTATTGGCTAGACGTAGCCGCCTTTGCAGAATTGGCTGACGTTTGCCAACGGCACCGCCACCGTGCTCTGGGCCAATGCCTGCCTTGTCTGCAGCGCTTGGAGCAAATGGTCGCCTTGTACACGGGGGATTTTCTGGCTGGATTTATTCTTGCTGACAGCGCGCCCTTTGAAGAATGGGCGCTCCTCAAGCGAGAATGGCTGCATTGCCAGACTGTTGAAGCATTCAGCGAATTGGCCAATTACTATGAACGGCGCGGTGATTATGCCGCTGCGCGGCGCATGGCCCAGCGGCAGGTGCAGATGGAACCGTGGCGCGAAGAAGCGCATCGCCAGTTGATGCGGCTGCTGGCGCAAAGCGGGCAGCGCAGTGCGGCGCTGGCCCAATATCGGGTCTGCAACAAGGCGCTGTGGGCGGAATTGGGCGTGCCTCCCACGCAGGAGACAACGAATCTGTTTACGGCCGTGCGTGATAATCAGCAGCAGATCTACAGTGAACGGGCGCCAGAGGTTAAGGGCCTTTCCCCGGCGTGCACCCCCTTCGTTGGGCGGCGGATGGAGCAAGGAGAGCTAGCCGACATGCTGGCCAACCCCGACACACGGCTGATCATGTTGGCTGGCCCTGGGGGGATTGGCAAGACGCGGCTGGCGATGCAAGTTGCCCTTGATCAGGTAGGGCTGTTTCCGGATGGTGTGTATTGGCTGGATCTGACGGCACTGCCAACGCTGGCGCTGGTTGCCCCTGCCGTCGCCCGTCGGCTTGGCCTGGTGTTCTCCGGCAAAGAGTCACCGGAGGCCCAACTGTTGGCTTATCTGCGAACGAAAAAGTTGTTGCTCGTGTTGGATAATGCTGAGCATTTGCCCGCATTGGCTGAACTTGTGGCGGACTGGCTGCCCGCAGCGCCAGGCTTACTCCTTCTGGTTACTTCTCGCGAACGGCTGGCGCTGCGGGAAGAGCGGATATATGGGCTGGAAGGCTTGGCCTATGAGGCCGGAAACGGTTTGCCGGAAGCGGTGCAGTTATTCATTAACGTTGCCGAACAGGTGCAACGAAAATTTGTGCCTACGCCGGCAGATCTGGCGGCTATTGGCGCTATTTGCCGCTGGGTGGAAGGATTGCCGCTGGCGCTGGAACTGGCGGCAGCCTGGACGCCTGACCAAAGTTGCGGAGAAATTGCCCAGGCCCTGACCCAGGATGGGGAATTATTAACGGCCGTGTGGCGCAATGCTCCTGAGCGTCAGCGAAGCATGCAGGCCACCTTTGAACATTCCTGGTGCTTGCTGTTGCCTGAAGACCAGGTTTCCTTTGCTTGCCTATCTTTTTTTCAGGGTGGGTTTACTCTGGCAGCCGCCCAGGTAGTGGCTGAGGTCGAGGGCGCTGTGATGGCCCGGCTGGTAGCAAAATCGCTATTGCGGCGGTCGGCTGACGGCCGTTACCATCTCCACGGGCTGATTCGCCAGTTTGCCGCCCAGAAACTTGAGCGCTTTGCCGGGGAGTCGGCGCGTATAGCTCCGCGCCACGCAGCATATTACCTGGCTTTCCTGGCCGAACAGGAAAGTGCGCTGAAGGGCAGCCAGCAAGATGCGGCGCTGGTGGCCATTGACCAGGAAATCGGCAACGTCCGCCAGGCGTGGGACTGGGCTGTAGAGCAGTTGACCTGTGGAAATGCCACGGCGGCGGAATGGCTGCAGCAGGGATTAGAGAGCTTTTTTCTTTTTTACGCCCTGCACAGTTGGTACCAGGCGGGGGCTGTGCTCTTTGCGCGGGCGGTAACGGCTGTCCATCCCGCTATTCCCAACCAGCAATTGCTGCGCGGAGAACTGCTGGCCCGGCAGGCCCGCTGCCTGGAGTTTACCGCACCAGCGGAAGAAGCTGTTGCCCTATACCAGGAGAGCCTGGCCTGTTTTCAGGCCATTGGCGCCGACAAGGCGTGTGCGCTGCCCCTGTATGGGTTGGGCTACATGGCCCACATCCAGGGAGAGTATGCCCAAAGCCGGCAATTTTTTGCCGCCAGCCTGGCGCAATACCGCGCAGCCGGGGACCGATGGGGCGAGGCCAATGTTTTGAGCAGCCTGTGCCTGACGCAGCGGCGGCAGGGCGCATTTTCCGAGGCGCAGTTGTCGGGGGAAGAAAGCCTGGCTATTCGGCGCGTGCTAGGGGACCGGCGAGGGGTTGCTTCTTCACAAAATAACCTGGCCCTGGTTTATTGTGCTCTGGGCGATTACGCGGCGGCGGAAGCGGCAGGGCGTGAGTCGGTAGCTATTTGCCGGGAGCTAGGGCACACGGTGGGCGTGGCTAATGCGTTTACAAGTCTGGTTCACGTGGCCTTTCACGAACAAAATTGGGCCAGGGCTGCTCATTATCAACAAGAGGCGCTGGCGTTGTTTCGGGAGGTGGGGGATTTGTGGGGCGAGGCCATAGCCTGTAACAATCTGGGGCAAATTGTGCTGGCGCAAGGGGAGATGATGACCGCACAAGTTTATTTTCAGGAAGGAATTGCTCTTTACCGGCAGTTGGGCATTAAAACCGGCCTGGCGCACACATTGAGTAACCTGGGGCAGGCTAGCTTGCGGTTGGGTGACACCCCTGCAGCGGCGCGGTCACTGGCTGAGGCGCTTTCGTTGGCGGCGGAATTGGGTGACCGGCCGATTATCCTGGAAGGGTTGGCGCGGGCGGCGGTGCTTTGGGCGCAGGAATGTCCGGGGGTGCGCCCGCTGGTGGTTTTGGCTTTTTCTCGGCAACAGCCAGAGATGTTGCAAGAAACCCGGGAGGAGATTGCCCCCCATTTTGCGGCGCTGCAAGCCCAGTTTGCGCCCCGGGAAACGGCCGTGGCTGAACAGGTGGCCGCTTCTTTAACGTTGACGGCCGTTGTTAGCGAAACCTTAGAAATCTTACGCCAGTTTGCCGCCTGCTAGCCCGCCGCGACCAGCCAGGTGCATACCTGATTATAAAGACCATCGTGAAACGGGCACAGGCGTGTCAAGCCATCATATCGATTTCTCCCTTTTTTTAACTTGACTTTCCCTTTCCGCAAATCTTGCGTGAAAAACATCAAAACAAATCATTCCCAACTCCAGTTTTGCCTATAATTTAATTACTGTCTCTGCGTTTACGTCTGGTTCATAGCCTATACCTACGCCCAACTTTCCTAACCAGCCCACCGCAGCTTCAGTAATGCAGAGGTGAGGATGGACCGCTCGATTTTGCTTGTGGATGATGACATAGAAATTCGTCTGATGTTATCCATTCTGTTTCAAATGGAAGGATGGCGAGTTATAGAAGCAAGGGATGGGGTCGATGCACTGGAGAAAGTGGCCGTTAGTCTGCCTGATGCCATTGTGATGGATGTAATGATGCCCCACATGGATGGTATTTCTGTTTGCCGTGTGCTGCGCGATAAACCGGAAACAAGCCATATTCCTATTATTATGCTTAGCGGAAAACCCACCCAAGGGGCTATCCGTGAAGGCTTGCAGGCTGGAGCCACGGCGTATCTTACCAAGCCCCCTAATCTAGACGAACTGATTTTATGCTTGAATCAATTAACCAAAGCGGTTAACGGGCACAGCGGCAAAAGCTGAGCCTGCGCTGCAATTTGGCGAGTTAATCGAGGTGGGCAATGCCCTCCCGCAGGGCGTAGAGGGCAGCCTGGGTGCGATTGGCCAGGTGCAGCTTGCCCAAAATGTTGCTAACGTGGGTGCGTACCGTGCGCTCGCTCACTACCAACTTCTCCGCAATCTCCTGGTTGGTCATGCCTTGGGCCACGCACTTTAAGATGTCTAGCTCGCGGACGGTGAGGGGGTCGGAAGTGGGTTTCAGGTTAGAAGGGCGGTGTAGCTCTTGAATGACCCGTGCCGCAATGGAGGGATGCAGAGAAAGACGCCCCTCGTGAACGTCGCGAATGGCTTGTAGCAGTTCTTCGGGCGTGCTGTCTTTGAGCAGATAGCCCTGGGCGCCGGCCTTGATGGCAGAGAAAACGGTTTCGTCCTCGGCAAAGCTGGTGACAACCAGAATGCGCGCCTCGGGGTTTTCCTGGCGAATGTCCGCAATGGCTTCCAGACCGCTCTTTTGGGGCATTTGTAAGTCCATGACGATGACATCTGGCTTGAGCGCCTGGGCCTGGGTGGTGGCTTCGTGGCCGTTACTGGTGCTGGCGACCAGTTCCATGTCTGGCTCGGTTAGCAGCAGAGCGCGGACCCCCTCACGGACAATGGCGTGATCGTCAGCGTGTAGTACACGAATCATAAGACCTCCAGTTTAGAGCAAATTCAGGGTGTCAAAGTCGTTGGCCGGTTCTCCGACGCGGTTGAGATCTAAAGTGACGGTAACGGCCGTACCGTGATTAACGGCCGTTTCGATATGCAATTTCCCTTCCAGCAAAGCGATACGCTCACGCATGCTGACCAGGCCAAGTCCCCCGCTGTCATTCTGGCTGTCTGGGTCAAAACCGCAGCCATTGTCACAAATGACCAGTTGCACTTTGTTTTCCACTTGTTGCAAAGAGACGGTCACTTCCGTGGCTGCGGCATGTTTCAGGGCATTGTTTAGCGCTTCTTGTGACAGGTGAAACAGTGCTTCTTCCACATGAGGAGGTAAGCCTAATTGGCCCTGCACGGCTAGCGCCGCCTGAATGCCGGCGCGCCGTTCGACGCCATCTAAACGCTGTTGAATGGCACGCACCAGGCCCGCCTGCTCCAGAATGGACGGCCGTAAATTATGCACCAGCAGCCGCATCTCTCGCAGCGCTTGCTGGGCCGTATCGCCCAGGCGGGTGGCATATTCCGCCGATTGAACGAGATTCCCCTCGCGGGCAAAGCGGCGGTTGGCTTCGGCAAAGAGCGTAACGCTGTAGAGAGATTGCGTAACGGCGTCGTGCAGCTCCCGCGCCAGCCGGTTGCGTTCCTCTAGCACCAGCAGTTGTTCATTTTCTTTGCGCAGGCGGGCGTTTTCCACAGCGAAGCCAATCTGGTCGGCTACGGAGTCGAGGAGGGCAATGTCTTCTTTGCTAAACGGCCGTTGCCGTTGGCGAAAAACACTCAAGATCCCTACCACACCGGTTTTAACGTACATTTGCAGCCCCGCATAAGCACACAAGCTGCTATTGCGCAGCGCCAGGCCCGCCTGAGAATTGGCGGTGATGTCGCGCAGCACCAGAGGTGTGTCGTGGTGCAGCAGCGCACCGAAGAAACCGTCTTCGGTAGAAATAGTGTCTAACTCGGTGATGACATCTGGCGGCAACCCTTGCTGCACAGCCAAATGCAGATGGGTGTGGTTGGTGTTGAGCAGTTGAATCATGCCGGCCTGGGCCTGCACGGCCGTCAGCACCCGCGCCAAAGATTGCTGCAAAATTTGCTTCAGCCCAACCGGTTCGCTGGCGACCGTCATCACATCGTACAGAGCAGACAACTTTCGCGTGCGGTCAGCTACGTGCCGCTCGAGCAACTGCTGCGTCAATACCCGGTCCGTCACGTCGGCGGCAATGAGCAGCATCCCCGTGATCTGGCCTCCCTCACTTACCGGAGCAAAAGCGGCATCCCAATAAAAAATAGTATCTCTGGCATTTAAGCGAAGGGCTTCTTCAACGGCCGTTTCCCCTGCCAACGCCTGGTGCAAAAAAGGAGCCAAAACCGGCGCAGCTTCCGGCAAAAAATCAGCTAGAGACAAACCCGGCACAATACTCTCTAGCGTATACCTTTCAATATAGTCTGCCCAAGTTGTGTTGAACTGCTGCAGCCGCAGCGCAGCATCAAAAACAGCAATACCCATCGGCATGCGATGGGGCAACAAATCAATCAGGCCTTTGCCCATTTCCATGAGCGTTATTATCTAGCCTGATCAGCAGAGAGACAAGTGCGCTAAGCGATAGACGTACTAGCGGTCCGCAGATTTACGGTCATAACCCGAATTGTCCTCTTCAGCATATGCCCAATCCAGCTCAATGGGATGCAGCGAGACCACCTCGCAAATTTCATTGCATTCGCGACATGTAATAAGCTGCCCCAACCGCGGTAGGGTGTGAAAGCGAATGCGCGTGTCACACTCTGGGCAAAAACCGACGAGAATATTTTCCTTCTCTTTCATGCGCACCAATCCTGCCTGTTTTTAAAGGGAACATTGTGCCTAAACCATCAGGGCAACATGCCGCTCATCCAACAACCTTTGTCTTACCTTACGTACGCAAAACAAGCCTGAAAACATCAACCGGACTGACAGGCTGCTGCAATGCTGCCAGTCCGGCAGGGTCACCCATAAACGGGTCGACCAGGACCACCCTAATTAATCGTCATACTCTTCGTCATAATCTTCGTACTCTTCATATTCTTCGTCTTCGTCGAGTTCGTACTCTTCGTCATCAAAATCGTCGTCATACTCAAAATCATCCTCGGCGAAGACCCACTCTAAAACGATGGGCGAGTTCTCCACAACTTCCAACGTGGCATCACAACTATTACAAATGTAAATTTGTTCCAACTGTGGTTTCGTTTTGAAATACACTTTTGCCCCACAAGCCGGGCAAGGCGCCGCTAAATTTTTAGCAGTAGGTTCATTCATCATGGCTAAATCTCCTTATAACGCACAACATGGTGTTTTCACCATTTAACGCCAATTATTTTATGGAAGAGGCTCGGGGCAGGAATCGGATGAATGACCGGTTTCCACCTATGACAAATGACTTAGCGAGAGGGGCAAAGCGTTCATGGCGTGCAGCAATAAGCTGGCGCAGGGATTTATTTGCCTAAATGCGCGCGCACGGCCGTAACCAGCTCAGCTAACGACGAATAAAGGAAAGGCGCTGTAACAGATAGCTCCGTCAACAGCCGTCCAGCCTGCTCCGCCACCTGTGGCAACACCCCATCCTGCGTTTGCAAAAAAGCCAAAACAGTTGCTGCTTGCTCCATTTGCCCGGTGGCCCGGAAAAGCTGCGCGCAAACCAGCAGCAATTCTCCCCCGCGCTGGGGCCACGCCATTTCCGGCAAGCTGTCCAACGCCAGACCCAATTGCGCCGCTGCCGCTGCCAACTCCCCTTGCGCAATGAAACTGGCTGCCAGATAACGCCGCGTGTTGCTGGTACGCAAGGCATCGGCCTGCAGCGTGGCGTAAATTTGCAGCGCCTGCTGAAAATGCACAATAGCTTTGCCATGGTCGGTGACATTGGCCGCCGTGTATCCCAGATTATGGTGAGCAATCGCCATTCCCAGGCGATTCCCCACGTCATGACTAACCGCCAGGCTATCCTCGGCATAAGCCTGTGCCTTACCCGTATCACCCTGCCGGGACGCGGCTACAAACAGGCCCGTCAACGCTTGCGCTTCCCCCACCCGGTGCCCGATCTGGCGACACAATTTCAGCGCTCTGTCATACGCCACCGCCGCCGCTGCATAATCGCCCTGGTCACTCTCGATTTTACCCAATGTTGTCAGCGCCGCCGCCATACCGTTTGCATCCCCCAATGCTTCTTGCAGAGCAATGGCTTGCCGGCACATTTGCCGTGCTAGGGTGTGTTCTCCATCTCCATTGCGCCGCCATGCCAGTAAGTTCAAGGCGTGGGCGGCAATCCAGGGCAGTTCTGCCCTTTCACTCACCTGCGCACACTCCTGCAAATAAGCATCGCTTTCCTGCCCTTTTCCCTGAATCAGGGCCAGTAGCCCCAAACCAAGCAGGGCGTGCGCTAACTCCTCTGGTAAATCCTGCGCCCGCGCCAATACCAGCGCCCGCTTAAATAAGTCTTGCGGAACAGCATACTCCTTACTGATCAATTCGCCGCAACGCCCCTGACGCACCAACAGTTTTGCCAACAGCGGCGGCGGTAGATTTTGCTGGGCTGATAGGCGGGTAACGGCCGTTTCCATCCACGCCACCCCTTCCTGGTGTCGCCCACGCTTACTAAAAAAGTGGAACAAGGGGTCCGCCATGTGCTCCACCCGCGCCGTATCCCCAGCGGCCACGGCCGTTTCCCACGCCCCACGCATATTGTCCAAATCGGCCGCCACCTCGGCCAGCGCTTGCTGTTGTGGCGTTGTCTTCAGCGCCACGCCCCGCGTCTGCAAAAAGGCGGCAAAGTAGGCCAGGTGGCTCTCTGCCCAATGCTGTCGGTTGGCTACCGTTTCCTTCTCCCAGGCAAATTGCCGCACCTGCTCGTGGAGGTCGTAACGGCCGTGCTCCTCCCGCCGCACCAGCGATTTCGCCACCAGATTCGCCAGCAGCCGCGGCGTGGCCGCCACCACCGCTTCTGCTGCCCCTCGCGTAAAGCCGCCCCGAAACACCCCCAGCCCCGATAAGACACGCTTCTCCTCTCCGGTTAACAGCTGCCACGAAAAGTCAAAAGCCGCTTGTAAACTATGGTGGCGTGCAGGCACATTGCGCTTAGCAACAACCGGAGATGCCTGCTTTTGGTCCATCATTTCGGCAATTTCAGCACAAGAAAACGCCGAGGTCCAGGCCGCTGCCAATTCCAACCCCAAAGGCTGCCCGTCTACCAGTTGGCAAATTTGCCGTACCCCCGCCGCCTCACGAGCTAAATCAAACAGCAGGTCATGCTGGCGCGCGCGCTGCGCAAAAAGCTGCGCCGCCGGAAAATCGGCCAGCGCCGCTTCCTTGTCCGTTGGGAAAGGAAGCCCGGCAACAGGAAACACCCACTCCTCATACAAATTCAGCTTCTCCCGCGAGGTCGCCAGCAGTTTGAGGCCTGGCGCAGCCTGCAACAGCTCGCTGAATAGCGGGGATTCCTGCACAAGTTGTTCTAAATTGTCCAGAAGCAGCAGTAGCGATTTGTGGCGCAAAAAGTTACTCAATTGAGTAAAGGGCGTATCCGGGCCATTGAAGCGAAATTCTAAATGGGTGGCCAGGGCTGCCAGGAGATCGGCGGCGTTGGTAACGGCCGTTAACCCCACCCAAAACACGCCATCCGGGAACCAATCGGCATGGGTTTGCTGCAGATGATGGGCTACTGCCAGCGCCAGCCGCGTCTTGCCCACGCCGCCCAACCCGGTCAGCGTCAGCAGGCGGCAGCCGGGGTCGCTCAGCGCTTCCTCAATTTGCCCCAGTTCGGCAGTACGGCCGTGAAATGAAGTGGTTGCGGCTGGTAAATTGTTGGGGACTGGGGATGGGAGATTGGAGATTGAGGATTGTTTAACGGAACGCGGCAGGCCACCGTGTTTAATTGCTTCGTGGAGGCTGAGAGTGGAAGGAGCGGGTTCGACGGCGAGTTCAGCGGCCAAAATTTGGCGGCACTGCTCAAACTGCGCCAGCGCCCCGGCCCGGTCGCCCATTTCCGCCAGCAGGCGCATGACGCCGCGGTGCGCCCCTTCACGGTAAGCGTCCAGCGCCAGCAGGCGGCGAAAATCGGCCAGCGCCTGGGCGGCATCGCCCTGCCGCCAGGTGTCGTGGGCCAACTGCTCCAGCCCATCCAGGGCCATCTGCCGCAGGCGCACCCGCGCCACCAGCAGCCATTCCTCAAAGGCAGGCGCGTCGCGCAACTGCAAATCGGCCAGCAAATCGCCGCGATACAAGTCCAGCGCCGCCCGCCGTTCTGCCAACGCCAAGCCCCGCAGCCCGCGCTCAAATTCAGTGGCGTCCACCCAAACTTTATCGTCGGTCAGGGTGATGGCGCTGCGCGTGACGTGTAAATAGTCGTTGAACTGCGGTTTCAGACGGCTAACGGCCGTCCTCAAATTCCCCCGCGCCTTTTCCTCCGGCATCTCGCTCCACAGCAGCGCCGCCAGCGCCGCCCGACTGTGCGCCCCCGGCTCCAATGCCAGATAAAACAACAGCGCCTGCGCTTTTGCCAACAAGCCGGTGGGGGAACGGCCGTTCACCACAATCTTCGGTTTGCCCAACAAAAACAGCTTCAACGTCTCACCATCCATGAAAGAAACCCAGGAGATTGGAGATTGCAGACTCGCTTAATGTCCAATCTCTAATCTCCATCTCCAATACACGCAAAAAACACGGTCCATACACGTTTCGCTGCCATTATACAACCCATGACAACAGGGAAAACAAATCGCGCCCTCAATCTGGTATTTGTCTTGCAACTCCGGCAGGAGCAAGACGCCCAATCTGGCGCGCTGGACCCGCTGCGTATCATCCTGCAAAACCCGCAGACCGGCGACCGGCACAGTTTTCCCTCGCTCGATCAGTTGACTCGTTTTTTAGCGGAAAAATTGGACGCGGATGAACACGGATAAACACGGATTTTATTGTCTGTGTTCAGCCGCGTTTGTCCATGTCCCAACTCTTGGAGGAACGATGACGCAACAAAAGGTGAATTGGACTGCTTTGCTGGGTATGGTGGGGGTAACGGCCGTTCTCCTCCTCACCATCTTCTCTTTCCCAACCAATCGGACCACCGCCGCCCCCGCGGCCACCGTCAACCTCTGCACCCTGCCCAACGCCCGTATCGATGTGGATGACTTCGCCTACGAAGGCGACGACATCCTCGTCAGCGGCTGCCAGGGCGAAATCAACGGCAGCCACACCTTCAACAGCCTCACCGTCCAGGCCGGCAGCACCCTCGTCCACAGCCATACCCTCACCATGAGCCTCACCATCAACACCAACGCTGCCATCGAAACTGGCGGCAGCATCAACCTCACCGGGCGCGGCTACGCCGGTGGCGCCGCCGGCTACGACCCCGGCGACGGTCCGGGCGGCGGCCAGATTGGCGACGGCACCGGCGGCGGCGGCGGACACGGCGGCTTCGGCGGCTTCCGGGGCGCCCTGTTCGCCCAGGCCGGAGAAGCCTATGGCGACCCCTATCGCCCGACGACCATCGGCTCCGGCGGCGCGAGCTGCGCCGCCAACTCATTTTGCAGCGCCCCCGGCGGCAATGGCGGCAATGGCGGCGGCGCGATTCACCTCGACGTTGCCGGAACGCTGACCGTGGCCGGCAGCAGCCTCGCCAACGGCGGCAATGTCCGCGCGGGCGGCATCATTCCCTGCTCCGGCGGCGC
>CAZDEO010000009.1:18820-92567 GCA_964504445.1 uncultured Anaerolinea sp. | reverse complement strand
GCCGTTTCACCTTCTATACCCAAGAACAGATTGGCCCCAACGGAGAGCGCCAACTTGCCCAAACCATCTGGTGGGCCAACGGCGGCACGCCAATCGAACTCGCCACCAGCCCCATCCCCGACCAAACCCTCACCGACTATTTAGCCGAAACCCAACTCCAACTGACCCAAACCCAAAACGACAACGACCAACACCTCGTCGCCCTGGCCGACGCCGACGGCAACCTGCAATTCACCTACGACGCCGAAACAGGAACCTGGCAGGAAGCCACCAACCCAACCGAAGCCTTCTATGCCCAAGCCCAAGCGCTCTATGGAGAATATGACATTACCCTCGACCCAGAAGTCGAAACCCGCCCCGACGGCGGTTTCACTATCTACGCTACCAACGAGGCCGGCAACAGATATATTGCAGTCCGCTCGGCCATAGACGCAAATGGCGACGTCGTCCCCGTCTTTGCCGTCGAATCCCATATTGCCGCCAATCACCAGGTCATCCGCGGCGGCAACTTTACCACCCCCAGCGGCATCAACGTCACCTTTGGCTACATGAACGGCACCAGGGAGCTGAGCGACGACAACGCCGAAATCGTCGTACGCGACCAGAACAAATTCCTCCAGGGCCTTGACGGGTTATTTCCCATCCCCACCGGCACCTGCGTCATAGACACTTCCCGACCGGCTACAGCCACGCCCCCCTACACCTGCTTTAGCGAACAAGTGCCGCCAATTACCGACGTCAAGGTGATCGTCTCCGACAGCAGACAACCCATACCCGAAACCAGAGAAATGATCGTGCTCAAGTATTTTGACGGCAATACCCTGACACGCATCAGCTACTACTGGCACCCCGACCAACCAGGCAATTTGGTAGTACATGTCAATATGGACCCTAACCTGATAGTTCCTGTCACAGACCCGAGGAATCGACAGAGAGTTCATTATGGAACTGTGCATTCAGCACTAATGAGAAGCTTAGCATTTATACATTCGAAAGCGGGATTTCGAGCCTCTAATACGAAGCCAATTGTAACAAACCCAGGAAATGATGCGTCAACCCTGAGTGATGATGGGTACAATTATTTCTTAAGTTATGCGTTTGACAATGTTACAATGGAAAAGCGATAATCGATCCGTTTTTTCAGATATATCACTTTATGATGCAATCATTGTGATCATCATTCCCATTTAAAGAGTTAGGCAAGTGCCTTTGATCTTGTGGGGAATTATAAGCGGTTTCTTCACTGGCCTCGCTTGGTCTTAATGGCGGGGACGGTGGAGGAAGTGACGTAGAGGGGGGGGTGACATCCTGCGTGGAACGAAGGATCAAGATTCTATCGTCATGCTATAAGCCTGGGTCCAGAATGACGGGCAAAATGTCATCCTGGAAACCTGAGTTAGATTCTATCGCTTCGCTCCAGAATGACGGTAACCAGAATGATGTGGGTAAATATACCAGTTGACCAAGGGTATGGGTATTTGACATAGTAGGGGTGTGGAAGTAGTACCCCAAAACACTCATCATCAGTTTTCCAAACAGCTACTCAGGTTTTTTGTGGGTTCAATTTTGGCGTTTGTTATTGGTTTATCTTGGCAAAGCTCAGTCTTGCCTCAAATCACCTCACTATTCAACCCATCACCTGCTTCTGCCTACTGCAGCGGGGTCATTATGTGCGGCAATTACCACTACACCTGCGGCAGTTGTTCAGATGGATTGAGTTGCAATTTTGGGGAGACTTGTCAATCAGACGGCTCCCTCTGCCCCTGCGGCGACCTCTGCTACCCCGAACCCGGCAACTACGTCACCTGCACCGGCAGCAGCCAGGCAACCTGCGGCGCCAGCTGCACTGGCGGCAGTTGCGCCGCCGAAAGCGCCTGCGGCTGGTATAGCAGCGTAGGCCCCACCCCCACCCCAGGGCCAGGAGGTGGAGGAGCGAGTTGTGCCGACCCACCACCGCTAAACTGTGGCCAGGAATGCACCACAGATGCCTCTGTTTGTTTGCCAGGGATGACCTGCGCCCATTTAGCTGGACAGCCGGCTGGCACCCGACATTGTCAACACAATTGTTGCGATTTTACAGGTTTTACCAACCAATGGCTTTGTGACGATAGTTGCACGGTAGACAACGACTGCCTATTCGGGACAGACGGATGGTCTTGTATGCAAAATCCAAACAACCCTGCTAATCGTTATTGCACCCACAGAAGATGTCCAAATGGCTGCGGCTTATCCATTACCGGGCTTAGCGATGTTACCGGGGTAGGTAGCACCCAAAACTTTGGCATAAGCCTGTCCAACGTCACTCACAGACCAATCAATAGATTGACCTTTAGCGCCGTACCAGATACCGCCGTGACCTTTGGGCAGGAACAGATAAATATTCCATCAGGTGCATGGAACTATTCAATTAACAATACACTCACCACCAACGAAACTGGGCCAGTCTCAATTTTCGTAACTGCAGAGTACTTCGATACACATTATTACAGCCAATGCACAACCAGTCATGTAATCAATGTCGCTCCCCTCAACCGCTCCTGCTCCGTCAACCCGTCAAGCACCAGTGGCATAGAAAATGTAAGTGGCCGCAACTTCCGCATCAGCCGCCAAAGCATGGAAGCGGGCAAAACCCCACATGGTACGGGCGCGACGGCGCGGGTGGTATTTGGCTGGAGCGCACGGCCACTTCTCCGCGCCGTCTCGCCCAATTAATGCCCCCCACCCACCCACCAGGGCGAGACAGGCGGGAGACAAGGCGTTGGAAATTGGCAAAGGCCAACCCCGCCTGTCGCGCCCCTACGCCATGCCCGGTACGGGCGCGACGGCGCGGGAACACCTTTGCCAAACGGACGGTCTCAATTCCGCGCCGTCTCGCCCCACAAACGGCCGTTGCATAGCAAACGGCCGTACCCACCCACCAGGGCGAGACAGGCGGGAGGCGAAGTATTAGCAAATAGCAAAGGCCCGCCCCGCCTGTCGCGCCCCTACGCCACACAACATTTGCCAGATTCCCTCCAGCAAACGATACTAGAACCAAAATCGCACATTCGTTTGATTGATTGAGGAGCGAAAGATGACCACAACCCCATCTGCAACGGCCGTTTCCCCCTACACCCCCACCAACATGCCCGCTGCCTACCAACAATTCCGGCAAGCTTATCCCGCCTATGCCCAAACCAGCCACCTCGACGATTTACGCCGCACCGACTACCACCGCCTCGACGCCCAAGACCAGGTCTACCTGGACTACACCGGCGGTGGGCTGCACGCCGAGTCCCAGCTAGAAAAGCATTTTGCCATGCTGCGCACCCACGTCTTCGGCAACCCCCATTCGGCTAACCCCACTTCCCTGGCTATGACCGAGCGCGTGGAAGAAACCCGCCAGTTCATTCTGGACTACTTCAATGCCCGCGACAAGTACATTGCCGTTTTTACCGCCAACGCCAGCGGCGCGCTGAAGCACATTGGCGAATCTTACCCGTTCCAGCCGGGCGGCCAATACTTACTCACCTTCGACAACCATAACTCCGTCAACGGCATTCGGGAATTTGCCCGCAGCCGGGGCGCAGGCTTTACTTACGTCCCCCTCACTACCCCCAACCTGCGCATTGACCGCGCCCGACTGGAAACGCTGCTTGACGCCATTAACCCGGAATACCCCCACCTCTTTGCCTTCCCCGCCCAGTCTAATTTTTCCGGCGTGAAGCACCCGCTGGAGTACGTGGAGCTGGCCCACCGCAAGGGCTGGGATGTGCTGCTGGACGTAGCCGCTTTTGTGCCCACCAACCGCCTGGACTTAACGGCCGTACAGCCCGACTTCGTCTCCATGTCCTTCTACAAAATGTTTGGCTACCCCACCGGCATCGGCGCACTGCTCATTCACCGCCGCGCTTTTGGCAAATTGCAACGGCCGTGGTTCGCTGGCGGCACGGTCAATTTTGCCAGCGTCCAGGGGCAAGGCCACTACCTGGCCCCCAACGAAGCCGCCTTTGAAGATGGCACCATTGATTACCTCAACATCCCCGCCGTTAAAATTGGCCTGGAACACATCCAATCCATCGGCATCGAAACCATCAGCGAGCGCGTGCGCTGTCTCACCGGTTGGTTACTTGATTCGCTATACGAATTACGCCACAGCAACGGCAAACCCCTGGTACGCATTTACGGCCCCAAAGACACCACCATGCGCGGCGGCACCATCGCCTTCAACCTGTATGGCCCCGACGAGAAGCTGCTAGATTACCGGCGCATCGAGGAATTGGCCAACTATGCCCACATATCCCTGCGCACCGGCTGCTTTTGCAACCCCGGCACAGGGGAAATTGCCGAGGGGCTAACGGCCGAAGACATGCTCTACGGCCTACAAAATGGCGCCGACATCAACCTGCCCCGCTTTTTGCAGATTATTCAGCACCGCGGTAACAAAAGCGCGGGGGCTATTCGCGTATCGGTGGGGCTGGCTACCAACTTTGCCGACGTGTACCGCCTGATGCAGTTCATCGCCAGCTTCCGCGACCAAAGCAGCCTGAGCATTGGCGCGGTGACTTTTGACATTGAAGGCTGCCGCGTCATTCGGGATGGGAGTTAGTGCCCGTATTCGGCAATCGGTAATCCGTAATCCGTTATCCGCAGGCGCTGCCTCTGGAAAATAAAGCGGATGACGGGTTACGGCTTTCTAGTTCTTCACGAATAAAAAATGGCGCAAATGATATAATGAGTGCGTAATCTTGGAGACGCAGATATGGCTACAGCGGAAAAATGGCACAAATTCAAACCGCTGCCAGCGGATATTCGCCAGCGGGTACAACAGCTTGTGCCGCTGTTTACCCAGGAAGGGGTTTTACTGGCCTATCTTTTTGGTTCCCTGGCGCACGCAGAAGAACCCCAAGATGTGGATTTGGCTTTGCTGCTGCCGGAAGAGAAACGGCCGTTTCACCTATTGCCCACCCTTTACGACACTTTGAACACAGAGCGCATTGACCTGGTTGATTTGCGCCGCGCCCCCCCCACTCTGAAGATGGAAATTATCCGCACGGGGCAATGCCTGTTGGCCCAACCGTCCACCCGGCGGCTCGAGTTTGAGTTAGCAACTATTCGTCAATACCAGGACACCAACTACCTGCGGCGCGAACAAGAGCGGTTAATGAAAGAGAGGTTCGCCACATGGTCATAAAACGAGACAGCATCACCACGCGGCTAAAAGAATTGGATGTAGTTTTGCAAGAATTGGCCCGTTACAGAAACCTCTCAGCGTCAGACATACAAAGCAATCTACCCCAAAGATGGGTGATCGAGCGCGGGCTGATTGCTGCTGCTTCCCTCATTTTGGATATTGCCAACCACATTTTAACCGCGCATTTTGGCGACTACCCCACAACATACGAGGAGAGCCTGGCTGGATTGGTCAGCAAAGGCGTTATTTCCGACCAGCTTTACCAAAAATTACGTGGCCTGGGTAGCTTCCGCAACATCTTGGTACACCTCTATCAAGAAATTGACCCCCAGCAAGTTTGGGAAAGGCACCAGAAAGGGCTGACAGCCTTCCCCTTGTTTGCACAGGAAATATTATCCTGGATAGAGGAACAAGAGGTGCAATAAGGTTATGCCAATGCGTTTTGCATAAAGCGCAGGGTGATTTCCCCAATCTTCTCCAACTCCTCGTCAATGATCACCACGTGGGTGGAGTTTTCCATCCAGTGCAGTTCTTTCACTTCTGATGCGGCCCCTTCCAGGATAATTTCGCCGCTTTGCGGGTCAATGGTAGTGTCGTGCCGCCCTTGCACCACCAGGATAGGCTGCTCGATGAGAGGCAGCCGCCGCCGCACTTCGCGCCCCAGACGCACCAGCTCAATCACCCCTTTGAGCGGGTTGACGGGATAGCCTTGCCAGCGAGGATGACCGCCAGAGTTAGATTTGGGCACAAATTCCATAAACGGCGCGGCGGCGTATAGGCGCACCATGTCAGGCGTGTCTAGGGCCAGTTGGATGGCTGGCGCGTAGTTGAGCACGCCGGCGATTTCCGGATGCTGACTGGCGAGGTACAAGGCAATGACGGCGCCCGTAGACTCGCCCCCCACAAAAACGCGATCGCAAACGGTTGCCAGGTATTGGTACGCCTGCTCCGCCTCCCAAATCCAGTCAGACCAGGTAACGCGGTTGAGGTCTTCGGGCTTGGTGCCGTGGCCGGGCAGCAGCGGCCCGGCTACTGTGTACCCTTTGCCCTGCAGAATGTGGGCCAACGGCCGTACCTCCGCCGTGGTCGCCGTCAGGCCATGGAGCAGCAGCACGCCTACCGGGCCGCCTTCCCAAAAGAAAGCTTCGCCGGGCAAATGGGGATTGACGATGGGGTATGGCAGTTCGGTGCGCAGCAACGGCCGTGTCAGACACGTCGCGCCCCCCTCCGCCTTCAGCGAAATCTCATCCCCCTGGTACGTCCACACCTGGCAGCCGGCCGCCTCCAGCCGCTGCTGTGTGATGGGGTTGCCCGCCAGCATCACGCACTGTCGCGGCGCAACAGCCAGCACATTCGGCCCCATGGTAGCAAATTCCGCATCAGGCACCTCCACAAACTGGATGCCCCGCTCCTGCAAAAACTCATAAAAGGGAATGGGCATCAGCGGGGGGTAAATGACGGCCAAATCTTCGGCCACCATGCTGATAAAAGACATCAGGTGCAGGCACGCTTCTGGCCCCTGGTAATAAGGCAGGGGCACGGGAATCAGCGTCACGCCCGTCCCGGAAAAGGCCTCTTCAAGCTGGCGCAGCCCTTCGGCATTGGTGCGGAAGCCTTGCCCTACGGCCAAAGTCTGCTCATCAATCCACATCAAATCGCCCCCCTCGGCGCGGGCGTCGCTATGCAGCACGTAATGAATGGGAATTTCCAGCTTTTCCATTTGCGCAGCGATGGCCGCTTCTTCGCCTTGACGCAGCGCCTTGCCCATTTTCAAGATAATGGCCCCTTGCTTAGAAATGAGCACGGGATCATGGACAAAAATGGCGTCGGCGTGGGTGGGCAGCGGCTCGTCGTGGTAAGAGACGCGCACGCTGGCCTGACGCAGTATTTCTACAAAGGCGTCGTGTTCGCGCTGAGCGACGGTCAGGTTGGGGCGGGCGGCATAGTGCCACTTCTGCGGGTCGTCTACGGCAAAGGCGCTGTCGGGGCGGCGCACCAGCACATGCTTCAATGGCGCGACCATGCTTTGGCTACCGTAATATTTCATGGGGTGTCCTCCTGGCAAGAGCAAGAGCGAGAGGAAGAAGAGCAGCCTCTAACTCTAGCTTTAGCTTTCTACTTCTCCAGCGGCAATCATGGCTTTGAGGTGGGCCTGGCGAGCGAGGGCGGCGGCCACAGCCGTTTCCGCCGGTACATCCTGGTTCTCTACGGCCGTTACCAGCCGTCGCAGTTGGTCCGCAGCCATGCGGTAAGATTGGGCCAGGTACGGGTCGTGGCGGGCTAGCTGCACATAACGGCTGTGCATCTCCTCCATTTCCGCGGCCAAGGCCAGCACGGCCGTTTTCAGCAGCTCATAGCGCGGCTCAACCATCGGCCGTCTCCTCCTTCATGCGTTGGCGCATCTCCGCCACGTCAGCCCGCAGCAGCGCCACGTGGGGGTAATCCGGCTGATTCTCCAGGTCGCGCCGCAGCGCCGCCAGCCCCTCCTGAAACCGCGCCATCAACGCCCACGCCTCTTGCGCTTTGGCCGTCTCGCCAAGCTGCTCCAGGCTGCGGGCCAAAAAATAATACACCTGCACGTCATGCTCCGCCATGGGCAGCGTGCCCTGGCTGGCCGCGGCCAGCGCCTCTGCGGCGGGGCGATATTTTTCCAACCGGTAGCGGCTCAGGCCCAGGTGAAAGTTGTACAGCGCATAATCAGGAGCTAACTCTAAAGCGGCCATATACGCCTCTTCCGCCTCAGCAAAGCGATTTTGCGCCAGGTAAATTTGCCCCAGGGTATTGTAAACGGGGTGGGCGTTGGGCTTGCGCTCCAAAGCAGCGCGAGCGTCTTTTTCGGCATGCTGGAAGTTCATGGATTGCAGATAGATGAGGGCGCGGAGCTGGTAGGATTGCCAAAAATCAGGGCGGGCGGCAATGGAACGGTTGATCAGGTCCAGGGCTTCTTCCTGGTTGCCCTGCACCCATTGGCGATAGGCAGCGCGGTAGGAGATGGGCGTGTTGAGCAGGCGCTGCAGGAAAAGCAGTACGGCCGTTACGCCTAACCCCAAAAAGGTATAGCCCAAATTTCCCTGGATCATACCCCAGGTAATGCCCGCCAGGGCAGGCAAGGCAAAGAGGACGGCTATGACTTGCAGGCTGCGCCGCTCTTTGCGCGTCCAATACACCAGGTAAACAACCAGGCTAAAGCCTACCAGCAGCGCCAGAATCAAGTTGAACTGGGTGGGGAAGATGACCAGCACAATGGCTCCGGCCACCCAAACCGCCAGGGTGATGACAACAGGCAGCAAAAAGCTAAAACGCAGCTCCCGCGGCGTTGGACGATGAGATGACGATGGTGACCTTTGTTCTTGTTTCATGATGGAGAGCTTACCACGAAAAACGGCCGTTTTCACCCTCTAAGGCGGTATTCCAAGCACTTATCGCAAAAGGGCTAAAGAAACAAAGAAGCAGAACCTTTACCCTTTCAAACTTTGATCCTTTGCGTTATGCTTTGTCTTCTTTGCCCTTACAAACAAAACTTTTGGAGTTTAACCATGACCTACCCAATTTCCCGCTACCTGAACGTGCAAATGGCCTACCTGCCCAGCTTCTCGGGCAACGGCCGTTTCCTCTCTTTCCTCAGCAACGCCACCGGCATGCCCCAGGCGTGGCGCATTGACCTGGAGGCCGCAGCCCACACCATCCCCTGGCCCGACCAGGTAACTTTTGCCGTAGACCGGGTGATGAGCGCTAAACTCTCGCCCGTGGCCGGAGACAACCGCCTCTTTTTCACCCACGACGTGGGCGGCAACGAAAACGCGCAGATGTTCCTACTTCACCTGGACAGTGGTGAAGAGGTTTTTCTCTCGGCAGGCTTTGAGCAGGCGCTGCACATTCCCGGCGAATGGTCAGCGGACGGCCAATTTTTGCTCTTCTCCGCCAACCGGCGGCATCCGGGGCAGTTTGACCTGTACCGCCAGCCCATGTCTGGCGGCGCGGCGGAATTGTTGTGGCAGCACGAAGAACCAGGCTACCTGCACGGGCAGCGCTTTGCGCCCAACGGACAACGGGTAGCCCTTATACGCATGGCCCGCTCTGCCGACCATGACTTGCTGGAGGTAGACCTGAGCACGGGGCAGGTGCGCCAGCTCAACCCGCCGGACAAAACGGCCCAATTTATGCAGCTTGCCTACAGTAAAGACGGCCGTTTCCTCTACACCATTACCGACCTAGACTCGGACTTTCTGCACGTGGCGCGGCTAGATTTAGCCACCCTGGCCTGGGAAAAGTTGGTGACCCCCAATTGGGACGTAGAGCTAATGGCGTTATCGCCCAACGGCCGTTACCTGGCCTTCAGCATCAACGAAAACGGCCGTAGCAAGCTGGAACTCATTGATCTAGGCATGGGCCTTTCCCGGCCTGCCCCCCTGCCGGAAGACGCGCCCGGCCTGGTGGGCTGGTACGATGGCGCCCTCGAATTTTCGCCCGACTCGCGCCGCCTGGCCTTTTCTTACACCAGCGCCACCCGCACCAGCGACATTTACCTTTGGAACCTGGACTTAGACGACGACACTGTGCAAGCCGTCACGCGCATGCCCCATGGCGGCATCCCCGCCAACCGCTTTGTGGCTCCGGAACTCATTCACTATCCTACCTTTGACGGCCGTCAGATTCCCGCCTGGCTGTACAAACCAGCAAATGGCGCCAACCAGCCGCTGCCGGTAGTGGTCATGGTGCACGGTGGCCCAGAAAGCCAGTTCCGCCCCTACTTCAACTTCCTGGCCGAATACCTGGTGCATCACGGGTATGCGGTGCTGGCCCCAAACGTGAGAGGTTCCACGGGATACGGCCGGGCCTACAGCCACCTGGACGACGTGGAGAAGCGCATGGACTCCGTAGCCGACCTGGCCCACGCCGCCTATTGGCTCAAGGCCCAACCCGCTTTTGATGGCGAGCGCATCGCCGTATATGGCGGCAGCTACGGCGGGTTCATGGTACTCTCTGCTCTCACCACGTACCCCGATTTGTGGGCGGCTGGCGTAGACATCGTAGGCATCAGCAACTTCGTCACCTTCCTGGAAAACACCAGCGACTACCGCCGCAGCCACCGAGAATCAGAGTATGGTAGCCTGGCCCAACACCGCGAATTCCTGCAATCCATCTCCCCCCTCAACCAGGTTGAGCGCATTACCGCACCGCTCATGGTCATACACGGCGCCAATGACCCCCGCGTGCCCTTGAGCGAAGCTGAACAACTGGTCGCCGCCCTGGAAAAACGGGGCGTACCAGTAGACTTTCTCGTTTTTGATGATGAGGGACACGGATTGGCGAAGCTCAAAAATAAGGAAGTGGCTTATCCGGCCATCATCCAATTCTTAAACCGCTTTTTACACTGATTCGCATAGCCCCATTTAGAATCTCTGGATTTCAAGTGGGGCTGGCTGACGCCCAAACCGGCGCCTGCTGGTTTTCAAATTGGCGGTTGATAGTCACGGTGGATTCCTTTACAATGAAAACTACTGCGACAGCCCCGCTGCACTTACCACAGCATATAGCCCACCACACAACGCAGTGTAAACCATAGTCCACCATTCCATTTTTGCAGGAATCATTAGGCGTCCCCACTATTTGGCGTGCGTGAATTTACCAGGCCTCACCGGTACAAAGGAGTAATTTCCATGGGCATGCTCCAGATTTCTCTCTTTGGTCAACTCTGCGTAGAGTGCCAATCCCAATCTGTACAAGGATTTGATAGCTGCAAAACTCAGGAGTTGTTTAGCTACCTGCTGCTTTATCGGGACCGCGCGATTCCGCGGGACAGACTGGCTGCGCTGCTGTGGCAAGATAATCCTCTTACGCAGGCTCGCAGTTACCTGCGCAAGGCATTGTGGCAGTTGCATAATACGTTAGATGCCTATTTGCCCGCTACGGCCGTAAACCTGATCCAGGCCGACAACAACTCCATTCAGCTCAACAGCCACGCCGGGTTGTGGCTGGACGTCGCTGTTTTTGAAGCCGCCTACACCCGCAGTCTCTCCCTCCGTGGGTGTGATTTAGAGGAAGACCTGGCGCAAGAATTGGCGCAGGCCGTCTCTTTGTACCACGGGGAACTGCTCTATGGGTGGTATCAGGATTGGTGCTTGTTTGAACGGGAACGATTCCAGCACATGTACCTGGTAATGCTGGATAAGCTGCTGCATTATTGTGAATGTCGTGGGGAATACGAGTCGGGTATTGAGCATGGTCTGCGAATTTTGCGCATTGATCCCGCCCGTGAACGGACGCATCGCTGCCTGATGCGCCTCTTCTACCTTTCTGATAACCGCACAGAAGCGCTGCGCCAATATGAGCGGTGTGCCGAAATATTGCGCAAGGAGCTAAACGTGACACCTGGCAAACGTACACGGGCATTGCTGCAACAAATTCAGACGGATATGCCGCTGTCGGGGGGAGGTCATGGAAGAGAAACGGCCGTTGCCCAACAACAGCGCCTCGATCAGCTCAAACAATTGCAAGCCCTGCTGGCAAATCTGGCGGCCCAAACCCGGCAAGAAATTGCCCTTCTCGAATCCACCCCCCACAACCTTCCTTGATTTTCATCTAATCCACAGCAAATTGATACACATGAGCCACGCATTCACAACGCTGCCAGATACGGCCGTCTGTTATTCTAGCGGCACTTATCCGTTTACCCGTTCATGTCACCCCACACTTTAGCCGCTCAATTAAGAATAAAAAACCCATGCAGTCGGCTGAAACCAACAACCATTCTTTTATCGTGCGCTTCTGGCTAGAAGAGCAAGAAACGGCCCAACAGCCCAGCAAGTGGCGTGGACACATCACCCACGTGCCCAGCGGTGAACGGCAACACTTAGAAAAGCCAGAAGCGATCCTTGAGTTTATCATGCCGTTTTTGCAGCCCACCCCCATGTAACGGCCGTTTCTAACCCCCCAAAGGAGGTAACCCATGCCCGAAAAAATCAGTTGGTCCTTCAGTGCCCAGGTGACCGGTGGCCCATCCGTCCAGGCATCCGCTGACCTCAACGTTGACGCCTACGACAAAATTGAAGCCACCATCCCTCAGGGCGGCGCCGCCACCACCGTAGAAATTCAACCCGGCAGTGCGGGCGTCAAATTCCTGTTCATCACCGCCACCGCTTACCAAGACCTGGTTTATCGCGTTGGCAGCGGCACCACTGACGTCACCCTGGACGCTGCCCACATTTTACTTGGCGAAGGGACCATCAGCTTGCTAGAAGAGTATCCTACCAGTCTGGTCTTTTTTAACAACAGCACCACGGCCGATGCCCGCGTCAACATCCTCGTAGGCCGCGACGCCACACCTTAACTGAATGAAGGAGATTTCCCATGCCTGTTACGCCAACTTACCCCGGTGTATACATTGAAGAAATGCCCAGCGGCGTGCGCACTATAACCGGTGTAGCCACGTCCATCACTGCCTTCATCGGCCGTGCTCTGCGCGGCCCCGTTAACCAGCCCGCCCGCGTCCAAAGCTTCGGTGAATTCGAACGCATCTTTGGTGGCCTATGGGTAGACAGCACCCTCAGCTACGCCGTGCAGCACTTCTTCCTCAACGGCGGGTCCGACGCTCTCATTGTGCGCGTTGTTCACAGCGGAGATGCCAACCCGGCCCTCAACGCCTCCATCGCCACCGTCAACATGGGCGGACTGGACCTGGAGACGGAAAACGAAGGGGGCTGGGGCAACTATCTGCGCGCTACCATAGACCATAACACCAAAAACCCCAGCGACACCACGCTCTTCAACCTGACCATCGCTGAGCTAGATGGCACAAATGCCACCGATAACGTCATCGCCTCCGAAATATTCCGCAATGTCTCCACGGACGTGAACTCACCGCGTTACGTCCGCAGCGTACTGGAAAACACCTCCACCTGGGTGCGAGCTGGCGCCAGCATTCCCGCACTGCGACCCAATATCGGTGAAGACATGTTCACCAACGGCGCAGACGGGGCTGTTCTTGTGGCTGGCGATTATGAAGGCAGCGAAAGCGATCGCACCGGCCTTTACGCGTTGGAACACGCAGACCTATTCAACCTGCTTTGCATTCCACCCTTTACGCGAGATGCGGACGTTGCCAGCACAACGTGGGACGCAGCTCTGGAATATTGCCGTGGCCGGCGGGCCATGCTCATCGTCGATCCTCCGAACCCTGCCAACGGCTGGAGCAGGCCTCCCCAGGTAGTTAGCGACAGCCAGAGCAGCACCGGGCTTTTCACCTTGCGGGACAAGAACGCGGTTCTGTACTACCCCAGGGTGAAAATGGCCGATCCGCTGCAAGAAAATCGCCTGGAGGAATTTGCCCCCTGCGGCGTGGTGGCCGGCATTATGGCCCGCACTGATGCGCAGCGCGGCGTGTGGAAAGCGCCTGCCGGCCTGGAAGCGACCCTGACCGGGGTGCGGGAGCTGGCTTACAAAATGACCGATGGCGAAAATGGCACGTTGAACCCCATTGGCGTGAACTGCCTGCGGAACTTCCCCGTGATTGGCAACGTGGTGTGGGGTGCGCGCACCTTAGATGGTGCGGACGTGCTGGCCTCCGAGTGGAAGTATCTGCCTGTACGCCGCCTGGCTCTGTTCCTAGAGGAAAGCCTTTACCGGGGGACCAAATGGGTGGTGTTTGAGCCAAATGACGAACCGCTGTGGGCGCAAATTCGCCTGAATGTGGGCGCCTTTATGCACAATTTATTCCGCCAGGGCGCATTTCAGGGCAGCTCCCCGAAAGAAGCGTATTTTGTAAAGTGTGATAAGGAAACGACCACGCAAAATGACATCAATCTGGGTATCGTAAACATTTTGGTAGGATTCGCACCGCTCAAACCTGCCGAGTTCGTCATCATCAAGATTAGCCAGATTGCCGGCGAGATTCAAACGTAAGGAGGTGGATTGTGGCCCAATTTAGCGTCAACGCCAACCGTTTTGATCCCTATAAAAATTACAAATTCCGCGTGAAGTGGGACGGCCGTTACGTGGCCGGTATCAGTAAAGTTAGCGCCCTCAAACGCACCACCGAAGTCGTCACCCACCGGGAAGGTGGCGACCCCAGCATGGTTCGCAAATCGCCGGGGCAAACCAAATATGAACCTGTGACCCTGGAGCGTGGCGTCACCCACGACACCGAATTTGAGGTGTGGGCCAATAAGGTGTGGAATTTCGGCTCTGGCCTGGGCAGCGAGGTCTCCCTGGCTGACTTTCGCAAAGATATCATCATTGACGTGTACAACGAGGCCGGCCAGTTAGCCATCTCCTACAAGCTGTACCGCTGCTGGGTTTCCGAATACCAGGCTTTACCCGACCTGGACGCCAGCAGTAATGCCGTGGCCATTCAAACCATCAAGCTGGAAAACGAAGGCTGGGAACGAGACACGGCCGTCGTTGAACCGGCTGAGCCAACCCTGTAGCCCACAATAACGCCTTCTTTCATCAGGAAGGGAACCCAGGCATGGACACGACAGTTACCTTACCGGGCGGGTTGTGGTTGGATGGGCAATGTTACCGGCAGGTGGGACTACGGCCGTTAACCGGCGCCGATGAAGCTTATTTGCAAGAAGACAGCCCGGCCCGGCTGCCCGCAGAAACGACGACGGCCGTTCTTTCCCGCACCCTCACCCATCTCGATGGGCACCCATTGCCCTGCCCACCAGGCGACCTGGCCCGCGCCCTGACCCTTGGCGACCGCGAAGCGCTGTTGTTACACCTGCGCCGCATCACCCTGGGCGAGCAAATGCCCTGCGTGTTGCCCTGTCCGGCATGCCGCGCACCCATGGATCTTGATTTGCGCATCGCGGACCTGCTGCTGCCTCCATACGCCCCGCAACCCGTCCAGCACACAGTCGAAATCGGCAAAAATGGCGGCACTCAAACGATTACTTTCCGGCTGCCCACCGGCGCCGACCAGGAGATAGCAGCCCGGCAAGCCCGGCACAACCCCAATGAAGCGGCAGCCAATTTGCTGCGCCGCTGTCTGGGTACGCCGCCAGAGGAACCCCTTGCGCCCAAAATTGCTGACGCTCTGGCGGCAGAAATCGCCCAACGAGATCCCCAGGCAGAAATTCAGCTCAGCATGGCCTGCCCGGAATGCGGTCACACCTTTACCGCCCTCTTTGACACCGCCGCGTACTTTTTCAAGGAATTGTCCGATCGCGCCCCTCACTTGTACCAGCAGGTGCATGTGTTGGCCTTTTACTACCATTGGAGCGAAGCTGAAATTATGGGCATGACGGCCGTCAAACGTCGCCGCTACCTCAACTTGTTAGCAGATTCTTTATCGGAGGCCGCTGCACGATGAGTCACTTTATCACCAACCTGGTGCTGCGTGGGGCTGGTTTGCCCCCCTTGCCTGTGGCCCAGCCACCAGCCACGCCCCTGTTTGCGCTGGAACTGGGCGCGGAAACAGGATCTGAGGTTGATAAACGGCCGTCCACCTCCCCGGCAACTGTCCCAACCCATCCTCCTCATGCCGCCAGCGTCCCCAAAACAGAAACGGCCGTTGCCCCCCACCCGGCACCTTCCCCACCAGATACCCATCAGCCTGTCCACACTCCTGAACCACCCCAAATTGATGCGGCCCCCGCTCCCCGTGCCCAGGCTTCCCCCACCGCCACGCCCTCTAATCAACCACACCACGCGGCCAACATCACCGTCCTCACCCCGACATCTCCCGCGCCGCGAAAAATGCCCCGCCCACAGCCCCAGCCCGTGCCGTTACCCCCGCCCGCCGGCCATTACCCGTCCGCCGACGCCCCATCAGCTACGCCGGTAGAAAGCTCCGAACCCAGTCTCAAGGCAAAATTGCCGGAAACGGCCGTGTTCCCTACGCCCCAGCCCACCATGCCAGAACCGCCCATCCTCCAGGCCAGAGCCGATGAACCCGATGTAACTTCTAAGGCTGGCGCCCAAGCCGCCCCCACTGCAATCCATTCCCCCACCGCCCTGGTGTACCCTGCCCCGCTGGCAGATTCCCCACTCTTGCCCTCGCCCTCCCCAACACAGGGGCAGTTCTCAGCCCATCAGGCCAGCACGGCCACCGTCTCTGTGCAAATCGGCACAGTAGAAGTGCGGGGTAACCTGCCCCCCCCCCCCCTGCCCACCCGGTCTGCACCCCAGCCCCTGGGGTTTAGCCGTTACGCCACCTTGCGCGGTGGCGAAGGAGCGTGAGTGTCGCTATGAGCAATTATCTGGCCATTGGCAGCGTCAGCGCCACTCTCCGCAATTTGCTAAGCGACCGCATGGACATCCCATCCTTACCCGGTGGCGCCACCACCGTGCCGGTGACCATCACTACGCCCGGTGAAGACGATGATGTGGAAGCGCCACGCATCAACCTGTACCTGTATCGCATCAGCGAAAGCGCCGCTTACAAAAACCAGGAAATTCCCGGCCATGGCCATCCGGCCGCTTACGGCCGTCCACCGCTCAGCCTGGAACTACACTATCTGGTCACCGCCTATGGCGCTTTTACCGAGGCTGGCAGCGACTTTGCCGACGAAACTGTAGCCCAATACCTGCTCGGTTCCGCTATGCGCGTACTGCACGACTATCCTATCATCACCGCCAGCCTGGAAAATCAGGCCAGCCAGCCCATCTTAGATGTCAGTCTACAAGGGGAATTTGAGCGCATTAAGCTGACCTTGAACCCCCTTTCATTGGAAGATTTAAGCAAAATTTGGACGGCGCTGGCCCTACCGATGCGCCCTTCTGCGGCCTACAAGATAACGGTGGTGCAAATTGAAAGTAAGCGCCAGCGCAGCTATGCAAAACCAGTGGGCGAACTCCCTGCTGCCGGACCGCGAGTGAAGGTAGTCACGCTGAATACGCCCAAAATTGACGATCTGCGGGTCAAGCGCCAGGGCACGCCCCCGGCTGATCCTCCCGCTACTGCGCCCTATGCGCGCATTGGCGACACTCTGGTGTTGCAAGGCACGGGCTTCATTCGTGGGGAAACGGCCGTGCGCATTGGCGATCTCCTCATTCCTCCCGCCACGCTCACAGAAACCAGCCTGACGGCCGTGCTTCCCGACGACCCGAGCCTGGAACCGGGCGTCCAGGCCGTTAAAGTCACGCGCACCATCGCCCTGGGCGATCCTGAAACGCCCCACACCGGCTTTCATTCCAACCTGTCCGTGTTTATGCTAGTCCCGCGTGTCACAGCCGTCAGCGTGGCCGCTGGCGTACTCACCGTGCAGGGCACGCGGCTCTTCGCCGCCAACAAAGATTGCCAGACAGTGCTTGGCGATACGGTCATTCCTGGCGCCAACTATCTGACCGCCACGCCAGAGCAAATAAGCCTGACCTTGCCCAGCCTGCCCGCCGGCGACTATGGGGTGCGGGTGCGGGTCAATGGCGCCGAATGCCTGGACCAGGAAACGATTACGATACCATGATCGATAAGGAAGACATCCCGGAAACGGCCGTCCTGGACTGGGCAGCCGCCAATAGCCAATTTTTGGCGGGCGAACTACATGGTTTGCGCCTGCGTTTGCAGCGGCGGGTACGCTGGCTGCGGCAGCAGTGGCAACCAGACGCCCTGCACGGGTACGCTGACGTGGTGACGGACGCCCAGGCTGATTGGCTGCTGCGCGGAGAAAACCGGGCCGCCGAAGCGGAATTTTATGCCTCTGATGGGGAAACGGCCGTCATCACCCAGGCACTGCACCACAATCAGGACCGGCAATTCCATCTGAGTCAAACCCTGGCCCACACTGGCACGCCCCCCGCCTTACACCTGCTGGCACGCCAGTTCAACCTGACTGAATTTGAAGAAAAGGTCATCTTACTTTGCTTTGCTCCAGAGGAAGACCCCGCTTTTGCCGACTTATTCGCCTACCTGCAAGACCAGGCCAGCCGCAAATATGCTACGCTGCACCTGGCTTTGACCCTGTTTGGCAACGATGCGCGCGCGCGAAACAGCTTTCTCCCTTCTGCGCCTTTGCGTCGTTATGCCCTGGTTGAATTGGTTAATGACCCGCTGCCCGCCACAGCCCTGGCGCACCAACCCCTGCGCCTGCCCGCCCGCGTGGCCGACTATTTGCGCGGCGTGAACCGCCTGAGCACGGCCGTTAGCCCATACCTTACCCCCCTGCCCCCACTGCCCATAGCCCCCAGCCATGAGCAGCTGGCAGACCAGCTAAGCCGCTGGCTCGCCAACCACGCCAGCGAACCGCCGGTTGTGAATCTGGTTGGCAGCCAGGATGTGGGCCGGCAGGCCGTAGCCCAGGCGGTTTGCCACCGCACGGGGCTGCAATTGGTGAAACTACGCTTGCCTGACCCAGCCGAAGCACTTCTTCTACGGCCGTTATTCGCCCGCGAAGCCGTGCTATCGCAAATGGCTTATTATCTGGAAATGACGCCTGGTACTCCGGCTGATACGCCATGGGCTACGGCCGTACCTTCCTGGCTAGAACAGTTAGAAGCGGTGCTGCTGGTGGGGTCTACAGAACGAATGGTGTGGGAACGGCCGTCCATCACCGTCAGCGTTCACCGGCCACCCAGCAGCGAGCAATACCAGCTTTGGCAGCAAGCGCTGGCCCCGCAGCTCCTCAGCAGCCACCACAATCTGGCCGCCCTGGTGCAGCAGTTCAACTTTGGTCCAGGCGCCATCGTCGTCGCCGCCAATGCCGCCAAAATCCAGGCCCAGCTTCGCGCCTCGGATAACGGAGCCTTCATTACCCCTTCTGATTTGTGGCAGGCCTGCCGCCAGCAAAGCGGTCCTCGTTTGGGCCAGCTTGCGCGCCGTATCGACCCCGTGTATGCCTGGGATGACATTGTGCTGCCCGCCAACCTCATGCAGCAGCTTCAGGAACTGGCCGCCCAGGGTGCCCAGCGGCATCGCGTTTATGAAACCTGGGGCTTTGGCGCGCAAATGAACCGGGGGCGGGGTATCAGCGCCCTTTTTGCCGGACCCAGCGGCACCGGCAAGACGATGGCCGCCGAAATTCTGGCCAACGCGCTGGCGCTGGATCTGTACCGCATTGACCTGTCTGGCGTAGTCAGCAAGTACATTGGCGAAACAGAAAAGAATTTGAAGCAGGTATTTGACGCTGCTGAACAGAGCGGAGCGATTCTGTTCTTCGACGAAGCCGACGCGCTCTTTGGCAAACGCACCGAGGTCAAAGACAGCCACGACCGCTATGCCAACATTGAGGTGAACTACCTCTTGCAGCGCATGGAGGAGTATGGCGGGCTGGCCATATTGGCCACCAATCGCAAGTCGGCCTTGGACAAGGCGTTCCTACGGCGGCTGCGTTTTTTGCTGGATTTTCCTTTTCCTGATGCGAACGGCCGTTTCCATATCTGGCAAAAAGTGTTCCCTGCCCAGGCCCCCCTGAACGAGGTGGATTTTGCCACCCTGGCCCGGCTGGAGATCCCTGGGGGCAACATCCGCAATATTGCCCTGAATGCCGCCTTTTTGGCCGCCGCGCAAGACAGCCCTATTGAAATGACCCATATTATGGCCGCTGCCCGCCGCGAGTACGCCAAAATTGACAAGATGGCAACGCCTTATGAATTTGGCGAGTATTTTGAAAAAAGCTAGAACGAGAGCAAGCGTATGACGCAAATTACCCTGAACATCGACCGGCTGGTCTTGATGGACATGCACCTGACGCAGGCTGAAGCAGAAGTGCTGCAACGGCAGTTAGGGGCCGCCCTGCAGCAAGAATTGGTGCGCCGGGGTTGGTCTGGGCCGGAAACGGCCGTTGTGCAGCCACATCTACGGTTAACCGACATGCCAGCAGCAGCCACGGCCAGCGACCAATTGGCCGCCAACCTGGCCCGACAGATTGCCCAGTCATTGCCCGGCCATAGTTCCACTGATAAAGGAGGCAGACCATGAGCGAAATGGCCCGCACTCAACGCAAAGGGCAGCAAGAAACCAGCAGCAATCTTTACCGAAACCGACGCCCGGAAATGGCCGTGTTACAACGCCACCCCCTCTCCGGCATTAGTAACCAGGTGTTGCAGGCACGGCTTACCGTCAACCAGCCGGGCGACCGGTATGAACAAGAAGCCGACCGCGTGGCCGGGCGCGTCATGCGCATGCCCACACCGGCCTTGGGGCCAGCCGCCATCCAGCGTGCCTGCCCCGCCTGCGAGGAAGAGGTGCAGCGCCAGCCCGACGAGGAGGAAGAGGAAGAAATGTTGCAAGCTCGCCCGCTAGCTGCAGAAATCAGCCCCATAGCCATGCGTCAGGTAGAGGAGGAGGAGGAAGAGCCAATCCAGGCCAGCCGCAGCCAGGCCACGCCGATTGCCGCCGATGTAGAAGCGGAAATTGAGGCGATGCGTGGTGGAGGACGGCCGTTATCCTCTGCAGAACGCGCCTTCTTTGAACCACGCTTTGGCCTGAATTTTGCCCAGGTACGCCTCCACAACAGTTCCCAGGCCCACCGCACCGCAGCCAGCATCCATGCCGCAGCCTTCACTTCCCGAAACCACATTTTCTTTGGGCACAACCAATACCAGCCGCACACCGCAAAGGGCCGTCACCTCATGGCCCACGAACTCACCCATGTGGTGCAGCAAAACCATCCATCCTCTCATTCAGCCGCTTCGCCCCCATCTATCCAACGCTTATTTGGCATTCGCCTTCCCACAGGGCTGCGTTTCTTGACCAGCGAAGAACGAAGTACAGCCCGGGGCGTTTATGGCAGCAGCCTCAATTTTAGTCGAATTTTATTGAGCGATGCCTTAGGGGGTGGTGGGCGGCCGTTTACCACCTACGTACCTGTTCCTCTGCTCGGTGATGCGACCGTCATCAACGCAGGTCCTTCCCTTTATGGCACGCCTGGTTCGAACACCAACCTGCTGATCCACGAACTGGCACACTGTTGGCAATCGCAGCACCATCCAGACCCCAAAGCTTTCATGGTCAATTCCATCGCCAGCCAGGCGGCGGCGGGAGCCATTGGTGGCGGGGCCAGCGCGTATTGCTACGTTCCCGGTAAATGGTTTGGCTTCTATGCCGCTGAACAAATCGCAGAACAGGTAGAAAATGGAGAAGCGCCTATTGTTTCCCACGTCAGCTCTGTTTCCGCTGGAGCAACCGATGTGGCCAATATCGCCAGCCTTTCTGTACCACGGTGGGAAACAAGAGGTGACCCAGGAGTGCGGTGCTAAACATCTGTAAGTAAAGGATTTATCATGGCATCTGACTTTCCCAGAAGTCCCAACTTTCTCAAAGGCGCATTGGTGGCCTATGAATCCCAATTTTTGGGACCCATTCCCAATGTCATTGTCTTCCAATACAACCCCAGCCAACTTACGCGGCGGCTGACCAACCGGACGGCGGCCCCAACATCTGGAGAACAGGCCAGCACCGCCCGGGCTGACGCCTACCGCGTGCAAGGGCCGCCAGTGGAAACGATTACCCTGGTCGTGGAGCTAGACGCCGCCGACCAACTGGCAGAGCCAGGCAGCCATCCCCACACGGTGGCTTTTGGCCTCAACCCAGCCCTGGCAGCGCTGGAGCTACTGCTCTACCCGCCCACCTCGCAGATTTTGCTGAACCAGGCCCTGGCCCTGGCCGGCACCGCCAACCTGGCCGCGGCCGACATTCCGCTGGTGCTGCTGGTGTGGGGGCCGTCGCGCGTGCTGCCGGTGCGTTTAACATCCTTCACGATCACTGAACAGGCCTTTGACCAGCGACTTAACCCGATTCAGGCGAAGGTGGACCTGGGGTTAAAGGTCATGACGTACATGGAGTTGGAGCAGGCAAGCGTGGGCCGCACCGCATACATCATTAGCCAGGTGCAAAAGGAGGCGCTGGCCCGCCTCAATCTCATCAACAGCGCAGAGCAAATTGGGGGCATGTTCCCTTTTTAGTTTAAGGAGGCAGGTATGTTTTTTAAGGGAAGCCGGTATGAAAAAGTGGGTGATTTAGAGATGGTAGATGAAAACGGCCGTATCCTACGCTACAAAAATACCCGTTTCATCCCACCCACAACCGCCCAACTGCGCCACGTGGTCACCGCGGGGGAACGGCTAGACCACCTGGCCTACAAATATTACCGCGATGCGGAACGCTTTTGGCGCATTTGTGACGCTAACCAAGCCATGTGGCCCGCCGACCTGGTTGAAGAAGCCAACACCCAGGTAAACATCCCACCAGCAGCCGATTAGGAGAATTTGAGATAGATGACGGCCGTTTCCTACACCCTCCTCATCAATAACGCCCCCGCCAGCGCCGACCTGCTCGAAGCCTTACAGCAGATCGAGGTGGAAGAGCACGCCAGCCTGGCCAGCATGGTACGCTTGCGCTTTTCCGTAGGCAGCACCCAAGATGGCCGGGGGTGGCAATTTGTGGATGAAGATCTCTTCAGCCGTCTCGCGCCCATGTCGCTGCTCATCACCATCGGCAGCAGCCTGCCTGTTCCCCTACTGACAGCCTACGTCATTGAAACCAGCCTGGACCTCAGTAACGACCCCGGCCAATCTACATTTAGCGTAGTAGCCATGGATGCCACCATTCTGATGAACCTGGAAGAGAAAGTGCGCCCCTGGAGTGATATGGCCGACAGCGATATTGCCAGCCTCATTTTTGGCGAGCACGGCTTTCTGCCAGACGTGGAAAACACGCCCATTCTGCGCCAGCAAATCAACCAAACGGTGATCCAACGCGGCACCGACATTGAGTTTTTGCGCCAGCTGGCCCACCGCAATGGGTATGAATGCTACGTCACCACCAACCCCCTCACCACCCTCACCGAAGGGCATTTCCACCCGCCGCGGCTGGCGCAGCCGCCCCAGGGAACTCTAACCATTGGCCTGGGAGATGCTGCCAACGTGAACCGGCTGCACGGCCGTTTTGACATGATGCAGCCCACCACCGTCCAGGCTGCCGGGTTAGACATAGGTTCCCAGAGTGACCAGACGGCCGCCATCAGCGCCGCCGCCCAAAGCAGTCTGGGGCAATCCTCCGCCCTCAACGGCCGTCAGCCCCGCGTGCGCCTCCTCAGCCAGACTAGCCTGCGCGACACGGCCGAATTGCAAGCCCAGGCCCAGGCCCTGGTAGACCAATCAAGCTGGGCCATCACCATGCAAGGAGATTTAGACACCACCCAGTACGGCAACATACTGCGCGCTCGCCAACCAGTGCTGGTACGCGGCGCAGGCCAGCAGTTCAGCGGCACGTACTACGTCGAAAGCGTCACCCACCTGATTACCACCGACACATACACCCAACAGTTTAACCTGCGGCGCAACGCCACAGGATTACAAGGCACAGAATTATTTGGGCTGTCGTAGCCATTCGCAACGGCCAGCAACCACCCTAAACCAGCTATGATTCACTTTTACGGCAAATATCGCGGCATCGTCACCGACAACAACGACCCTCTGCAACTGGGGCGCTTAAAAGCCCACGTCCCCGAGGTATTGGCAGACGTAGACAGCGGCTGGGCGCTGCCTTGCGCCCCTTATGCCGGAAACGGCAGCGGGCAATTTACCATCCCAGAACCGGGTACCGGGGTGTGGATTGAGTTTGAAGCAGGCGATCCCTCGCGGCCTATCTGGAGTGGTTGTTGGTGGGGCGATGGCCAGGTTCCCGCCGACAATGGTGGGCAAAGCGGCGCACCGACGCTGAAAATTATCCGCAGCGAGCAGGGCTTAATGGTGACCATGGACGACGCCGGACAGATGATTACGATGAGTGACGAAAACGGCCGTAACCTCCTCGAAATTCAGGTCCAGGCGGGCAAAATCACCATCAAAGGCGCCGTCAAAGCCGTAGTAGAAGCGCCCCAAATCGAACTGGTCGAAAACGCCACCCATCCCGTGGTGTTTGGAGACCAGTTGATGACCTACCTGACCAACATCGTCACCATGTTCAACACCCACATGCACCCTGGTGAAATGGCCGGGGGATTTATGCCCGTCACCCCCGTCCCCCCTGTACCATCCATGCAGCCCCCCACCCCAGACTTACTTTCAACCAAAGTAAAAGCAGGATAAGGAGAAGTAATGGCTTACAAAGCAGGCACAGTGAATGATTTTGCAAACAGCATGGCCAAAGCCATTGAAGACGCCCTGAAGACAGAATATGCACAGGTCAAAGGCAAACCTTTGCCCGGCACCGGTGAAGAAGACCGCCGCCTGCTCTTTGTAGCCATTGCCCAGGGCGTATTGCGTTACTTAAGCGATCACGATGACACCTCCCTAGACGTCTACAACGTGCAAGTGACGAACCATGTAGGCAATGACGGCAAAGTGCGGGTTATCACCACTGGCACTCTGCATTGACGATGGCAAAAGGGACCAAAAAATGACGTCATTTATCGATTTTCCCCTGCGCGTAGACGGCCGTGGGCGCATAGCCACTACGGAAGTGGATGACCACGTGCGGGACATGATCTACCAGGTTCTTTTCACCAATCCCGGTGAGCGCGTCAACCGCCCCGACTTTGGCTGTGGTCTGATGCAGCTGGTCTTCATGCCCAATAGCGATCCCCTGGCTGCCGCCACCCAGTTCATGGTCCAGGGCGCCTTGCAGCGCTGGTTGGGCGACGTCATCCTGGTAGAACATGTCACCATTACCAACCTGAACGAACGGCTGGAAGTAGACATCGTCTACATGCACCGCGAAACCGGCGCCCGCGAACAAGTCACCTTCAGTCAGACCATTGGGGGCTTATAGCCCGGATGTCCAGATGGAATCGCCTGGATTAGATGATGTCAGCCCGAAAGGAATAAAGTATGGCTAAGTACCAAAGCCTCATTTGCGACGACATCGAACGTCGAGAACAAATTGTTGCCCACGGACTGCTCAACGGCATTGACTACATCGAAGTTGTCACCGCGCCGCCAGCAGACAACCAGCGCATTTTGCAGATCTTTTTCATTGAGAAAGCCACCCCCGCCGGGCAGGCCAATCTTGCTACCATGCTGGATGCCCTGGATGGCGCACCGCAAAAGTTCGCCATTTCCGGGGGGGTACGCATCCAACATATCACGGTAGAGTCCGTAACGCGCGTAGATGACCACCTGGAACTACGCGTCAGCGAACCGGGTGACTTTTTCACCTATACCCTGAATATAGATTACGTGTGGGGACCAGGGGATGGCAGCACCCCCAAGCTGGATCCCGTTTACGCCACCTGTGATTTTAGCTTTAAGGCTGGCTGCCCCAGCGAGTTTGACTGCCATCCGCCAGACCTATGCCCTGAGGAAACAGGGGCTGCGCCGCCCATTGATTACATGGCTAAGGATTACGCCAGTTTTCGCCAGGCGCTGCTAGATCTGATTCCCTCATTGGCCCCGGAATGGCAAGAGCGTAATCCGGCTGACCTGGGCATCGCTCTGGTTGAACTGCTGGCTTATGCCGGCGACCAGTTGAGTTATTACCAGGACGCCGTGGCTAACGAAGCGTACCTGGAAACAGCCCGGCAGCGAATTTCTGTACGCCGCCATGCCCGGCTCATTGATTACCAGATGCACGACGGAGCCAGTGCGCGGGCTTTTGTACACGTGGGCGTCAACAGTCCCGGGGTGATACCGGCGGCAACGCCGGTGCTGGCACATATTGACAGGCCGTTAGGCTCCCAATCGCCGGGTCAGGTTATTGCTGCCAGCCTGCAAGCCCAAGCCCAAGCTGCGGCAGGGGTGGTTTTTGAAACCATGACGGCCGTGTACGTCCACCAGGATCTGAGCGACATCTCCTTATATGCCTGGGGCAACCGCCAATGCTGCCTGCCCCGCCGGGTAACAGAAATCGACCTGGAAGGTAACTTGTCGCCCTTCCTCAGCGCCGGTCACCTACTAGACGCTGGCATCTTGGCCGCTCAGTTGCGCAACCATACGGATCCCATATCCCTGGCGGTGTATGCTTATCTGACGGCCGTTCACCCCCTCCTGGCCGCTTACAACGACGGAGACCCGGTCTCTCCCGCATTGAAAGAGGGGCTGATTGCCGGGCTTAACGACCTGCTGCCAGATGAAACCTTCTATTCCGCCACCCGCTTTCAGGGCATCACGCTGGGCGATTACGTGCAAACCCTCATCGACCAGAACCCTACGGGCTACGGCCGTATGCGTCTGAACCGCTTCTTGCTAGAGGCGGCCTACCCCGCAGCCTTGCTCAGCAGCGCCAAACTCGTTCCCGGCGACTACCTCCTCTTTGAAGAAATTGCCGGGCCGGAAACCGGCCTGCCCGCCGATGCCGATCCCACCCATCGCCAGGTGGTGCGCCTGACGGCCGTCACCCCCGCCAGCGATCCCCTCACCGGACAGGAACTGACCAGCGTGGGCTGGGACAGCGCTGATGCCCTGGCCTTCCCCCTGTGCCTCTCTGCCCGCGCCAGCGACGGGCAGTACGTATCTCGCGTCAGCGTAGCTCGGGGCAACCTTATACTGGCCGACCACGGCCAAACCATTGCGGGAGAAGAGCACTATCTGCCCGAAACGCCTCCTAGCGAACGGCAGCGCCGCGCTCACCGCTTCCTGCTGCAACAAGGCCCCCTCAGCTTCCGTATACCACAACCAGCCGACAACGGCCGTCTCGCCCCCGCCATACGCCTGCTAGAAACGGATCCCCGTCTGGCTCAGCCCCAGATTACCCAGCTTATGGTCCCCGGCACCCTCACGTCCTGGCAGCCGGTGCCCCACCTGCTGGACAGCGACGCTTTTGACCCCCACGTTGCCGTGGAAACGGATAATGACGGCCGTTCCCTGCTGCGCTTTGGGGATGGCGTCTACGGCATGGCGCCACCTGATGCCGCAAGCGACAAACCACCTATTACCGTCCAGTACCGCGTGGGCGTTGGCCGGGCGGGTAACGTAGGTGCGGATGCGTTGGTTCACCTGGTGCGCCCAGACACGGCCGTTGAATGGCCTGCAGTCACACGGGTGCGCAATCCTCTGGCGGCCTGGGGCGGCATTGATCCGGAACCCATGGCCGAAGTCAAACAATTGGCCCCCGCCGCCTTTCAGGCTGTGCAAAAACGCGCCGTGACTGCCCAAGATTACGCCCTGGCGGCTGAACTTCACCCAGAAGTGGCCCGTGCTGTGGCTGATTTTCGCTGGACGGGGAGTTGGCATACCGTTTTTTTGACCATTGACCCCGTGGGGCAAATTGGCTTGCCCGAAGAATTGCGCCAGCGCGTGAAAGCGTGGGTCATCCACTACACGCAGGCGGGGTATGGCCTGAAGATCAACCCACCCATCTACGTGCCCCTAGAAATTGAAGTGGATGTGTGCGTTAAGCCCACCCATTTTCGCGCCGACGTGAAGCAAGCCTTGCTGGCGGCGCTGAGCAGCAAAACCCTGCCCAATGGCCAGCGTGGGTTCTTTCATCCAGACAACTTTACTTTTGGCCAATCCCTCTACCTCAGCCAGCTTTATGCCGCCATCGAAGCAGTTACCGGGGTGGATTCGGCTGAGGTGACGCTGTTCAAGCGCTTCTACCACCTGCCCGATGGCGAATTGGCAAAAGGGGCTATCCCTCTGGGCCGGCTGGAGGTGCTGCGCCTGGAAAACGACCCCAGTTTTCCGGAATATGGCGTGCTGCGCCTGCATATGCTGGGAGGAAAGTGACAGAATGAATGATGCATGTGGCTGCTGTGAAACGGCCGTATCCCCCACCCCTGCCCTGGTAACCAACCGCCCTGGCTTAAAGGCCGTCGTGTACCGCATTGGGGATTTTGCCCGCTTCCGCCAGGCTATGGTGGAAGCCATTGCGCGCAGTACCGTAGAAGCAGACGGGCAACTGTTGCGCCCCTTACAAAGCTGGACAGCACGCCAGAGCGACGATTATGGCATAGCCCTGCTGGAAATGTGGGCCTATTTGTCCGATATTCTCACCTTTTACCAGGAACGTATTGCCAACGAAGCTTACCTGAACACGGCCGTGCTGCGTGAAAACGTGCGGCGGCTGGCCGCGCTGTTGGGGTATGAACCGGCCAGCGGCGTAGCTGCCAGCACATACCTGGCCTACACCCTGCAAGAGGGCAAAAGCGCCGCCATCAAGGTAGGCATGCGCGTACAAAGCGTTCCCGGTCAGGACGAAAAACCCCAGAAATTTGAGTCGATGGAGGCCATCACCGCCAGGGCACTGCTCAATCAGTTTCGCATTTATGCCCAACCAGCAGCGGCTAACCCCCTGATTCAGGGCAGCCGCCAGGGCACTCTGGCTCCAGCTGACGTAGAAGCCGTGAAAGCCGACCTTTCTGCGGGAGATAAGATTGTGCTGTTTCCCCGGGGCACGGCCGTTTTCAACCCCGCAGCTCTCACCAGCGAAGCCCTGGCGGGCGGGCGAGCCTTTGCTGCCCCAGAAAAAGCGGCTGGCTACCTGGCCCAATATGGCCTGACCGCCAGTGCCCCCGCCAAAGTGAACACCATTACCGCCGGCTCTAAGCAACTGCAAATCATTCGCTTTTTTGACCCGGCCGTAGACAGTTGGACCACCGCGTCCGGTCGCCGCCGCGAAATTGGTGAGCAACTGCTGACCCGCGTACTGCGCCGTGTCACTGGCAATCCCCTCATCAGCCCCGCTGGCGTGGAAGAGAAAGAAGTAACAGCGCTAGAAGCCATTGACTGGCGCACCACCCTCTCTTGGAAACCAGCCATTCAGAGCAGCGGCTGGTCCTTGAGCAACGCCCAGGCTTACAAATGGGTGCGCAAAATGCGCCTCTTTGGCTATGACGCCCCCAAGAGCTACATGAAACCCACCGCTACCAATGACGACACCGTCATGACATGGAGGCAAATAAACGAAGGAGACAAAGGGTATCAATTTAATCTCCCCTCCGGCAATAGGCTGGTGCTGGATACCCTTTATGATGATTTGAAAGCGGGCACGCAAATTTTGTTGGTAAATCCCGATTTTACCCAACTCACCCGCATTACCGCCGCAGTGCAGGTAAAAACTGAAAAGGGTCCGCTGGAAGATACGGTGACGCAAATAACCCTGGCCGATTCCTTCCAGGCAATTGGATCCTTGCGCAGCGTGGTGGTTTATGAGCTTGCCGGTCCGGAAATCACCTTCTGGCCCAAGGGGTATGCCCCCACACTGCAGGGGAGCCAGGTGTACGTGCCCCTGGTGGAATGGGGCTACAACACCGCCAGCCCTGAATTTTCCGCATCGGAAGTGGAGGCGCTGTTGGAACCAGAGCGACGCATCCTTCTGGGTGACGGCACGGGAAAGGTGCAGGTCACCAGGGTGGAGGAAGCGCAGGTTGTGGGTGACCATTTACGCATCACCCTGACGGAAGCGCTCACCGCGGCCCTGGATGGGGCCACGGCCGTTGCCCAGGCCAACGTGGTTGCTGTCACTCACGGCGAAACCATAGCCAATGAAGTGCTAGGTAGCGGCAACGCCGCCAGCAAGTTTCAAACCTTCAGCCTAAAAAAAGCGCCTGTTACCTTTGTGACCCAGGCTGGGGCAAAAAACGGCGCCGCCAGCACCCTGGAAATTCGCGTGGACGGCGTGCGCTGGCAGGAGGTGGACACCCTCTATGGGCAGGCTGGCGATGCCCGCGTCTACACCACCCGCGTAGACGACGAGAACCAGATGCAGGTGCAGTTTGGTGATGGGCAAACCGGCGCGCGGCTGCCCACCGGTCAGAATAATGTTGTTGCCACCTACCGCCAGGGGATTGGCCAGGAAGGCAACGTCGCGGCAGCCACCCTGACAACCCTGTTGGATAAACCGGTGGGCGTCAAGGAAGGCAGCAATCCCCTGCCTGCTGCGGGTGGCGCAGAACCGGAAATGCTGGCCGAAATGCGTGAGAATGCGCCCAACACCGTGCGCACCTTTGGCCGCGTTGTTTCTTTGCGGGATTTTGAAGACGCCGCACGAGCCTTTGCGGGTATAGCCAAAGCACGGGCGGCCTGGCGTTGGGATGGTTTGGAACAGGCTGTGTGCTTGACCGTAGCCGGGGACAGGGGCGCTGTGATTCCCGTAAATAGCGACACTTACACGGCACTGGTAGCAGATTTGAACGGCCGTCGCCACCCCCACCGCAAGCTAACCGTGCAAAGTTATCGTCCTGTCTACGTGCAAGTACAGGCCGCCATCGCCATTGATGACGATTACCTGGCGGAAACGGTGCAGGCAAATGCCCTGGCCGCCCTGCAAGCCCATTTTGCCTTCGACCACCGAGACCTGGGCCAACCCATTCACCTGAGCGACTTGTACAGCGTGCTGCAAGACGTGGCTGGGGTCATTGCCGTGGACATTGACCGGTTGGGATTTAAGTATGCTGCCGACCGGGTTTCCCATGGAGAAACGGCCGTGCAGCCCCAACCCCGTCTAGCCATCTTCCCCACAGAACTGGCCGCTGTCGAATCGCCAACCGGCGACCTGCTCATCAGCGTCGGCTTAAGTATTTGATTGAGGAGACACCATGAGCACACCAGCCATTGACCTATACGAACATCTGCCCGTTTTTTACCGAATGCGGGATGCGGAGCAAGGGTATCCGCTGCGCGCGCTGCTAAACATTATCAGCGCCCAGGCCGACGTCATCAAGCGCGATGTGGACGGCCTATGGGATGATTTCTTCATTGAAACCTGTGCGGATTGGGTGATTCCCTACATCGGCGATCTGGTGGGCAACAATCCCCTGTACGAGATTACCCTGGGGCGGCGCGCTGACGTGGCCAAGACCATCTACTACCGGCGGCGCAAAGGCGTGCTGCCCATGCTGGAAGAACTGGCCCGCGATATTACCGGCTGGGGTGCTCATGCCGTAGCCGCCTTTGAAAACCTGGGCTGGACCCAAAATTTGAACCATCTGCGCTATGATGTGTTGCCCGACCCAGAGAAACAAGCCCCTCTGAGCGTTCGCCGGGTGGGCACGGTGAACCTGCGCGACATGGACAGCGTAGACCGGCTGGATGGCCCTTTTGATACCCTGAGCCATATGGTTGACGTGCGTCCCACGGATCAGTTGGTGGGCCGCTACAATATTCGTAAAATCAATTTTTTTCTGTGGCGCCTGCAGCAGTACCCGTTAACGGCCGTTCCCGCGCAACCGGCGCCCAGTTACCCCAACGGCTTCTACTTCAGCATTTTGGGCAACGTGGCTCCGCTCTTTACAAACCCCGAACGGGAAGCAGACCCCACGGGGCTGGCTACCGAACTGCACGTGCCCGGCCCCATTCGCCCAGCCGCCTTTTACTTCAATCCGGGCGATTACTACGGGCCAGACAAGAGCTTTGCTCTGTATGAAGGTGCCCTGGCCACCCCAGACACCCTCATTCCCCTGTCTCGCATCTTTTGCCAGAATTTGGCAACCTGGCGCGACCCGCCCCCTGGCAAGGTAGGCATAGACGTAGGAACCGGGCGCGTTGCCTTTCCACCAGGGGAAGCGCCGCCTAAATTGACTGTGTTTTACAACTATGGCTTTAGCGACGACCTGGGCAGCGGCCCCTACAGCCGGCGCAAAACCCTTCACGATACGCCACCCAATGGCTTGAAGCTGGAAGTGGCCAAGGCCAAGCCCCTAAAAACGCTGCAGGCAGCGCTGACGGTTTGGGAGGATGCTGGCCGCCCGCCCTGTCTCATTGAAATTGGCGATAACCAGGTGTATGGGGGCTTGTTGGAGATGGCGCTGCCGGAAAACGGCCGTCTCATCATCCAGGCTGCCGACGGGCTGCGCCCCACCGTGCGCCCGGTGGGGCAGTGGCTTGTGACCGCCTCTGATGGCGATGCAGATATGGTGCTTAACGGGCTGTTGGTGGAAGGCCGCCTGGAGCTGTGCGGCGACATCAACCTGCACATCCAGCATTGCACCCTGGTCCCCGGCCGGCGGCTCAACGAAGATGGCAGCCCCCGCTATCCAGACTTAGACAGTATTGTGCTGGACACCCCCTGCCACCAGTTTGCCGATCTGACGGTCACGGTAGACAACAGCATCCTGGGACCCATTCGTCTGCCTGCGGGCTGCGCCGGGCTGGCGGTGCGCGACAGCCTGATCGCCGCCCCTGACGTGGCCGGCAGTGCGCAGCCCGCCATTGCCGCCAACGATGACGCTGACAAACCCGGGCCGCCCACCGTCCTGGAACGGGTCACGCTGTGGGGCCAGGTGCATGTCAAGGAATTGACGGCTTCGGAAACGATTTTTAATGATCGGGTGCGCGTCACGCGGCGGCAAAGTGGCTGCCTACGCTTTTGCTACGCGCCGCCCCAATCGGTGACGCCGCGTCGCTACCGCTGCCAGCCCGACCTGGCCCTGGCGCAGAAAGCGGCTGAACTGGGCTATGGGTCAGTAGAAGCGCTGCCCCTTCAGCACAAGGCTCCGGTGCTGGCGCGATTGCGCCCCGCGTTTAGCTCGGTACATTATGGCGACCCGGCGTTTGGGCAGTTGAGCCAGCGCTGCGCAGTAGAAATTCGTACGGGCGCCGAGGATGGCGCAGAAATGGGGGCTTTTTGCCGTTTGCAGCAGCCCCAGCGCGAGACTAATTTACGTATCCGCCTAGAAGAATATTTACCCTTTGGCCTGGAGCCGGGGTTGATTGTCGTAACTTAAAAGAGATGGGAGGCACCATCATGAAAGGTGATTTTACACGCTTCACGTTTGACCCAGACAAGCAATATGCGCAGGTGCTGAAGCAGCAAGGCCGGGTAGACCTGGACGCAGATTGGAATGAGGCCGGCGGCATACAAACTTATCTGGATGAAACCCGGGCCACAGATATCATTGGGCGGTGCGGTGCGCCAATTGATCACGCCGGTTTTGGCGTGGGGGTGACGGCCGATTCCTCGGATTTGACGCTGACGGCGGGGCGCATGTATGTGGATGGCATGTTGTGTGAGACGAAGGGCACCACCTACGGCGAGCAGCCGTACTACCTGGACCCGCCGCCTATTGCGCCGGAAAACGGCCGTTACGACCTGGTTTATCTGGACGTGTGGCGGCGGCACATAACCGCCCTGGAAGACCCTGACCTGCTGGAAAAAGCCCTGGGTGGCGCCGACACTACCACCCGCCTGCAAACCATCTGGCAAGTAAAAATACGCCCCGGCGTGGAGGAGCAACACTGCGCTGACCAGTTTGACCCCTGGCCACCGCTGCCGCCTTTGCATTTACGCGGTCGCCTCAGCAGCCAGACCGTGGTTGTCCCTGACGCCGACGATCCCTGCCTGATCAACCCCGGAGGCGGATACCGTGGGCTGGAAAACCGTCTCTACCGCGTGGAAATTCATGACGGCAGCGACACGGGCCAACCAACCTTCAAATGGTCACGCGACAATGGCGCCGTGGTCTTTGCCGTAGCCGAGTTTGTGGCCGGCAAACCCAAGGAACTCATTGTGCAGCGTATTGGGCGAGACCAGGTACTGGCCTTACACGTGGGCGATTGGATAGAGGTGCTGGATGACGCTAGTGAGCTAGCGGGAACGCCGGGAACCATGGCGCAAATTGTCGATCTTGACGAAGCCCAGCGTAAGCTGACCCTCAGCCAGGCTATTAGCGGGTACCAGGTTGGCCGTCACGCCAAAGTGCGCCGTTGGGACCAGCCCAGCGCGCCGATTCCCATCACGGCTGCTACCTTCAACCTGGAAGATGGTGTACAGGTGCGCTTTGATGGTGGCCCGCACATCACTGGCGACTTTTGGACCTTTGCCGCACGGACGGCGTCTGGGGACATTGAGGTTTTGGATGATGCGCCACCCCAGGGTATTGAACACCATTACTGCCGCCTGGCCCTCATTCATTGGCAGCAAACGGAAGAGCTGCCGCAGGCTGAAGGGGGAGTAAGAGCTGCTGCCAATGAAAGAGGCTTGCGCGCTGAGGATGAAGAGCAGGAACTGGAACTGCTGCTGGCTTACATGCGCAAACTGGACGAAGAGGAACCACCCGTCGTGCCAGAACCACGGCGGCGGTGGCAGCCCATCATTCATGACTGCCGAAACCTATTCCCCCCGCTAACGGCCCTGCGCGAGAGCTGTTGCACGGTGACGGTGGGCGATGGCGTGCACAGCCATGGCATGTTTAAGGACATTCAGCAGGCTGTAGACCATTTGCCTACAGAAGGAGGACGGGTTTGCATTTTGCCAGGGGAATATATTCTGGAACGGCCGATTCTCTTGCGCAGCCGGGTGAATGTCACCCTGACAGGTTGCCTGCCCCACACCTGGCTCAGGGTTAGAACATCGAAACCGGCTATCGTTATCCGAGATTGTTTGGGCGTGAGATTGGAAAATCTCGGCTGCCACATTGATTTTGGGGCTGTGGCGGTGGCTGCAGACCGCACGCGGGAGCTGTACGTGAAGGGCAATCACATTGTCAGCCGCATACCTGAAAATGGAGACCGGGAACCTTTTAACCCGAAGAATGATATGGGCGCGGTGGTGCTGGAACGCTGCCGGCAAGTTAAGGTGGAGGGGAATGTGTTGGAGACGGGTGGCCTGACCGGGCTGTCGGGGCTGTGCCAGCGGTTAATTGTGCGGGAAAATCTGATTTGGGGCGGCATCTCTGTGTGGGGAGGCAGCCGCGACGTAGCTGTGGAGGGCAATGACCTGACAGATGGCTTGTGGCATGGCATTAGCTTCCGCGCTATGCCAGAAAAGGATCAACCGCGGGACGGTTTTTCGCACAATATTCGGGAGGCGCAGGTGGCTGCCCCGCTGCGCCAGGTTGTGATAGGTGGAAACCATATTTCGCGAATGGCAGGATCGGGCATTTCTGTGGAGGGAATACCCAATCTGGATAAACCGTCTTCCCTGTTGGCAACAGATTTTTTGACCATTCGGGACAACGAGATTGTAGGGTGTGCTGGCGGTGCGCTGGTAGACGACGGCCGTTCCGTGGCGGGTGGCATTGTATTGGCTGGGGGCAAGCATTTGCATATTACCGGCAATCTGATTGAAAATTGCGGGCCGACTGAAGTCCCTTCCCGGCCTGGTACACCGATACCGCGTCCAGAAGAGGGCAGGGTTCCAGAACGAGCTGTGGCTAGAATGGCTCAGAAAATTGCCCCAGCTTCTGAGGTGAGAACGGCCGTTTCCCGGCGCGTCATTGGCGAGAAATCATTATTGACTAACAACCTGCGCTACTTGCAGCCCATTTTAGAGAGGGTGGAAGATGAGGAAGCGGCAGCGCCAATTGCCGGAATCTATATTTTCCAAAGTGAGGGGCTGGAAATCAGCCACAACCGCATTTTGCATAATGGATCACCCCGCGTGGGGCAAAGGGCGACAGGCCGGCAAGGGGGTATTATTGTGCGGAATGCGGCGGTACGGCCGTTCCATCTGCAACTAGACAAAGAGCGCACCCTGACCCTACCCGATGGCTACCCCGCGGCCAAAATTCACGCCAACACCATCATTGTGCCCCGCGGACCCGCCCTGCAAATCCGCGGCTATGGCGACATGACCGTTTCTGACAATCAGTTTACTAGTCAGGGCGCTATTCCCGTAACCGTGATCGGGGATGATGGCAATGAGCAGCCCGGCATCCAGCTCTTGGGCGTCGTGCAAATTGTCAACGTGGGCATCGCCGACGAGTTAATCGGCTTATTCCAGGGCTTTTTGCATCTAGCAACCGAGCAGGCCCAGCGCTCTGCAGCCAGCGCTGGCGCTTTGCATACCACTCTGGCCAATTTCAACCTGGAAGAACTCAGTCTAAGCGGAACGGTCCTGTTCAATGATAACCAGGTTACCTTTAACCTGCTGCGCCCAGAACTGGAACTGGCGGCAGGAGCTGTTTACATCATCTCCTTAGATGACGTAGCCTGCCACGATAATCAGATGGACGCGATGCTGCTGGCCAATGATTATATGCTGGCTAATGGCATCATCGGCGGGTTGCGGTCACGTATCTCCGGCAATATTTTCAAAGAATCCCTGGGCCGTTGTTATTTCTCTTGCTTGGCTTTAGCGTTGATGAATTCCGTGACGGACAACCAGGGCAACCACTGCTTTGGCCTGTGGGGGCTGCCGCAGTTCTTTGTTCAGGAAAACAACCTTTCTTTAACCTGCCAAATTGACCGCGGGGTATTCCAGCAATTCCTAGGAGAAAGGGATGCGCCGGAGACGGAAGCAATTCCTGAACGGCGTGCAGCCACCGCCTACCAGCAAATTTTGCAAGAGATGGATAGGTATCAACCAGCCGTTTTGGAAGAATCCAGGGCAATTCAGGCGGTGAAAATTCGGCAGTTGGAGGCGGAAAAGGCCAAACTGACCGGGGAACCAGAAGTTGAAGAAGCCGAACTAACGGCATTGAACCTGGAACTGGCAGCCAGCCAGACGGTAAAGATTCGGCTAGACACGCTCGCCACTATCCGGTCCGGGTGATGGCAGGGGAACAGACGTTGGACCAAACCCCAGGGCTGCAGTTTATGGGTTAGAGATTGGCTGAACGTTAGTCAGCAATTGTGAGACTTTATCGATCAGGTCTGAGGCACTGTATGGTTTTTGAATGAAGCCCGCCAGGCCCTGACCAACAAACCCGCGGGTTGCTTCGGCCTGATTATAGCCGGAAGAAAGTAAAACGGATACGTTGGGATTAAGTTGGCGCAGCTTCTCAAAGGTTTCTTCGCCGCTCATGCCGGGCATGGAGAGATCGAGGATCACGAGGTTTATGTTAGCCATGTGGTTTTGATATATTTCCAGCCCGATGGGGCCGTCCGGGGCAGTGAAGGTTTTGACATTGATCAGGGCGAGAATGTCGGTAATTGCCTGGCATACGGGTTCTTCATCGTCGATAACGAGGACATAGGCTGTGATCTGGGGTGGGGCAGAAACGGCCGTTTCCTCTACCGCTTTCAGTTTTGCCATCTGGCTAGCCGGGAATAACAGCCTAAAAGTAGTGCCCTTGTCTGGCTCGCTGACGACGTGAATTCCACCTTGATGTCCGCGCATGATGCCTAACACGGCGGCCAATCCCAACCCATGACCAGACTCTTTGGTCGTAAAGAAAGGATCAAAAATGCTAGCTAGCGTATTTTCATCCATCCCCTTTCCGTCATCGCGTACTTCTAAAAAGACATAGTTACCAGGGACGAGGGTTTGGCCCGTATATCGCCATTTTTCATCTTGTTCCTCATCAATTTTTTCCTCGCCGGTAGACACAAGCACCTGACCAGGTTGTTCGCCAATGGCCTCCGCGGCGTTAATGATCAAGTTCATGATAACCTGCTGCATCTGGCCGGCATCTGCTTCGATTAATGGGAGATCAGGTAAAAGCGCTGAATCTAAACGAACGTTTTTGGGGATGCTGGCCTGAAACAGGTGTAAATTTTCGGCAATCAGCGCATTTAAATCAAGCGATTGAATTGCAAAATGGCCTCGTCCTGAATAAGCCAGCATCTTTTGCGTCAGGTCTGCTGCCCGTTCTGCAGCTTTAACGGCTTTTTCTACATGCCCCCAGGCCTGGTGCTCAGGGCGCAGCTTAACCATGGCGAGGGACATCTGACCTAACATAGCCACCAACAAGTTGTTAAAGTCGTGGGCTACGCCCCCGGCTAAAACACCCAGGCTTTCCGTTTTTTGTGCCTGGCGTAAAGCAGTTTCTGCCCGCTGGCGTTCAGACACATCCACGCCTATACCCCAAGAAACCCAGCCGGGTAGCGGGAAACGTTCAGAAACATTGGACCAGGATATGGTTTTTTGGGTGCCATCTTTACATGTAAGCTCCCATTCCCAGTTGCGGTAATGATTCCCTCTGGTGGCCCATTCTTGAAGCATTTGCTGCCGGTAGTTTTCGTCAGGATAGAGCAAGGTCATCGCCTGGGGGTTGTTGATGATTTCTGCGGCGCTGTAGCCGGTTACGCGCTCGCATTCTTCATTCCAAAAAACGATATTACCCTGGGCATCCAGAGCATCCATCATGACCGGCATATGCTGAACCATTAGCCGGAGGCGCTCTTCGCTGGCCTGGAGAGCTTTGGCCATCTGGTGGTTATCAATCTCGCGTTTTTTTTCTTCGGTGACAACCCTCCCGCAGCCTACGGTGCCTATCAGTACGCCTTCCTCGTTCCAAAAGGGGGCTTTGTACACGTCTAGATAAAGAAATTGGCCTTGAACATTACCGTATTCGTCAAAACGCTGGGCTTGTTTGTCTTGCAGCACAATTTCGTCTGAACTGACGCATATTTCGCCAAAGGTATACCATTGGGGGTCATCCGGGTTTGTGGCACGTTCGCGCTGCATGAAGTAGTGGTCGGTTTTGCCAATGGGTTCGGAGGTATCATGGGCATTGAGGAGTTTGTCGCAGGTGGCCTGGTTGGTGAACAGGTAACGGCCGTTCAAATCTTTGGCCCAAATCAAGTCTGGCACGTTGTCACACATGAGCCGTACCATGTTGTATAAGGAACGTTGCTCTTGCTCTCTATGGCGCACGGCCGTTTCCGCCTCCATTTGCGCCGTCACATCCCGACCAATTATCACCAAACCCCGGCGGCTTCCATCCTCATTAAACAAAGGCACTTTAATAACATCAAAAATCAGTGCCGTACCATCGGGCTGCGGAATGGTTTCCGTGGCGCGGGTTGTGTGCGCCACGCGCCAGGTTTCTTCATCAGTACGCACACAATGAAGCAAAGCTTCACTAAAAAAGGGGGTATCCCTGGCCAGTTCTGCATCCGTTTTCCCTCTATAGGCCAGGCCTTGCATCTGAAAAGCATTCAATCCCGCCTGATTGGCTACTAACCAGCGCCCTTGGCCATCTTTAAAATAGATGCTGTCTGGTGATGCTTGAATTAGCGTATGCAAGCTTTCTTGGCTAGCCCGCAACGCCTCTTCCACTTGCCGTCTTTCAGCTATTTCCTTTTCTAACAGCAGGTTTTTCTGTTGGGCCGCCTGAACTTCGTAAGAAACCTCAAGAGTTTTTTGGCGCATATCGGCCGTTTCATTAAAAATCAATCTATCCAATTCGTGGAATTGTTCATAATGGGTCAGAGCGGCAGCCAGGTCCCCTTGATGTTTAAAAAATTTAGCCATCTGGTGGTGGCACTTTCGCAGATCATCTTTTGCGCCTAAAGATGCGCCAATTTCCAATACCCGCTGCCAGGCTTGCAAAGCCTGATTTACTTGATTTTGGGCAGCAAAGGCCCGCCCAATGTTTAGCAAGGCAGACAATTCATCATGTCGATATCCTTTCTCGTTTGCCAGATGGGCGCTGTGCTGAAAATGTGTTAGCGCTTGTTCCGCCTCCCCCTGGGCCAAAAGAATCGTCCCATATGTGTCTGATGCCACGACTTCTAGGGCATCGTTGTTTTCTTCCCTGGCTATTTGCAGGCTTTGCAAGATGCAGGCACGGGCTTGTTCCAGGTTACCAGATTGGCAGTATGCCATGGCTAAATTGTTGAGGGCAAATCCTTCGTTTTGACGATTGCCTGATGCTTGATGGATTGCCAAAAGCTGCTTGTATGTGGTCAGAGCCGCCTGAGTATCTTGGGTTAATCCATAGACTAAACCCAAGTGAGATAACGCAATAGCTTCTCCTTCAGTCTCTTCTTCAGCACGAAAAATCTGCAAAGCTTTGATGTGATAGTCGGACGCGGTGGGGTAATCGGCCAAACGCCAATGAATAAGGCCTAGCCCTGTCCAGGCATGCGCCTCACCTATAGGGTTTTGAATTTCCTGGTACTTTTTTAACGCCTGGAGAAGGTGGGCCTGCCCCTGGGTGTATTGGGCTAACCGATAGTGGATGCGACCGAGGTTGAGTTGAGCATCAGCTACTCCTTGAGGATAGTCTGGTTCGCTCATCGCCAGATCGTAGGCTTCTTGGGCAAGGGCTAACCCGCGATGGAGATCGTCGCGCCATGTTTGAGCCACCGTTTGATTCAGGTTGTATATACGCTCTTTCTTGGGCGTTTCATGGTTTAGGCTATTGTCCATGGTTCTTTCCTCAATCCTGACGGCCGTTTCATCCCTATGATATGCCTCCCAGCCAATTGGCTAATCCGTCACGTTCAATTGGCTTTCACTTCTGCAAATGTTACCGCATTATTTCGCCCAGTCACAGTACCCAAGGGTCCCGGTGGGTTGCCTGTGATATGCCTGACAATCTTGTCCACGTGATGGTGGGTAGTAGAAATAAATAGCTTGAAACGTTCTTGGGTTCCACCAGCGGCAGTACCGGCGACATAAAGCCCAGGTACGTTGGTTTCCATGGTTTGTTCATTGAATTCGGGAACCTGGGCTGTGCCACGCAAGGAAACGCCGGCCTGGGCAAACAGGGTCATATCAGCCTGGAATCCGGTTGCCAAAATAACAAAATCCGCCTCATGAGTAAATGTGTGCCCGTTAGGCGTCAAGTCATCCTGGGTCGTGGCCAGGGTGACGTGGGTGGCTGTAATTTCTACTGGAATTGTAGCGGGATAGAAGAGAATTTCTTGCTTTTGCAATCGATCGCCCATATCCAGGGCCAGATGAGGTTTTATGCGCTCCATATCAAGGGCTGGGCGCCGGTAGCTGAGGGCAACTTGGGTTGCCCCCCCACGCCAGCAGCGCAGGGCGGCCTCTATGGCCGAGTTTTTGCCACCAACCACCAGCACTTTCGTGCGAAAATAAGGGTGCGGGCCGGGGAAGTAATGGGTGACGTGGGGTAATGATTCACCAGGAATATTGAGGAGGCGCGGGGTTGCCATGCCTCCTGTAGCGAAAACGACTTGGGTGGCGTGGTAGGTGCGTTGGCCGCTGCGATGCTGGGTGTGTATGCTGAAATGGGTTTTAAGGCGCTGCACGGCCGTTACCGGCTCATACACACGCACGTTCAGGTCAAACATTTCTACCAGCATGCGCAAATAAGCCAGGTAAGTCTCGCCAGTAATGGGCTGCTGATCGATAGTTTGCACCGGTACGCCAGCCAAAGCCACGTGTTCTGGTGAGCTGAAAAAGCTGGTATTAGGTGGCCACTGTGTAAAAGCATCCCCAACCTGGTTAGCTTCCAATAAAATATTGGGCACATTTTGGCGTTGTAAGGCAATGGCCAATTCAATGCCAATGGGGCCAGCGCCAATGATAATAACTTGGGTAGAAAACGGATCTTGGTAGTTCATCGGGTGCTCCTCTCCAAAAAAGTTACGTCCAAAATAAGATACGGCCGTTGCCCATGACCGTCTTTAGATAATCCTACCTATTGACAGATTTTGCCAGACATTCTACATTGACACCAATCTCCCAAGTAGCAAGACTATGATCGATCCCCAAAAGTTGAATCGGCAGCGGGATTTTGAAACCACCCAGTTGGCAACGGCTGTTTACAATGCCCTGGCGGCTGGTGAAAGCGCCGCCAAGGTGCAGCAAGATCTCATCTACAAGGGGGTAGACGAAAGCACGGCCGTTTACATTGTCAGCCACATCTATCAAAAGAAACGGTGGCAGATTACCTGGTATCGCACCGGCGTTGGTCTAAAATTGGTTTTCAGCGGAGGATTTAGCCTGCTCATAGCGGGGTTTGTCTTGCTCTCTGGTCTTGCCGTCGTGCGCCAAATTAGCACACTATATCCCGATTTCAACCGGGTACTTTTCAGCATCATTCTATTCACCGCCGGTTTTTTGGCAATCAGTGGCGTTTTGTCGCTAGGGCTGGGCACTTTTCGCCTTCTTACAGCCAGTTCCGATAATATGGCAGGGTGCTTAGCAGCCATACTGATCGGCCTGATCTTGTTACTGGCAGCCCTATTAGCCTATCTGCTCCTCCCGCTACTTCCCCGCACCTTCTCTTGAGCTTCCCCTTTTTTGCCCACTATCAAAATCATGCTAGCATCAATCTTTTGTCGCGCAGGCAGCGCACAAGCAAAAGGCAATCCAAATGAAGCGCCATCATTTTTTTAGCCACATCGCGCCGTGGCAGCGTACGTTGTATATCATGTTTCTAGCCCAGCTAGTCTCGGCTATTGGTTTTTCCAACATTTTTCCGTTTTTGCCCCTCTATGTGCAACAGTTAGGCAGCAGCAGTTCGCTCAGCGTAGAGTTTTTGGCGGGGGCCGTATTTTCTGCCCAGGCTATTACAATGGCGATCGCTTCACCCATTTGGGGTACGTTGGCCGACCGTTACGGCCGTAAACTAATGGTTCAACGCGCCATGTTTGGCGGCGCCATCATTTTGCTAGGCATGGCTTTCGTGCAATCCGCCGAGCAGTTAGTGCTGCTGCGTGGCATCCAGGGATTAATCACCGGCACCGTATCGGCGGCTAACGCACTGGTGGCGTCTGTAGCCCCTAGAGAGCGGTCTGGTTATGCCATGGGCATGATTCAGGTAGGGCTGTGGGCCGGCGTAGCTATTGGCCCATTGGTAGGCGGCTTCACTGCAGACGCCTTTGGCTACGAAGAAACTTTTGTGATTACGGCCGTACTATTGGCCTTGGCCGGCATCATGGTGCATTTTGGGGTCAAAGAACAATTCATCCCCTTCCAAGTTGTGCCAAATCAAAAACTCAGCTTGCTAGCCGACTGGAAACACGTGCTAGGCAGCGAAGGCGTGCCCTTAACCTTCACGCTGCGCCTGCTGTCAAATTTGGGGCGTACCGTGCTGGTGCCTATCGCCCCTCTTTTCATCCAAACATTAATGATAGACTCCTCCCGCCTAAACACAGTAACCGGATTGGTGGTGGGCGTCTCCTCGGCCACGGCAACAGCGACGGCCGTTTATCTGGGCAACCTGGGTGACAAACTAGGGCATCGCCGCATTCTCACCTACAGCGCGCTAGCTGCCGGACTCTTATACATGCCACAAAGTTTCGTTAACGCTGCCTGGCAAATTCTCATTTTACAAGCCCTTACCGGGGCCGCTACAGGGGGCATCATCCCCACACTCAGCGCTTTACTCGCTCGCTACACAGAGCAAGGTGAAAAGGGCAGTGTTTACGGATTAGACAATTCCATTGTGGCTGCAGGGCGGGCTATTGCGACATTGGTAGGGTCACGTAGCCTATTGGTTGGGTTTGCGCAGCACTTTTGTGGTAACCAGTGCCATTTTTCTTGGCATCGCCCTACTCGCCAGATGGGAATTGCCCAATGCACCCCTCCAGACTTCTCAGGCTGCGCTACCTCATGCTGATTAGCCGACAGAATTCCACCACTGCCTTTCTTTGCCCCGCTTCTCCAAAGGGGGTAACGGTTTTTCATACTTTTGCAGCACAGCTTCAACCAAATCAAGCAAATCGCCAGCACCGAAAGGCTTTTGCAAATACCCTTGCAAATTAGTATCCCAGTTCAACCCGTCTAATTCAAGCTCCCGCGCCCGATCTTCACGCGTATCAGCAGTTATTAACAAAACAGGGATAGCGCGCAACCTGGGATCAGCCTGTAAAAGCTTAAGCATTTCCCGGCCATTGATTTCCGGACGTTGAAAATCCTGAATAAACAGATCGATGGTATGGCTTTGTAATATGACCAAAGCTTCCCGGCTATCCCCAGTGATCATAAGCTGATAGCCTGCTGGCTCCAATATAGATTGGTACAGGGTTAGGATGGTTGGTTCGTCATCAAGGGCAAGAATTTGGGTTGTCATGAGTTTTCCCTCAGCAGGAAAATATATGCACAAAATAAATGGGTGTCAATGTTGAAAACGGCCGTTTCTTGTATATGACTATCCAATAAGCAAGGCTTGTATATTGTTCACTTATGGGCAGAATTCAATTCCAAAAGATTTTCTTATTCAATACATTTTCAGGAACGAATTTCAGCTTCCGGGAAAATGATATGTATTCAAAAGGAGAGGCCTTATGAAAGTGGGTATCATTGGCAGTGGTTATGTTGGCGCCACAGCCGCTTACGCCATGGTTATGAACGGCACAGCCCGGAATATTGTCCTGGTTGATAAAAATGAAGCACGAGCTAAAGCTGAGGCTGCTGATATCTTACATGCGGTCCCTTTCGCCCACGCATGCAATGTACAAGCTGGTGGGTATGCAGACCTGATCGGCTGCCGGGCAGTGATCATGGCTGCCGGCGTCAGCCAGAAACCAGGAGAAACAAGACTACAGCTATTGGAACGGAACACGGCCGTTTTCCAGGTCGTCATCCCCCAAATTTTTCATTACGCGCCAGAAGCCATTCTCATCGTAGCCACCAACCCCGTAGACATTATGACCCACATCTCCGCCAAAATTGCCACCCAATTCAACATTCCCGCCCATCGTGTCATTGGCTCTGGCACCACCCTCGACACCGCCCGCTACCGCGCCCTGCTCGCCCAAACCCTGGGCGTAGACGCCACCCACGTCCACGGCTACGTCATCGGCGAACACGGTGACTCAGAGGTGCTAACATGGTCATTAACTACCATCGGCAACATGCCCCTGAATGCCTTTTGCGAAATGCGCAACATTGACCTATGTGGCGAAAAACGGCAGGAGATTGACCAAAATGTGCGCAATGCCGCCTACCAAATCATCGAAGGAAAAGGAGCCACCTATTACGGCGTGGGAGCCGCTCTGGCGCGCATTGTCCGCAATGTGCTGCAAGATCGGCGAGCCATCATGACAGTTTGCACACCAAAAACAGAAATCGGTGGCATCAAGGATGTAACCGTTTCTCTTCCACACCTTATTGGCGGTGATGGCGTGCTGGAAACCTTTCCACTCCCCCTGAACGATGATGAAAAACAAGGGTTAACGAAAAGTGCCCAGATTATTCGCCAGGCAATTTCAGACCTTGAGGGGTAATTCTCCCAATACAAAAGGGACCGGCTTCAGCAGCCGGTCCCTTTCGACGAAGGAGAGAAAAGAGAATAACAGTGAGGTAAGAAATTGCTTGCCAATACTTTATTTCCTACAACGACAGTATCTTAACAAATATTGGACAAATAATCAACAGCCCCGCAGCCCTCTCATTTTCCATTTAGTTTCCTCCTCCCCGCCGGTGATGTCGCCACCAGCAGCATAGAAAGAGGATTCCCGTAATCATAAATGGGGAGCTGTATGCAAAAGCGGAAAAGTAGCGGTTGTGCCGATCAACAGAGTAGGCCAATATACCAACTCCCACCGCGCTGACGGCCGCAATAAAACCACCAAGACCCTCCCGCCACCAGGACAGTACCAAACCCAAAATGGCCACAATTAGCAACACTAGCAGCAAAATTGCGCCAATGTCCTCGTGGGCACGCCATGCGGCAAGAGTCTCCACACCCACAACTCGTAGGTAAGCCAATCCTGTCAACAGAGCAAGGAGGCCCACCGACTTGGCAATGAACTGCAATTCGCCACTATCCTGCACGTGATTTTCTGGCACAGATTTCATGTTCCACCTCCAAAAAAGTATATTGCTTTTTGGTAACGACAACCTGCAAATATGACCTAACGGCGGCGCCGAAGAGCCAGCGGGAGAAGGATAAGCGTGGCCGCAGGCCAGACCCAACTCAGATCACCAGGGCCTCCTGGGCCGGTGCAAGCTGACAGCCGGTGAATGCGTACAAGCCGGTAAACGGCCGTTGCCTCCCTCAACGCCTCATCACCCATCTCCACCGGGTCCAGGCCAGCCGCATACGCCGCAAACCCGCTGCCTAGCAACACCTGGCGCATAATGGAAAGATGATCGGCGCACCCCGTCACATCTTCCGCCTCCCCTGACCACCAGCCATCTGGCAGCCAGATTTCCACGTCAGGGTTGGCGATAATGTTCCGATACCAGTCAGAAATGGCCCCAAATCCGGCCGTGCAGTAAATTTCCCCGTCCACAATGGCATAGTTCACTGGCGTGCGGCGGGTAAGGCCCGATTTGCGGCCGACATGGGTGATGACCATGATTTGCCCGCCTTTTTTGGGCCAGGCATTGAGCCATTTGCCTAAACCTAGCCGCCAAAGGGTGATCATCAGCTTGTTGAGGTATCTAAACCCCTGTCGTAGGGCTTGTTCAACTTGGGGATCCATCGTACTCATTCTGGTAAACCTCGCTTTAGCCCGCTCATATTCTGGACCAGATGGACGTTGTTGGGTGGGATGGCTCTAATTTCTACTGTAATAGAAGAGGGCGCGCTGAGGGAAGTAGCGACTGTCACCCAGAGTCAATGATGTTTGTCATGTTTGGGCACCTGGCAGCAAAAAACGGCCGTTACAGGGCGCAACGGCCGTTTTGAAGAACAACTAATCGGAAAACTACGCCATCAAGCTAGCTAAAGACTCGATGCGCAATGCTTGCAGGCGCTCCCGCATCACCCCGGCCACTTTTTGCGTCATCACAAAGCCAAAAGCCGGGTCTTCCACAAACTTTTGCATCAACATTGGGCCATCAAAAACCACCAAATGCGCTGGTGTTGTCGTTTTACCTGATGCCGTCGCCTGATGGGGTGGCAGCAGCGCCGACCAGGCAAAAATCTCGCCTGGCCCCACCGTGGTTACCACCACATCGTTGGTTTCCATCTCGCCCAATAGCTGCTCAGATACTTTATGCTGCACATCCTGCGCAGGCAACTCTAGCACAATATCTACATTACCATCTACCGCCAGAAACATTTTTTCCAGCGGTTGCCCCTCATGAAACAAATATTCGCCTGGGCCAACCTCTTTTTCGTCAGCCACCTGGGACAGCAACGTCAGTTGCTGGGCGCTCAGCCCGGCAAAAAAGGGATACCGCCGCAGCAATTCTGGTGAAATCATGTCATCCTCCGCTGAATTCAACCTGTAGTTCTTGCAAGATTGCGGTGACTACCTGGGGAATGGCGGCCGCAACGGCCGTGGTCGGCTCCTCGCTAAAGTCCAGCACATTCTCCACCTCCACCGCATAAATAATGACCTCATCCGGCAAATGAAAGCCCAATGCCCGACCCGAATCCAGGGCCGTTATCAGGGTAGCGTCGTGGGCCGAGGCGCTGTGCTGCGTGGGCGTGACTTCCCGCAAATCTTCCAACGTCAAGCGGTGCATGCGCCCTGGCTGCCGTTCCCCTGGCTTGGTGTAGGCGTCGGCAATAATCACCCGGTCATAGCCAATCATCAGCTCCATCAACCGCAGCCCACCCACGCTGGCCTCGGCCACATGAATGTCAGAATGGGGGTTGGGATTGTCCAAATCTTCCCCATCGCTGCTCAGTCGCCAATTGCCTAGATGCTTTTCCAGTTCATAGGCCACCCGCACCCCCACGCCATCATCCGTGAGGTACGGGTTGCCCAGGCCAACAACAAGGGTTTTCATAAAATAATGAATGGTGAATTGTGAATAATTAATTGTAAACGGCCGTCATTCACCGTTCGTTGTTAATTATTCACAATTCATTATGAGCAAAATTGGCTCAGGCGCTCCACTTCCTCCCCATCGGCATCACGAATCACCACCTCCAACGGCATCTGCCCTGGCAAGGAATGGGTGGCGCAAGACATGCACGGGTCGTAGTTGCGGAAAGCCATCTCAATTTTGTTCAGCAACCCCTCCGTCACCACCGTTCCCTTTTGGATCAGGTTGGCGGCGGCTTTCTTCACCGACATGGTGATGGGCGCGTTGTTGTTAGTGGTGCCCACAATCATATTCACTTTGGTGAGGATGCCGTTTTCGTCGGTGACGTAATGGTGGGTCAGAGTGCCCCGGGGCGCTTCGACACTGCCAATGCCTTCAGTCGGTGTATTCTTTACCAGCACGCGCACGTTGGGGTCAGTAATTTCTGGGTCTTCGGCCAGCTCTAGCATCCGCTCGGCGGCATAGAGCAATTCCACCAGCCGCGCCCAATGGGTGGCTAAGCGGTAATGGACGGGTTGGTAACGGCCGTTGACCTTCTGGCTGCCCAGGGTCTCATAAAACTTCTCATAAAACTCCTGCGCCTTCGGCGTCGCCATGCCGTCTGCCGCATTCAGGCGGGATAGCGGCGTGGCGCAATACACGCCGCTGTCATTGCCATCCACAAACCCCTTCCAGCCCACATTCTTTAGGTACGGGAACTTCAGGTAAGACCATGGTTCCACCCGCTCTACAATGTGCTGCGTGTAATCTTTGGCGTGATACTTGGCAAACTCCTTGCCGTCCGGGTCTACCACGCGAATCATGCCATCATAGAAGTTAACGTGGTTATTCTTGTCCACCGTGCCCATGTAGTAAGTGCGGTGCGCGTAGGCATCCGAAAGCACCAAATCTACATACGCCTGGTTGCCCAGCACCACATCCTCAAACAACTGCAGGCTAAACAGCGCAAATTCCACGTTCTGCCGCGAGATTTCGATCACTTCCTCGCGTTCCTCTGCGCGCATGGCCCGACTCCAGCCCCCTGGCATGCCGGCCACCGGATGCACCCCCCGGCCTCCCAGCATCTTGATCACATGATGGTTGCGGCGGCGGCAATCAATGACCTGCTTGCCCACCTCCACGCCCACCTTGTGAATCACCCCCAGGATATTTCGCTCTGCGGCGGGGGCGTCTGGTCCCATGACAAAGTCTGGCCCGCCTAGGGCATAGAAATGCACCGTGTGGTCTGTGCAGTAGAAGGCGGAATAGAATAACTCGCGCAGCTTCTTTACGGCCGAAGACGGCTGCACGTTAAACAAGGCATCCAACGCTTTCGTCGCCGCCATGTGGTGGGCCTCCGGGCACACGCCACAAATGCGGTTGGTAATGCGCGGCATCTCTTCCACCGGGCGCCCCACACAAAACTGCTCAAAACCGCGCAGTTCCGGTATCTGGAAGTAGGTCTTGTCCACGTCTCCCTCGTCGTTCAGGAAGATTTCGATCTTACCATGCCCTTCCAGGCGGGTAATGGGATCAATGGTAATACGTTTTGTGCTCATAATATCTTCCTTTACTCCCCATTATGTCCGTTGCCAACAGGGGAACGGCCGTTCACCCGGGTTCGGCGCAATATAGAATGGGCCATGCTAAACCGATAAAAAGTGCCCGCCGGATCAGGAATCGAATCAAACACCGCATTAATTTCCTTCTCTAGCGCCTCTTCATCCAGTTCGCCCGGTTTCCCTACGTCCATTATCGAAGCAATGGCCGTTACCATCTTGGCGCCCTGGTCTTCCACCCCAGGCACCGCACCATAGCAGCCGCGGCAGCCCATCCCCACAGAGGGGCACAGTGCGCCACAGCCGCTGCGTGTGGCAATGCCCAGGCACATAATCCCCTGCTCCAACAAGCAAACATCCGGGTCCGGGTCCACCTCATACGGCCGATAAAACCGCTTAATCTTCTTCACATCCCGCGTGCGTGGGCACTCCTCACAGACAGCTACATTACCCGCCCCCACAACGCCTGACGGCGGCAGCGCCGCGCCCTGGGTCAGTGCTGCCACCACCGCCTGCAGCACTGCCCAAATCTGGTGCGGCTCCGGCGGGCAGCCAGGGATGGTGTAATCCACCTTCACCACCTGGTCCAGCGACTTTACCGTGTGGTAAAAGACAGGCAGCGTCAGCGTCCCTTCCGCCACCTCGGTTACAGGCTGCGGAAAAATCCTGTCCGGGTTCTCAATGGAGGGGTTGTCCAGGTACACCGTGTTCAACGTCGCCTCTCTCGTCGTCAGGTTAGACAATGCCGGAATGCACCCCTCATAGGCACAAGAACCAAAAGCCACCATTACTTTCGACTTCTGGCGCAGCAAATGGGCCATCTCCTCATTTTCCGACGTACGAATAGCGCCATTAAACAGGCAAACGTCAATGTAACCATCCGGGTATCCCTGCACATCCTTCACTTTAAAATCGGCAATGCACGGGAAAAAGGCGATGTCAAAAACCGCATCCACGTCCAGAATATGCTCGTGAATGTTCAGTGTGGCAATTTCACACCCTCCGCAAGAGGATGCCCAGTACATGGCTAATTTCGGCTTATCACTCATGCGACCACCTCCTCCGCGTGTAGAGCCTCCAGAGGGTGGTCACCATTGGCGGCAATCACTTTCCGCCAGGTCAACGGCCCCAAGGCTCTAATTTCCTCGACCATTTTGTTAATTTCGTTAGCCAGCCGCGCACCCTCGGCGGCGCTGGCCCAAATCAGGCGTACTCGCTGTGGTTCAATGCCAAACTGCTTCAGGGTGCGCCGCAGAAGCAGGTAGCGGCGCAAAGCTTTGTAGTTTTGCTCCAGGTAATGGCACTCGCCGGGATGGCAACCGGTAATAAGTACCCCATCCGCCCCACCGCGTAACGCCTTCAGCACAAATTCAGGGTCCAGGCGACCGGAACACATCAGTCGAATGAGACGGACGTTGGGCGGGTACTTCATGCGGGACATACCCGCCAGGTCCGCCGCCCGGTAGCTGCACCAGTTGCACGTGAACCCAATGATCAGTGGTTCGAAATGTTTGTCAGCCATAGTTCGTCTCCTTATTTCACGCCGGAACCAATTCCGCCGCAGCCAGATTGTTAATCAATTCCCCTTCCACATTAAACATCAGTAGCCCCTCAATTTGGGCCATCACCTGCTCATTGCTAAATTGGGTTCCGGTAATGGCGTTAGACGGGCAAGCCGCCACGCAGGTGCCACACCCCTGGCACAGGGCCGGGTTAATTTCCGTGACCATGCGGTCTTCGTGGAAGATGATGGCGTTGAAGGGGCACATATCGTTGCAAATGCGGCAGCCGGAGCATTTTTCTTCGATGACGCTGGCGCGGATAGGTTCCAGGGCCAGCTCCTTCATTTGAATGCGCCCCAGCACGCGGGCGGCTGCCGCCGCGCCCTGGGCTACGGTCGAGGGGATGTCCTTCGGTCCCTGGGCGCACCCGGCAATAAAGATACCTTCGGTCATGGTGGCTACGGGGTCTAGTTTGGGGTGCTTTTCGATGTACCAGCCGTTGGTGCTGCAGGCAATGCCGAATTTGTGGGCCACTTCATTGGAGTCGGCGCGGGGTTCCAGGGCAGCAGAGAGAATAACCATGTCTACGGGGATGCGCCGCTGCTTGCCAATGAAGGTGTCTTCGGCCTGGACAATAAGCTTGCCCTCTTCGCCGGGGCGGCGGGCGGCGTCGGTTACCTCAGCCACGCGCCCGCGCACAAAGTGAACGCCTTCTTCCAGCACTTTTTGGTAGAACTCGTCGTAATCTTTGTAGGCGGTGCGCATGTCAATGTAGAAGTTGTAGACATCTGCGCCGGTGCGCTCTTTGACCAGGTGGGCAAATTTGAGGCTCTGCATGCAACAAATGACGGAACAGTAGTTGTTATAGTTGCGGTCGCGGCTACCCACGCAGTGGATGATGGCGACGGATTCGGGTTTGGTAACCCCATCGCGCAGCACTACGTTACCGTTAGTGGGGCCGGCGGCGTTGCATAAGCGCTCGAATTCCATGCTGGTGAAGACGTTGGCAAGACGGCCGTATCCATACTGCGGAATCCGTCGTGCATCAAACAAATCGTACCCTGTGGCCAGAATAATATTGCCTACGGGCACTTGCAGCAGTTGGTCTTGCTGCTCGAAGTCAATAGAGTTAGGCTGCGTGGGGCAGAAAATCTGGCATGCCTTGCATTTGCCGCGCTTAAAGTAGGTGCAATTTTCTGTGTCAATCACTGGATACTTCGGCACAGCCTGAGGGAACGGCCGATACACCGCTTTGCGGTACCCCAGCCCAGCCTCAAAGTCCATGTCAATGACCTTCACCGGGCACTTTTCGATGCAAATGCCGCAGCCTGTGCAGACATCTTCATTCACATAGCGCGCCTTTTTGCGAATGGTTACGGTGAAATTGCCCACGTAGCCATCCACCCGCTCCACCTCGCTCCAGGAGAGCAGGGTAATGTTGGGGTGTGCGCCCGCGTCCACCATCTTGGGGGTGAGAATACAGGCGGCACAGTCTAGCGTGGGAAAGGTCTTATCAAACTGAGCCATGTGCCCGCCAATGGACGGCTCGCGCTCTACCAGATATACGGGAAAGCCGCTGTCGGCAATCTCCAGGGCCGCCTGAATACCGGCAATGCCCGCACCCACCACCAGGGTCGCTTCGTTGATGGGCACGTGCAGCGGTTCCAGCGGCTCATGATGGGCTACCCGTTCCACGCCGCCAGCCACCATCGCTTTTGCTTTCTTCGTTGCCAGGTCTTTGTCTGTGTGTACCCAGGAGACTTGCTCCCGCACGGAGACCATTTCACACAAGAAGGGATTAAGGCCAGCGCGGTCGCAGGCATTGCGGAAGGTTTTTTCATGCAGATGGGGTGAGCAGGCTGCTACGACAACGCGGGTAAGCCCTTGTTCTTTAATATCGTCCTGAATCAGTTCTTGACCCAGGCTAGAGCACATAAATTTATAATCGCGGGAAACAACAACGCCGTGATCGCCCAGTTCCTCTTTGGCCCAAACGGCCACATCTTCCACGTCTACCGTGGCAGCGATGTTGGACCCACAATGGCAAACATAAACGCCTATCCGTTCTTCACTCATCGCTCACTCCTCCTCCGGCATCTGGGGCATGGGCAAGGCCTCTTTGGTGGGTTTCTCTGGCTTGGGTTTTTGGGGGGCTTCCACACCAATTTTGGTTAATGCGGGGGCCGCGTCCATGAATTCTTGACCAAAACCCAGGTTTGCCGGATCCATGCCAAAAGCCAGGCCCATGAGTTGGGTAAAGTACAAAATGGGGATTTTGAAGTTCGTGCCGTAATATTTGTTTACGTTTTCCTGGTAAGCATCCAGGTTGAGCTGGCACATGGGGCAGATGGTGGCGATAACGTCGGCGCCATAGTCGGCGGCATTCTTTAGCAGGCGGTAGATGAGACCCAAGGCCACTTCTTCGCTAATTTGGGTCATGTGGCCACCGCAGCAGTGGGCTTTCATGGGGAAATCTACGACGTCGGCGCCCAAAACGCGCATCAGTTTGTCCAGGCTCTGGGGGTATTCATGGTCGTCGAATTTTTCCAGGAAGCCGGGACGCACGATGAGGCAGCCATAGTAGGGGGCAACTTTGAGGTTGTACAACGGCCGTTTCACCTGCGCCTTCACCCCTTCATACCCCACATCTTGCACCATAGCTTCTAGCAAATGGCGCGTCTGCACCGCGCCCGGCGTGTAATGCATACCGCCCGCCGCCAACGCCTGGTTTACTTTGGCTGCCAGGGGCGGGTCTTTTACCAGGTACGCATCACATTTACTCAGGTTCAAGAAACAGGCGCTACAAGGGGCAACCATGGTTTGCCCAGTGGGGGTTTGTGCTTCAGCCAGGGCCAGGTTGCGCGTTACCAGGGCGTAAGCCTGCATTTTGTCAATGGCAATCATTTCAATGGCCCCGCAACAGTTCCAATCATCTACTTCCTGGAACTCCATGCCCAAGGGGGCAGCCACAGCCATGGTGGAATCATGGTAGGCGCTGGCATTTTTTTCTAAGGAACAGCCGGGGTAGTAGGTATATTTCATCGGCCACCTCCCATTTCTATGTGCTCCCTTTCTTCTCTGGCTATTTCTTTGGCCTTGTCCATAATGGCACGCAGCTGGTCAATGTTTTTGATGCGGCGCGGAGTCAGGTCCATGCGCCCCTTGCGCAGCATGTTCAGCCCCATGCCGGCAGCCATTTTCATCGCGCCCAGGGGATGGTGACGCAGGTGGTAGCGGGTTGCCAGGCCCAGCTCAAAGGAACGGCCGTACTTCATCACCGCGTCTATAAACGTCTCCGAAAAATCTGGTGCTTCGTTGGCGCTAGACTCCCGGTAATACCCTTCCCGGATGGCTTTGCGCTTGAGCGTGTACATAATGTCAGTAATATGCACCTCTTGGGGGCAACGCACCATACAGAGATAGCAAGAAACGCAGTACCAAAAGGTGTTCGCCTTGAGTACCTCTTCGCGCATGTCAGCTTCGACCATGGCAAAGATACGCCGGGGGCTGTAATCCATGTCGGCACCAGAGGGGCAAGAACCGCCACAGGTGCCACATTGAATACACATCTCCAGGCGCGGGTTGCCGCCAGGCGTGTCTTCTACAATTTCTCGCATGAAAGTTCTGCGGGTGCGGGCCACAGCAGGTGCTGCTTCATTAGGAAATGCTGTGGTGGTCAAGGTTTACCTCCTTTTTTGCGGTTAGCTTGCGCTAAATACGGCCCAATAAACACAAAACGACCTTACCCTTTTGAGAGCAAGGCCGCTAAATCGCACGCAAATTTTTATTTTGATAATGGGATGGCTCACCCATGGTGTCCTCTTTTTTTAGCCACAATGGTGATGAACTACTAAACCGTTTGCTAAACTTCTTGAAAACAGGGCACAGAACTATCGCCCCATAAAGCCTTATGGTAATGGTGAAAACAAGGTAGCCTTAGTGACATTTGTCATCACATCGGTGTGAGAGAAGTCATCTTCAACACCCAAGGGCAAAAAGAGCCGGTGGCTTGCCGCCCACCGGCCCATTGCCGTAAAAAAACAAGAGCCAGAGTTGTCCTACCACCCTGGCTCATGTTCCAGTTATATTTCTTTGGGAAAACCGGCCTGTACCGGCGCCAAGAATAGCACCGGCACGAACACGGTAAGGGTACTGCGAAATACCAATAGGCTTATGACACGTCTCTCACTTTTTTGCCCGCCACGGAGAGATGTGGGGCCGACGGCCGTTTCGTCACTTCATTGACAATTATCACCATTAGAAAAGTGGTGATCACAGCCGAGGTTAAGCACCAGGCACACACGGCATGAATGGCAAAGAGTTCCAGGAAGGTTAAATAGATAGAAAAAATGGTGCCAAATACCGTCAGGGGCAGCAACAGCAACAAGGGCAGCCGAGCCTGGGTGTTAACCTGCTTCCACAGCCACAACCCACCCACAGCCAGGTAGTTGAGAACCCCCAAAACGGCCACGGGAATGCCCAAAATTTGGGCATAGGGGCTGGACTGCACAATATTACACTCGCCTACCGGGCCACAAACCGCCTCTACGTGGGTGATTTCTACATAGCTCAAATAGCCAGCCACTATGAGACCAATGACGACAAAAACAGGGACAAGGGGGGCGTTGACAGGGGATACGGCCGTTTCCATGACGTTTACCACGCCCGCCTGTGCCTTCCAGAGACGATGGGTCGTAAAGACCAAAGCCGCCCCCATACCCGCCATCACCAGCCAGGCCAGGGTAAAACCAGCCGGGTCTGCTGGCGGCGTCTCCACCACCGCCATGCCGGTGGTGTCAATTTCTTCTAGCGCCACAGCGGCGGAAGAAGAGCTGTTTGCCACCCCTTCATTAGCAGCAACGGCCGTTTCCTGCGCGGCAAGCGTATCAGCCCGCAGCTGTGGGTCAGCCGACAGTGGCAGGTCTGGAACGGCCTCCACCAAACCAGGAATATCAGGCCAACCAATCCCTCCTGCCGCTATTCCCTCAGCCACAATTTGCGGAAACATCTGGGGAATCTCCACGCTGCCCACCAACACCGTGTCTCCCACCACCAGCGTTGGCACGCCCTGCCGCGCCACCGGCAAGGCAAACTGCTCAATGGTATTTTGGTACAACTGCTGGCCTATGCTCTTCGATGTATCAATACCTAAAATTTGCAGTTGCTCGCCATATTGTTCATTTAGTGGCGGAAGATCCTGCTCAATTACCCGATGACAATGGGGGCAGCTAGGCGAATAAAACAAGACAGCTTGGACAATTGGGGATGCGGCTTCTGTTGCGCCGGTGTTATTCTGAGCCAGCGCTACACGGGAGGCCGTCAGGCACAACGCAACAGCCAATATCAGCCAAAAAGCTTTTTTCATAGACACAAACCTCACGAATGGCCCGCCGAAATGTTCAATAACGCCTTCAGGCACGAACAAGAAGCAAGGGGCGATCAATGCGCTGCAAAACGCCAGCAGCCACGCTGCCATAAAAGACGCGCGAAAGGCCAGTTCGGCCATGGCTAGCCATAGCTACCAGGTCAGCCTTCTCCCGTTCTGCAATCTCAATGATGGTGGCTACCACCGCCCCGTACTCTACAATTGTTTGTGCAGTAATGTTGTGGGCCTGCACGCGCTCTGCAGCCATACGCAAATACGCCTCAGCATCATCAACCATAGCCTGAATCTCTTCCGCCGTATAGCTGGGCATCATGTCATAAGGGCTGACCAGGTTCATGGGCGGATCGATGACGTTAAGCAAAAGTAATTTTGCGCCTGTGCAGCGCGCCAAGTTTTCCACATGAGGCAATATTGCCTCAGCGCGTTGAGAACCATCTAGCGGTACTAAAATTAATTTATACATATGCTCCCACCACATATCATTTACCGGAAGCTACGAACCAATTGCTTTGGCAAAGACGCTTTCTCAGCTTCCAGAAAAGTCGAAATTCCTTTTTTTCAATGTGCTACTTTGTTTACCAAGAGCAACAGTATTCCCTGCACTTTATGCCAAACAGCGTTGGGGGAATAGTGACAAACAGCACATTTGCCTTTGATAAAAGTCATTGGCTGGTGTCAAGACGCCAGGAGTTCTCGCAGAAGGCCCATCACCACGTTGCGGGAACGGCCGTTACCATCCATCGCCGGACTCCAAGACGAAAGAGACACCGCCCGCACCTGCCCCGACGCCGCCAGACGGCGCAGCACGCGCTGCACCATATCCAGGGAAGGCCCGCCATGGGCCAGATAATTCATAGCCGGGGCGTCGGCGGGATCCAGCACATCCGCATCAAAGTGCACGTAGAATGGCCCATCCGGCAACGGATAGTCTAGCAGGTCCTCTACCCGACCCAAGTGCGTGACACGCGATGCACTCACCGCCTCGCGTTCTTCGGCATCCAAATCCCGCGCATCCGTCAAAATAACCTGTTCTTCCGGCAACGGCGTCAATCCAACGGCCTGCACAATGGTCTGCTCGCCCCGCCCCACAGCCATAGCCAGCGGCATGCCGCCCAAAAAGCCGCTGGGGGTTGTCTCCCAGGTATTAAAATCACCGTGCGCATCAAACCAGATGAGGTTAGGCCGCAAGCCAGCCTGCTCCAACCCGGCCAGGACGCCTATGCTAGTGCAGCAATCTCCGGCCACGCTCACCGGGCGCTCACCCCTCATTACTGCCGCCCCAACCTGCGCCGCCAGCGGCTTGTAAAGATGCGCCATTCGTTCCTGCGGGCTGCCCACCGGAAGTTCGGGATCGTTAACCACCCAATCGGGCGTGGCCAACGCGTACAGCGCGTTTTCAGGTCTATCCAAGAAGTACGGAGTCAAAATGTACTGATTTTTCATATACCGTTTCCACCCTGCCGCGACATGGTAACCAGTTCTACCCGTTCTGCCCAGCCCAGCGCCCGCCAAAAAGCAATGGCCTCCTGGTTATTCTCCAACACAAAGAGGTTCCAGCGGCGAATGCCCAGGCGCATAAGGTGAAACAGGCAACGAGAGACCAGGAAACGGCCGATTCCTTGCCGCCGGTGAGACGCGCGCACAGCCAGCTGATCAATGTAACCGCGTCGCCCATCGTGGCTGCACAGCACCACTCCCACTAACTCGCCATTTTCCCTTGCCACAAAACTCAAACCCGGGTTACGCTCTAGAAAGCGGGAAATATCTTGCCGCGAATCAATATCACTAATCTCAATACCTTCAGAAGACTCCCATAAAGCCCGTACTTCATCATAATCACGGATGCTCATTTCCTGTATCACGACACTCATGGCTGCCACCTCCACAGAGTTACCCAAAATACAGCCCCACTTTGCCCATACAATAGCACGTTTGCTAAAGAAAAGGAATCCCATCCAAGCAGTATCAGTATTGAAATGAGAGATCCGATTTCTCGGCGAAATCCGATAACTGTTCCCTGGTTATTTCGATTCCGCTAAGTATGGCCTAGATTGGGGCCAACGGGAAATATGACCTGAACATGACTTCCGGCACATCAACCATGACCTACCTAACCTTTATACTGGCAGCATAACTGATAAACATGATGACCCTAATTAAAAGGAGTTTGGAAATGAACAAAAAGCGTAACGATTTAATGGGTGGAATTTTGTTAATTGGTCTGGGCATATTTGCCCTGGTTGCCCAATTTATTGACTTTACAGAAACCATGGGGCTGTTGGTTTTGCCCCTGATAGCCACCGCCTTTTTGGTCGCTGGCGTTATCACCCGCCAGGCCGGATTCTTCATCCCCAGCGGCATCTTGGGTGGTTTGGGGTTAGGAACTTACCTGGTTGCAGGGCCCGTTTTTAACATAACCGGTGAGGCTGAAGGAGGCGTTTTCTTCTTGGGCTTTGCGGCAGGATGGGTGTTGATTACAGTGCTCACGGCCGTTTTCACCTCAGAAACCCACTGGTGGCCCCTCATCCCCGGTGGCATCATGGCCCTCATTGGCAGCAGCTTGTTCCTCGGTGGCTTTTTCCACACCGCCCTGGAGCTGGTGGGCAGGCTGTGGCCAGCACTGCTCATCCTCGGCGGCATCTATGTCATCTTTAAAGGCTACCGGACAAACCAGGAAAAAATGCAGTAACTCAACCAAACAGGCCGGTGGTGGTTTGCCAATGGCAAGCTCCCACCGGTCTTCAGACATCCTTTATTAACAGAGGAAACCCATGAGCGAAGCTATTTTAACTACTCAAAATTTAAGCAAGAAGTATGGCGATCTGGAAGCCGTCAAAGACGTTTCTTTTAGCGTGTTACGGGGCGAAATATTTAGCCTGCTGGGGCCAAACGGCGCGGGGAAAACCACTACCATCTCTATGCTTAGTTGTTTGCTAGAGCCTACATCGGGCACGGCCGTAATCGGTGGGCATTCCATTACCAAAGACAGCCTGCGCGTCCGCGAAATTATCGGCATTGTGCCTCAAGAAATTGCCCTTTACGACGAGCTGACGGCGCGGCAAAACCTGCGCTTTTGGGGCCAGATGTACAACCTGGCTGGCAAAGACCTCAAAAAACGCATTGAAGACGTGCTAGAACAGGTAAATTTACGCGACCGGGCCGACGACCGCGTGGGCACCTATTCCGGCGGCATGAAACGGCGCATCAACATCGCCGCCGGGCTGCTGCACAAGCCGCAACTGCTCTTTATGGACGAGCCAACAGTTGGCATCGATCCCCAAAGCCGCCGCCGCATCCTGGACATGGTCAAAGAATTGCGCGACCACGGCATCACCATCCTCTACACCACCCACTACATGGAAGAAGCTGAAGAATTAAGCGACCGCGTGGGCATTATTGATCATGGCCAACTCATTGCGGTAGGCACCCAGGCTGAATTGACCAAGGTAGTGGGCCAGCAAGAAACGCTGCGCCTGCACCTGGGCGAAGGCTTCCTGGGTGAAGAAGTGACCCATTTGTTTGAAGGACTGCCCGGTGTATTAGCCGTTACCGCGCTGGACGGGGAAATTGCCCTCTCTGTCACTGAAGCCGAAGAAGCGCTACCCGGAGCCATCACCAAGGCCAACGACGCCGGTGTGCCGGTGCGCACCATTGATATTGAAGAACCCAACCTGGAAGCGGTGTTCCTGCACCTCACGGGCCGGGCACTGCGAGATTAGCAAGGGGGCAATCATGAAAAAAGTATGGACTATTGGTTGGAAGGATTTATTGGTGCTTTTCCGTGACCGGGGGGCGCTTATTCTCATGCTGGCGGCGCCTTTTGTGTTGACGCTGGGGCTGGGGCTGGTGTCCGGTTCGTTTTCCGCCAACAACAGCACCGGCACAGGGCTGGCGGATATTCCTGTAGCTGTCGTCAACCAAGACGCAGGGGAGTTGGGGCAGGAGTTGGTTCATGTGTTAACGGGCACTGACCTGGCGACTTTGCTAGAAGCGGTGGAAACAACAGATGTAGCTGCCGCTCGCCAACAGGTGGAAGCGGATGAGCTGGCAGCGCTGGTAGTGATTCCCGCCGGTTTTTCGGCCAGTGTGATTCCGCAGAATATGGGTACGGGGGAAACAGAAACGGCCGTCGCCATCGAAATTTACGCCAGTCCCGGTCGCCCTATTAGCGCTGGCGTCATCGAAAGCATTGTGCAAGATTTTGTGAACCGCGTAGATATGGGTCTCACCAGCATCCAGGTCACCCTATCCCAACTCATGATGCACGGTATTGTGCCGGTAGCCGACATGCAAGCCGTGGGCCAGGAAATTGGCGCGCGGCAAATTGCCCAAATGCAGGCTGGCGATACTCAGGTCATCACCGTACAGCGGGAAACGGCCGTCATAGAAAACGAAAACAGCTTCAACGCTCTGGCCTACTTTGCCCCAGGCATGGCCATCACCTTCCTCATGTACACCGTTGCCCTGGGCGGGCGCAGCTTCCTCGACGAGCGCCACAAAGGCACCCTGGCCCGTCTGCTTGCGACCCCCACCAGCAGCGCCCAGGTGCTAGGCGGCAAGGTGTTGGGCATCTTCCTCAGCGGCGTAGCCCAGGTGGGCGTCCTCGTATTGGGCAGCACCCTGCTCTTTGGCCTCTACTGGGGCGACACGCTGGGCGTAATTTTGCTCATTCTCACCGTGTCCATCGCCGCCACCGGCTGGGGGCTGCTGCTAGCCTCCTTTGCCAGAACACCCGGACAAGTCAGCAGCTATGGCACAGCCCTCATGCTCATCTTCGGCATCTTGGGGGGCGGCTTTGTCAACCTGCCCCGCGAAGGTCTGTTGGAGATTATCAGCCGCATCACCCCTAATGCCTGGGCGCTAGATGGCTTTCTGAGCCTGCACCAGGGCGGTACCCTGGCCGACATTACCGTGGAATTAATTGCCCTGGTGATCATGGGCGTGGCGCTTTTTGGCGCGGCCGTGCTGTTGTTTAATCGCCGTTTCACTACTATGCTGCAATAGGGTTGGGCAGGCAGCCATCAGGCTAAAGCAGTAACTGGCTGACCTGCTAAAGGAATAATAATAACAATGATCAACAAAATTTGGACCATGCTATGGAAAGACATCATCGTCCGCTTCTCTAGTAAGTCGGAATTGCTCTTCTTTCTAATTTTGCCCGTCACCTTCACGGCTCTGTTAGGGGGCTTTATGGCCCCAGACCCGGATGCCGACAACCGCATTCCGCTGCTGGTGGTAAATGAAGACGGCAGCGCCCTGGCAGACCACCTGCTAGCCGCCCTGGGGGAGGTAGACAGTGTGCGTCTGGAAGAGATGGCTCTGGGGGACGCAGAAGCAGCCTTTGCCGATGAAGATGCGCCGGCGTTGCTGGTGATTACAGCTGGTTTTGGGGATGCGCTGCTGGCTGGGGAAACGGCCGTGCTTGATTTCCAACAATTGCCCAACAACAGCAACGGAGATATAGCGGCGAGGGCGGTGCAAACGGCCGTCAGCGCCATGAGCCAACCTCTGCTAGCCGCCCGCAACGCCACCACCGAGGCCGAAAGCCGCCAACCCTTTGCCAGCAAGGAGGCCCGTGCCGCTTTCTTCAATACCAGCCTGGACATGGCCCAGCAGCTTACGGCCGAAACGCCTCAGCGCATCAGCTTGACCCAGCCCGAAACAGCTAACATCAACGTCAGCACCTACGATCCAGCGGCTCAATCTACAGCCGGGCAGCTCATCACCTGGGTTTTCATTCCCCTGTTAGGCACCTCTGCCTTCCTGTCCTTTGAGCGCGAAAAGGGTACATTGCAACGCCTGCTCGGCACCCCCACAAAAAAGTCTACCTTTTTGTTAGGGGCTATTACCAGCAACTATCTGCAAGCGTTGGTGCAAATGGTAATTCTTGTCACTTTTGGCATTTACGTCATGGGGGTAAACTGGGGGCAATCGCTGTCGGGGCTGGCCCTGGTCCTAGTAACCTTTGGCCTGGCTGCTGTGGCTTTTGGCGTGATGCTGGGCACCTTTGTCAAGACCACCGGGCAGGCCAATAACCTCAGCATCATGTTGGGCATGGCCATGGCACTTTTGGGGGGCTGTTGGTGGCCCATGGAACTCTTCCCGCCAGCTGTGCAAACGGCCGTTAAGGTGTTGCCCACCACCTGGGCTATGCAGAGCTTAACCGACCTGGCTTTGCGCGGGCAGGGCATTACCGACATCCTGCCCGAATCGGGTGTGCTGCTAGGTTTTGCCGCTGTGTTCTTCGTCATTGGAATCTGGCGATTCCGGTTTGAATAATAGCTTAGTTGGCTGGTTAGCTGGTTGGTGGGCTTTCAATAAGCCAACCAGCTAACCAGCTAGCCCACCCACAAACTACCCCACCATCTACCATTCCCCCTACACCCCCAAGGAAACAAGCTGCTGCCGGTACTGCTGCACCAGCGTGTCATTTTCACCTAGCAAAGCGAAGATGCCTTCCATAATGGCTTTGGTAAGCGGGCGGCGGCCTTCTGGTTCCTGGTGCATGGCAACCAATAGATTGTACAAGGCCGCCGACGGTTCGCGGCGCAGCGCTTCGGCAGCCTGGCGATAAATGACGTTCAGGTCGTTTTGGTTGCTAAAAGATTGGTTACGCTGGACCTGACACAGAAAATCGGCCAGAGGTAGTAGTCGGCCGGCCTCAGAGGCCTGGGGAGTGGCTGGAAAGTTGACCAGCAACTCTTGAGCCTCGCACCCTTTACCCTGGCGCAAATGGTGTTTGGCCAACCGGAGACGGCCGTCGCCATCTTGCGGGGCTTTCTGCTGGGGGCGGGGCTGGCTTTGGGGCGGGGCAACGGGCACATGACGCTGCAAAAACTGGCGCACCATGGGTTCCGGCTGCGCGCCCACAAATTCATCTACCACCTGCCCCCCCTTGAACAGCTTAACGTTGGGAATGCCCTGCACGCCATATTGCATGGAGATTTGCGGGTTTTGGTCGGTGTTGATTTTGGCCAGAAGGAAACGGCCGTTAAACGTCCGCGCCAATCTCTCCAACGTGGGCGTCAACATGCGACATGGCCCACACCAGGGCGCCCAAAAATCCACCAACACGGGCACCTCGCGCGAACGCGCAATGACTGCTTGCTGAAAATCAGCCTGATCTACGGTAAAAATAAATTGTTCACTCACGGCATACTCCTAATAATCGAATCACCATAAGCTATCCCATTCATGTTAGAAAAAGGTCAGCGGTTACAAAATCCACATTCGCGCTATTATGCAAAACAAACTAAAATCAGCCGCCATTCTACGGCTGTATTGCCAGCCAAATTTTGGGTACATTGTCAGAAGAGATTTCATGAGCGTGGCACACCACCGCGCATGAAAATCCGTAACGCAGGTTGCCAGACCTGCCTATCTTCCAGGTTTGGCAACCCGGGCTACATTTTCAAGGGAGAATTTCATCTTTCCCCGAAGCTGAGAAAGCGTCTTTGCCAGAACGATAGGTTCGTAGCTTCTGGGAAAATGATGAATAAAACATTTATTAAAACGTCTTTAGTGTGAAGGAGAAAAAATGTTAAAAAAATGGTTCGTTCTTGCGCTCATTCTGGTTGCTGTGGCAGTAGCAGGCTGCGGTGGACCAGCCAAAGAGGCCGTTCTGGGCAACGTCTTGCTTTCAGAGCGCTTCGATTCCGCCAACGCCTGGGAAACCTACTATGGTGAAACAGTTGCGCTAGAAGTGGTAGATGGCGCTTACCGCATCCAAACCGGGGATGAAGGGTACATTTGGGGCCTCAACGAAGCCAGCCATAGCGATGTGGTCATTGAGGTGGAAGCCAGCCAGCTTTCTGAGTTTGAAAACAATGCTTATGGGATCATGTGCCGCGCCGATACCAGTAACAATGGCGATGGATATTACTTCCTGGTCAGCGGAGATGGTTACTACTCCATTGGCAAGGGAGAAGGGCCAGATGTTACCCCCTTGGTGGATTGGGCAACAAGTTCTGCCGTCAACCAGGGCCGGGCCACCAACTCTGTCCGCGCCGTATGCGTGGGGGACTACCTGGCACTGTACGTCAATGACAAATTTGTGGCTGAGGCTACAGACACCACCTATACCAGTGGCTATGCAGGACTGACGGCTACCGCTTTTGACGGGGGCGACACGGACATTTCTTTTGATAATTTGACCATTTGGGCGGCGACAACTAGCGAATAAATGCTTGCTGGGCCAAGGTTTTGTCGCAATGTTTTGAGGTCAGCCAATCAGATGGATTTCTAACGGCCGTTTTACGTTCTTCTTACCTTCTCCAATAGAATAAAGGGTGACCCTAAAGGTCACAAGATTTCACAAAACAAAGTATTGAAAGGAGGTATTGAACATGACAAACCTTACTCGTTGGAACCCATTTCGGGAAATGATGAACTTGCGCAGCGAAATTGACCGCCTATTTGACCAATCCATGAACCTGGATTGGCCCGCAGATCGGCGCATTTTCGGCGAGTTAGCCATTGATTTGTCTGAAACCAATGACAATTACCTTGTTCAAGCCTCAATTCCGGGCATCAACCCCAACGACCTGGACATTAGCGTTACCGACAATGTCCTTACTATCAAAGGGGAATTCCAGGAAGAAAAGGATGACGAGGGTAAGCAATGGCACATTCGCGAGCGGCGGTCGGGCAGCTTCAGCCGCAGCGTGCGCTTCCCCATGGCCGTTCAGGCAGACCAAGTTAACGCCGAATATCAAAACGGCGTTTTGCACCTGACCGTGCCCAAGGCCGAGGAAGTCAAACCCAAGCGCATCGCCGTTAAAGTTGGCAGCAATGGGCAAAAAGTGATTGAAGGTAAAACCAGTCAATAAACTTCGTACTAACCAACTACATCAAAAAGGCGTTGGACCAGGGTTCAACGCCTTTTTTGTGGAAAAAAACACAATCTTACCCATTTCTGATTCAAACCCAGGACAATAGCAGCATCACTTAACCGCAACGCACCCCAAAATGTCGCGCTGCATGCTATGGGAGAAAAACAGTGCAGTATCGAGATTATTACAAAACCCTCGGCGTACCGAAAAATGCCGAAGAAAAAGAAATTAAAAAAGCGTACCGCAAGCTGGCGCGCCAATACCACCCGGACAAAAATCCGGGCAATAAGGCTGCCGAAGAGAAGTTCAAAGAGCTGAACGAAGCTTATGAGGTATTGTCTGACCCGGAAAAGCGGAAGATGTACGATCAATTTGGCTCTCAATGGCAGCAATACCAGCGCGCCGGCGGCAACCCCAACGATTTCTGGTCGCAGTGGGCGCAGCAACAAGGGGGCGGTAGGGCGCGCACCGTCAGCCCGGAAGAGTTTGAGCAGATGTTTGGCGGTTCTGGGTTTGGCGGCGGCAGCGGCTTTTCCGACTTTTTCGAGGCGCTTTTTGGCGGCTTGGGCCGGCAGCAGCAAAGCGGCGGCTTTCGCGGCTTTGGCGGGCAAGACTTTGGCCAACAGGCCCAACCCCGGCGCCAAGAACACACGCTGCAAATTACGTTGGAAGAGGCTTTTCATGGATCCACGCGCACACTAACGTGGGAAGACGGCCGTTCCCTGAATGCCAAAATTCCCCGCGGCGTCAAAACCGGTTCCAAGATTCGCCTCAGCGGGCAGGGTGGTGGGGGCGGTGACCTTTACCTCGTCGTAGAAGTATTGCCCCACAACCGTTTTGAGCGCGAAGGAGACAGTCTCAAGGTAACGGTGCCGGTAGATTTGTATACGGCCGTTCTGGGCGGCAAGGTAGAGGTTCCCAGTCTGGATAAGAGCGTCAAGCTCACCATTCCTGCCGGCACCAACAACGGCAAAACCTTCCGCCTGACCGGGCTAGGCATGCCCAAGCTGCGCCACCCCGACCAGCACGGCGATCTCTACGCCACCGTGGAAATACAACTGCCTACCCACCTGACGGACAGAGAAAAAGAGCTGTTTCAAGAATTACGGAATTTACGGGAAAAATAAAAAAACCTGTAACCTGTACCTTGTAACAGGTTACAGGTTACAGAAGGGAGTTTCATCCATGCGCATTGACAAATTCACCCAAAAAGGCCAGGAAGCCATTCTGGAAGCACAAAACCTGGCCCAAGAATATCGTCATCCGGCTATTGAGCCAGAACATTTGCTAAAAGCGCTAGTCGCCCAAGAAGGCGGCGTCGTGCCCTCCTTACTCAAGCGCATCGGCAGCGACGAACAGATGCTGCACCAAAGCATCGAGCAGGCGTTGGGACGCATGTCTCGCGCCACCGGCAGCAGCGTGCAGGTGGGCATGAGCCGCGATCTGGCTAACGTCATCGAAGAGGCGGAAGAAATCGCCGCGCAAATGAAGGACGACTACACCTCCACCGAACATTTGCTCATGGCCATGGCCCAGCCTAAAGCGCCGCAGCGCATCCGCGACCTGCTGGCACGGCACGGCGTAGACTACAACAGCATTATGCAGGCCCTGGCCAGCGTGCGCGGTTCGCAGCGCGTCACCAGCCAAAACCCGGAAGCACAATACGAGGCCTTGGTCAAATACGGCCGTGATCTCACCCAAGAAGCGCGCAAAGGCAAACTCGATCCCGTCATTGGCCGCGACGACGAAATCCGCCGCGTCATCCAAATCCTTAGCCGCCGCACCAAAAACAACCCCGTCCTCATCGGCGAACCCGGCGTGGGCAAAACCGCCATCGCCGAAGGGCTGGCCCAGCGCATCGTCAACGGCGACGTGCCCTCCGGCCTTAAAGATAAGCGCCTCGTCGCCCTGGATTTAGGCGCACTGGTGGCCGGGGCCAAATATCGCGGCGAATTTGAAGAACGCCTGAAGGCCGTACTCAAAGAAATCCAGCAGGCCGAAGGGCAAATTATCCTCTTCATTGACGAGATGCACACCCTGGTGGGCGCGGGCGCGGCCGAAGGCAGCATGGACGCCAGCAACATGCTCAAGCCGATGCTGGCGCGGGGCGAACTGCACGCCATCGGCGCGACGACGCTGGACGAGTATCGCAAGCACATCGAAAAAGATGCCGCCCTGGAGCGCCGCTTCCAGCCTGTCTTCGTCGGTGAACCCAGCGTGGAGGACACCATCTCCATTTTGCGCGGCCTGAAGGAGCGCTACGAGGTGCACCACGGCGTGCGCATTACTGACGGGGCGACCATTGCCGCCGCCACCCTCAGCCAGCGCTACATCAGCGACCGCTTCTTGCCGGACAAGGCCATTGACCTGGTGGACGAAGCCGCCAGCCGCCTGCGCATGGAAATTGACAGCAAGCCGGCGGAACTGGACGCTGTGGACCGGGACATTATGCAGCGCGAAATTGAGCGGGAAGCGTTGAAGAAGGAAAAGGACAAGGCCAGCAAAGAGCGGCTGGCGAAGTTGGAAGAGGAACTGGCGAACCTGAAGGAGCGCAGCACCCAGTTGGTCGCCCGCTGGCAGGCGGAAAAAGAGGTCATTGGCCGCATCCAGCACATTAAGGAGCAGATGGACGGCGTGCGCGTGGAAATTGAGCAGGCCCAGCGCAGCTATGATTATCAGAAAGCGTCAGAGCTGCAGTACGGCCGTATGCAGCAGCTAGAAGGCCAACTCCGCGAAGCCGAAGGGCAGCTACAACAAGTACAGCAAGATGGCGCGATGCTTAAAGAAGAGGTAGACGCCGAAGAAATTGCCGCCATTGTCAGCAAATGGACCGGCATTCCTGTAACCAAGCTGCTGGAAGGCGAGATGGAGAAACTGGTGTACATGGAAGAGCGCCTGCACGACCGCGTGGTGGGGCAAGATGAGGCCATCCGCGCCGTGGCTGCCGCCGTGCGCCGCAGCCGCGCCGGCCTGCAAGACCCCAACCGCCCCATTGGCAGCTTCATCTTCCTGGGGCCAACGGGCGTCGGTAAAACGGAACTGGCCCGTGCCCTGGCCAAGTTTCTCTTTGACGACGAGCAAAACATGGTGCGCATTGACATGAGCGAGTACCAGGAGCGGCATACCGTGGCCCGCCTCATTGGCGCGCCCCCCGGCTACGTGGGCTACGATGAGGGCGGGCAGTTAACCGAGGCAGTTAGGAGACGGCCGTATTCCGTGGTGCTCTTTGACGAAATCGAGAAAGCGCACCCGGAAGTGTTCAACGTATTCCTGCAGGTGCTCGATGACGGCCGTCTCACCGACGGGCAGGGGCGCACGGTGGACTTTCGCAACACCGTTATCGTCATGACCAGCAACATCGGCTCTCAATTCATCCTGGACGTCAGCGACGACGACACCATGCGCCAGCGCGTGCTGGAAGCGATGCGCAGCCATTTCCGCCCCGAATTCCTCAACCGCGTGGACGAAATCGTCATTTTCCACCGCCTGGCCAAGGAGCATTTGCGCGAGATTGTGCAGATTCAGCTTAACCACGTGCGCGACTTGCTGGCAAAGCGCAACGTAACCATCACGTTGACGACGGCCGCCGTGGATCACCTCATTGAAACCGGATTTGACCCGGTGTATGGCGCGCGCCCCCTCAAGCGGCTGCTGCAGCGGCAGGTGGTAGACCCGTTGGCCCTGCAAATCATCCAGGGGGAGGTGCATGACGGCGACCACGTGGTGGTGGACGCGGCGCAGGGGGAATTGACCTTTCAGGTGGTAGACGTGGCCGAGCCTCACCTGGCCTAAGCCAATTCGCCTTTGAAAGCCCATGGGCATGACCCGGCGGGCTTTTTTCCTTTATAATAGGCCCATGAATGCAATTTCCATTGAGTCATGGCAAGATTCCCCGGCATCCATTGCTGTTCGGCCGGTGCGCACCTCCCGCGAGCGGCAAATCTTCCTTACTTTTCCCTGGCGTATCTATCGCCACGATCCCCTTTGGGTGCCGCCTCTGCTACCCTCCCGCGCAAAAGCTACAGACCCGAAGCGTGGCATTTTCTTTCAACGCGGAGAGGCTGAATTCTTCATCGCTTGGACTGGTGAACGGCCGCTAGGCACTCTGTGCGTAGCCGAAGACAAAGCGACTAACGAACAAAAAGGTCTGCGTGACTGCCTTATCGGTTTTTTAGACTATTTTCCCGATAAAGAAGTGTTTGCAGCCCTGATGGCTACCGCTGTTCAGTGGGCTAGAACGCGGCAGCTTACCCACCTGTTTGGCCCCTTTGACCTGGACTATGATGATGCTTACGGCGTGCTAGTAGAAGGTCGTGACCGCCCGCCCACGTTAATGTGCGGACACACCCCACCCTATTACCCCAAATTTATGGAGCAGTATGGCTTCCAGCCGGCACGCAAAGACAACGTCGCTTTTGCCCTGGACTTTACTCCCTCACCTCAACTAGCGAGGCTAGAGAGATTGGGCAGTTGGGCAGCACAGCGAGGCCAGATTACTATTCGCGAAGTAAATTTTGCAGACTGGAATGCGGAAATTGACCGCGTTTATTACCTCATGGAAACATCTATGGCCCACATTCCGGGACATATTGGCTGGCGAAGAGATACCCTGGAAACGGCCGTCAAACCCTTCCGCACCATTGCCGATCCCGAACTAATTCTCTTTGCCGAAGTCAAAGGCCGGGCTGTTGGCTGGCTGCCCGGTATTCCCAACCTTAACGAAGCCTTCATCCATGTCAACGGCCTACGCCGCCCCTGGGATTACCTGAAATTATGGTACTACATGCGAAAACAACCCCAATGTTTGGCTATCAAGGCCATTGCCGTATTGCCCGAATATTGGGGAACCCCCGTGCCCATTTATATGTTTCACGAACTCATCCAGCGCGCCCGTGCCAAAGGATACAAATGGGGTGATTTATCCATCACATCTGAAGACAACCCCACCACGCCAGGTTTAGCGAAAGAATTGGGAGCTACCCTGTACAAGCGCTGGCGCGTTTACCGGCTGGGTGTCTGAAACAAAGGCTTGGGCTTGGCTATCCAGCACGAAAATAGGCTTCGCGCTGGGGCAGGTTGACGCCGGTCAGTTGTAGGGACACCGCGCTGTTCAACGGCCGTTCCCCCGCCACCCGTCCATCCCAGGCCAACTCCGGAATCAGCACCACGCTGCGCCGCCCCCTCTGCTCCACCACCACACCCGCGCCCGTCCACTCCGGGTGCTGCATAAGGTAGACCATGGTCCAATGGGCAATCGAGAGCCGCTCAGCGGCGCGCACGCTGCCGCTGACGGCATCCGCCGCGCCCACGCGGGCCATCAATTCCTGCTCGTCCAGCACGCCCGCGCCGCACAAAAAGGCGCGCAGCTGCTGGTGGGCCACCAAATCGAGATAGCGTCGCAGCGGGCTGGTACACTGCACGTAAATGGGCAGCCCCAGCCCGGCATGGGCGCCCGGCAGGCTGCTCTGCTGGCTGCGCTGCATCAATTTGCGCCGCGCAAACTCCCCCGCCAGGCCATCGGGCAAAGCGTCGGCGGGCAGGGGCGGGTCTTGCACGGTAAAGGGAATGGGCAGCTGATTTTGCAGGGCGAAGCGGGCCACTGCTTCCCCGGTCATGAGCATGGCGTCGCGCACCATTTCGCGGCTGCGCAGGTTGGGCAACGGCCGTATCCCCACCACTCCCTCCTCCACCTGCACCCGCACCTCCGGCAGATCAATCTCCACTGCGCCATTGGCTATGCGCCGCGCCGTGTAAGACTGCGAAGCCGCCAGCAGCGCCGCAAAAGGCATTTCCGCCAGCCGCTCCTCCGCCTCGGCATAGGTCAGGCGCGTCACCCGCACCCAGCTGGGCACCATCTCCGTCAGCGTCACTTCCCCCGCCGGGCTGACCGCCAGCGCAAAGGAGAGCGCCGGTGAAATTTCATGAAGACCCAGGGCTAACTGCGCTGTTGCCGCCGGGGGCAGCATGTGCACCGTGCCCTCCGGTAAATAGAGGTTTGCGCCCCGCCCCCGGGCCTCTAAATCGGCGGGGCTGTCCGGCGGAATGAGGGCGCCCACGTCGGCAATATGGACCCACAGACGGCCGTTAGGGAAGCCCTCTTCTCCCTCCCAACTCAGGGCGTCGTCCGGGTCCTGGTTTCCCTCATCGTCAATGGCAAAGGCCGGCAAATGGGTTAAGTCGCGCCGTTCCTCCTCCGGCAGCGGGGGCAGCGGCACGTCGGGGTCGGCGGTGGGCATGCCCAGCCGTGCCGGGTACGGGTTCACCTGCTCATCCCAATAGCCCAACTTTAGCAAAAAGGCATGGGCCTGCTCTGGCTCCTCTTTTTCCCCCAATGCGCGCAGCGTTTTACTGCGCGCTTGCTGCCCCCGCGCAAAGTTGGCAATTTCATTTAAATACGGCGCGTCCTCATCCTGATACGTGCCCCGCTGCATACGCGCCAAAAAAGCTTCCCACGCCTGCTGCTCGGTGGCTTTGGCGGCGCGGGCTTCTTGAGTGGCGGCAACCTGCATGGGCATGTGCGCCGTTATCTCATCAGGCGTGCCGCTAAAGTAGAGGCCGTCGGCTACAAGCTGCCAGGTGGCCCAAGCGGTCTGCGGCGTAAACGCTTCGTGGATGAGTTCGGCCAATTCTTCCAGGGTGGTTGTGCCACCGGATAGGAGTTCCCAGGCCATTTGCACGTCGCCGGGGTCGGGGGCGGGCATGGCGAGGCTTGCCAGGTTAGGCAGCGGCCCCTTGTGCAGCAGGGTGATGTCTTTGGGGCGGACAGAGAGACGGCCGTTTTCCGTCTCAATTTCAATTTTCTTCCCCAATTCCGTCACGCGGGCAGGGGAATTTTTGTAGAGAACCAGGCTGTGGCGGGGCAAATCAGGCATGGCGCATTTCGTTGATGGCGTCGCGCAGGTTTAAGGCAGCGGCGCGGGCGGCATCGGCAAACTGGGGCGTCAGCGCGGCGTAGAGAATGCTGCGGCTGGCATTGATGACCGGGCCGCAGAGAGGGTCGGGGCCGTAGGTAACGGCCGTTGTCAGGCTGCCACCCTGAGCGCCAATGCCGGGAATGAGGAAGTTGGCAGCGGGGGCCAGCTGGCGGGCTGTGGCCAACTCATTCGGGTAAGTGGCCCCCACCACGTACCCGATATGCCCCGCCGTTTTCCATTGCTGGCTCTGGCGCAGCACCGCCGCCGACAATCCCTCGCCTGCGGCCAAATCGCCCTGAAAATCTATCGCGCTGGGGTTAGAGGTGCGGGCCAGCAGGTACACCGCCTTGTCTGGGCGGTCGCCAATCATGGGCAGCACCGCCTCCGCCCCCACGTAGGGGTTAACGGTAATGGCATCCACGCCCCATTCGTCGAACAGCCCCCGCGCCCAGGCGGCCTGGGTATGGCCAATGTCGCCGGTTTTGCAATCTAAAATGATGGGGATGTGCCGGGGAATGTAGGCGATGGTGCGCTCCAGGGCAATGACGCCTGCCGCGCCCCATTGCAGATAAAAGCCAAGGTTGGGCTTGTAGGCGCACACCAGGTCGGCGGTGGCGTCTATAATGGCTTTGTTGAAGGGCAACACGGGGTCGTCCCATTTGAATACGTCTACACGCAGGCGCGCGGGGTCGGGGTCTAAGCCCACGCACAGCCAGGAGTTATTTTGCTGCTGTATCGCTTGGAGTTTTTGCAGGTAGGTCATAGGCCAAATTGTAGCGGGGAACGGCCGTTTCCGCACCTCATTCACCCCGTGAGCCACACCAGCAGACCGCTCAGGAAAACCGTGCTGGCCAGGGTGGTCACCAGAATTACTGCAGCGGCGAACTCCGGGTCGCCGCCAAACTCGGTGGAAAGCACGCCGCTGAGAACGCCGGCGGGCATGCTGGCCTCCAAAATGAACACCTGCCGGCTGAGGCCCTGCAAACCAAAGAGGGCGGCGATGCCCAAAGCGACCAGCGCGCCCAGGGCATAACGGGTAAAGGTGGCCCAGGCAATGGGCTGCCACTGCCCGCGCAGCCTGGCCCCGCGCAACTGCAAGCCCAACACCACCAGCGTGGCGGGAATAACGCCTCTGGCTAGTACCTGGGCGGCTTGCATGAAGGCGGGGGGCACGGCCGTTTCCCCCAAGTTGAAAGCCAGGGCTACCACAAAGGCGTAGGGCATGGGGATGGTGAGGGCATTGCGCACGGCCGTTTTGAAGTCTGCCCGCCCCCGTGACGCCACGTAGGTCCCCAACAAGTAGGCCATCAGCACCTGCCCCACCGTAAAGGCCACCGCCGGCTCCAGCCCTTCAGGGCCAAAGGCAAATTCAATAAAAGGAAAGCCGAAGTTCACCGAATTCATGACAAAGGCAGCCAGCACAAAGGAGCTGGCGACCTGGCGCTCCAGGCGCAGCAGCCGCGCCATGACGCTGCCCACGCCGGCCATGATCAGGCAAAGTACAATAGCCGCTGCCGCTAAAGAGGTTAATTCGGCCATGCTGAGCTGCGTCTCGACAATATTGACGAAGACCAGCGCGGGGCTAAAAACGTAAATGGAGAGGCGTGACAAAGTTTCTACATCCAGCCGCTTGTAGCGACTGACAACAATGGTGACACCCACTACCAGGAAAATGGGCAGGATGGTGTCGAGAATGACCTGTAACAATCCCGTGAGTGTAATCATAGCGGCGGAGTATAGAGGGGTGCCGCTTTTGACACAACTACCTAAGAGGAAACAGTTGCTAGCGTTATGGCAGAATTCCTCCACAAATTTCAATAAATTTACAAGGGGCCGTTACTTTTTCGTGATTTCTGCGACTTGGGTTACAGAAATCATTCAAAGTTCAAAGATGGAGGTCTTACAAATGAAACAGATAAAGCAGTTGGTAATTGTGATGACATTGATTTTGGTCTTCTTGCTCGTAGGTTGTGCGCCCACCAACGGTGGCCTTGGCGCCACTGTGGAAGCGCCTACAGAAAGCCTGAATGATGCCGCTTCAGGGAACGTACTCGATGATGCCGCAGCAGGAGCCGAAGAATCGCCAGGAAGCACAGATAGCAGCAGCAACGGCCGTAGCGTCAGTCGCAGCAACACCGTAAACGGCACACTAAATGGTGATGATAACAACAATGCCAACGACACCAACAACAATGCCAACGATGACAACCTGAACGGCAACGATGACAATATAAACAGCAACAATGCCAACAACAATGCCAACGATGACAACCTGAACGCCAACGATGACAACCTGAACGCCAACGATGACAACCTGAACGCCAACGATGACA
>CAZDEO010000009.1:0-18720 GCA_964504445.1 uncultured Anaerolinea sp. | reverse complement strand
ACCTGAACGGCAACAACGACAACATAAACAGCAATGATGACAACAACAATAGCAACGATGACGACGATGACAATGACAACGATGACGACGATGACAATGACAACGATGACGACGATGACAATGACAATGATGACGACAATGACAATGGTGACGACAATGACAATGGTGACGACGATGACGATAATGATTAAATGATCTTGCCAGCAAATGGCTGGCAGGCCCAAGGCCACAAGCCGACATTTGTAAATTATCGGCTAGTGGCCTTCATGAGAACATTCATTGACCAAAGGAAGACCATGAACATATCATCACTCCCTTTCATGCAAAAAGCGGAGGGTATCACACAAACAGCAGAGCAGAGTGGGGTTAAAGCTCTAGCAACGGCCGTTGCCCTCTTCACCCTCTTCACCCTCCTCTTCACCTACATCCAGTACGCCACCCCCGCCCTGGCCGGCACCGACGGTTATTATCACATCAAAATGGGCTATCTCATCCGCCAGGAAGGCCTCAAGCCAGCCTTTGACGCTCTACCCTACACCATTCTCAACAGCGACGACTATTACAACCACCACCTACTCTACCACGTCTATCTGGCCCTCTTTGCAGCCGTGGACCCCCAGGTAGACGGCGGCGCTGCCCTCACCCAAGGCGCCAAAATCGCCAGCATCATCCTGCCCAGCCTGGCCTTCCTGGCCATTTGGTGGCTGCTGCGCCAACAGCGCGTGCCCGGCGCCGCTTTTTGGGCCATCGCCCTCTTCGCCGTATCTGAAGCTTTCCTCTACCGTATGAGTATGCCCCGCGCCCAGTCCGCCTCCCTGCTGCTGCTGGCGTTGGGGCTGCACTGGCTGCTGCAAGGCCAGCACAAGCGGCTCATCCCCCTGGGTTTTGTCTTTGTTTGGTTTTACAATGCTTTCCCCCTGCTCCTGCTGGTGGCCGGCACTTATGCCATCGCCGTCTTCATGCTGGAACGGCGGTTGGTCTGGCAGGCGGTGCTCTTTCCGGCTGTAGGCATCACCCTCGGTTTGTTTATCAATCCCTATTTTCCAGAAAACTTTGCTTTCATTTGGAGCCACCTGCTGCCCAAAGTAGGGGAGTCCGCCACCCGCGTAGGCAACGAATGGTCTCCATACCGCACCTGGACGCTGGTAGACAACTCCGGCCTGGCCCTGGCAGCCGTGCTACTGGGCACGTTGGCCTTGGGGTGGCAGCAAACACGCATGGACAAAGGCAGCCTCACGGCCCTGGGGCTGGTCATTTTGTTTGGCTACATGCTTTTTGAATCGCGCCGTTTTGTGGAGTATTTTCCACCTTTTGCGCTTATTTTTTTGGCCTTCAGCGCGGCGCCCTTACTGCGGAGCTGGCCGGCCGAGGGTAAACGGAAACGGCCGTGGCCCACCCCCTTGCTCGCTCTCCTGCCCCTTTTCCTCCTGGCCTACCCCCTCACCAACACCCTAACGGACGCCCGTGACCTGCTGGCCGACTCCAGGCCCGTCGCTCAATACGCCGACGCCGCCCTCTGGCTGGCCGACGAAGCCCCGGCGGGAACCATGATCTTCCAGACCGACTGGGACGACTTTACCCGCCTCTTCTTTTATAATAGCGACCTTGTCTACACCGCCGGTCTCGATCCCACCTTCATGGAACTACAAAACAAAGAACTGTTCGACCTGTGGGTAGACATTACGCGCGGCAACGTAAACCAACCAGGAGCCATTATCCGCGACACCTTTGGCGCTGCTTACGTTTTTTCTGACTTGCAGCATGGCAGCTTTATGGCCAAAGCGCAGGCAGACCCCTTCCTGGAAGAAGTATACCGCACAGACGATGCAGTCATTTATGCCGTGTTACCTTAAAAAGAGTGTGGAGACTGGCTACTCTGTCGTCTCCAGTCTCCAATTACCTCTACTCTCGCAGCCAAACCCTCTGCTATAATTCTCCTGAGTGGATAACAACCACTGACTTCACCCAACCTTTACCATCAAACAGGAGAAGAACCCATGTTTCGTCGTATCATTGGCTTACTCATGTTGGCATTAGGCACGGTGGGCATCGTCATCAGCGCCGCCGGGGTGTTCTACGGCCGTCAGGCCGTAGACAGCACCTTTAGAGGATTAGATGATACGCTAGAACTCGCCACGCAAGGGCTGGACACGGCCGTAGACAGCCTGGAATTAGCCAAAACCACGTTGGGAGACGTCAACACCGGGCTAGACACCGTGGAAACGGCCACCCTAAACATGGCCAAAACCGTCACCGACACCCGGCCGTTGCTAGACCAGGTCTCCGTAGTCGTCAGCCAGAATGCCCCGGCCAGCGTGGAAGCCATGCAAAGCGCCATCCCCGCCCTGGCCGATGTCGCCGCCACCATTGACCAGACATTGCTCACCCTCAGCCAATTCCGCATTGACGAAGAAATTCTGGGCTTTCAACTACAATACGACCTGGGTATCAATTACAGTCCCGAAATTCCCTTTGATCAAGCATTCGTTGGCCTGGGAGACAGCTTAGACGGCCTGCCCCAAGAGCTGCGTTCCGTAGAAGGGAATCTGACCATTGCCAATGCAAACCTGGCCGCCATCAGCGACAGCATTGTGGCTATTTCGCAAGACATCAACACCATCAACGGCCGTGTTGCCGAAGTCCCCGCGCAAATAGACAGCTACACAGGCATTGTGCGCCAGATCGACAACTCCCTGCAAGAGATCCGCACCCAGGTCCTGCAACAACAAGAACGTACCAAGCTCATCCTCACCTTCGTCCTCGTTTGGTGGGGCATGCCCCAGCTTGCCCTGGTGATGATTGGCTGGGATTTCCTCTTTGGCCGCCGTGGGGCCACCGCCAAAGAGATCCGCGAAGACGTGCTGGAAGAGCTGGAAGACGAGCTTGAAGAATTGCGAGACGACAACGACGAACCCGCAGCTCAAAACGAAAAAGCGTGATCCGTCAGGGGGCCGGCGCCGTCCTGGCAAACGACGCCGGCCCCCGTTTACCCCAGTTGACGCCAAAAGTGCCCAGCATTTCGGGAACTCTTCTTCCCTTGCCAACGTCATAACAGTTACAATGTTAGCACTGTTCAGAAGGAGAGAACCATGTCCCGTAAAAATCGCATCCTCACAGGCATCGCCTTTGTCCTCATCGTTTTGCTGGGCGGGCTGGTCTGGCTGTCTTCCTATTACGCCAACCTGCCCGACAACCTCAGCCAGCACGAAACCCTGATCTTCGGCCAAAACAAGCTCGTGCCCGGCAGCCAGGCCGCCCTGCGCGTAGCCGTGCGCGACAGCGCCGACGGCGCCCCCCTGGAAAACGCCGAAATTAGCGTCAGCTTACAGCCCGCCAGCGGTGGCCGCGCTGAACTGGTATACACCGGCCAGACCAACAACGCCGGTACAGCCGACGTCAGCTTCACCGTGCCCGACACCCCCCAAGACAGTTACACCCTCATCGTCGAAACCAGCTCGCGCCTGGGCAACGACCGCCTTGAGCGGCCCGTGTCTCTGGAGCGCGACTATCGCATTCTGCTCAGCAGCGACAAGCCCCTGTACCAGCCGGGACAGGTCATCCACCTGCGGGCGCTGGCCCTCAGCACCTTCGACCTGACCCCTGCCGCCGCGCAACCATTGGAAATCGCCATTGCTGATGGCAAAGGCAACACCGTTTTCCGTAACACGCTGACCACCAGCGACTTCGGCGTGGCCGCAGTAGACTTTCAGCTTGCCAACGAGGTCAACACCGGCCCCTACAAAATCACCGCCCAACTGGGCAACACCTTCTCTGAAAAGACGGTGACGGTTGAGCGATACGTGCTGCCCCAGTTTGACATCACCATCAGCACCGAGAAAAGCTATTACCGGCCAGGGGAGGTGGTAAGGGGGTCGGTCACGGCCGTTTACTTCTTCGGCAAACCGGTCAACGACAGCGCCATTAAGCTAGAAGGTTTCACCTTCGACTTTGCGCGGCAAGACGCCTTCACCCTACAAGGCAGCACCGACGCCCAGGGCGTTTACGACTTTGAGTTCACCCTGCCCGACTACATTGTCGGCAGCGATTTGGAAGGCGGGCTAGGAACCTTCTACCTACAAGCCACCCTCACCGACCAGGCCGACCACACCGAAGGCAAGGGCACAACGCTACCCATCGCCGAAAACGCCCTGATCATCGAGGCCATTCCCGAAGGCGGCGTCTTTCGCCCCGGCGTAGAAAACCTGCTCTACATCCTCACCAGCTACCCCGACGGCACGCCCGCCGAAACGCGCCTCAGCGCTACCTTTGCCTACGCCGGGGGCACGGTCAGCGCAGAAACTGGCCCTTATGGGTTAACGGCCGTTCCCGTCACCCCCAACGACCCTTACCAGGAAGTGACCATCACGGCCACTGACCCCCAGGGCAACCAAGCCCGCCGCACCTTCTACTTTGAAGGCGAATACCAGGAAGAAGCGGTGCTGCTGCGTCCGGAAAAACCGGCTTACCGCGTCGGCGACACCATGAACCTGACCATCTTCACCTCGGCGCAAAGCGGCAGCGTCTACCTGGACATTATCCGCGAGGGACAAACCATCAGCACTCGCGCCGTGGACATCACCAATGGCAGTACGCAAACGGCCGTTGACCTGACCCCCGAGATGTACGGCACCCTGGAACTGCATGCCTACAAGATTCTACGCAGTGGCAGCATCGTCCGCGACACGCGCCTGGTGCTGGTGGATGAGGCCAACGATTTGACCGTGAATTTTGCGCTAGATCAAGAAGAGTACAGACCGGGGGATACGGCCGTGCTCAACCTCACCACCACTGGCCAAGACGGCGCCGGGGCGCAGTCCGCCATTGGCCTGGCTGTGGTAGACGAAGCCGTCTTTGCCCTGGCCGAGCAAGACCCCGGCTTTGCCAAACTTTACTTCCTACTAGAAGCGGAACTATTGCAGCCCAAGTACGAACTACATGGCTTCTCCGTGCCCAACCTGCTGCAAAGCCAGCCCGCAGAAGACCCCATACTGCGCCAGGCCCAAGAAGGGGCCGCCCAAGCCTCCTTGGCCGAAGCCGCCCCGCAGGCCGCTGCCTTCAGCCTCAGCGCCAATTCCCGTGACGACAACATCGCCCGCGCCTACCAGCGACAAGAAAGCTACTTCACCAATCTCAGCGGCGTCCTCTTTGGTCTCATGCTGCTCATTCCCCTGGCAACCATTGGCGTCACCGGCGTGGCCCTGTGGCGCAAAAAGCAGCTATGGCGCAGCGTGGCCTGGAGCATTGGCGTCATTCTCTTCTTCGTCATCTTGGGGGTAACGGGGGCGCTAGAAGAATTTGGCTACTGGCTAAGCTGGCGCGGCGAATGGCTCATCTTCCTCCTGCTCTTGCTGGGAGCACTTAGCTTCCTGGGGCTGGTGGTGTACGCCTGGTGGCGCAAGGACCGCCCTTTGCGCTGGAGTACCGGCCTGGTGCTGCTGCTCATCCCCCTGTTTATAGCGCTGGCCTGGGCTGCCCAACGGGCAGACTTTGAGCTGGGTGATGGGGTGCTGGTAACGGCCGTAATCCTCATCCTCCTCATTCCCCTGGCCTTCCTGCTGCGTGCCGTCGCCTTTGGGCAAGAAAAGCGCCGCTGGTTAACCGCCGCTGCCGCCTTTACCGCCCTAGCCTTCATGGCCCTGCCCGTTTTAGGCGTCGCCAGCAGCATTGGCAGCATGGGCCAGGTAACGCGGGGGCTGGACGATGGCGACTTTGCCGTTGAAGAGATGGCTATGGATATGGCGGCGCCAATGGCCGCCGGCGCCGAACCCCCTATGGAAGAGTCCGCCAACACCACCGCGCCAAGCGGCAGCGCCGAAGCGCCCCGCCTGCGCCAATTCTTCCCCGAGACCATGTTCTGGCTGCCCGATGGGGTGACGGATGAAACGGGCACGCTTACCGTAGACGTGCCCATCGCCGACTCTATCACCACCTGGCGACTGACGGCCCTGGCCTCTACGCAAGACGGGCGGCTGGGCAGTGCCACCGGCGCGCTGCGTGTCTTCCAACCCTTCTTCGTCAATCTGGACCTGCCGCAAGCCCTCACCGTGGGTGACGAGATTGCCGTGCCCGTGGGCGTCTTTAACTACCTGCCCACCGCGCAAAGGGTGCAGCTGACCGTGCAGCAAGAGAGCTGGTTTGAGCTGCTAGATGAGGCAACGAAGGAAATTGAGATTGCCAGCAATGACATTACGGTGGTCTACTTCCGCATACGGGCGCTGGAATTTGGCTTACGGCCGTTTCAGGTCACAGCCATCGGCAGTGAGCAAAGCGACGCCATTCTCAAGCAGGTGCGCGTCTTCCCCGATGGCAAAGAAATCCGCTTCAGTCAATCCGACGCCCTGGAGCCAGGCGTCACTGCCCAGCCGGTGGCCTTCATCCCCCCCGACGCCATTGCGGGGACGCAACAAGTAACGGTAAAAATCTACCCCGGCATGGTCAGCCAGGTGGTAGAGGGGCTGGACTCCATTTTGCGCATGCCCAACGGCTGCTTCGAGCAAACTTCCTCCAGCACCTACCCCAACGTGCTGGTGCTAGACTACCTGAAAAGCAGCGGCCAAATTTCGCCAGAAGTGCAGTTCAAGGCCGAAGATTACATCAACATTGGCTACCAGCGCCTGACCACCTTCGAGGTGAACGGCGGCGGCTTCTCCCTCTTTGGCGACAACCCGGCAGTAGTGCTGCTGTCTGCTTATGGGGTGCAAGAGTTTAGCGATATGAGCCAGGTGTACAACGTAGACCCAGCGCTCATCAGCCGCACGGCCGATTGGCTGCTGGCGCAGCAAAATGGCGACGGCTCCTGGGGCAGCGAAGGCTGGGTGGAAGGCACTTTTCTCTCTGGCCCAGAAAGTGACCCCATCATCACCACCGCCTACGTGCTGTGGAGCTTGGGGCGGGCGGGCTACGGCAATGACGGCCGTGTGCAAAGCGGCCTTAGCTACCTGGCTAACCGGCAAAGCAGCGTAGAAGACCCCTACACCCTGGCGCTGATAGCCAACGCCTTTGTCGCCGCCAATGCCACGCAGCAAGGAGAAGAGGCGCTGGCGCGGCTGGCGGGCATGGCGCAGTTGGATGGGGAGACGGCGTATTGGGGCATGGACGGCCGTTCCTTCATGGGCAGCTACGGCGAAGCAGGCAACCTGGAAACCACCGCCCTGGCAACCCTGGCCTTCATCCACAGCGGCGGCTACACCGATCTCGCCAACAAAGGGTTGCTCTACCTGATTCAGAACAAAGACAGCTTTGGCACCTGGCAAACCACCCAGGCCACCATTTTGTCGCTGCAAGCCTTCATTGCCAGCGCCAAACTGGGCAGCGACGACGTAAACGCCACCGTCACCATTACCCTGAACAACGGGCAAACCCGTGAATTAACGGTGACGCCGCAAAATTATGACGTGGTGCAAATGGTCACTTTCGACGACGTGCCCCTGGGCGAGAACGTGGTGGGCATCACCGTGCAGGGTGAGGGCAAACTGATGTACCAGGTGGCGGGCAGCTACTACCTACCCTGGGAGCGCCTGGCCGACTACCCAGAACTACTTGACGCACAAGACCTGGTGACCATTGACGTGGCCTATGACCGCACTGAAATGCAGGTGGATGACACGGTAATGGTGGACGTAACGGTGAGCCTGAATGAGCCAGACGGCCGTGCCGATTGGGCACTGGTTGACCTGGGCATTCCGCCGGGGTTCAGCATCAACACCCAAGATTTGGCCGCGCTGGTCAGCCAGTTCGACCAGGTTGGGCCAGAATACGGCGGGGCGACTATTGAGCGGTATGAACTAACGGGGCGGCAAATCATCCTCTACATTGGCAACCTCAGCGAGGGTAAGCCGTTGAGCTTCGGCTTTGGGCTGACGGCCCGGTTCCCGCTGCGGGCACAGACGCCCGCCAGCAATGCCTATGATTATTACAATCCGGGGGTGTCGGGAGAGGATGCGCCGCAGGTATTGACGGTAAACGGGTAGCGACATTCATGTAAGACGGCCGTTTCTGATGGGAAACGGCCGTTTCTGATGGGAAACGGCTGTCTTGTGCCAGCAAGACAATTTGTGTACACTATTAATCGTGTACACAAGGAGGTGTGTAATGCTCAAAAATATTACTTTAAGTGCAGAACAGGACTTAATTGAGAAAGCGAGAGACCGGGCAGCGGCAGAAAATACCACCCTCAATGCCGAATTCCGGCGCTGGTTGGCACAATATGTGCAAAGACCCCGCACGGTAACTGAATTTTCAGAAATTATGTCAAGCATGAGTTACGTGCAGGCAGGGCGCACATTCAGCCGCGAGGAAATGAATGAGCGCTAACTTCTTCCTGGACACCAATATATTTGTATATACCTTTGACCAAAATGCCCCACAGAAGCAAGCTCGTGCTTTGGAACTGGTGCAAGATGCCCTGGTCAATCACAATGGGGTTATCAGCACCCAAGTTGTGCAAGAGTTTTTGAATGTTGCCACACGAAAGTTTGCTGTTCCTTTTACACTACACGACAGTCAATCTTATTTGCAGCGCGTTTTGCATCCTTTGTGCCATGTTTTTCCTGATCTGGCCCTGTATGAATTATGCCTGGAAATTCAGGCAGAAACTGGGTTTTCATTTTATGATTCCCTGATTCTTGCCGGGGCGGTCACTGCTGAATGCGGTATATTGTACACGGAGGATTTGCAGGACAATCAAGAAGTGCGTGGTGTGTTCATACAAAACCCGTTCGTAGGGTAAAGATTGCTTGCTTCTCATATCTGACAAGCAGCGGAACTCATCTGGACAAACCCGGGTGGTTCTTCTAATCATGCCCCTTCTACGGGAGAGATAACGTTGACACATGAGGTTATGGCAGCACCAAATGCCAGCCAATGAGCCACGGCTTGTTGTTGGGGCGCTGTTTATAGGTGGTTTCCTGTTCGTGTTGGCGTGGAATGGGAAAAGGTTATCCGGCGCAGCACATTTATGCTAGTGGAAACGGCCGTTCTCTCATCCCCAACCTTAAAATTTGCAATCCTCCTCAAATTAATATAGACCATATGTTCTGATTCTGGTATACTGTTTTAGTTGGCTTTGAAAGCAGCACAAACCCACTTTCTTTTAGCAACATCAACGAACTCATTGTCCCCCCAATCAAAAAAGGAGATTTTGTCATGCAAGTTGTCAAGCAGTATCCAGACGGTCTTTTTTCATGGATCGATTTGTCAACCACCGATCCTGAAGGCGCCAAGGCTTTTTATGGTGGGCTATTCGGTTGGGAATTCCGCGACAGGCCTACCGACGTGGGCACCATTTACACCATGTGCCAGATTGACGGTTACGACGTGGCCGGATTGAGCGGCATGAGTCCTGACATGATCGAGCAAGGCGTTCCCCCGGTATGGATTTCATACGTCAAGCACAATGACGTGGATTCTGTGGCGGCCAAGGTGGGTGAGGCAGGCGGCATTCTGATGTTTCCCCCAATGGATGTGATGACAGCAGGGCGCATGACCCTGCTGCAAGATCCAACCGGGGCACCTTTGGGCATCTGGCAGCCCAAAGAACACATTGGCGCGCAGCTTGTCAATATGCCCAACACCCTGATCTGGAATGAACTGCAAACGCGGGACAGCGCCGCAGCCAGGGCATTTTACACGCAGGTCTTTGATTGGGGGTACGACGAGGATGCCAATGGGTATGGCATGTTCAAAGTGGGTGACCGCATTCAGGCCGGGATGATGCAAATGGATGAAAACTGGGATGCCAATATCCCTGCCAACTGGGCCGTCTATTTCATGGTCACAGATGTAGCCGCCACGGTGGTGAAGGCGCAAGAGCTGGGCGGAAGTATTCTTGTACCGGTGACTTCCGCCGGCGAGATGGGCCAATTTTCCGTGATTGGAGACCCGCAAGGAGGCGTCTTTACGGTGATGCAGTTTAATGGGCCGGCCGATTCGCCGCCCGGATATTAAAAAGCAGGCAGGATGCAGGTGGGCTAGTTTGCCAATCTGCATCCTGCCACTTGCCGCTTCTCATGTTCCTCATTACTATTTCCGCATGAGCGTGCGCATTGACCCTGAAAAACGCGAATTAAGCCGCCTGCTGGCTTATGCGGGCAATTTGACCGGCAAAAATGTTCTGGAGGTGGGGTGCGGCAACGGCCGTTTAACCCACCAACTTGCCCCTCATGCCCGGCACATCACCGGCATTGACCCTAACAGGGAACGCATTGCCGAAGCCAGAGCCAACACGCCCCCACAACTTAAGCCCCAAATCACCTTCCAGGCCACAACGCTGGAAAATTTCAAAACTGACCAACGCTTTGACCTGGTACTCCTGTCCTGGTCATTGTGATGAATTACCCCCGAGGGCATGGTTCATGCCCTGGAAAAAGTACACACCCTGCTGGCAGAGAACGGCCGTTTCCTGGACATTCACCCCCACCCTGATGAGCCGGAAATTGTGGTGCAGCTGGATGGCGAAACCCACCTGGCGGGCTGGCTGCACGAAACCGACGACCGCGTTGAATATGGGCAGGCTGACCAAGCCCTGGCTAACGTAGTGCAGCGCGGCTTCTTCCACATGCAGCAGCACGAAACTTTCATGTTCCACACCTATGCAGACAGTGTAGTAGCGCTGCAGGACTACCTAGCCGAAAACTGGCAAGATGCCGTCATCGATGCTCGCGTGGCCATGCAAGTGCAAGATTGGTTGAATTCGCCAAAATCAGGGGTCATTGTGCTGCGGGAAAGAGTGCGGATTGCCGTGTTACGGCCGTTATGCCCATAAGCGCCTAAAGCTTCTCCCCGTTCTGCCGCGCCTGCCCAAAACCCAGGGCAGCCAGTTGGAGGCAGGTGTCGCCAAAAGGAACAGCCGGATTGGGCAGCAAAATTGCCTGGCCCATAATCTTGCGCAGGTCTGCCCAGTCAGCATGGAGCAAAATGGATTCATATTGGGCGTAGAGGTGGGCCACATGCCCATACAACTCAATTTTGGACGCCCGCGCCTTGATTAGATGCGTAGGGAGAATGACGGGGGGCGTTTCCACCGCCCGCAATCGCGCATGGTTTAGGGTTTGGCGCAGGTGAAAGGCAATTTGCGCCAGGCGCTTGCTAAAAAGAAGGTGCGTGTCAGAAACGGCCGTCCACAACTCCGCCTCCTGCAACTCCTGAGCCAAATCATGAACCAGCTCATTGAGCCGTTCTAGCAAATACTTGACCAGTTGGTTTTCGGGCGTGTTGTCCTGGCGCTGCGGGGGGCGGCAAACGTACAGCGCGGGATTCACCTCATTTTGCAGCCGCGCCTTACTGGTGGCCGGCCAATCAATGCGCCCACGCACCTGCCCCTGGTAGGTCACCCGCTGGCGGTGGGTGGTTCGCCGCAGTTGGCGCAGCAGCAATGGCAAAGTTTCGCTCATAAAAACGAGAATGTCATTTTCCCGGCGGGCATCAGCTAGCAAGTAAGCGGCACAAAACTGGCGTCTAAACCAATCGTCTTCATCCAGCAGCCTTTGGGGGTCAGCAACGGCCGTGCCCCGCAGCAAATACCCCAAAAAACGATCCCGTCCCGTTTCCAAAATACCTCCAAAATCAGCCCTGTATCCCCCCCGTAACCATCATATGCTATCATCATAGCAGCAAGTTACAAGTTGCAGGTTTCAAATTGCCATACAATGTAACTTGCTACATGTAACTACTTATCCAACGGATGTGCCGATTTATGACCCGATATGCCCAAATCCTCAGCACCGGGCGCTACGTGCCCGCCAAAGTCCTCCCCAACAGCTACTTCGACGAAATCCTTAACCGCCCCGTCTCTGATTGGCTGGTAAAAAACGTGGGCATACGGGAACGCCACGTCATGGCCCCTGACGAAACCACCAGCGACCTGGCCCTCCACGCTGCCCGTCAGGCGCTAGATCGCGCCAACCTGGCGCCAGAGCAGCTCGATCTGCTCATTGTGGCCACCGACACTCCCGACTACCTCAGTCCTGGTACTTCCAGCGTACTGCAAGGCAAGCTGGGCGCAGTCAACGCAGGCACCTTCGACGTGAACTGCGCCTGCGCCGGCTGGGTGACGGCTATGGAAACGGCCGTGCGCTTCATCATGACCGACGAGGAAACCAACCACGTGCTGGTTGTGGGCGCCTACGGCATGAGCCGCTTTGTGGACTACAGCGATCACTACACCTGCACCCTCTTTGCCGACGGCGCAGGGGCCACTGTGGTAGGCGTCAGCGACCAGCCCGGCTTCCTGGCCGGAAAACGCTTTGCCGACGGCACCTACAGTGACGCCCTGGGCATTTATACCGGCGGCGCAGCCTGCCCCACCACCCCCATAGAAACCAACGGCGGCACACCCCGCGTGCAGTTTGTGCGCAAATTCCCCGCCACCTTCAACACCGAACATTGGCCCCGGCTGGTACGCCAGGTTGTAGACAAGGCCGGTCTCACCCTGGATGACATTGATTTTTACCTGTTCACCCAGCTTAATCTGAACACCATCAAGCTCATTATGGAACTCTTGCAGCAGCCCCTGGAAAAAACCCACTGGATCATGGATAAATGGGGCTACACCGGCTCGGCCTGCATTCCTATGGCCCTAGATGACGCCATTGAGCAGGGGCGCGGCCCCAAACCCGGCGACAAAGTGCTCTTTTGCGCCAGCGGTGGCGGCATTGCCATGGCGGCCAGCGTGTGGGTTTGGTAGAGGAAGCAGTAGATTGGACAAATTTGCAAAATCTGCCCAATCTAATGAGGAAATACCATGTACATCGGCGATTACTTAGGCAGACGGGCAATCTATTCTCCCGATAAATTGGCAATTGTAGACGCGGGCAAGCAACCGGCGTGGCGGCTGACCTATGCGGACATGAACGGCCGTGCCAACCGCCTCGCCAACTGGCTGCAACAGGAAACCCATGTACAAATCGGCGACCGCGTCGCCATCCTGGCACGCGACGGTGTGGAACACCTGGATACCTTCTTTGCCTGCGCCAAGCTGGGCGCCATCCACACCGCCCTTAACTGGCGGCTGCACTGGCGCGAGCTAGTCGGCATCTTGCAAAATACCACCCCCAAAGTCCTCATCTACTCTGACGACTTCCGTGAAGCCGTCGCCCACCTGCAAAGCGATACGGCCGTTACCAGCCTCACCCACTTCCTACACATTGAGGGGGATGGCGTACCCGGCAGCCAGCACTTTGAAAGCGTCCTGCAAGCCAACCCCGCCAATCCAGTTAGCCAGGAAGCAGTAGAGGCAGAATCAGTAGCGGCCCTCATTTTCACTGGCGGCACCACCGGCCTGCCCAAGGCCGCCCAGGTCACCCACCGCATGATTGCCTGGAACACCCTGAACACCGTCATCCACGACTTGCACCATGATGACGTCTACTTGAATGTGTTTCCCCTGTTCCACACCGGCGGGCTATTTGTCTACACCCTGCCACAAATCATTCTCGGCGGAACCACCATTTTGGTGCGGCAGTTTGACCCCCAACAAGTGCTGGCGCTCATTGAGCAAGAGCAGGTGACGGTGTTCGCCGGCGTGCCCACCATGTACCAACTGCTCACCCAGGCGCCCAATTGGGATGACGCCAATCTCGCATCCCTCCGCTTTTGCACCAGCGGCGGCGCCCCCTTACCCGTGCCCCTGGTGCAAAAGTACACGGCCGAAAAAAGCATTCGCTTCAAGCAAGGCTTTGGCATGACCGAGTTTGGCCCCGGCATCTTTGCCCTGGCTGCTGAAGATGCTATCCGCAAGGCGGGCAGCATTGGCCGGCCCAACTTTTACGTGGATGCGCGCATCGTGGATGAGCAGAACCAGCCCCTCGGCCCTGACGAAGTAGGGGAACTGGTGCTGAAAGGCCCCAGCATGTCCTCCGGCTACTTTAACAACCCCCTGGCGACGGAGGAAGCCATGGACGAGGCGGGTTGGTTCCACACCGGCGACCTGGCCAAATATGACGAGGGATGGTACTTCACCATTGTAGACCGCAAGAAGGATATGTTCATTTCTGGCGGCGAGAATGTGTACCCGGCGGAAATTGAGAAGGTGCTGTATGGGCACACGGCCGTACACATGTGCGCGGTGGTGGGCATTCCCGACCCCCAATGGGGTGAAGTAGGGCTGGCCTGCGTAGTGCTAAAGCCCGGCGCCACTGCCACCCCAAAAGAGCTGTTGCAGCACATGAAAGAGAATCTGGCCCGCTATAAAGTGCCCCGGCGGGTCGAAATTTTGCCCGAATTACCCATCTCCGGCGCAGGCAAGATTTTGAAACGGGAGTTACAAGAGCGGTTTAGTACATAGAATATCGGCTTTCCTGGAAGCTGAGAAAGCGTCTTTGCCAGAGCGATTGGTTCGCAGCTTCCGGGAAAATGATGAACAGGATGGTTGGTTCCTTCTGACCAACTAACAAACCAACCACTCAACAAGATGCCTATCTCAGTCTGGATTCTCGGGGACCAACTTTTGGCCAATCACCCCGCCCTGGCCGCAGCCGAAGCGGAAACGAACCGCGCCAACCTGCGCGTGGTGCTGGTCCAATCCCAGGCGCGTATCCGCAAGCTGCGCTACCAACGCAAAAAGCTGGTGCTGCTCTTTAGTGCCATGCGCCACTACGCGCAAGAGTTGGGCCAACAAGGATACCACGTCGAGTATGTGACGGCCCCGACCTTCACCAGTGCCCTGCAAGAGCACGCTGCCAGCCACAACCCAGCGCAGCTGTTTACCATGGCTGCGGCAGACTGGCACGGCCGTGCCTTCCAGCAATCCCTCGCCGAGCGCCTCAACCTGCCCGTCACCGTGCTGCCCAACACCCAGTTCCTCACCGGCCGCCACAACCCTTACCCCTACGCCGACGTCGCAGACGACCAGCGCGTGGTGCAGGAATATTTCTACCGCGCTATGCGCCGCCATTTTGGTATTCTGTTGGAGGGAAATGACCCGGTGGGTGGGAAATGGAATTACGACACACAAAACCGCCAGCCGCTGCCTGCCGGCAACCGGCCCCCCGCCGCCCCTGGTTTTGCGCCCGACGCTATCACGCAAGAGGTGATGGCCCAAGTGTCTACCATGCCCGGTTTGGGCACGGTTGATGGTTTTAATCTGGCGGTAACACGGCAGCAAGCCCTATCCGCCTTCGGCAATTTCGTTGCCCACCGCTTGCACGACTTCGGCCCCTACGAAGACGCTATGACGCAGCGCCACGACACGCTCTACCACTCGGTGCTGTCGCCTTACCTCAACATTGGCCTGCTAGAGCCGCTGGAGCTGGTGCGGACCGCCGAGCGCGCCTACCACGACGGCCGTGCCCCCATCAACTCTGTGGAGGGCTTTGTGCGCCAGATTCTGGGCTGGCGGGAGTTTATGGTCTGGCAATATTGGCGGCTGGGGCCGGAGATGAAGCAGATGAATACGTGGGGGGCAGAACGGCCGTTACCCAACTTTTTCTGGACCGGCGAGACCGACATGAACTGCCTGCGCCACGCCATTAGCCGGGCGCTGGACAACGGCTACACCCATCACATTGAGCGTTTGATGCTGCTGTGCAATTTTGCCATACTGGCCGGGCTGAACCCGGCTGAGGTCAACGACTGGTTCCAGGCGGCCTACGTGGACGCTTACGAATGGGTAATGCTGCCCAACGTCATCGGCATGGGCCTCAATGCCGACGGCGGCCTCATCGCCACCAAGCCCTACATTGCCAGCGCCAACTACATCCACAAAATGAGCGACTATTGTGAAACCTGCCCCTTCAACCACAAACAACGCCACGGCGAAGACGCCTGCCCTTTCAACACCCTCTACTGGCACTTCCTCTTGCAGCACGAGGAAACACTGCGCCGCAATCCCCGGCTGGGTAAAAATGTCCTCGGTCTGCGTCACCTGGACGCCGAAGAGCGCCGGTTAGTGCGCCAGCAAGCCGCCGCATTGTTGCGCGATCTTTCTGCTCAATCCCGCAGCAGCAGCGGCAAATAGGCAGCATACAGCTCTTCGGCAACTACCAGCGTGACACTGACCGTCTGCGGCGAGTTGGTGGCATTGCCACTCACCTGAAGCTGTGTGGTGTACTGCCCCACGCCCAACCCCTGAGGATTGACGGTTACTAAAACCGTACTCGCCTGCCCACCGCCTGTGCTACCGCTGCCGGGCGCAAAGGACAGCCAGGCCGCCGCGGGCTGTTCGGCTATGCTCCAGGTCAACAGTTCTGTGCCCCCATTGCTAATTTGCAGCGCTTCCTGCTGCGGGTTAACATCACCCACCACGCGCAGCACCGTCATGGATCCCGGCGACAGGCCAATTAGCGGCTCTACCACCGGAGAGTTGAGCAAGATAGTGTCGCTAACACCGCGCACATCTGCCCCGTTACGCAGCTCGGCATACACCGTTTTCGGACCGTTGCCGCTGCTCAAAGTCCAGTTGACGTTGGGGGTATAAGGCTGCCAGGCAGACCAGTTGCCATTTTCATTGCGAAAACGCATCTCCACAGCCCAACCTGCGCCATAGACATACAGGCCTACCTGGCGGCTCTCGGTTTGATAACCCTCGCGGTTAATGACCAGGGGATAGACGGCGTTTCGCCTGCCGAAATTTTGCGTCCAATAGCGATAATATGGGCCACGATTGAACTGGTCCGCGATGCAGTCGCCGTTGCTATCACCACGCACGTTGCCCTGGTCATTGCTCTGGTAAATGTAGCCCACGCCTAATTCACGAAAGTTGGTGGAAAGGATATTGGCGCGATGACCGGAACTGTTCATCCAGCCGGTCATGACGTCTGCCGGGGTGCTATACCCGGCGGCAATGTTTTCGCCAGCGGCATTCCAGATGTAGCCAGCAGCTTCCATGCGGTCCCAGGGGGAGGCGCCGGTGTCGAGATCGCAGTGGGCGAAGAAGTCACGGTTAGCCATGTTGGCAGAGTGGGTCTGGGAAGCATTTTGCAGCAGGTCTACGCCTTTGAGGGGCGGGAGCTGCCCGTTTTCCCAACGGGCTACATTCACCAATTCCACCACCTGTTCCACGAAAGTAGGGCCATCTAAAATGGCCTGGTCGGCTAGGGGGTGGCCCTGGGTGGTTACCTGGTGGGTGGGGGCCACGGCCGTTTCCTGGGCTACGGCCGTTCCACCCACCATCACCACCAAGACCACAAACCCTGCTATCCACACCCACACTTTTCTGCTTGTGATCATACAACCTCCGCAAAATGTACAAATCATGCCCAGTCAACAGCCCCATTATCGCACCTGCTGCCCCAATCTCGTATGAGCAATTTGTAACCTTTGGGCCAATTTTTACCTATGTGGCCCAATGTGTGTTATACTGCCCGGCAGCACTTGATTGAGTACCTAATTTTAGCAACTGATCGTTTTGAACATTTCGCTGGGATGCCCGACACCTTGTGGTCGGGTATTTTTGTGGCCACCGGTAGGCTCTTGTTTGTGGAACGGGTCCGCTGCTGGCAAGCAAAGGGGGCGTGGAATTTTTGCTCGCAGGCGCAAGCCGGGCAGAAAAACACGCCAGGCAACGGACAACTCAAAACACCAAGAGGAGCAATTCTACCGTGACAAATGAATTTACCGCATTAAACCTGCACCCGCAGTTGGTGCAGGCTGTATCTGAACTTGGTTTTAGCGAACCAACCCCCATCCAAACGGCCGTCATCCCCCCCCTACTCGCCGGACAAGATGTCATTGGTCAGGCGCAAACGGGCACCGGCAAAACGGCCGCCTTCGCCCTGCCCATTTTGCATAATCTCATCCCCGGCCCCGGCCCGGTGCAAGCCCTCATCGTCACCCCCACGCGGGAGCTGGCCTTACAGGTGGCGCGGGCGGTGCATGATTACGGCCGTTTCCTGGACATCCGCGTGTTAGCCATCTACGGTGGGCAGCCCTACGGGCGGCAAAAAAACCGCCTGGCGCGGGGTATAGACGTGGTGGTGGGCACGCCGGGCCGCCTGCTCGACCTGATCAAGCAAAACGCCCTGGACTTGAGCCAGGTGCGGACCCTGGTGCTAGACGAAGCTGACGAAATGCTCAGCATGGGCTTCATTGAAGACATCGAAGCCATTTTGCAAGCCACCCCCGCCGAACGCCAAACCGCCCTCTTCTCCGCCACGCTGCCCAACGAAATTCGCAACTTAGCCAACCGCTACATGCGCGACCCCCAGGCCATCACCATGCGCCACAAGCAGCTGACCGTCAGCGCCATTGAGCAGCGCTACTACCTGGTGAACGAGGAAGATAAGCTGGCGGTGCTAACCCGTCTGTTTGAGGTAGAAGAGATTAGCAGCGCGCTAATTTTTGCCCAAACCCGGGTAGGCACAGGGGAATTGGCTAACGAGCTAACGGTGCGCGGCTACCCCGCCGAAGCGCTCAACGGGGATTTGAGCCAGGAAGCCCGCGAACAGGTCCTCAACCGCTTCCGCAATAAGCAAATTAACGTTCTGGTAGCCACCGATGTGGCTGCGCGGGGTCTGGACATTGATGACATCTCCCACGTCTTTAACTATGACTTGCCCCGCGACCAGGAAGTGTTTGTGCATCGCGTGGGGCGCACAGGGCGGGCGGGCAAAACAGGCATTGCCATTTCGCTGGTGACGCCCCGCGAACGGGGCCGCCTGCGGCGCATTGAGGGGTACGCCAAACTAAAACTGACGGAAACGGCCGTGCCCACTCCAGAGGACATTCACGCCCACCGCGACAACCTGCTGCGCGAAAAGCTAGACGTATGGTTGCGCCGTGGCCGCG
>CAZDEO010000008.1:0-93086 GCA_964504445.1 uncultured Anaerolinea sp. | reverse complement strand
ACAACGACTATTTGCTGAAAGTGCTCTTTGGTTAAACAGAATGCAATTGCCCTGTAAGGGTGTACAAGGTTGATGCCTTCCAGTATTATGTTGATATAATCGAAAGTGGGTTTTCATGCGAATAAGGAGTCGACAGTGAAATCAATCCACCGACCCGTCTTAGGCGTCATTCTAGCCTTACTGATATTAAGCAGTTGTCGCCAGCAGGAATCTGGCACTGGCAACATCCGCACTGTTTACGTTGCCCCGACAACTGTTCCCTGCCCTGGCGAATTAGACCAGGCATGTTTACTGGTGGCTGAAGAAATTCTTACCAATTGGCAAGCACGACAAAAGGAGATTCAAGGGTTTACGTATCAACCAGGTTTTTTTTACACGCTCATTGTACGGGCAAGCGGACGCGGTGAACCTCAGACTTGGGCTTTGGAAGAAATTGTCACCCAGGAGCCGGCCCGCATTCGCGCCATTACCATTGGTCCAGAACGCGTTGCCTGTGTAAGCGCAGCAGTTGGAATGTGTTATATCTACAAAGAAAACGCTGATGATGATTGGCAATATTTTGACCAAGATATTGGTGGATTTTTCTTTGAAACAGGATTTGCGTACGAACTTACAATTTTAGAGCGAGTCAATCCTTTATCGCCAGGGGCACCGCCTTCCTGGACTTTGATGCAAGTTAGGAATCAAGAATCCATGTCAATAACTGACGTCCAAATAAGAACACCGCCAGAAGACATGGAGGATACAACGGCGACACCTACTCCAGAAACGACTGCCTGGAAGGAGGTGCAAATCGGTTCCTTGGGTATGCGGACAATTCTGCCCGAATTTTGGCAGCCGATGAGCAACAGTAATGGCAATGCTCAGGCATGGAGTGATGGAACGATTAGTTTTGTTAATTTCAGCACGGTACCCGGGTTTGATGGGCAGGCTGTATTGGCGCAAATGGTGGGCACGGGTACACAGGCTAGCTTGATGCCAGAGCAAGTGAGTGAAGTAAATGCGGGTGGGCGCAGGTGGTTGATTTATGCACGTCATTATGAAGCAATTTCTTTGAGTGCTGCAGTGACTGTTGAAAATGGCACTGTTTATATTGTTAGCTTGTATGCAGACACGCATACCCATGAGACGTTGCTGCAAACCATTTTGGAAAACTTCTCTCTTTTGCAGCCATAGAGCATGATATATGCAAGCAACGAGGATTTTGCCTGAGGAATATGCGTTGAAGGGTGTTTTTGACATTAACAACACCCGCCTGGCATTGCTGTTAAATGGGGTAGGTCTGGTGTTGCTGTTTGGCTTTGGGTGGCTGTTTATGAGGGGGGGCGCCTGGTTAAGTGAGCCGTTTGAGATGATGTCTCTGGGCCAGTTTATTGGGATGTTTACCTGGTGGGGTTTGCTATTGGTGCTGCTGGTGGTGGTGCTATTGCATGAGTTGAGCCATGGGTTGTTTTTTTGGTTGTTCACGGGGGAACGGCCGTCTCTGGGTCTTGGCCTCGGTTATGCTTATGCGGCTGCCCCAGGCTGGTACTTTCCGCGCAACCAGTTCCTGATCATCGGGCTGGCTCCGTTGGCACTGTTAAGCGGATTGGGGCTGGGGTTGATGCCTTTCGTGGGGGAAACGGCCGTAGCCACCCTTGTCCTTTTTACCACCTTAAATAGCGCCGGCGCCGTTGGCGATCTTTACGTTTGTGGCTGGCTTTTGGGCAAGTCACCCCGCGTTCTTGTTCGCGACAAAGGGCCTGTCATTCAAATGTTTTGCCCAATAACAGATATCTCTCCCCCTACTGCCAGCGACTAGCACATCCTGTCTCTTCTCTGGCACCCTTTTCCGCTTAATTGGAAGCTTTGAACACAACCGGCAAGTATATTTTTGTTTGGATAAAAACAAGCAGCGTCGCTTCTCCAATTCCCCCATCATCATCCGTGACGCTTAACGTCACCGTATAAGTTCCAGGCCGGGCGTATGGGTGTGTGGCAGCTAAAGTTGATAATTGCGTCGTCCCATCTCCAAACAGCCAAAGAATGGTGTGGGTATCATTGCCAGGGTCGGTGAAAGTACCTGTAAAAGAGATGGGAACGGCCGTGATACCCGTTAAATCTCCGCTAACTTGAACCGTGGGCGCCACGTTTTCCACCTCAACCAGCAAACTGTCACGTGTACTCCCCCCACGACGATCTGTAACCGTCAAGGTCACCGTAAAAATGCCGTTATCTTGAAATACGTGGGTAGGCGTTAACGTATCTTGGGCAAAAAAATCATCGCCAAAATCCCACAAAATCGTTACGCCTACAGGGTATCCTGGTAAACCATCGTCAGGATCAGTATATTCACCATTAAACGCCACGGTTTGCCCTTCATGAGCTGTCTGGTCGTCTCCCGCCAAGACAATGGGGGGGGTATTCACCGGCAGAACCGCAATCGTCACCACTGCCTCGTCACAAGCTGGTGGGAGAGGTGTTCCATCATCACAAATTTCATAAACGTAACTGTCTTCACCCAAAAAATCGTCGTCTGGCGTGTAGGTAATTGTTCCCCAAGTTGGGTCAATGGCTAGGGACCCGGTAAGAGGCTGAGTTATAATGGCGAGAGAAGCAGGGACAAGATTGCCATCCTTATCACTGTCATTGAAAAGAACAGCAGTGGTAACGGCCGTGTTCACATCCGTATCATCCCCATCATCAAGCGCCAACGGCGGATCATTGACCGGAGACACATCAATATGAACCGTAGCCGTGCTGGTCAACTGCCCATCACTAACCACATAAACAAAAGCATCCTCCCCATACCAATCCGCTTCAGGCACATAATCAAAAGCGCCATCCTCTCCCAATGTCACCCCGCCAGCACCAGGCGGGTGCAGCAAGTTAGTTGTTAATGGGCTATCTTCAGGATCGCTATCATTAGCCAGCACGCCAGGCGCTACAACCATTAACACCAGGTCTTCATCCATCGTGTAGAAATCTGAAACAGCAATAGGGGCTAAATTGCTCTTCTCAAACGCACCAATGTCACAATGAGGACCTTCTGGTCTGGGAAATTCTCTTTGGTCCACCGTTAGCGGAGTTCCAGTTTGGTCGGGGCAGAAATCCACGCCATTGTCCACAGCATTGCTGCCTGGCCATAGCGCATGTGTCCACGTGCTGCCGCCATTGTCCCTTAAAATTGGGTCAAAGTGCGTGACCGCACCGTGGGCAATGTCGCTGCAGGCTCCCACCAGGTAGTCATCTACTAAATTATTTTGGCCGGTTATGCCATTGACAACCTCAGAGACACAATCATTGGGGGTACTATGAGTAACCACGGAGTTTTCCATGGAAATATTGCCCAAAGACAAGTAGATACCACCACCATTACTCGCTTGATTGCCACTAAGGGTGCTGTTATGGATAGTAACCTCAGCCGTTTTACTTTGAATGCCACCGCCAAAGCGAGCGCCGTAATTGCCAGAAATTGTGCTGTTAATAATGTGAATGTCCGCAAAATAATTGATGTCCATACCAGCACCGTCGCCATTCACCGGATTTCCAATACCTATGGTGTTGCTGAAAACCACCGAATTCCTGACTACCGCGCCGCCATGCAGATGCAACCCACCCCCATCACCGCTAAATCCCCCCATACCTGTACCCAAAACCGCCCCACCATTTCCTGTTGTATTGCTGAAAACGGCCGTGTTCACCACTTGCAAAAAGCCAAAATAGGCTGAAAGCCCACCCCCAAAACCACTGTCCCCGCCGTTGGTTCCATTGCTGCCCGTTCCCCCATCTCCGGTCCTGTTCTGACAAATCTGGCTGTGGGCGATGGTCACGGCCGTTGCATTTGCATAAAGCCCTCCCCCAGAACCACCAAAGCCCGCACTCCCCAAACCATCATTGCGATTTCCTCCAACACCGGTCACATTATCAAAAATCGCCGTATTATAAATCGCGATACTCCCATTGGCGCCACTAATCCCGCCACCATTCCCGCCATCGGCCATATCAAAGCCATCACCCGTGCGGCTGCAACAAATAACGCTGTCACGAATAACAACTGTGCCATAATAATTCCTGATGGCCCCGCCCTCATGATTCGCTACACCATCAGGCGTTCGGCCATAGCGCAACGTGACCCCCTCCAGAACCAGAGAACCGACATTTCCTTGCACGTGGAGTATCCGGTCAATGCCATTCTCCCGGTTGGTTCCTGCCTGAATGAACGTACTCTCAGCCCCCTGCCCCACAATGCGCACAGGCGTCAAGATATCCAGGTCTCCTGAATTATTACTATCTTCAAGGGCGCCAGCCAAAACCAGTTGGTAGATTTCGGCCCCCAGCAAAATAGTATCTTCATTAGGCGCAAAATTAGCCTCGCTTACCGCAGCACGAAGCGTGCAGTGCCCTGTGGCATCCGCACACAGGCCGTCTCCTACCTGGGCATCAAGCGTATCCCCTGTGGAATTGACAACATATGTGCCTTCAGCATGCGAAAACAGATTTTGAACCGTATGAAAAACGGAGAGCCAGACCAAAAATGGCAGGGCTGTGGCAAAAACAATTGCATAGATATGGTGACCACGCGATCTAGATAGGTGCTTTAGCTCCATTTTATTTTCCCCTTATTACCAGCTTGCTCTACAATATAGCAGGTTAAATTCTTACAAGTCAAGACGGACGGTGATTATTTTTTACCAGGCGCCCCTTCAACTGCTTTGACCCTTCTGGCTTTCCCCTGTGCTTAAGAGAAAAAATGAGCAAACAAAGTCGCCCAAATGCACCTTCGAATAGCTGGCAATGGCTGCTAGCCGCCCTGGCAGCGCAATTAGGCTGGGGCGCGTATCCGGCGTTGCTGCGCTACTTGCAAACAATTAGCGGCCTGCCTAGTTTGTCCCTTTTGGCTATGGGAAATCTAATTATTTTGGTTTTGGTGGGCACGGCCGTTCTGCCACGCATGGACAAAACCATTTTCCGCCAGCCTGTCATCTGGCTTTTTGGTTCCTTGGTAGTGCTGCGGGGGCTTACCAACCTGTTCGCCACCCGGTTTACTCTGGCCATTTACGCACAATTGATTTACCTGCTAACACCCTTCATCGTCATCTTGTTGAGCTGGGCCGTTTTGGGTGAACGGCTACCCAAATACACACTTCGGGCATTGGTCCTCTCATTAACCGGCGCATTTCTAATCCTGGGCGGCAATTTGACAACCACGGCCGTTTCCGCCACGACAACTCGCAATGACCATTTGGGCATTACCCTGGCCTTGGCCAGCACCCTCTTCCTGGCCCTGTACATGATCATTACCCGGCGTACAGCGCGCCGCAAAGCGCCCGGCGAGGCACTGCTGTTGGTGCACCTCACTTCCCTGTTCACCTTTTCCACCATTACCAGCCTGCTGCTGCAGGAAGATTGGGGTCAATGGCGCATGTTGGGCCTCAAGGATTGGCTGGCATTTGCCGCCTTTAGTCTGGGCGTACTGCTGAGCGCCAACCTGGGCCAAATTCGTTCCATCCAACAATTAGGAGCACCCTTGGTTAGCAGTTTACTGCCCATCCGGCTGGTCAGCGCATTGGTGGTTGCCAGCTTGCTTCTGGGCGAAACGCTCACATCGGCCTGGCAGGCAGTCGGCACGGCCATTGTCATCGCCACCCTCACCTGGTACCTGCGCCAGCAATATTGAGGATTTTAGCTATACTAGGGCAACGTTAAGCAAAATTTAGCAGTTTATTTATCCTGACCGCTTCAGCGGACAAACTGGCTAAAACCGTTGTTAGAAGCCCCCATCATCAACTTAACGATGCATCAAGCCAAGCAAGGAGTCTACTCATGAAAATTGGCATTGTGTTTCCACAAACCGAATTTGGCAATGACCCAATAGCCATTCGTGACTACGCGCAGACGGCCGAAGCCCTGGGGTTCACCCACATTTTGGCTTACGACCACATTTTGGGGGCCAACCCCCACCGCCCCGGCGGCTGGCAGGGGCCTTACACCTACCAAACCCCCTTCCACGAACCTTTTGTGCTTTTTGCTTTTATGGCCGGAGCTACGCAGAGCATCGAATTTGTGACCGGCATTCTTATTTTGCCGCAGCGAGAAACGGCCGTGGTCGCCAAGCAGGCCGCCACCCTGGACGTGTTGAGCAACGGCCGTTTCCGCCTGGGCGTGGGCATCGGCTGGAACGAGGTAGAGTACGTGGCCCTGAACCAAAACTTCAAAACCCGAGGCAAGCGCATCGAAGAACAAATTGAGGTGCTGAACCTGCTGTGGCAAAAGGAACTGGTCACCTACGAAGGGCGCTGGCACACCATTCCCGATGCCGGGCTGAACCCTCTACCCGTGCAGCGTCCCATCCCCATCTGGTTTGGCGGCCACGCCGACGCGGTGCTGCGGCGTATTGCCAAATGGGGCGCGGGCTGGCTGCCCAACTACCGCGACGCGGCGCGGGCCCAACCGGAGATTGCGAAACTGGCCGGCTATCTGGCGGAAAACGGCCGTTCCCTGGCCGACATCGGCATCGAATTTCGCCTCAGCTATGGCCAAGGCAGCCCCGACACCTGGCGGCAAGCCATTGCCGAGTGGCAGGCTGTGGGAGCCACCCACATGAGCCTCAACACCATGGGGCTGGGCTTCACCACTCCGCAGCAGCACCTGGACGCTCTTCGTCGCTTTGCAAAAGAAAAATCCGATTAGGAGATGCAGAATGAGTTGGTATCAGCAATTACTCACAACCATTGACCAAATGGAATGGCCACAAAGTGATTCTCTAACGCCTAAAGCCCTCGAAGCTTATGAAACTGGCATCGACATGGTGGACGGCTATCGAGGCGAACCAGAGCATATCCTATTAGCCCTGCGCTGGTTTCGAGATACTGAGTCACGGCCTCTCGCGTACGCTGGAATTGCTTATGCCCTCATGGCAGCCTCATACATCCAGGCTCGCAAATATGATCCAAAGGGTCTTACCGCTGCCGAAATCTGGTAAAAAAAGCCCAGGCTTTAATCGATTCGCAGCCAGAAATTGACTTCATTCAGCTTTTTCTGGACATCCATCGCAAAAATTTTGAACAGGTTTTAGCTGGAATCAATAGTTTAGAATTGGTTACCGATGACCATTTTCATGTCCAACTGGCTAAACTGAGCTACCGTTGTAACAGTCAAAGCTTAAAATTGGCCGTTGACCAGTACGAGAAGCTCCTCAACATTGCGCGCACTAAAAATCAGCAATTGTTGGCTCACCGCCGTATGTCAGAACATTACATGTGGGCTATGGCTGCTTTCCGCGCAATTGCCGAAACAACGGGTGAATCCCCTGATGCCCTTTTGGCCAAGTACGGTAGCAAGGCAGAGGAAGTGTTTGCGCGCATGGCTCCCCTCTCTCAAGACGACCCCTGGTTTTGGCATAATTACAGTATTGTTTACATGATACGAAATCGTTACTGGCGTGCCGCCCGTTGCAACAAGAAGGCGCTCTCTCTTATGAATTTTCCTGCGGCCAGGAACGTCCAGCAAAAGCTAAAAAAGAAACTCTCGTTCCTATATAAGTTTGCCTAGAATTCCATGCTCTTTTTTTCGGGCCAGGAGCAAATACTGCCTGGTTTCAAATTGCAGCGGCTGGCCCTGCTCCAGGTTTTTTTGTAAAGCCAGCAGATAGGGCAAATGGGTGTCCACGGTAAAGCCGGGCACCATCCAGGGAATGGCCTTGAGGTAGTAAACCAGGGCGCCCACGTCGCTAAAGGTCATGGTTCCCGTGTGGTCGGCGGCCTGCTCAATGATCAGGTCGGTCTCGGTTTGGCAGTAATGCAGGGCCAGTTCGTAGGAAGACGGCCGTTCCGCCACCACCATCCCCATGGCCACCTGCAAATCCCAGCCCCACAAGGCGTCAATCTGCTGCGTCAAAAAGACACCCCCCGGCCTTAGCACCCGCGCCACGTCCCAACTGCGGTAGCCCGTATGCCGGTTGAGCACCAGGTCAAAACTGTGCGGCGCAAAAGGCAGCGAGTGACGATTAGACGCTACCACGCCCACACCCAAGGGCAAGAGCCTCTGACCGGCTAGCACTACGTTGGGCGGCCATCCTTCGGTAACAAAGGCCTGCGCTGGCCAAATATCGCGCAGTTGCAGGAACCTTTCTCCCCCGCCTGTGCCCATGTCCAACACAGTAGCAGCCTCTGGCAGCAGTTGACGAGCCAGGGCCATGTAATCCCAGGGCAAGGGGCTTTCCTGGAAACGGCCGTGCAAGTGCGAAAAGTCCCAACCGGCAAAGGGGGCCGCCTCCTCAGCTTTCCAATAGGTTAATAATGCTGCTTGTTTTTCGTTCATGGCCGTTCCTTTTCCACTGGGTAACCCGCCTCCTCCCACACCACCATGCCCCCGGCTACGTCGGTCACGCTGTAGCCCGCTTTTGCTAGCCGCCGGGCAGCAATGGGGCTGCGGTGGCTAGACCGGCAAATGGTGAGAATGGGCTTGTCTATGGGCAATTCCGCATACCGCTTGCCAAACTCCGTCAGAGGAATCAGCACCGCCCCCGGCACAACACCCGCCTGCGTCTCAACAGGCTGCCGCACGTCTACAATTACTGGCGGATTAGCTGACTGCAGCCGTTCATACGCCTCTTGCACACTAATTTGCTTCACCTTTGGCCCAAAGAGCCAGCTCAACAAGCCCATAAAACCTCCCTATTTGTATAATATGCTCGCATCATAGCACGACCAACGGTAATGGGCAGCATTTGCGCGGCGGGGAGCTTCAGAGAGAATAGACGCCATGTCGAAACAAGCATTGCCCCAGGTGAAAATTGCGGTGCAGCGGCGGCTGCCTTTGCTATGGCTACTGCTGTTGGCGGCCACGGCCGTTTTCCTCCCCGACCGCACCTGGAACACCCTGCTGATTGGCCTGGGCGGCATGGTCCTCATTGCTTACCTGTGGGTGCGCGCCCTGGCCCACGGGCTACGCGGGCAGCGCCGCCTGCGCTTTGGTTGGGTAGCCGTAGGCGACCGCCTGGAAGAGCAATTTACCCTCAGCAACGGCAGCGGTCTGCCCGCCCTGTGGGTAGAAGTGCAAGACGACTCTAACGTACCCGGTTACAACGCCGCCATCGTGCGCAGCCTGGGAGCCAAGGCTCAGGCGCAGTGGCGCCAGAGCGCCATTTGCCAGCAGCGAGGCAAATTTCACCTGGGGCCATGGGCTTTGCGCACTAGCGACCCCTTTGGCATCTTCACCGTCACCTACCGTTACCCCACCAGCACTGAAATTATCATCCATCCCCCTATCCACGGGCAACTGCCCATCCCCCTGCCCCACGGGCAGAGCAGCGGGCGCGTGCGGGCGCGGCAGCGCTCGTGGCAAGCCACCGTCAATGCCGCCAGTGTGCGCGATTACCACCCCCATGACCCCTGGCAATGGATTCACTGGCCCACTACGGCCCGCCGAGACGCCCTGTACGTGCGCGAATTTGACCTGGACGCCGCCGGTGACGTGTGGATTTTGCTGGACATGCAAACGGCCGTGCAGCTTGGGCAGGGCCTGGATGGTACCGAAGAACACGCCGTACTGCTGGGCGCCGCTTTAGCTGCTCGCGGCCTCAGCCAGATGCGCCCTGTGGGCCTGTTGGGGTATGGGAAGCAGCCCCAAATTGTGCCGCCAGGTCGGGGCGAAGGCCAGCGCTGGCAAATATTGCAAGCCCTGGCCCTGGTGCAGGCTGACGGCGAAACTGACCTGCGCCGCACTTTGCAAGGTTTAGGGCAACGGGCGCGGCGAGGCGCGGCAGCCATCATCATTACCCCCACGCCTACAGCCGATTGGCTACCCAACCTGGTGGCTCTATCCCAACGGGGCGTTGAATGTCACGTCATTTTGTTGGAGCGGCACAGTTTTGGCGGGGCAGAAAGCAGCACCGGGCTGCAAAAAACGATACAGCAGGTGGGGCTGAACTGCCAGCTTGTCCGCCGGGGTGAAGTAGGCACACCGCAAACCGAGCAGGCCCGACATGGGTTCTGGCGTTTTGCCGTAACGGGCACGGGCAAGGTGGTGGTGGTGGCGTCTCCGCACGAGGTAGGGGCATGATGAAAGAGGCGTGGCGCGGCTTTTGGCGACGGTGTCGCCCCACCGAGGGATGGCTACCCCTGGCGCTACTGCTGCTGCTTACCGGTTGCCTGGTGGGGGCAGTGCTGGCGGCCGGCTGGGTTCCCGAAGAACAGGTGATAATTCCAGCAGCTTTTGGAGGACTGCTGCTTGGGCTGGTGTTGGCGGTACGGCCGTTGTCTCCTTTCTCCGCCTGGCTTTTGCTCATTTTGTATGGTTTGCTGGTAAATGGCGTATGGCTGGGGCGGCTGTTTCCGCCGCTTAACGTGCTGTTGCAAGGATGGGGGGCAACTAGCAATTTTTGGCGCATTCAAGGCGCGCTGTTCTTTGATCGCACCGCCAGTTGGTTCCAGGCCTTCTTGAGCGGTGGGCGTAGTACAGAGACTCTGGTATTTGCCCTGGGGATGGGTTTGCTGGCGTGGTTGTTAGCCGCTTACGCCGCCTGGAGCACCTACCGGCAGCACCGCCCGCTGCATGGGCTAACAGTCATGGGGTTTGTGCTGGCCCTGAACACCTACTTTGGCGAAGCGCCTCTTTATTGGGCAGCGGCTTTTGTGGGGCTGGTGGCCCTGCTGACCGCCCTGGCCCACCTGCGCTTTTTGGAGATGGAATGGTTGGCAACGGCCGTTGATTACTCCGAAGAAATCCGCATTGACCTGGCCATGCACGCCAGCGCCATTACCTTGATTTTGGTAACGACATCTTTCATCCTTCCCGCCTTTAGCATTACCAGATTGGTTGACTTTTTTAAGCAACAACCGGCTGTGCAAGAGATAGAACAGACCTGGGAAAGGGTCTTTTCCGGGGTGCAACCACCTGCCGGGCCAGAGAGCGGCCTGGGGCAAGGCGAGCCGGGCGGGGCGGGCATTATGCCCCGCGCTTATTTGTTGGGCAATGCGCCAGAGTTAACCGAGACAGTGGTGATGACGGCCGTTGTCACCACCCTTGACGGCGCCCCCCTGACTCCGGTAGCCATGGCAGGACTACACTGGCGGGCGCTAAGCTACGAAATTTACACCGGGCGCGGCTGGACCATTACCGAAGAACGAGAAGAAGATCTGCCCGCCGGGGCGCTCATCCCCATACCGCATTTTGCCGCACAAACCCAATACCGCCAAAAGGTGCATTGGCTCTATGATGGGCGCACTATTCGCTACACCCTGGGTTTTCCCCTGGCGTTTGCCGAGCCGGTTACGGTGCATTGGCGGGGGCTGGAAGATTTGGTGCGGGTTCAAGGCAGCCAAAACGTCTATGACGTTACAACGACTCACACCATTGCCAGCCCGGAACAACTGCGGCGGGCGGCGCTGGCTGAGGTGCCCCCCACCGTTTTAGGGCGGTACACGGCGCTGCCAGACAGCATGCCGCAGCGGGTACGGGAGTTGGCCCAAGAGGTGGCGGGGGGCTTTTCCACGCCATACGATCAGGCCCGCGCCTTGGAGCGCTTTTTGCGCCAATATCCATATACGCTGGATGTGGAACCGGCTCCGGCGGGGGCTGACGTGGTGGCGTATTTTTTGTTTGCGGCGCAGCGCGGGTATTGCGACTTTTACGCCTCGGCGATGGTGGTGATGGCCCGCAGCCTGGGGCTACCGGCACGCATGGCGGTGGGCTATTTGGCCCAGCCACCAGACGAGCAGGGCGTGCAGGTGGTGCGCCAGATTCACGGGCATTCGTGGGCGGAGGTGTATTTGGGGGAATATGGCTGGGTGGTCTTTGAGCCAACGGCGGGCCTGGCGCGACCACGGGAAACGGCCGTCCCTGACTTCCCTTTACCTGCTGCCCCTGACAACCCCTTTGCCGATGCCGAGGCGACTGACCCGCTGCCGCTGCCCGCAGCAGACCCCGCGCCTTTTGTGTGGGTACGCTGGGGTGTGGTGGCGCTGTTGGGCTTGCTGCTGGCGGTGGCGTGGTGGTGGCAGGCACACCGCCCACCGGCAAATAGCGTTTTGGCGGTTTACGGCCGTTTTCAGCAGCAGGCGTTGAAGCTGGGCGCGCCGGTCCAGGCCAGCCAGACGCCGCAGGAATTTGCCGCCGGGTTTTTGCGCTACCTGAAGCCGTTGACGACCCACCCCCGCCCGGCAGCCTGGGTACAAGCTTTGCAAGAGCCGGTGCTGGTGCTGACGGCCGTTTTTGAGCAGTGGCAATATGCGCCGCCGGAAGAACGCCAGGAAACGGCCGTTGCGCACCAGGTTTGGCAGAAAATGCGCCGCCCGCTGTGGTGGCTGCGGCTGCTCAGGGGTTGGTACGGCCGTTAGCATCTCATGCCCATCTCATATAAAGCAATTGTTACGGCAATTTGGGGTAAAATCCACTACAATCTTGGTCAATCCTGGTTACAAATTCGTAATGCGTGCGGAAACTGCAAATTTATGGGCCTTTGTTGTACCCTGGCGTTTGCACAGAACCGCCTAATATTTATAAGGAGCCTTAAATGGGTCGTGAAAATTTTGACATTCCCGAAGTCTTTCGCAAAGCAATGGAAGAGGCTGGATGGGATATAAACCGAGAGCAAAAAGGGCCAGAGGGTGGTGACGGAGGGGGCGACAACGGGGGCCGCCAACCGCTGCCCCGCCGCCCAGAGCAACCACGCCGCCCGAACCGTACCGTGTGGCTGCTTGGCATTTTCTTTTTGTTGCTGCTGAGCGTTAACTGGATTGTGACCACCTACACGGAGTGGTTGTGGTTTACGGAAATTGACTACCAACAGGTATGGTTAAAGCAGTGGGGCGTGCAGGTACTGAGTTTTGTCATCTTTTTTGTGGTGGGCACGGCCGTTTTACTGGGCAATTGGCACCTGGCACGACGCTGGGCCACCGCCCAAACCCCCACCCATTACCCCCAAATATTACAGTTCTCAGGCATTGGGTGGCTCATTAACGGCGTGGGGCTATTTTTTGCTTTTGTGTTTGCCAGCGCCGCGTCCAGCCAGTGGGAGGCGTTTTTGCTGTTTTTCAACCAGTCGCCTTATGGTGCAAGCGATCCAATATTTGGGCAAGATATAAGTTTTTATCTCTTCTCCCTACCGGTTTATGGGTTTTTGCGGGGCTGGTTTAGCTCGCTGCTGCTGTTTACCTTGATAGGTGCGCTGGTTATTTATGTCATCAATTATTTGCCAGACGTGCAGCGGGGACGGTGGCAAACGGCCGTTACCGACACCATGCGCCGCCACTTGGCCTTACTGGGCGCCCTCTTTTTGCTGCTGTGGGCCGTTAGCCATGGCCTGGATATTTATAACCTGCTGTACTCACCCCAGGGGGTCATCTTTGGCGCAGGATATGCCGACTTGAATGCCTCTTTATATGGTCTGTGGGCGCAGCTGATCCTCATGGGGCTAACGGCTTTGGCGGTGGCCCTCAACATCTTCCGCCCCAGCTTCCGGCTGCCCCTGGTAATGGCCGGCCTGTGGGTGGCGGCGGGCTTCATTTTGGGCAGCGTTTACCCCAGCTTGCTGCAACGGTATGCGGTAGAACCCAACGAAATCGCCCGCGAGACCCCTTTCATCCGCCACAATATTGACTTTACGCGCATGGCTTTTAACCTGGACAAAATTGAAACGCGCCCATTTGACTATGGCGGCGACCTGACCCGCGCAGAGTTGGACAACAATGACGCCATCTTCCGCAACGTGCGCTTGTGGGATTACCGCCCGCTGCGGGCCACTTATGAGCAGTTGCAGGCTTTACGGCCGTATTACTCCTTTAACGATATTGACATTGACCGCTACACATTTGACGGCGAAATGCGCCAGGTAATGCTCTCGGTGCGCGAACTAAACAAAACCAATTTGCCCAACCGTACCTGGGTCAACGAAAACCTGGAGTTTACCCATGGCTACGGCGTGGTTATGAACCCCGTAGACGAAATAACGCGAGAGGGGCAACCCGTTTTCTTCCTGAAAGATTTGCCCCCCACCAGCAGCGTACCCCTGGAGGTTGAACGCCCAGAAATGTATTATGGGGAACTAACCACCGATGTGGTGTTTGTGGGCAGTGACCGTGAGGAATTTAGCTATCCCAGTGGGGACGAGAATGTGTACAGCACATACCAGGGGAAGGGTGGCGTTGTTTTAGACAGTTTTCTGAAGCGCCTGGCTTTTGCTATACGGCTTACGGATACCAATGTGATGCTCAGTGATGAGATTACGGAACAAACCCGTGTGCAGTTCCACCGTCAGATTGAGGAGCGTATGCAGCAGATTACGCCCTTCCTGGCGCTGGATGCTGACCCGTATATTGTGGTGTGGAACGGCCGTCTTGTGTGGGTTTTAGATGCGTACACCATTAGCAACCGCTTTCCCTACGCCACCCCCATCAACACCCGCTTTGGCAACATCAACTACATGCGCAGCGCCGCCAAAGTCACCATAGATGCCTATGATGGCACCGTTAACTACTACCTGGTAGATGAAGAAGACCCCATTGTGCGCGCCTATGATCGCGCCTTCCCTGGCCTATTCCAACCCCTCAGCGCCATGCCGGAAGGGTTGCAAAACCATCTGCGCTACCCCGAAGATCTTTTCACCATCCAAACGCAGCAATATCTAACGTACCACATGCAAGATGTGCGCGTCTTTTACAACCGCGAAGATTTGCGCGCCATCCCCAACGAAATTTCTGATGGCGAACAGGTGCGTATGGAGCCATATTACGTCATTTTGCCCCTGCCTGGAGAGAGCGAATCAGAGTTTTTGCTTATCTATCCCTTCACCCCAGCCAATAAGCCAAACATGGTAGCTTGGATTGCAGCCCGCAACGATCCCCCCTACTATGGGCAGCTGATTGAGTACGAGATGCCGAAGCAAGAGCTGGTTTTTGGCCCCATTCAGGTAGAAGGGCGTATTGACCAGGAACCGGAGATTTCGCAGCAGCTAGCTTTGTGGAATCAGCAAGGATCGCGGGTTATTCGTGGGAATTTGATCGTGATCCCGGTGGAAGACAGCTTTTTGTATATAGAGCCGCTTTATTTGCAATCGGCTACCAGCGCTCTACCAGAGCTGAAGCGGGTGATTGCGGCAACCAACACGCATATTGTGATGCGCGAAACGCTGCAAGAGGCGCTTACGGCGCTGGTGCTGGATGCGCCGGCAGTGGATATGATTGAGGTGGTAGTGGAGGGGGCGCCTCCAGTGGATGTTGGTGAAGAAGCGGGTGGGGAAACGGCCGTCACCCTGCCCACGCCTGCGCCCACCACCCCTATTACCAACCTTGACGCCAGCCTGGAAGAGTTGATTCAGGCTGCTAACCAGCACTTCCAGGCGGCCGAAGCTGCCCAGCGCAGTGGGGATTGGTCAACCTATGGCACCGAGCTGGATGCGCTGGAGCAAAACTTACAACGCCTGATGGAGCTAACGGGAAACAACCCGTAAAATTTCAAGCCTCAATTTAGCGTGAATATGCTGTCTGATTAGCCACACAAATGTTTTGTGTGGCTTTTTTTGCACGTTCGCAACATGACAAAAACCCTATTCTCATTTTTGCCAAACCGTTATTAACTGCTTAAGGAAAACGGGATAGAATTATGCCCTAAGTCAACTGCAGTTTTTTAGGAACAATACATGTCCAAGCCTGTTATTCTGGTAGCTGACCAGGTGTTAAACAGCCACTGCCCTGCCGAGGAACGCCCACGACAAGATTACGAAGAGCTTGCCAAGAAGTTGGGGGCCGATATTTGCTGTAACCCTTCTCGTAACAACCCTGTTTACACTATAATCCAAAAATTTGACAAGCACATCAAATTAGACTTGTTTGCAGCCTCACAAGCAGCCAGGCGTTTACACGAGCACAATTTACTTCTATCTACATCCGAAAAACTAGCCATCCCTACGGCAGCCTTCCTGAAACTGCGACATAAGGATACGCCCCACTTCGTGATCGCGCATAAACTTTCATCAGGTTACAAGACGGGCCTTTTTAAGCTATGGCCCTTGCAACGTTATTTTCATCACGTCATAACCGTTAGCCAGGCACAGGCTAAATACGCCATCGACCATCTCGGTCTCGCTCCTGGTCAGGTTCACTCGATATTTGATAAAGTAGATCACCACTTTTTTAAGCCGCAGAGGACTACTCTTGAGGACTTCATTTTTGCCGTAGGGTTGGAGCAAAGAGATTATCAGACGCTGATTAGCGCCACCAAAAATACCAGCATTCGACTTGTCATTTTAGCGAATAGTCGCTGGTCATCATACAAGAATCGTTTGCCCAAAGCAGAAAACGCCACTTACCTGACCAAGCACTTGCCTTTTAACGAACTAAGAGATTTATATGCTCAAGCAAAACTAGTGGTGCTCCCTTTAGAAAATGTGGATTATGCGGCTGGGGTAAACAGCGCCCTAGAGGCCATGGCCATGGGCAAGCCGCTTATCGCCAGCCAGACCACAGGCATTGCCGAATATTTGCGGCACGGTGAAACGACATGGGGTGTAGAGCCGGGGAATATTCCGGCTTTGCGCGACGCCATTTTGTATTTGTGGCATCGTCCCCAAGAGCAAAAACGTCTGGGCTGTAATGCACGCCAATTGGTAGAGGAGCAGATGAATCTGGATATATATGTGGACCAGGTGACACAAATTTTGCAGAAGGCGCGGATGGCTTAAGGGGAAATGAGGGTGAATGGGGTGGATAAAGGGCGGTTAACTTATGCCCTCCAGCATTTTGACGAGACGGGACCGCTGCGCGCCCCTTACCAAATTTGTAAGGGATTTGTAACCCAGGGCTGGGATGTAGATTTGGTAGCATTGGGCAATGGGCCAAATGAGGGGGTGGCATGGGTGTGGGATGTTGTGCCCCTGCGTAGGAAAACGGCCGTACACCGCAAGCTCGCCATCCTCAAACTAACCACATCTTTGGCACGCCCGCGCAAACATCTTGTCCTTTCCGAAGTGTGGCCCTGGCACGCCTACGGGCTGCTACTGGCAAAGCAGGTGTGGGGCAGCCCCTACGCCCTGGCGTTAGACAGTTACACCCACTTGTCGGGTGTTACCCCGTGGCAACGGCTGCGCGAGCGGCTACGCTATGAACTGCTGCTACGCCACGCCAATCTAATATTGGCTGAGTCGCCGGAGGCGTTTTTGGCGGCCAAGCGTACCACGCGCCGCGCCAAAGTGGTGCACGTGCCCGTATGCTTGTGGCAACAGGAGTTAACGGCCATCGAAGAAGCATGGGCAGCGCAACAGTTCAATCCGCGACGGGAAAAGGTGGTCCTCTTCGCCGGGCGGCTGCTGCCCCGCAAGCGGGTAGATGACCTGATTACTGCCTTTACTCGTTTGCGCGCCACCTTCCCCGACTGGACGTTAGAAATTCGGGGCATACCAACCTCTGCCACGTACCAACAGCAGTTGGTGCAGCTTGGGCAGCCATTGGGAAAGCAGGTGGCCTTTCAGCCCCCGTTAGGAGGCGCAGCCTTGTATAGGCGGTATCGGGAAACGGCCGTTTTCGCCCTACCCTCAGAAGGAGAAGGAATGCCCACCACCATTCTGGAAGCCATGTACTTTGGCGGGGCCATTGTGGCGGGTATCTCTGGGGCAGTGGCGTACCAACTAGGCAACGGCCGTGCCGGGCTGCTGCACCAACCCGGCGACCTGGATACCCTCACCAGCCATCTGCACACGCTGATGGCGTCCGCAGAAACCCGCGAGGCGTACATGGCCCAGGCACGCCAACGCATGACCCACCTATTCGTGTGGGAACGGTACTTCCCGCAATTGGCCCACATTTTCGCCGAGGCGCTGCGCCCATGAGCCAGCTAAACAAGTTTAAGGAGCGTTTGGGCAAAGCGTGGATGGTAGGCGTAAAACGGCCGTTGCAACTCCGCCACATCTACAAAACCATCGAACACCTACATGGGCCAGGTCGCCTACCCTACGGGCCAGATGAGCTAATTGTCCTCTGCCTGGTCAAAAATGGCGCCCTTTACATCAACTCCTTTGTGCGCCACTACACCCAGCTTGGGGCGCGGCACATCTACTTTATAGACAACGGCTCCAGCGACGAAACCGTCGCCCTGGCCCAACAATACAGCAACGTCACCATTCTGCGTAGCCAACTCCCCTTTGCGGCGTACAAATTGGCGCTACGCCACTACCTCATCCGCCAGTTTGCCCAACCTCAGCGCTGGGCACTCTACGTAGATGTGGATGAGTTTTTTGATTACCCTTACTCTAACCGCGTGCCTTTGCCCGCCTTGTTGCGCTATTTACGGCAGCAAGAGTACACGGCCGTCCTGGCCCACATGCTGGATATGTTCCCCGACCAGCCCCTCAACGCTATTCGCAGCCACCCCGATGACTACATCCCCGATCATCACCGCTACTATGACATCACGGGCATTGTCAGGGCAGGCTACTACTTTCCCAACAACCGGCTGTCCTGGCCCCAAATGCCCCTTTATCATGGCGGCATGCGCCGCGACCGCTTTACCCCTGACGGGCCAGGAGTGCTACTGAGCAAGCATCCCCTTTTCTTTTTAGACGGCCGTCTCAAACCCCTTTTCATCAGCGAACACTCCTTGCGCCATGGGGTAGTGGCCGATTTTACGGCCGTTCTCTACCACTATAAATTTCTCGCCAACTTCGCCGCCCATGCCCAGCGTGCCGTACAAGAAAAAAGCTACTACCAAAACTCCGCCGAATACCGCGCATACCTCCAAGCCATCCGCCAAAACCCCGCCCAAAACCTGCGCCAGGCCACTTCCTGCCAACTCCACAACATCCAAGAACTGCTAGACAATGGCTTTCTGCAAGCATCCCCCACCTTCACCACCTGGGCCACCCAGCACAACCTAATTGCGTGATATGTCATAATGATTTGGTGACATTCTTCACTATTGCCCTTATCCAATCTGGACGAAAATTCTCAACATCAGCGGTACAAGGAACCTTTGGGAGCCATTGTTGTTTGCCCATAACCACACCACACAATCTTTCTCAGCAACAATTCGGTTTTCGCCCAAATTCCCACCGTAAACTTATCCCAGATGCAAGCCAGAGCCGGGGCCCAAGCGCATAACCCCGCCCGCCCCACCTTCCCTCTGGTCTTCGGAGGTCAATATGGATGCCTTAACCCTGGCCCGACTTCAGTTCGGCGTCACCACCGTCTACCACTTCTTTTTTGTGCCCCTCACCCTCGGTCTCTCCATCATGGTCGCCATCATGGAAACCCTGTACGTGCAGTCTGGCAAAGAAGTGTACAAACAGATGACCAAGTTTTGGGGCAAGCTGTTTGTCATCAACTTCGCCATGGGCGTGGTCACTGGCATTGTGCAAGAGTTCCAGTTTGGCATGAACTGGTCCGAATACTCCCGCTTTGTCGGCGACATTTTCGGCGCACCCTTAGCTATCGAAGCCCTGCTGGCCTTCTTCATCGAATCCACCTTCCTCGGCGTCTGGCTCTTCGGCTGGGACAAGCTCTCTAAAAAGACCCACGCTGCCACCATGTGGCTGGTGGCCATCTCCTCCAACCTGTCCGCCTTGTGGATTCTCATTGCCAACTCCTTTATGCAACAGCCGGTGGGGTATGAGATTATCAACGGCCGTGCGCAAATGACCGACTTCTTCGCTCTCGTCTTCAACCCCAACATCTGGACCCAATTCCCCCACGTCTTCTCCAGTGGGCTGGCCACCGCCGCCTTCTTCGTGCTGGGCATTAGCGCCTTCCACTTGCTGCGTGCCGGGGCCAACCGGGACATGCACCGCCGCTCTTTCCAGATTGCCGCCATTATTGGTGTATTGGGCGTGATGGGCGTCGTTATGACCGGCCACAGCCAGGCCCAGCACATGGTGGAAACCCAACCCATGAAAATGGCCGCCGCCGAAGCGCTATGGGACACCGAAGACCCCGCCGCCATGTCCCTCTTCACCATTGGCAACGAGCGCGAACGGCGCGACGTGTTTGCCATTCGCATACCCCGCTTGCTCAGCCTGCTGGCCTTTAACCAGCTCGATGGCACGGTACAGGGCATCAATGACCTGCAAGCTCAATACGAAGTGCAGTACGGCCCCGGCAACTACGTGCCCCCCGTCGCCGTCAGCTATTGGAGCTTCCGCGCCATGGTGGGCGCCGGTACACTCATGCTGTTGGCCGCCTTCTACGCCCTCTTCCTCACCATGGGCGAACAGGTGGGCGACAAGCCCCCCCGCTTTCTCAAATTCTTCCCCTTCTTCATCGCCCTGCCCTACCTGGCTAATAGCACCGGCTGGCTGCTTACCGAGCTGGGGCGCGCCCCCTGGGTCGTGTACGGGCTAATGAGGCTAGAGGACGCCGTCTCCATTAACGTGGGCGTAGGCGCCCTGTGGACAACCCTCATCGGTTTCACCCTGCTCTATGGGGTACTGATGGTGGCAGACGTGTACCTATTGGCAAAATACGCCCGGCGTGATACAGGCGATTTGTTGACGCTGGATGATGGTCAGGAAACGGCCGTTTCCCTGGCTGGCGACTAATTCAAACGGAGGAAAACATGGATCTCAACATACTCTGGTTTATTCTCATCACCGTCCTCTACATCGGCTTCTTCGTACTCGAAGGCTTCGATTTCGGCGTCGGCATCCTGCTGCCCTTCCTGGGCAAAAACGACAAAACCCGGCGCATGATCATCAACACCATTGGCCCCCACTGGGACGGCAACGAAGTATGGCTGCTCACCGCTGGCGGGGCCACCTTTGCCGCCTTCCCCCACTGGTATGCCACCATGTTCAGCGGCTTCTACCTGCCCCTCTTCCTGCTGCTGGTCGCCCTCATCATTCGCGGCGTCGCCTTCGAGTTCCGCAGCAAAGACGAAAACCCCCTGTGGCGCAAAACCTGGGATTGGGCTATCTTCATCGGCTCCGTCGTGCCCCCCCTGCTCTTTGGCGTCGCCTTCGCCAACATCGTGCGCGGCGTGCCCATTGACGGCAACATGACCTACACTGGCGGCTTCTTCAACCTGCTCAACCCCTACGCCCTGGTTGCCGGGATTACCACCGTCGTCGTCTTTGCCGTCTACGGCGGCCTCTTCCTCAGCCTGAAAACGGCCGGCAAGCTGCACGATGACGCCCTCAAAGCCATTGGCCGCCTTGGCCCCATCAGCGCCCTGCTCATCATTGCCCTGGTCATTGGCACCTACCTTTCCACCGACATTACCGCCCAATTGGGCATCAATCCCGGCATGATTCCCGTTGGCGCGGCCCTGGCTATTTTGGCCGCCGGGGCTTTCTTCCAGAAAAAGCGCACCGGCTGGGCCTTTACCATGACCGCTCTGGCCATTACCCTCACCGTCATCTCCCTCTTCGAGATTCTTTTTCCCCGCGTCATGGTCTCCAGCACCAGCCCCGACTTTAGCCTGACCATTTACAGCGCCGCCTCCAGCCCCTACACGCTGCGCACCATGACCATCATCGCCCTGGCCCTCATCCCCTTTGTACTGGCCTACCAGGGGTGGAGCTATTGGGTGTTCCGCCACCGCATCACAGATGAGTCGAAGCTGGAGTATTAGGGTAATCCGTGAACCGTGAACCGTAATCTGTGAGCCGTAATCCGTAATCCGTGAACCGTTCGCGGATTACCGACAACCCCATGATCAACCGCCAACTGTGGCAAGAAGCGCAAACCAGCCGCCTCACCTTCTGGCTTACCGTTCTATTTAGCGGGTTAGGAGGTGGGGCGGTTATTTTGCAGGCCGCGCTGCTCAGCCACATTGTCAACCAGGTTTTTTTGCAGGATGGGGAGTTAACGGCCGTTACTCCCCAACTCCAAGCCCTCCTGCTGGTCATCATACTCCGCGCCCTGCTCAGCGCCGGGCGGGAGGTAGCCGCCAACCAGGTCGCCGCCGCCATCAAAGCCGATTTGCGAAACCGCCTCTTTGCCCACATACAGGCCCAGGGGCCAGTAGCCGCCGCGGGCGAAAAAACGGGGGAATTAACGGCCGTCCTCACCAACGGCATAGACGCCCTAGACGCCTACTTCAGCCAATACCTGCCCCAGCTCTTCATCGCCATCCTCATTCCCCTGGCAATCCTAGTCGCCATCTTCCCCACCGACTGGCTCTCCGGGCTAGTGCTGCTACTCACCGCCCCCCTTATGCCCCTCTTCATGGTCCTCATTGGGCGCTACGCCGAAAGCCTCACCCGGCGGCAGTGGGGGCTACTCAGCCGCATGAGCGCCCACTTTTTAGACGTGCTGCAAGGGTTAACCACCCTCAAGCTGCTGGGGCAGAGCAAAAAACAGGCGCAAAACATCGCCTACATCACCGACCGTTTCCGCCATACCACCCTGGGCGTGCTGCGTGTCGCCTTTCTCTCCGCCCTGGCGCTAGAGCTGCTGGCAACCCTCAGCGTGGCCGTCATCGCCGTTGCCATTGGCCTGCGCCTGCTCGATGGCGGCATCTCCTTTCAGGCCGCCTTCTTCATCCTCATTCTTGCCCCAGAGTTTTACCAACCGCTGCGTATGCTGGGGCAACGCTTCCACGCGGGTATGGATGGTACAGCGGCGGCAAAACAGATTTTTGAGCTGTTAGCCATTAGCGATGAGCGCTTAGCAAAAAAACAATCGTCAATGGTCAATGGTCAATGGTCAATTATCTTTAACGATGTTCACGTCACCTACCCCAACGGCCGTTCTGCCCTGCGCGGCGTCTCTTTCACCATGGAGCCAGGGGAAACGGTGGCCCTGGTTGGCCCCAGCGGCGCGGGCAAAAGCACCATCGCCCACCTGCTCCTCGGCTTCATCCAGCCCACCAGCGGGAAAATAGAGATTGGAGATGGGAGATGGGAAAATAGCAACGATGAGGCTTTAACCGAAAACGGATTACGATTTACGGAATACGGATTACCAATTGCCTGGGTTCCGCAACGGCCGTTCCTCTTCCACGACAGTATCGCCAACAACATCCGCCTGGGCCAGCCAGAAGCAGACGAAACGGCCGTCATCACTGCCGCCAAACAAGCCCGCCTGCACGACTTCATTACCAGCCTGCCCGACGGCTACGACACCCTTATTGGTGAGCGGGGCGCACGGCTCAGCGGCGGGCAGGCGCAGCGCGTGGCCCTGGCCCGCGCCTTCTTGCTCGATGCCCCCCTGGTCATCCTGGATGAACCCACCGCCCACCTGGACCCCGACACCGAAGCCGACCTGGAAGCGGCCACTGCCGACCTGCTGCGCCAGCGTACCGTGCTGCTCATCGTCCATCGCCCCCACACCACCCGCCACGCCAACAAAATTGTGACGCTGGAAAACGGCCGTGTAACGCAATTAACAATGGTCAATGGTCAATGGTCAATGGCCAATAGTCAGCCGCCAACAACTAACAATCAATCTCCAATCTCTAGTCTCCAATCTCCAACCCCCAATCAACAGTCTAGCGTCTCCAGTATCCAGTCTCCTGTTCCCACCCTACTCCGCTTTTTGCGCCCCTTCGCTGGCTGGGTGGCCCTGGCCGTGCTGCTGGGTGTCCTCACCATAGGCAGCAGCATCGGCCTGCTAGGCACTTCCGCTTACCTCATCTCCGCCGCCGCCCTGCAACCCTCCATCGCCGACCTCAGCATCGCCATCGTCGGCGTGCGCTTCTTTGGCCTCAGCCGCGGCGTGCTGCGCTACCTGGAGCGCCTCGTCGCCCACAACCTCACCTTCCGCCTGCTGGCCCAGCTGCGCGTCTGGTTCTACACCACCCTGGAGCCGTTGCCTCTCCCTCGCTGGCAGCAGTTCCGCAGCGGCGACCTGCTCAATCGCATCGTCACCGACATTGAAACCTTGCAAGATTTTTACGTGCGCGTGGTGGGGCCAACCCTGGTTGCCGGTGTCATTACCCTAGGTATGGCCCTCTTTTTTGGGAGTTATGCGCCCTGGTTGGGATGGATGCTGGCGCTGGTTTTGGTGCTGGGTGGGGTGGCACTGCCGCTGCTGGTTTACCGCACCAGCCGCAGCCTGGGGGCTGAGCTGGTGGCTACACGCAGCCGACTGCACGTTTTGCTGGTAGATGGCCTGCAAGGAATGGCAGATTTACGCGCTTTTGGGCAAGAGGGGCGCATGGCGGCAAAAGTGGGGACAGAAACGGCCGTCCTCGCCCACATTCAGCGCCGCCTGGCCCGGCAACACGGCCTGCACACCGCTTTGGGGGATTTGCTGACCCATGGGGGGATGACGGCCGTAACCTGGCTCGCCATCCCCCTGGTGGCTGCCGGGCAAATAAACGGCGTTTATCTGGCCGGGCTGGCCCTGATGACCCTGGCTGCCTTTGAAGCCGTGCAACCCCTGCCCCTGGCTGCCCAACATTTAGAAAGCAGCCTGGCGGCGGCGCGGCGCTTGTTTAATGTGCTAGACGCTGGACAACTGCCAAAAGGGTCAATGGTCAATGGTCAATTGCCAATGGTCAATGAAAAGACGCCCCCACACCTGGTTGTGCAAAATCTCACCTTCCACTACCCATCTCCTCTGCCCCTCCGCTCCTCTGCCCCTCTGCCCACGCTGCACAACCTCACCCTGCACCTGTCGCCGGGCAAAAAAGTCGCCATTGTTGGCCCCAGCGGGGCAGGCAAAACCACGCTGGTCAATGTGCTGCTGCGCTTTGCCGAATACCAGGCGGGTAGCTATACCATCAATGGCAAAGACGTGCGCGGCTATGATGCGGACAGCGTGCGCGGACTGTTTAGCGTCATCGCCCAAGACACTTACCTGTTTAACAGCAGCATTGCCCAGAATTTGCGCCTGGCGCGGCCTAAAGCGACGGAGGCGGAGATGGCAACGGCCGTACAAAACGCCGGGTTGGGTGACTTTTTAGCCAGTTTGCCCCAGGGGTTGGCAACGGCCGTGGGCGAACAGGGGATGCAGCTCAGCGGTGGCGAGCGCCAGCGGTTGGCGATTGCCCGCGCCCTGCTGCACAACGCGCCCATTTTGGTGCTAGACGAACCCACCGCCAACCTGGATGCTGCTACCGCGCAGCAAGTCATGGACACCATCTGGCGGTTAGCGGAAAAGCGCACCGTGCTGCTCATCACCCACCGCCTGGCCGGGCTGGCGGGTATGGACGAAATTGTGGTGCTCAACCAGGGGCAGGTAATGGAGCGCGGAACCCATGCCGCGCTGCTGGCGCAAAAGGGGCTTTACGCCAGGTGGCTGGCAGCGGACCAGCATTTCAGCTAGTCAGTATTTCAACACTTCAGCCAGACTCGCTGACCGCCTCTCCTATAATTTGTACCACCAGCTCGCGGCGGCGGGGGCGGTTGTCGAAGTCTACGAAGATGATTTGCTGCCAGGTGCCCAGGGTGAGACGGCCGTCTACAAAAGGCACGGTAAGCGAAGGTCCAAGCAGGGCGGCACGCACATGGCTGTGGCCGTTGCCGTCGCCCCAGCGGGCATTGTGGGAATAGTGCCGGTCAGGGTTCACAATCTCGTCAAACAGGCGGCGCAAATCGCTGACACAGCCCGACTCATACTCAATAGTGGTCAGGGCGCTGGTGGCGGAGGGGGTGAACAGGGTGACGATACCATTATGCAGGCCAGAGTCGCGCACGGCCGTAAGCAATTGTCCGGTCACATCCACCACATCCGCATCGCCGTGGGTTTGCACATGAATGGAAAGGGTTTTTACGCTCATCGTTTTACTCTTTTAGGGCTGGCACTCGCTTCAAGCAAGTGTCGCCATAACAAGCACCGGTACGGCCGGGGTCGTAGCCCAGGCGCAGCACCTGCCCTGGGGCAATGGCAACGGTGCGATCAAACAGGGTAAAGGGCTGCTCGGCGCCGCGCAGGGCCAGGGTGATGTGGTAAGCGCCAGGAACCAGCTTTTGCTCAGCCACAATGGGCGGCGGGGCGGGGTTGCTCAACTCTGCCAGGGAGATGGGTTGTGTAGCTACCGGCTGCCCATCAATGGTAAAGGTAAAGGTGACGGGGTCGGCAACGGCCGTTGCCCGCGCAAACCGCTCAAAAGCCAGGGAGGGGTCCGCCAGCACCACCTGGGCTACCGCCGGGCGGTCAGCGTAGGGGCGAAAGGGCAAATCTGAGAGCAGCACCTGCACCACCATGACCACCGCCAGCAGCGCAAAAGCCACCGCCATATTTTGCCAGCGCAAGGGCACAAACATGCGCCGCTTTTCCAGCCGCTTCGCCTCTGGCGCGGGTGGCGTAGGCTGCAGCGCCTGCCCAAAAGCGTTGGGGGGCAGCCACCGGGCCGTCACCGGCGCGTTGGCGTAAGCCCGCTTCAGGCGCGGCACGCGCTCGCGCACCAGCCGCTGCTCCGCCCACAGGTTCCCCTCGCGGTTGGCGCAGTCCCCCGGAGGGCAGCCCACTACCTGCACCTCCGCCGCGCCGGCGTCTAGGGCGCGAGTCAGCAGGTCGGGCGGCGCTGCGCCCACGCAGGGCAGCGGCACCAGCTCCACCGCCAGCCCATTTTGCACCGTGCCTTGTAAGTAAGGTTTTGCGCCCTGCGCGGCGTATCGCTCGCAGGTAAAGATGAGCTTAACGCCATCGGGCGTTTTGGCGTTCGCCAGGGCCAGCTTACCCGCCACCTCATCCCACAACAGCTCTGGCGGCGGCGTGCCCAGGGTCACGGCCACGCCATCGCATGACCCCACGCAGATGCCGCAGCCGACGCAAAGGTCCACATTGGCGATGGCGATGTATTTGTGGGGCTTGCCGTCGTGCCGCTCTACCATTTCGATGGCCCCGTAGGGGCAGTCCAGGGCGCATTTGGTGCAGCCGGTGCAGCGTTCGTTGATGATCTGGACTTTGGGCGGCGGGGTGGTAATGGCTGACGGCCGTTTGGCGCGGGAAATCCAGGGCAGGGTGACAAAAACGGCCGTTGCCGCCAGCAGCCCCATCCACAAAACCGTTGCCGCCGGGCCGGTAAAGGGCAAATAAAATAAGAAGATGGGGTCAAAGGTAATGGCCTCTGGTAACTGCGTAAAGTCTGCCTGGGGCAGCATGCCCGCTGGGAAGAAGAGGGAAACCAGAAACAAGACCAGGCTCAAGCCCACCACCCAATGCAACTCTGGCATCCAGCGCGGGCGCTTCAGGCGCAAAATGTGCAGCCAGAAAAAGCCCGCCACAATGAGAAAGAGCAGCACATGCACGCCTAGCAAAATCAGCAGCATGGGCCAGCTTGCCGAACTACCCTCTACGCGGGTGATGTACGCGGTGAGGCTGGGGGCCAGGGAGGTGGTGCGGCGCAAAAAATCAAGGAAGCGGTCGGTAATGAGCTGGGCACGCTGATCCCAAATAAGCCAGTAGCCGGTGACGCCCGCCAGCCAGAGCAGCGCCGTCATGCCCAGGCCGGTAACCCAGGCCAGCCAGCGCGGGCCGCGAAAGCGCTCCATGAAGAGGGTGCGGTAGGCGTGCAGTAGGGTGGTGATGAGTAGTGCCCCGGAGGCGTAGCGGTGTACGGCGCGGATGAGGCGGGCGATGAATTGCGCTTCCATGTTGGCGACGGCGTTGTAGGAGGCGTCGAAGCCGTATTGGAAGAAGAGGAAGAGGTAGAGGCCGGTTAGCCCGACGATACCGAGCAGAAAGGTGGCAATGGGGCCGGTGTGGTAGAGAGGGTTGAGTTGGGGTGTGCCGATGAGGCGGTTGACGGGTTGCTCCAGGGCCAGGGCTGCTTTTTCGAGCCATATGGACCAGCGGTGGCGGGGCAGACGCCATGTTTGTAGTGGGGCAACGGCCGTTTCTCCTGCCGGCACGCCGCCCCAGGTTACGTCATGCTCGTGGTCGTCGTGGTGGTCGTCATCATACTCACCGGCGCCAATTTCTGCAGGAACGGCCGTTGTTTGGCAATCGGTTTCGGCGTCAGCACCGGGTAACAGTTCGGGTTCTTGCGGTTTTTTGAAGGCCATCAGGGTTTCTATTTTACTGTTATGGGGTGGAACTGCGCAGGGTGAGCATGTAGGCCACCAGGTCGGCAACCTGTTGGGCAGTTAGCTCAGTGGCATATTTTCTGTACATAACACCGGCGGCAAAACCGGTGGTTACGTGGGCGTCTGGCTCTACGATGGATTGCCACAGGTAGGTAACGGCCGTTTGGTCAGGGGCCTCTTGCGCCACGCGGTCAGCCAACGCATAATGGGATGGCCCCACCAGAGTAATATTTTCGGCCAGCGAGTGGCAGGTCACGCAGCCGGGTGCGCCATTGCGCCCCAGCACACGCTGGTTGTACAAGGCCTCCCCTTGGGCGGGATTTCCGCTCAGGTTAGCTGGAGGAAGCGCAGGTAAGGGCGTGGGGTTCTCGAATGCTGGTTCCTGGCACGCTACCCCCAAAAACAAAAGCAGCAGCCAGAGCAGCCGCCCAATCTTATTCATGACACCTCAATAATAAAAGAGCGCAGAACATGCTGTGAGAAATGTCGCCATTCTCCGCAAGTTCTGCGCTCCACACAATCAGCAGAATGACTTTAGTTGTTTGTTAACGTGAGCATGTAAGCGATCAGGTCATTGATCTCCTGCTCGTTCAGCTCCTCGCCATAGGTCTGGTACATTACGCCGGCTTCATACCCTTCCACCAAATAGGCATTGGGTTCCACAATGGATTGGCGCAGATATTCTTCTGCAGAAAGGCCAGGGACGCGACCCGGTGCTCGCAAGCCAATATCTGACTGGGAGGGGCCGGTCATAACAACGCCGGGTTCTAGGGAATGGCAGGTGATGCAGCCAGGGGCGCCAGCAGGGCCAATGGTAGCCTGATTAAACAATCGTTCTCCGTTAGACACGTTGCCCACGGAATTACCGGTATCGCTGGCGGGTTCGTCCCCGCCACCACCGCAGGCTACCAGGAACATAGAAAGGATCACGAACAAAATAAACAAGGTTTTACGCATTGATTTTACCTCCATGCAATTGTTGATATGGGTGGGTTCTGGCAAAAATAAACGACGCAAAAAACGTCGCTGTTGAGCAAAACCAGGCACTCCCCACATCCTCATGTTTCGCTAATTATACAAAATTGTTGCGGAAAGGAAAAAGGGAAATGCGCACGGCCGTTTGCGGGAAACGGCCGTGCGCACACCTTACCGAATCGTAATCGGCGGCGCCGACATATTTAAATTCGCAATCAAATCTACCAAAACTGGACCATACGCAATCACAATTAGCGCCACCGTCAGCACCAGCCAGGGCCGCCAACTGTCCAAAAAGGCCGGCGCCGGTTCCGGATTCAGCGCCTCCGCTACCGGCATTTCGATGGGCTTCTCCAACTTCTTCTTGGAAAAGACTGTGCCAACCATCACCGTATAAAACAAAGCGCCACTAATCGTCAAAATAATGCCGCCAATCAGCGCTTCAATAAACAGCGGGTTCCAAGACTCTTGCGCATAAGGGGCAAACCCCAAAGCTGTCCGGCGCGGCACACTGTAGTTCAGACCCAAAATATGCAGGCCATTGGACATCAACAACATCCCCACAAACCAGGTCCAGGCCTGCCACAAAGCCAGCTTCGGGCTAAATAGCTGCTTGCCACTCAATTTGGGAACCAGCCAATAGGCAATGCCAATAAAGGTCAACGTCACGGCCGATCCCAGCGTCAGGTGAAAGTGACCAGGAACCCAAATGGTGTTATGTACCGCCAGATTCAAGTTGTAAGAAGCATTGGTCAACCCGCCAATACCGCCAAAGACAAACAAGATCATGGCCAGATTTTGCGCAGCGTATGAGGGATTGCCCCAGGGCAAGGCCCGCACCCAGCCTAAAAGGCCCGTGCCACCTCGTGCCCGTCCTGCGTTCTCCAACGAAGCCACCACGGTAAACGCCGTGAGCATACTTGGCAAAAACAAGGAGTAGGTGAGGATAGCATGCAATACCTTCCAGCCCGCCGGAATGCCAGGGTCTACAAACTGGTGGTGTAACCCAACAGGAATAGACAAAGCCAGGAAAAGCCAGAAAACCAACCGCGCCAACGGTTCGCTGAATAGTTTACCCCCGGCCTGCTTGGGCAACATGCCGTACCAGGAGATATAAGCAGGCAATAGCCAGAAGTACACCAACGGATGGCCAAAGAACCAAAAGAAGGTGCGCGCCAATTGCGGATCCGTACCGCTAACCCAACCGAAAGACCAGGGAATAATCAGCCACAGCAGTTCTATGGCAACGCCCAGGGTGGCAATTTGCCACATAACCATGGTAATGAGGGCCGCTAAGGCAATAAAGGGGGTCTGTACGCCGGGGTTCTCTTTGCGCCATTGCCAGTATGTAAAATAATAACCATAACCAGCTACCCAAGACCCCACGACGACCAAAACCAATCCGATATAAAAAGCAGGGCTGGCCTTCATGGGAGGATAAAATGTATAAAGCACACTAGCGAGATTCATCAGAATCGGAATTGCTGCCGAAATCAGTCCCGCAACCATCAGGATCAAGGCCACAATCTGCACTTTAGGGTACTTTAATTCACGTTTCAGGCTGCGCGGAATGATAAAGGTAAAGAACCCGACAATGAAGAAGGTTGTCCACACCAGGGCATTCAAAACTGCGTGCAGTGTCAGGCCCTGATAGTAGCTGCCAATGCCAATGACATTGAGTAAGTGGTAGAGGTTTTGCCCGGCATGTTCCAGTTTTTGAAACAGGCCCATAGACCCCCCCAAGGCTAAGGCGCCCATGGCAATGCCGATGTTCCAACCGGCTAGTTTGTCTGTTGATAGTTTGTCTTGTGCTAACATATTCTCCTCCGACCGATTATTGGCTGACAACTTCTAAGACGCCGTACATGGTTTGGTGTGCTGCGCCACAATATTCATGGCAGATCATGTGATAGGTCCCAGGATCTTCAAAGGTGGCCGTTAACCGCGACACTTCGCCTGGCAGCACCATCATGCTGACGTTGGTGTGGGCGTCGCCATCAGCGCTGACAATTTTGATGCCATGCTGCACATCGCGGCTGGTAATGTAGAAAGTGACCTGAGATCCAGCGGGAACGGTAATGGGTGGCTCGCCATAGTTGACTGAGCCTGGGGAGAATTTCCACATTTGGGCCAGGATGTAGACTTCGTAGCGGTCTGGGGCCAGTTCACGAATGCGCTCGGCGGCGGGCAAGCCAAAGGGAAACTCAGATGCGCCAGGGGTGGCAATGGTGACGGGGTTAACTTTTGCTACGGGTTGGGGAACCTGAATGCCATAGACAAAACCGCTAATGAAAACAGCCAGAGCGAATACAACCAGCAAAACAGCGCTGGCGATGAAGAACATTTTTTCACTGCGATCGATGTGCATCATTGAACTACCGTTACTCCTCGGGAAAGCAGCGTCAGATAGGCGCTACCCCACAGCGCAATAATGAGAATGATAAAGATGATCATGATGGCAATGGTGCCTTGGGGTGCCTTGTATTTCTTGTCTTTATTGTTCATCGAGACCTCCTTCTTCTGTTGATTTGTTGGTTGTTTTGTTATGTGGTTGGTTGGTAACCTTTTGCTCCTCTGACCCACCTCCTTAGTTGTTGATGATGTAGCCTAAATCGGCAGCAATGTCTGCAGCCGGCACGCCGAAAGGGTAAACGAGGCGTAAATGGCCGTTTTTGTCAATAACGGAGATGGTGGCAGTGTGGTCTATGAGGTAGCCGGAAACGGCCGTGCCCTCATGTTTCTCGTAATAAACACCCAAAGGGGTGGTAACCGCCAACACGTCATCCTCTGTGCACCCAGTTAGCCCGATAAACGAGGGATGAAAGTGGGCGACGTAATCTTGCAAGCTTTCCGGGGTATCTCGGTCAGGGTCTACAGAAATCATCAATACTTGCACCTTCTCGGCATCGTCGCCCAGGTAACCCATAACTTGCTTCAAGTCAGTTAGCGTTGCCGGACACACATCGGGGCAATAGGTGTAGCCAAAATAAAGTAAAACGGTTTTACCACGAAAGTCGCGCAGACTAACCGGGGTATTGCCTGGTCCATAGAGCGTAAAGTTACCTATGGGTCGAGGCGATTGAATGGTCATGCCGTGAAACTGAGGGGCGCCAATGCGCCACAAGCCCGTGGCCAGGAGGGTGGCGGAACCCAAGGCTAAACCGATGACCAAACCCAATACAATCAACAGCCACCGGGGAAACCGGCGGCGGCTAATTTTCGGGATGGCCTGGTTGGGTTGCGTCATCGTCATCGAGTCACTTTTTGTCAGCGCGGGTAGCACAAAAACAGGTGGGCTGCTTCATAGGCATAACGGGCGGCGCCCTGGCTATTTTGCGCTTCGTTTACCAACAATTGTAGATCACGCAAGATGATATCGGCGCCGGGGTTGACCAGGCGATATTCGGCGCGCAAAATGCCCGCACCATCTACGAGCACATACCCTTGATCTAATACGAAAGAGCCATCATCCCGCCGGTCAAAAAATAGACCAAACCCTGCGCCAATAATCCACTTGAGGCGGGTTGTTTCTGTGGTGGCAAAATGCCAGCGGTTAGGATCAGCACCTTGTTGCCGGGCAAAGGCCGATAGCACTTCTGGCGTATCGTGCTGGGGATCAATGGAAATGGTGACCATTTGGATGGGAATGTCGCCGTTTTCAACCTCGCCCAGGCGCGCTTGGACTTCTTGTAGCAATGGTGTGGTTTGGATGCAAGGGTCTACGCAGCGGGTATAGGTAAAGGTATACAGCGTTATTTTGCCGCGCATGTCTTCGCTGGTAAGCATGCCGCCATTTTGGTCTGTGAGCGCATACCCAGGAGCCAGGGCAATACGGGGCAACACTTGGATGGGGCGAAAAATGGAGAAAGCAGCCACGCTTAAGGCAATGAGCAGAGGTAGCGCAAATAGCCAGCGCCACGAAGTAGAGTGTTTTATGCTTTGCCGTTCAGTTAATGATGAAGTTGCCGCAGTCAAGATTTTGTACTCCCATCAGGCCCCAGCTTTTATGATTTGCCCAGATTCAAATATGGTACATCTGGATTTCTGTTTGGGGTTTGGCGATAGACCTGGGCTTCTTCCACGAGATGTTGCAAGGTTGCCGCTTGTAGTTCTTGCACAATGATGTTTTGCAGGCGTCCCCAGGTTGTGTGGGCGGAACATATTTGGTCAAAGGGGCATTCTTGTGGCCGCAGGAGGCAGGAGTTCAGGCAAACGGGGCCGTCGGTGGCTTCGAGAATCTGGAGCATGTTGACCGTGGGCAACGGCCGTGCAAGCGCCACCCCACCCCCCGGACCCGCAAACGTGCGGACCAGGTCCGCCTTTACCAGGTCAGCGGCAATTTTGTGCAGAAAGGCTTTGGGCACGCCTGTGCGCCGGGCAATTTGCCGGGCAGGAACGGCCGTTCCCTCACCCTGCAAACCCAGCTCAATCATGATCCGTACGGCATAATCTGCTCGGCGGCTAATTTGAAACATCGTTATTGTTGACCTCTTTAATCCAGATTAACGTAAAATTAGCCGATGCCTTTAATTTTGTCAATACGCGCCAATTTATAAAGAAAAAATTAATAAAAATGGGCTTCCAGGGGATCGTGGTCAGAAGAGCGGCAGGGTGTAGAGGGATCAGACGCCAGGTCCAAAGGGGCGTCAACGTTAAAATGTAGGATGTTGACGGCCGTCAGTCGTTTCCACAACGCCGCGCTCACCAACATATGGTCCAACACCGCCGGCTCCGTGTCCCACTTGAAGGTGTAAACGGCCATGCCCCCCACCCGCTGCACCACATTCCGCAAAGTCGGCTCTCCGGTTTGGCCCGCTAGCACCCGCAGAGGGTGCGTCGGATCTGGCGAATGGGGCAAATCGACGTTCAAATCCCCACCAACCAGCAACAACGCCTGCGGGTCTTGCGCCAAAACCTCATTGGCAAAATTACGGACAACCCGCGCCTGGGCCTGACGCAAACCAGCATTAGCCTGCTGCAAAGCGCGTTCCACAGCTGCCTGCTCCTCAGGAATGTAATTACTCTTGAAGTGATTGACCACCAGTGTCAGTTGCTGCCCATAGACAGAAAAAATGCCTACCAGTGGCTCCCGACCCGGGTTGGGGCTTTGCGCGCCAAAAGCGGCCTCAACTTCCGGCCCTGCCAACTGGTAGGTGCGCAGCCGGTCCACCCGCGCCTCGTCCCACACCAGGCCCACACGGATGCCGCGCCGGTCGCTGGTGGGCGGCGCAACGGCTCGGTAGCGAGTTCCGGCGATCCCATTCACGCGGTTTGCCAACTCTTGCAATAACCCCTCGTCGGCAACTTCCTGCACCAGCAATATATGGGGCAGCCGTAGCTCTTGGTAAATGGCCAGCGTTAATTTGCGCAGCTGGGTTTCCAGGGCTTCTGGCGTGGCCGCGCCCCCCACAAATTGCTCTGGCGATGTGGGCACGGGAAACAGGTTGTATAAATTGAAGGTGGTAATGGTAAGGGCCGCGGCACTCATTCGACAAAAAGAGGCTCCATGGCAATTTCGCGGATACGGCCGTTTACGTCAGCAGGCTGACCATTTTCACCAAAGCGGCTGGCAGCAGCCAACACTTGGGGCAGAAGGTCGATATCGCCCACGGTGTTCAGGAATATTCCCGGACGGCTCAACACCCAGTGGACGGCCGTTTCAATCTCCTCCGGATCTTCAAGAGGTTCATACCAGGTAGTTCGCGTGGGCGGCTTATCACCCCACGGTCCTCGTGTCAATGCCTTGATGGTCTGCACCGCTACCCGGCGCTGTTGGCAAGTCACCAGCAGCGTTTCAAAGTCTGCTGCATAGTGCGGATTTTGCATCATGGCGTAGTTGTAGGGCAGCAACACCGCATCAAAGTCAAAGCGATCCAGGCTGCGCTGATGCATGCGGGCAATGGTCACGCCATGACCGGTCACGCCCAGGTAGCGCACCAAACCTTGCTCCCGCGCAGCGATGAACGCCTCCAAGGCACCCCCTGGCCCCATGGCTGTTTCCCACTCTGTTGGGTCAACCAAAATATGCATTTGCCACAAGTCAATGACGTTGGTACGCAAGCGATCAAGGGAGCGCTGCAGCTCCTCCCAAGCGCCGGCATAGGTCCGTTTTTCGGTTTTGGTCGCCAGGAAAAACTGGTCCCGGTATTGTTCCATCCAGGGACCGATGCGCAGTTCAGCGTCGCCGTAGCTGGCGGCAGTGTCAATATGGTTGACGCCATATTCCAATAACAGGTCCAGGGTGCGATCCGCATCTACCTGGGACACTTGCGATAAGGCGGCCGCGCCAAAAAGGGTGCGGGTGCTCATATGGCCGGTACGGCCGAATTCGGTTTTGGGAATCATGGGTAAAACTCCTTGTTGCCTGACAGATTCAATGCATGGTTTACAGGATAATCATAGCCCACGCGCCGGTCTGTAACAAATGACCCGTTACGGATACGGCCGTTTTCCTTCGGCAATTAGCAACAAAAAAGGGCCGGTCATCTGACTGGCCCCTTTTAAAAGGTACTGCTCAGCTATAAAAAATTGGGCTAATCTACGTAGTAGGCAATGCCTAAAGTGCCCGGCCCTACGTGGGTGCCAATTACTGGGCTGAGTTCGCCTAATATGTTTTCGACGGGCTGAAATTTCTGGTTCAGTTCAGCCGCAATTTGTTGCGCTTCTGGCAGTGCGACGGCGTGTAAAACGGCCGTGTGCACCCCACTTTTACCCGTCAGGTCTTGTGCCACCACGTCTAGCATGTGCTGTAACGCTTTCTTTTTGGTGCGCACAGAAGCCAATGGCTCGATCTTGCCATCCTCCAGGTGTAACAATGGCTTCACAGACAACATTGAGCCGATGAGTCGCTTGGCCCCACCAATGCGCCCACCACGGTGTAAATATTCCAGAGTGTCCACCACAAACAGCACACGTACTTTGGGCACCAGCCCGCGCGCCATCGCCGCAATCTCCTGGTAATCTTTACCCTCAGCGGCAGCCCGCGCCGCTGCCAGGCCTATAAGCCCCAGCCCCATGGAGGCTGACCGGGAATCGACAATTTCCAGCGGGTAATCTCCCATCATTTCTTTCGCCGTGCGCGCCGAAGACAGGGTGCCGCTAAGAAATTCAGAGATGAAGATCCCTACGATGGAATCGGCCGTTTCCGCCACTTTCTGGAAATGCTCCAAAAACTCACCGGCTGACGGCTGGGAGGTTGTAGGGCTGACCTTGGTGGTCGGTAATTTTTGATAAAAATCCTTCGCGTGCAGGTCAATGCCATCTAACAAACTTTGGCCTTCCCAGTTCACAATTTGGGGCACAACGTGAATGCCGTACTGCTGTACTAACTCATTCGGTAAATTCGCGGTACTATCAATTACAATTGCTACCTTCTTCTTTGACATAGATCGCTCCTCTCATCTTGCAGTTTATCGACAGGTATAACACCCTTGATTCCAATCTGATACGTTTTTGGTAAGCGTTCAGTCCCTCTGGAGACTTTTGAAGTTTTGATCGTCAAATGATGCGATTGCCAGGGAAATAAACTTCAAAAACCTGAACGGTTGCCACTTTTGCAAAAAATCGTGCAAGTGTACCGAAGAAATGGTTAAATTGACAAACTCGACGTTCTGGCATGGTTCGCTTTGACGATTTTGTCTAGTATGCGGGTTTCGGAATTTTCATGGTCACCCTTGTTATGCGGGTCGGCCCACGCCATGGGTCCTGGGCTTCTGATTTGGTTGATGATTTTGATGGAGACACCGCTCACTCTCGATCTCACCAGATTGTCAGAAAAGAATTTTAACTTTTCTGGAAGCTGAGAAAGCGTCTTTGCCAGAGCGCTTGGTTCGCAGCTTCCGGGAAAATGATGAATAGAAATGTGCTCACCCTGTATGGTGGAATTTTTTAACAAAATAGCTTACACTGGGCCAAGCGGAGAAGGGGGATCAGTTAACAAATAAGCACGCTGTCATTTTCTGTTAGCATCAAGGAGTACTTTATGTGTGGTCGTTTTGCGTTACTTGTATCTGGAGAAGAGGTAGCCCGGTTATTTGATGTGGATAGTGTGCCTGACCCGCTACCTGCGCGCTATAACATTGCCCCCACCCAGCCAGTTTTGGCGCTGCGCCTATCTGCGGATGGGCAGCAGCGGGAATTTGCGCTTTTTCAGTGGGGCTTGGTCCCTTCCTGGGCGAAAGATGTGAAGCTTGGGGCGCGGATGATTAATGCGCGGGCGGAAACGGTAGCGGAAAAGCCCGCTTTTCGTGCGGCCTTCAAGCGGCGGCGGTGTCTCATTCCGGCTAGCGGTTTTTATGAGTGGCAGGCGGTAAACGGCCGTAAACAGCCCATGTTCATCCATCCCAAGAATGACCCATTATTTGCCTTTGCCGGATTGTGGGAGTATTGGGCAAGTGCTGACGGCAGCGAGCTAGAAACCTGCACGATTTTAACCACCTCGCCCAATGAGTTGATGGCACCCATCCATAACCGCATGCCTGTCATTGTTGCGCGGGAAGATTTTTCCATGTGGCTGAACCCTGAACCCCGCCCGGAGGATGCATTCCATTTGCTACGGCCATACCCGGCCAAAAAGATGGCTGCTTATCCCGTCAGCACCATGGTCAACAGCCCGAAGAATGATACACCGGCATGTGTTGAACCCCTGGCATAAAAAATGGCCCAACAACCAGCACTTTTCTTAGATCGGGACGGCGTCATCATTGAGAACCGCGCCAACTACGTTCGTTCTTGGGCAGACGTGGAAATTTACCCGCAGGCGCTAGAAGCCCTGGCCCGCATTCGCCACACACCCTGCAAGATCATCATTGTAACCAATCAGTCCGCTGTGGGTCGGGGTATCATTTCCCTGGAGATGGCGTGGGCGATTCAAGAGAGATTGGTGCGGGTGATTGAAGCGCATAACGGCCGTATTGATGACACCTTCATGTGCCCCCACGCCCCGGAAGCTAACTGCAACTGTCGTAAACCGCAACCTGGTCTTCTACTACAGGCTGCCGCCAGACATCACATCGACCTTAGCCAATCTTACATGATCGGCGACGCCCTAACCGATTTGCAGGCTGGCATAGCAGCCGGCGTCAAAGAAACAATTCTACTCCACAGCGGGCGTGGGCTGGCGCAAATACAAAAACCAGAAGCCGCAAACCACGCTCCCCTATCCTCCTATGCCAATCTTTCTGCCGCTTTACAAGCAATAAGTTCCTTCCTGCTACCAGCCACCGACGCCTAACAAACAAAAAACGGTCAACGACCGGCCACCTCTTTTGCTTCTCCACCACGCAGCAATCTTTTGCGTAGTTTACTCTGGGGAGGCTCATCCGCTTTAGCGGCAACCGGTTCTTCATCTCCGTAAGTATATGGGTCTTTATAATAATAGTATGAATCGTACCCATCACTCCTAACTTTAAGAGAATTTAAGATCGTGCCGATCAGATTGGCGTTCACGTCTCGAAGAATTTGCACCATCTGTTTAGTATGGGCACGGCAGCTTTTTTCTGCACGCAAAACCAGTAACACGCCATCAACCTGGGTACTAAGCACAACAGAATCGGTTACTGATAACACAGGCGGGCTATCAAAAATAATGTAATCAAATTGCTCCAAAAGAAACTCAATCAAATGGCGCAACTTCATGGAACCTAATAATTCGGATGGGTTGGGGGGGACAGGGCCACTGGTAAGAAGAAACAATCCTTCAACCCGTGTTGTCTGGGCTATATCTTCGACAATAAAGCGAGCATCTTCATTCAGCTTATTGACTTCAAAATCCATCAGCATGTTTGTCAGGCCACGCTTGTTGGGCAAATCAAAGAGAATATGTTGCGTTGGGCGGCGTAAATCAGCATCAATTAACAGCACCCGATTGCCCGCCTGAGCAAAAACAACTGCGAGGTTCGACGCAATGGTACTCTTACCTTCAAAAGGCGTAGAACTGGTAACCAAAAGGGTCCGTCGTGGCCTATCCACAGCTGAAAATTGGATACCCGTGCGCAAAACGCGAAAGGCTTCCGCTGTTGGGGAACGAGCCTGCCAGACGGTTACAAGGCGGTCATCTTCCTTAATTTCGGCTATCCCAGCCAGAGTTGGCAAATCCGTTAGACGGCTGGCCTGGGAAGGCAGTTTAATTGTGTCGTCTAAAAATTCCAGTAAATAAGCGGCCGAAATAGCCAAAACGAACCCCACGCCAGCGGCGGTAATTACGGAAAGCATATAGTTACTGTTGATCGGCCTTGTCGGCAAAGAAGCCGCTTCAATCACCCGAATGGTATTGGTAGCGCCCTCTTGTGTATTACCTAAAAGATTGGTGTAGTCACGGCGTAAGCTTTGTAAGCTGGTCTCTAAAGAGGAGATTTCGTTTTGTACTTCTCGGATTTCACGGGCGCTAATCAGGGTAGCAAGCAAGGCCTGTTTTTCGGTAATTTGCTGCTCAGCATCGCGGATGGCGCTCTCGTAATTGTCGAGCTGCTGATTGACAAAAGCTTGCCGCTCCAGATCATCTCGCTGGGCAGTGGGACTGCGCAAAACAAGTTGTTGCACAATTTCGTTGGCTGCGGCCTGGGCCAGGGCGGGATTTGTATCGCGCACAGTGATATCAATGACATTGGTGTTGTTTAGCTGTTGTACAAAAATATCGGTGGGAAATCTGTCTACACCTAATGATTCGCGGGCACTATTGCGCACGGAAGGGCGATTGGCCAGATCAACGTAGAAGGACGCAAGTTGTTGGGTAATATTTAGTTCAGTATTGGTTGGGTTGGGATTTTCGATGGCGTTCCCAACAATGATGGTGGCGGTTGTACTGTACAGAGATGGTTGCTGTTGGGCAATGAAAAAGCTTGTACTCCCAGCAATTAGGGTAGATAAGATAATTAACCACCACCATTTAAGGGCTGGGGCAATGTATTCTTTGATATCCATAGGTTTGTCCTGAAGATTGGTTACTTGACACTTTTGGGGCCTTGTAGAAAACGGCCGTTCTAGCCCGAATGGACCATCTCACGCAACACTTTCGTAATCAGGTGCTCAAAAATCAAGTGTATGTCTTCAACTTGCTCAATGCAATCACTTGGTACATGTATCTGTAAGTCTACCATAGGTCCCAGCTTGCCCGCACTAAAACCGGTAAAACCAATGGTGCGGGCCTGTTTTTTCTTGGCCAGAGCAATAGCCTGCAGCACGTTGGGCGAATTACCACTGGTTGATATCCCAATAACAATATCATCAGGCTGTACCAAACTAGCCAACTGCTGAGCAAAAACATTCTCGTAACCTTCGTCATTGGCATAAGCGGAAAGAAGCGCCATATTGTCTGTAAGGCCGACCACCTTAAAAGGGGAGGTGCTGGCGTGGCGCGTGTTTTTAGCCAAGTCACATACAAAATGAGAGGCGGTAGAGGCGCTGCCGCCATTGCCCATGATGAAAATGGTACGGCCGTTCACACGGGCCTCATGTAGCCAGGCTATGGCTTCATTAATTGACGCCTGATCGATCCGATCCAGTGTATCCTTCAACTGTTGGAAGTAAACATTAACCTGGTTAACCATCTTACCCTCCATTAGCGATGATAATCAAAAATCACCTTACTACCATCCTGGCCTAATTTAAAAGGCAGTTCCTGTAAATGCTGTAATTCGTGGCGGACTTCCTCTTGTGTACCATTACGACAATAAAGCAACATAAACCCACCACCACCGGCTCCGGCAATTTTTCCCCCCACCGCCCCAGCTCGCCTTGCGGTTTCATACATCTCGTCAATGTAGCTATTGCTAATTTGGCTGGCAAGCTGCTTTTTCAGTAACCAGCTTTCGTGCAACAAGTCGCCGATGGCATCCACATTTCCGGCCAACAACTCGTCCCTGGCCCGGCAAGCGATAGCTTTCATTTCGTCTAGTACCTGCAGCCGTTGTTGAATATTCGCCTTTTGCTCACTCAAAATATTGTCTGCCTTTCGCGTCTTACCTGTAAAAAACAAGAGTAAATTATCATTCAAACGACGCAATGTTTTTGTATCCAGGCTCAACATATGCGGCACCACCGCGCCATCAGTAGTAAATTCGATGAAGCGTAGACCGCCATAAGCAGCAATATACTGATCTTGTAAGCCGATTGGGCTCTTGAGGATATCTCGCTCAATTTCACAAGCTTCAGCAGCCAGTTTTTCTGAAAGAATTAATTGCCGCTTGTGGGCATACATAGCATGCAATGCCCCCACCGTCACAGTGCTAGAAGAGCCCAAACCAGAACCTTCTGAGGGAATATCTCCCATGGTGGTAATCTCGACACCTTTTTCAATGCCCGTCTTCTGAAAGGCCTCACGAATCAGCGTATGTTGAATTTCATCTACTGAATCAACCATTTCTGTGCGCGTATAGCCTACGCGGAGCTTGTCATCAAACCGTTGTTTAATAGTGACAAATATGAATTTATCAATTGCTGAACTGAGTACGCACCCCCCGCGTTGCAGATAATAGGAGGGAAAGTCAGTACCACCACCAAACAGGCTTACGCGCAGTGGAGTTTGTACAATAATCATGGGGATCCTTTTTTGTTGTAAAACAGGTGAGTGAATTAATCTGTGGGCAAAGGCAGGGGTGAAGGGCTAGTTGCAGTTTGCGGTGATCTTTTTTTTGCTTGGACGGCCGTATAAATCCCTTCAAGCTGGGCAGCCACTTTTGCCCAATTATGATGTTCCTCTACATACTCCCGCCCTGCCTGACCAAGCTGTCGGCGCCAGGACGGCTCAGACAACAAGGACAAAATTTGGCGCGCAAAAGACACCGTATCTTCCGCCACCAGCACATGACGGCCCGGCTGAAGCGGTAAATTGGCAACAGCTTGTGGAGACGTAATTACCGGAGTACCACAAGCCATTGCTTCTAAAACCTTGTTTTGAATGCCAGCATTATAGGTAATAGGAGCAACCGCCATAGTGGCACGCTGCAAATAGGGCGGCAAATGCTCTACCGTTCCTGTTACAGTAATTTTAGAGTTTTGGGCCAAAGCTTGTATTTCTCGCGTGGGGTCTTTGCCCACAATAAGCAATTTCACATCAGGTCTTTCTTGCCAGACAACAGGCAAAATGTTTTGGACCATATGCATGGTCATGGCAATGTTGGCATGATAGCTCATTTTTCCGCTAATGAGCAATGTGGCTGGCTCCCGGGGAATAGCGGCATCGTTTTGGAAATAATCCAGGTCTACCCCATTGGGTACCACAGAAATCGGTGGCGAACCCTCATCCGTGTTCAGTGAAAGCAGCGCCTGTTTATCTGTTGCCGAAGTAACTAACACATGATCAAATTGGTTGACTAACCAACCCTCATATCGTTCAGTGCGCCCAAGTTCAAATTTACTTCGCCAACGGCGTAACAGATCAGTACTTTGTGAGGCCGCCTGTCGGAAAAGATGGGTAATGCTGTCTACACTGTCCCAAACCACCGGTATGTCTGTATGGGTCTTTAAAAACAATCCATAACGTGACCCACGTAAATGCTCGACGTGAACGACGTCGAAATCTTGGGTATCGACAAAAGGGGCTACAAGGTCCTGCCGCCAAGAATAAACACTTTGTAACGGTTCCTTACCGGGCAAAACCTGCGCACAGTTAATTAAGGAACGCCACAAAGGGATTGGCAAGGCAAATATAGCCTGGCAATGTGTCCGCAGTTTGTCAAGTTCCTGGCGCTCGCGTTCGCTTGTCCACAGCGTTAAGAGCGTCACCTTATGGCCACGGGCAGATAAGGCGCGAATCATATTAAACGGCCGTACACGCACCAGGCTAGGAACATAGGGTACAACGAATAAAACTTTCATCATGCAGTAGCTTTTTCTACATCCGGGTGGCTTGCTTTTTGGCTGTGCAAACCCGCATAAAAGACCAATTTTCATTGGTCTTCACATTGTGCACAGTCATATTGAACACTGCTCTAAACTAGCACTCGCCTCTTACCAATCGCCTTACAATTCCCACACCCAAGGGTCAGCAGGGCTACCCGCCACCTCTAGGTCTCACATACTGGATGCGCCAAGTCAGCGCCACTGTCATCCCAAAGAAAAACAACGCGCCGCCAAGTAACCAGGTGGGCAGCTTTGCCGGTTGGGCCGCAGAATGTTGTAGGGAAACGGCCGTTGGCGTCGAATCATAAAACCGCAAATCATCAAAATAAACAACCGAATCCGCTGGTGACGTTTTCTCCGTCTCCAACCACAAGCCAACCCCCAAAGCCCCAACCGGCCTTTCCCCCGTAACCCGGAAGTAAACCCACTCATCAGTGGGTAAATTATTGTACACTTGCAAAAAACGATCTGAGGCGCCAGATCCCTCACAATCAGGGCTGTTATAGTATCGAAACCGGGGTCTAAAAATACTGTGATTTGTAGAAGTAGCAGGTATGTAGATGTATCCTGAAAAAGAAAAATTTGTGTATTCAGGATCAGGTGCAGAAATATCAATACACTCTCGCAAACGCACCCCTGTGTAAACGCCGTTTTCGATTGTATCATCAATGTTGGTAAATATTGCGGCATAATTACCGCTACGGGCGGCAAGGTCTGTGCGCGCAAAAGTTGCTTCCAAGCCATCGTTGGTAATCGTCCAACTATCAATGCCTGTTTCAAAACCACCATCAAGCAAGCGCTCAGAAGCATTCACTATCGGGACCATCAACCAAAAAGCAAGCAAGGCAGCCCAAAATACAACCAGATATTTTTGGTTCTCCATACAATCCCCATCCTTTTTTTCTGAATTTGGTGTGGGTAACTTATCCCCCCAACCTAACGAACACCCTTACACCCTCACCCGTTTCATCCCATGCGCCAGCGCAGACAAGGCTAGGGCTGCAAAAATCACCAGGAACGCATCAATAGGCAACCGGTAACGGACCAACGTCCATGTAAGAACGTGAATGCCGGTATACACTAGGGCAAACAAATACAGCAAGGCAAATGGGGAGGCCAACCACGCCCGCCAAGAACCGTAGTTGTAACGCAACGTGCGCCCCAATCCCCACGCCATAAAAGGCAAAAAGAGCCCAAAACTAGCTACTCGCGACACATTGCTAACGACCCCCGAATCGGAGGTGGGCCAAAAGGTGAAATAGGGTGGAATGCGGCTAAGCGAAAGTAGAATATAGCGCATTGGATCGGCCAAAATCTCATCCACCGCCCGACCCAGCAGCGCCGAATCTAAAGCCGCTTCGCTCAAATTTTGGCGCAGCAAATCCTTGGGCAGCAGGTCAATATAAGACCCCATTTCTTCTGGCAAAATGGGGATGAATCGGGCGCCATAAATGGGATGGTTACCCCAGTAGAAGGCATAACCAGAATTGGTGTTCAGCAACACGAACTGATTAAAGACGCGCTGGTTGCGTAATGTCCAGGGTAAGATGAAGAGGATAGTAATGACCAGGGGAAAAGCGAGTTTGAGCAGATTGGGACGCACCGCCCACCATAGCCACAACAGCAAAAAGGGAATAAAAAGCATAAATAGCTGGCGTAGCAACACGGTAATGCCCAATAACGTGCCCAGCAAGAGCCATTGCGCCCAGGTGGCTTTGCGATTTTGCTGGATGCTCAACGCAATGTCAAAAACCCCCATTATCGCCGTCATGTAAAAGCTTTCGGTCATGAGGGCACCAGCGTAGTAGAAAAAGTAGATGTATACGGCCGTAATCCCTGCCGCTATTAAGCCAATCTCCACGCCGCGCTCCCGTTCGGGCACGGTTGGGGGTAGCGTGGGGGCAAAGAGCTTGCGCGCCAAGCGAAAAGCCAACCAGGGCATGAGCAAGCCCACCGCCACAGCCTGTATCACCCGCGCGGCCAAAGGGTGGACACCGAACAAGAAGTAAACGGCCGTAACATACAGCGTATACAAATAAGACCAATGCGCCGTTGGTTCCCCCGCCTGCGTCACAGGCCACCAATTTTCACCAACCGTAAAGCCGTGCCCTCCCAACAATCGCTGCGCCAAATGGTGGTAAGATTCCTGATCAGCCACGCCAGGTAAGGGCACAACAGAGTTGCCCATGTACAGCGCTACCGCCACCCGCAACAACACCGACAGCAGCAAAATCCCCGCCAGAGTATGACGGGGATTGTCGCATAATTTACTGATAAAAGTCACTCTACCCCTCCCGCCTGAGCAAATACGGCGTCCATTTTTTGCAGCGCCACCTGCCAATCATAGCACAGTTCAGCCAGAGCACGGCCGTTCCGCGCCAACCTCGCTTGCAAAGCCTCATCTTGCAACAACCGCACCGTTGCTGCAGCAAAAGAAACGGCCGTATCCGCCACAAGTACATGCTTGTCATGATCTGCCACAATGCCCTCCAGACCAATCGTCGTCGTTACCGCCGGCATCGCTCGCGCAAAAGCTTCCAACAGCCGCACCCGCATACCACTGCCCGCCCGCACCGGCACCACCAGCAGCGCTGCCCGCTCCATGTAAGGTGTCAAATCATCGACATACCCTGTCACTTCAATAACGTCCGGCTGTTGCTGCGCCGCCTCTACAAAGTCTGCTGGCGGAGATTTACCGACAATGGTTAACGTCACTTGCGGCATTTGCTGCCGTACCAGGGGAAACGCTTCCTGCAAAAACCAGCGGATACCGTCCACATTAGGCGGATAATTAAGTGAACCCAAAGTCATGATATTGCGCGATCCCACTTGTCGTTGCACCGGACGCAGTTCTTCTGTATCCACAGCTATGGGAATAACGCTGATGCGCTGGGCCAAAGAGGGACGCACCGGCGGATCTACACCCGCCAGCAAATTATCACGATCTTGGGGAATAACCACCATTGTGTGATCAAATTTGCGCACCAACATTCCCTCATAACGTCGAATTCGCCCTGTTTCCAGGCGCAAAATGGGCTTAAAGACGGTGGGTACATTCTCTAAAAGGCGGTCCGAAATGGTCCACGTGGCATTATGAGCATCAAAAATAGTGAAGGGCTGCGGCCCTTCTATCTCTTTCGCATCTAGGGCAAACTGCGTCATGGTGAGCTGATCGGCATGAATGGCGTCAAACTCCTGCTCAGCCAGCAAACGGCGGACTAAGCGGCGCATAGGCCGCAAATCGTCTCGCTCTATGAGAAACGGTCGTCCTGTAACATTGCTTCGCAGCAAATAATATACGTCCCGCAAGCGCGAGCGGTGAATGGGCACCGTATAAACAGCCGCGCACAGTTCTCGCAGCGTCGGCACAAAAGGGTCTTCCTCCGGGCGCACAAAAGAAACCAACGTTACCTCATGTCCACGCCCCACCAGGTAACGCAGCACATTCCACGTCTTTACGCGTGGCCCAGCATTGGGTGGATATGGAATAATCTGAGTCAAAAACAAAATGCGCATGGGCGTCCTATGGTTTTAGAGAGTGGGTAATTGGCGCAGCAAACGGCCGTAATTTTGCCCTAGCCTGAGCATAGAAGTCCCCCTTTCAGCCGGGAGAAGGCGTCCTGCTATCAACAAAACCAGGCGGGGCAGCGCCGCCAAAAACAATATACCTTTATAAACAGTGGCCGCCCGCGCCCCCCTATTTTTGCGGAAGTAATGCACCTTGCCACGATATAATTCAATGAACATTTTGGCCGCCACCTGGCGGGTACTCTGCCCCCCATGATGCACTACCGGAGACTGCGGCACCCAGAACAACCGCCAACCTGCCTGGTGAATGCGGTAACACAAGTCAACTTCCTCAGAATACATAAAATAGCTATCATCTAACAAGCCCACCCGCTCCAGGATAGCCCGCCGTAAAATAAAAGAAGCACCTTGCACAATGTCCACACGCTGCGGGGTTTCCACATCCCAACTGTGCATTTTATACACGCCAAAGGTGTAAAGCGTATCTAGGTGGAACAATCGCCACAATTCTCGGCTCAACGTCGGCAGGGGGTGGCAGGAGGGTTGCAGCGTGCCGTCCGCATTCAGCAGCCGTGAACCTGCCCCACCTGCTTCCGGGTGCTCATCCATGAACTTTACCAGGGCGGTCAAGGCGTACGGCCGTACCTCCGTATCTGGATTCAACAGCAGTACATACGTCCCTTCACTTTGCCTGATGGCTAGATTATTGGCGCCAGCAAAACCTAGATTTGCCCCTGTTTCCAGTAGGCACACTTGGGGAAAGCGCTGCCGCACCATCTCCGCACTGCCATCGGCCGAAGCATTATCCACCACCCACACCTCAAAGGAGCAGTCTGGCGGTTCCGCATACACGGCCGTCAGGCAGGCAGCCAGTAAATCCCGCGTATTCCAACTGACAATGACAATCGAAAGATCCATATCCTTCACAAATTACAGCTCTTTAATCTTTCATCGTGGCCTGATTCGTTTTTGTTGTCAACAGCATTTGCTCTATAGCCACCAACCCACCCATAAACAACCAGGGCAAAATACTGGTACGCATGGCGCGAATAGTGGCGTTATACACATAGGGCAAGAACCAATCACCCAGCATACCAGCGGCAAAAGTGGCCACAATACCGCCAATTGCGCCAATGACGTAAGCGTGCAAAAAACCTCCTTGGGGCACCATAGATTTTAGTCGCCAGGCAAGGCGGATGATTTCCCAGGCAAACCAAAGAATGCAAATCAGGCCCAGAATCCCCGTTTGGGCAACAATGTCTACGTATTGATTATGCGAATTAAATTGGACATACCAGCCCAAAATTGGAAACAAAGGCGTGTAGTAACTGTAATTAGCCGGCCCCAACCCCAACAGGGGGCTAACTTTGACAATCTCGCCGATAATCCGCCACGCTTCCAGGCGCGTCACCTGGCTATATTCATTGTCACCCACATACAAGAGATTGTTCACCAGGCCTTGTAACTGGGTCAAAATAACCAAACCGCCCAGCAAGGTAACGGCCACAGCCTGACGAGGTACACCAACCCACAAAACTACCCCCAGGGCGACAAGTTGTGGTAACCAGCCAGAAGCCCAAGCACGGGCCGGGCCTAAAGCAATGTACAATGCACCCAATGTGACGCTCATCAACATGGCACGCCAACGAATGTGTAATGACTTGTTGAAGATAGCCTGGCTAAATGCTAAAACCGATACCCAGGTCCAGAACATGCTGCCAGAAGGCACCATGGGTGGGAAAAACCGCCCTACAAGGCGGGCTGTTGGGGGAAAGATGCGCCCAAAAATGAGTACGGCGCCTATGCCAATGGTGACAAATACCAGGGCTTTGAGCCAGCGTTCATCCTTGACCTGGTACATGACCAAAAAATAGCCGCAGATGGCCACGAGTATAATGAGAATGCCCCCTAACTGCCCATCAATTGGCGCTCTGGTAATGGGGTACCAGGGCAGTTGACCATTCACGAAGGCTAAAATGGTCATGATGAAAAAGAGGAGCAGGGGAATGGTGGTGCGCGTTTTAATCCAGGTGAAAGTACGTTTAATGAAGAATAGATCAAAAAACCATAGGGCAGCAAGACCAAAGGTGATAACGGCCGTTGTGCCAATGACGTAGATGATTTCCCTGGGGAATGCCAGGCTGGCTGCTACCAACAACACCAGACCTAAAGGGGGCCAGCGCAGCAATACGACTGCGCCCCCCAGTACAAACGGCAAGGCCATAAAAAGCAGAGAAAGGCGCAGTGATGACCGGCTGGCGACCAAGATGCTGACCAGGAAAACAGCCGCAATGACCATGACGCGCTGCCACAACAGCCGGTGGCTTTGAAGCCATTTTTGCGGAGTACGCAGCAGGTGAAATTCAGTGAACTGCATGGGCAACCTCATCCACAAGACGGTGCAGTGATGGGGTAACGGCCGTCCAGTCATACTTTTCTTTTACCAGTCGAAATGCGTTCTCCGCCAACACCTGGCGCAACCCGGCATCTTGCAGTAGGCGCACTACTGCCGCCGCAAACTCTTGAGGCGAATCCGCCAACAAGAAATGTTCCCCGTTGCGTCCCTCCAACCCCTGAGCGCCTTTGGAGGTTGCCACCACGGGTGTTTTAAGCGCCATCGCTTCCAATATTTTCAGGCGTGTTCCACCGCCCGTTTGCAGTGGCGCTAAGCTTAGCCAGGAGGACGCCACGTAAGTTCGAATGTCCTTCACAAAACCAATGTGGGAAACGTGCGGAGAGTCGGGCAACGGCCGTTCAGCTCGATTACCAGTAATGGTCAGTTGCACATCGGGCACCTGCGCCTGCACTAGAGGCAATACGTGATGGATGAACCACTTCATCGCCTCATAATTGGGGGCAAAACTAAAAGCGCCGGTGTAAATAAGGGTGTTGGGCTGGGGCACGGCCGTGCTACCCTCATAAGAGGTCACATCAATGCAATTAGGTATCACCTCAATCTGACCCGCCGCATAAACACGTTTCCGCAAGAGCGCTTGCTCTTCTTTGGAGGCCACCGTGCTTAGCTCATATTGCCGCAGCAACCCCTTCAGATAATGCCGGTGCTTCAACCAGGTCAGCCCGTGGCGCAACCGCCCCTGCCAAGAAGTGGCTTCGGCAAAATTGCCATACAACACCCCCACCTCCACCTCCTCAAACAGCGCCGGAATGTGGCGAAAGGAGGAGCGATACCCGGCCATACGCGTTTGCGAAGCAATGACCAAATCGAACTCATGGGCTGCGACAATTTCGCGAATCGTCTCGGCCATGCGCGGTGAATATGTATCAATAACAGAACGGGGCTTATTACTTAAGAAAGCTAACCGCGCCTGCAACCCATCGGGATTAAACCAGGTAATGGGCACAACATGCAGCTCACGACATATCGCTCGCAGCTCTGGCACGTGGGGGTCAACATCGGGCTGGTCGGCAAAGCTAATTAGCGTAATTTCATGCCGGGTTGCCAGACCGCGCAGCAAATTATAAATGCGCAGTTTCGACCCATTAGTCGTCGGGTAAGGAAACCACGCCGATAGAAACAAAATACGCATAAGCCCTTTTTACGTTTGGCGCATGCCCCAGCGCCCTGCCCAAAAATCATGTATTCCCTGCCACATGGCATCCCGATGCGGCCGTTGATCACGCCACCTCGGTTTCACCGTCCAGCTTGCCAGGGTACGCACCAGTTGGAAGGTGGTATGCATCCAAACTAATAACCCGGCATGATGCTTCTTCAAAGCCAACAGGCGATTGCGCGTAGCATAGTAGGTCACATTCGGCGAAGGTTGGTAGTCCCGCTGCACCCCTTTGTGCCACAAACGCGCCTGAGGAACTTGCACAATTTGCCAGCCCGCTTTTTTTGCACGCATGCACCATTCTGTTTCTTCCCAATAGTAAAAGAACCGCTCATCTAGCACGCCTACTTGTTGAATTACCTCGCGCTTAACCAATATGGCGCAACCCGAAATCCAATCCACGTCGTGTACGTTAGCGAATTGCCCTTGGTCTGGCTGATTTTCGGCAATGTGCTTGGCTTCCCAGAAGCGATTCATGTACCCGCCAGCCGTTTGAATTATTTTAGGTTCATTGTGATGATAAACCATGGGGCCGATAACCCCAATGTGGGGGTTTCCTCGGGCTACCTCCATCATCTGACGCAGGCAATCGGGATGTAAGATGGTGTCTTCATTGAGCACAAAAACCCAATCCGCATTTTGTGCCAAAGCGGCTTCGATGCCAACGTTGTTATTTCCGGCATATCCTTTGTTCTCTACCAATTCAATGAGTTGTACAGCGGGAAACCGCTGTCGGATGGCTTCTACCGAACCATCGGTCGAAGCGTTATCTAAGACAATGATATGCTGATGGGGATATGTATTTTGCGTTAAGGACGCCAAACAAGCTAGGGTGTCTTCACGGCGATTTGTGTTGAGGATAATGGTAATAACTTTCATATGGAAGGATTGAATCAGGGACAGAGGTGGGACCTTGTTTTACTGTACTTCTATACCTAGCTTTTTTGTAACAGCCATGCTTTGGGAAAGTTTTTCTTTACTTCAATGTTGCCAAATTCATTGCTGCTGCGCGCCCCATGCTGTTTGACCCAGTCAGCCATTTGCTTGAGGCCTTTATCCAGGTTGGTTAACGGCCGTTTGCCAAACACCCGCGCCACCTTTTCATGGGAAGCATAAGCGTGCCACACCTCATTACGTGCAGGCAAGTGGGCGACGTTGGGTTCCACACCCATGGCTTGAGCAATAGCAACGGCCAATTCATTCACACTGTAGGGGGTATCTGCTCCGATGTTAAACACCTGATTATACGCTTGCGGCATTTCAATGGCGTCCGCCATGATCGGTGTCATGTCACCAATGTAACTAAAGGCCCGTGTTTGCGAGCCGTCACCAAACACACTCATAGGCTTACCTTGTAAAATCTGGTTCATAAAAATACCCACCACGTTGCGATATTTGTCACCGATATTTTGCCGCTCACCATAAACATTGTGGGGTCGAAAAACAATGTAATCCATGTCAAACATATGCTTGCTGGCGGACAATTCGTGTTCTACGGCCAGTTTAGCCACGCCATATGAATCTTCTGGTTGGGGAATGGTTTCTTCCGTCATAGGCAGTTCAGCGCTGGTCCCATAAACGGCAATGGATGAGGTGAAAACAAAGCATTTGACATTGTTGTTAATCGCCGCATTAATCAAGTTCACGCTGCCCATCAAGTTGTTGTTATAGTTAAAGCGCTTAATAAAGTGGCTCAACCCTTCTGCCGCATAGGCTGCCAGGTGATAGACGTAATCAAACTGCGATTCGGCAAAAAGATGATCGATCGTTTCAACGTCGTTGATGCTGGCCTCAATAAAACGCGCGCCATCAACAACATTATCAACAAAGCCGCCGCTCAAGTCATCCAGGGCAACTACGTCGTGACCGCGGTTAACCAATTCTTCTACCAGGTGAGAGCCAATGAAGCCTGCACCCCCTGTCACCAAAATTTTGCTCATAGCTACTCCTTCTACGTGTAACCCAGGCGAATAATCTGCGTTACAAAGTTTTCTGTTTGCGCCTGCGCAGATGCCTTTAACCGAAAAGTTGTTGGTAATACGGCCGTAACGGAGAGCGATTCACACCCGCCATCAACAACCAGGGAATGGCCACCCCGCAAAAAACCAGGATTGGGATAAAGAGAATTTGATATTGCAACAAGCCAGGAACAATGTGATAGATACCCCGAGCCACAATTTCCAACACCAGGGCGTGAATCAAGTAAATGCCAAACGATTTAGTCCCTAACTCGGCCCATCGCTTTGCCCCTGGAATTGTCACCTTTTCAAAAGCCATGAAGGCGAGAATAAAACTGCCGGCATAAAGGCTGTCTAGCAATGTCGTATTAGGGGGCAACCACTCTGCGCCTGATTGCCGAAAAAGTATTTCCCACTCCACAAAAGCCAATGCCCCAAAAACGGCCGTGCCACCCAACAAACCCCACTTCCAACGTGCCAACCAATCCTTAAACATGGGTAAATGAAACCCACTCACCACCCCAAAAGAAAACCAAAAAACCGTTTGTGGTATAAACCAGCCAGGAGAAAAACGCGCTACAAATTCAGCCCCAGGCACATGCCACCCCAAAATCAACGGGTATTGTGCCAGATGCACGATCAGTTGCACCACACCGGAAGCAAACAGAAGCAATCGCCAATGTTTTTTCGCCAACGGCACAAAAACGAGCGGCGCTAACAAGAAAAACTGCGCAAGCAACGGCACATAGTAATATGGGGCTGCAGTACGCCCAAACAGCAAACTCTCCACATAATAACCAGGTGAAAGCAAGCCATCCTGCAAGGCATGAAATGCAAAAATAACCACAGACCAAATGAAATAAGGGACGAGAAGGTTTTTTATACGATTGCCCACAATCGACCACGAAACGTTGTCGCGCTGCCGACCTGTGGCAAAAGCAATAAAAAAACCAGAAACAAACAGGAACGCCGGAATGCTAAACATAATGACTTGCTCAATAGCGCGCAAACCATAATATGCCACACCACCCAAACGGGAATAATTGGGCACAGAACCGCCCCAATAGCGGTCAGTCCACCAAAACAGCGCCGTAAAACCCCAACCCGTAGCATGGTTGAGCACTGCCCCCAAAACCGCAAATCCATTCAAATACAGCAATCGTCTAATCATCAGGCAAACTGGTATTAGCCAAACACGTAGCCATAATAACGGCGTATAGGTTGCAAATTAGTCGCATACATCATCAATAAGGGGATGCCTAAACCAAAGACAATCATTAACGGCAGAAAGATTACCTGATAGGCCAACAGACCCGGCGCAACGTGGTAAATTCCCCGCGCCACAATTTCCATAACAGGTATGTGTGCCAAATAAATCCCAAAAGCTTTGCTGCCCAAATCGCTAACCAACTTAGCGCTAAGTAATTTTGCCTTATCAAAAGCCAGAAATGTGAAAATGATACAAACAGAATAGATGCTGTCCAAAATGGTTTCGCGATGATCAACCCAGGGCTGGCCAGATCGTCCAATAATCCATTCCCACTCCAACATACCTAATGGAATAAGAATAATACTCAGTCCCAACAAGACCCACTTCCAGCGCGCTACGGCTGCTTTAAAGCTGGTCAGGTTAAAGCCAATGATCATGCCCAAAGCAAACCACAGAAACCGCGCCGGAAAAATCCATTTTGGCAGATTGGCAACTTGCCGAAGCATTTCCGGTATTTCCCAATTCATGATCACGGCTAATTGGGAAGCCTGAATTGTCACTTGCACAAGAATGGCTACCCCCAAAAGGGGTTTCCAGTGCTTTTTAGCCAAAGGCACTATCAAAGGTGATACAGCATACAGTTGAATGAGTAAGGGAATGTAGTAATAGGCAGGCGTCATGCTACCGGTCAGGAAGCTAACCACATACTCCAGGGGCGTGAAATAGACATCTTGCGCAGCCAGCATAACCAGGGAAATAGTGCCCCAAAACAAATAAGGCATGAGAAATTTCTTGATCCGGGCGCCGACTGTGGCCCAACCAATAGTTTCGCTACGCCCTGTCGCAAAAGCCACAAAGTAACCAGAGACAAAAAGAAAGGCTGGGATGGTAGCAACGACGAGTTGTTCGATCGTGCGTAACACATAATAGGCCGGGCTGCCCATTTGGCTAAAGGGTACGGCCGTTGTCCCCTGGTAACGGCCCGCCCACGAAAACATAGCGACAAACCCCCAACCTGCCGCATGAAACAGGATGACGCCCAAGATAGCTATACCATTCAGGTACAACAACCTTCTTACCATATCGAATTTCCTCTGTCTTTTGGGAGACGTGATTCTAAAGGCCCATCTAGTTTACATAACCAAGAGAGACCGCTAGACAATTCACCAAATTACCATTCAGGCAGGAAAGGACAGACAAACAAACGCCCCCAACATCAGGGCCTCATCCCCAATATTAATATTGGGCCAAATAGTCAGATAGCGCTTTTACACTTTGAAAATTCTCAAACACAACATCCTCATCCGGTATTTGAATATTGAACCGCTCTTCAATAAAAGCTACCATCTGCAAAATGCCCAACGAGTCAATGATCCCACTGCTCAACAAGTCATCTTCCGCTTTTAGCGCGCTCTTACGACCCCGCAGCAGTTCGTTTTTGACATATTCCAACAAGATGTTTTCCCGATCCATTATCTTTGTCTCCTAACGTTATTTAGTTTGCTTCCGCTTCTGCAATGGCCTGCGCTTGCAGTTCACGACGATTGATTTTACCTGTAGATGTCCGAGGAAACACATCAAAGATGCTAACCTTGACCGGCACCGCATAAGAGGGTAACCGCGCCGCCACATGGTTAACCAACAATTCCTCGCTCAGGGGTACGTTATCTTTAGGCGTCACGGCCGCAGCAATCAGGTTGCTACCCTGCCCATCTGGGATGGGGAACACCGCTGCCTCCTCCACCCCTTGATAAGAGAGCAATGCCACCTCTATTTCATCCAGCTCTACGCGATAGCCTCGGGTTTTAATTTGGCGATCTTTGCGCCCCAAATACTTCAAATTGCCATCCGGCAACATTTCTACCAGGTCGCCGGTGCGGTAAAAAATGTGTTCATAGTGCCCACCAAACACCTCGCGCCGGTAAAATCCGCGCTCGTTCAGGTCTGGGCGCCCCCAATAACCCAACATCACCACCCCGCCGCGCATCAGCAATTCCCCTGTCTCGCCGGGGGATACTGGGTTGTCGTCGCCGTCCACAATCAACGCCTCCAGGTTAGCGCACGGTTTGCCAATAGGAATCGGCTCATCGGAATCTTCGGGGACTGCTGCGACGTGGTAGTAGGTACACACGTTGGTTTCGGTAGGGCCATAGAGGTTGCTAAACTGCGCGTGGGGCAGGGTCATCAATAAGTTGCGCAGATGTTTGGTCGGGAACACTTCACCCGCAAACAGCACCCAGCGCAGGGCGCTCAGGTCGCGCTGCGCTAGTGTGCCGCGCTCCATAAGCTGAATGAGGGCAAAGGGCACGGAGTACCAGACCGTAATACGCTCATCTTGCATGAGTTTGGAGAGGCTGGCAGGGAATTTGGTAATAGCTTCGGGGATGATGATGGTGGTGGCAGCGGCAACGGCCGTGGCAAAAAAGTCCAGCGTCGAAAGGTCAAAGTGTAGTGGGGCATGGTTACTCACCCGGTCATGCGGCGTCAGCCCATAGGTTTCTGCCGCCCACAGGGCAAAGCTCAGCCCGCTGCGGTGCGTGTGCATAATTCCCTTTGGCGTGCCGGTAGAGCCAGAAGTATACAAAATATACGCCAGGTCTTGCTCCGTCAGCGCCACCTCCGGCGCAACATCCGTCGCCGCTTTATGCACGTCCTCCCAAGAAATGCCGGTAAAGCCTTCGCGCCCAGTCGCGCCAATCAGGTAGCGTAACGCTCCCGTGTCTTCCGCCAACAGCTCAGTCTGGTCCAACTTCATGTCGGTGGTAACCAGATGACGAATGCCACAATCACGAATGACGTAAGCAATGCGCGAAGTCGGCGCGAATGGGTCCAGGGGTACGTATGCGCCGCCTGCTTTCATGATGCCATGCAGGGTAACGGCCGTGTCCAGACTCTTATTCATAAAAATGCCCACGCGGTCGCCCCGCTGCACGCCCTGGTGCCGCAAAAGATGCGCCAACCCATTGGCACGCCGCGCCAGTTCTGCATAGGTTAGCCCCTTTCCGGCATAGCACACCGCCTCATTTTCTGGAAACCGCGCCGCCGCATTATCAACCGCCTGTGGCAACAAAAACAACATCACAACCTCCGCACTAATAACCGTAAGCCCTTCATAATCAACAATGGGCAAGTGTACGCCCTTTACCTTTCCCCTTTACTTACAAACCCAGGTAACGAGCAATAATGTTGCGCTGAATATCCGACGTGCCGGAATATAAAATACCGCCTAGCGCATCACGTAACTCCCGCTCCACCTCAAACTCGGTCATGTACCCCCAACCGCCAAAAGTGCGAATGGCGTCCAGACCAGACTCAACAAAGGCTTCGGCCAGGTACAATTTTGCCATGGCAGCCTCCATTACGGCCGTTTTCCCCTCACTCTTTAGCCACGCCACCTTATACAACAACAGCCGTGCCGTCTCCAGCCGCACCTTCATATCCACAATACGGTTTGCCACCGTCTGAAACTTACCAATGGGTTGCCCAAACTGCTCCCGTTCTCGCGCATAAGCAATACTCTTCTCCAACTGCGCCTCCATCGCCCCCACGTGGCTGCCCAAAATACACGCCCGCTCCCACTCCATCGAATCCTTAAAAATATTCGCCCCCGCTCCCTCCGGCCCCAGCCGATTTTCCTCCGGCAAAAAACAGTCCTCAAAAACCAACTCCCCCATAGGCGACGTACGCAGCCCCATCTTATCAATGTGGCGACTTACCGAAAACCCCTTCGTGCCCATGTCTACCACAAAAGCTGTCACACCCCACATTCCCCGCTTAGGGTCAACAGTAGCAAACACCACCGCCATATCCGCTATCGGCGCATTGGTTACAAAGGTTTTAGCCCCATTCAACACATACCCCCCCGCCACCTTTTCAGCACGGGTACGCATGCTGTAAGCATCAGACCCCGAATCCGGTTCACTCATGCCATGCGCGCCAATCATCTCGCCCCGAATCATCGCGGGTAAATATTTCTGCTTTTGCGCTTCGGTGCCAAACTTAAGAATGGGCATCTGCACACTCCACATCTGGGCATTGATGGCAAAAATCAGCCCATTGTCGCCCCCACCGTAACCCAATCCTTCCATAGTCAGCATGGTTGTCAGGATGTCGGCCTCCGCACCACCATACTTTTCAGGAAAAGGCAAACCCTGAATGCCAAACTGCGCACACTTCTGCCAATTTTCGCGTGAAAATTCTGCTTTTTGGTCCCGTTCCATCAACCCATCGCGCAATTCGTTTTTAGCAAAATCAATCACAGCGCGCTTGTATTCTAATTGTTCATCAGACCACGAAAAATCCATCAGGTTATCTCCTCGTTAGTGCAGAGATGGCGTATAGAGATAGAAAAAATTCCTCTACATCTTACACGCCAGTTATTCCGTAAAAAACGCCTCCCATTCAGAGCCAGCAAACTGCTCTTTCAGCTCGGCATAGTTGGCAATGGCCTGGGAAAGCGGTTTATGGGACTGTTTGTAAATGCGGGGCTGGATAGGTTGCAAGGACAACCCCAAGAATTGCTGCACGCTTTCCATTTTGGTAGCATAGTCGGCAGCCAATTCTTCATAAATAAGTTCCATTTTAGGGTGGGCCGCAAAAAACCGATCGTACTCTTCTTCATAGGCACGGGTGCGCTGAAAATCGGCCAGACACTCGGCGTAATCCAGGGTAATGGTTGGCGCGGTTTCTTTTTGGCCGGTGGTATTCACCCAACTATCGGTAATTTCGGCACGCTTGCGGGAAAGGTGGGTCTGCAGCATGTTACGCCGTTTCATGTGAATGACGTGAATGTCGGTTTGGGCCTGTAAAAAGGGCCATATGGCACGCCATTCCGCATCTTGGGCGTGGTAGTAAAAGATTTTGAAGCCGACAGCGGCTATTTCTTTGGGGTAACGACGGAAAACCCGCTGGCTGACAAAAACAGCGGGGTCTTCGCGGAGCTGGCGCTGCATTTTGGCGTTTTGCAGCAACCCTATATGGTCCCAATCCATGCTCTCTTTGCTGCGGAAGATTTCGCCATAGGTTTCTACCTGGGAATGGTCGTTGAGCAGGCTACGTAAAAAGTTGGAGCCGGTGCGAGAACGACCGAGGATGATGAATTTAGTGTAGGCGGTGCTGCCGGAAAGCAGCCCCATTTCCTGGGCAATGTTGCGCATGGTTCTCATTCCTTGTTGCTTAATTCTTTGGAAAAACATTGGTAAATGGATGGTGAGGTGGCTAGAAGGTTGGTTTATTCGTTTCGGGCAACTTGGCGTAGATGGGTGACTAGGATGGCGGTGGCGCGTTCCCACGTCCAGTTTTGGAGTACATGTTGGCGCCCGTTACGGCCGTATTCCTGTACCAGTTGGGGGTTCGCCAGCAAGCGGGCCACAGCCTGCGCAAATTGCCGCGGGTCCCGCTCTGTCAACAAACCGGTTTGCTCCGGCACAATAGACTCTTGCATCCCCCCTTCGCGCACAGCCACAACGGCTGTACCACAAGCCATGCTTTCTAATGGCACCAACCCGAAAGGTTCCCGCACCGGCGCATAAAGAACCAGCGTCGCCTCATTATAAAGCTGGCGCAGCTTCTCTTCCGTCACATTCCCTTCCAGATGCAATTCTACGCCTTGCTCTTGGGCTAATCTCTGTAAATAAGCGCGCTCTGGCGGGTTTTGAAAGTTGCTGGCAATCACCAACGGCAGCCTTTGCTCTGGCGGCAACTGCCCCACAGCAGTAATGAGAAAGTCGAACCCTTTCATGGGGGTGAGGGAGCCCACGGAAAAGAGAAACGGCCGTTTCGCCACCTCCAATGGTTGAAACCACGACACATCCACACCCAAATAATTCACCTGGGGGGCAATGCTATAAATGTGCCCCACCACCTCTTGCATGAAGTGAGAATTGACCAGCACCCGGTCTGCCTGGCGGATATTGTAGGCATCTGTGCGTTTAACGGCCGTGACATATATCTTTAGCAGCGGATCCAGCCGATTCAGCAACACACGCCGGGGCGAAGCCACATCATCATACGGGCGCGGCGGCGTTTGTTCATAAAGCTCGCGCAGCGGCTCCTGACAATAATACACCATTGGTGTGGCACAAAAGCGCAACACCGAAGGCGCCTTCTCAAATTGCCCAGGATGTACAAATACCACATCATAGCCCCCCTCCTCAATATCTTGGGCAATCTGCCGCGCCAGTCGCCGTAAACGCCACAAATCTACCAGACGCACCAATTGGTTTAGGCGACCAAAGGGAGAATGAAACAGAGTACCAGGCTGAAATGGGTAAACGCGATGCCGCGCCACCAGCGAGCGTACATCAGCAAAAACGTGGTCGGCACTGCTCAGGGTGAAAACATCCACCTCATGATCGGTCACCAACCGGCGGATCAGTTCATATACGGCACGTTTCGCCCCGCCAGAGGGCAAATTATGGTAGAGGGCAATACGCATGAGGGCATGAGAAAGGGCCGGCCATAAACCGGCCTTTTCTTTTCAAGTTAAAGTAAACGCGGCATCCTCATTCCATGACCATTTCTGGCTTCATGGTAGGGGCTAACTGCGCCGCAAACCAGGCCAGGGCGGGCTCGGTATACTCAGGTTTGTGCCATTCACTTTCCAGGTCGTCGTTAATGTGGTGTTCGTCAATTAAACGGCCGTGTTCAAAACGGCGAATAACAGGGTGCAAGTAGGCGGCGTCCCGCGCCCCTTCCGGCGTAGGATCGCGCTCGACGGCAAAAGGATCGCCAGCAAAATGACCATACTCCAGGCTGAGAGTATAGTAATGAGGATGATCAATAAACTGCCCCCGGCGCACATAATCCTGGCGCACATCTTTGTAATACACGGCCGTTTCCCCATCTTCCACCACCAACACATCACACAAAAACCCAGGCTGCAAGAAAATACCTGGCGCCCCGTTGGCCCGGTCAACTATCTTTTGCGTCACTGCCTGCGGCTCAGCCGGCAGCACCTCATTCGGCCATACTCCATCGTGATACTTCACCTCGAAAATGTTTGCCAACGCCTGCACATTGTGGCGGAAACCATGAATAAAGCCCGACATCGTCCGCTTATAATCACATGCCTGCATCAACGTACCCGCAAAAAACATACCCGGCACATTCGTAGATTCCCATTCCGTGGTTTGAGATGGCAACTTATCCATGTACATCAGTTCCGGTTTACAACTTTCGTCAAAAATGGAGGTGTCCATACGAAAGCCCGTGCAAAAAATAACCCGATCATACTGGATGGTAACCGTTTGCCCCATAGCATGGGCATAGGTAATGTTTACCTGAAAGCCTTTATCATCTTTCTCAATCCAATTAATGTTGGCATCAATGACCGTATTTTGCGACTTAAGCTGATAGGTATCGAGGAAATTATTATTGACCGCGCGCAAATTACCCACATAGTGTGTGGCCCAGGCCAATTTTAAAGAGTGCGGGCTAAGAATATGAATAGCCGCCGTCGTCTCAACCAGGTTATCCGCCGTCTCAAAAGCAGAGTTCCCTTTACCCACCACCAGCACCCGTTGGTTAACATAATCTTCGGGGTTGATAGAATGCCCCACATAATTGTCGCACAGTTCCGCCCCCGGAATGTCTGGAATGAAGGGCTTAAACAGGCCCGTGGCCACCACCACACGCCGAGCAGTGTAGGTGTTTCCCTGAGCATCCGTTACCACAAACTGATCATCCACCTTGCTTGCATGCTCAACTTTGGTGCTGTATTTGACCTTTAGCCTGTAATGGGCGGCAAAGTCATTCAGGTAGCGTACCAGATCATCAGGGTGAGGGAAATATTTCTTGCTGTAATGCTTGAACATAAAGGCGTCGTCATCGGCAATCAGGGCATTCCAGTCCCAGCGCAGATTGGTATCGTTGTCCCCTTTGCCAGTGTACACCTTGTTAATAGAGATGAGCATTCGGTGGCGAGGCATTTTGGCAAAAAATGAGCCGGCTTTGTTTGCGCGGTCTAAAATGAGATAGTCACGGCCGTTCTTCTGTAAAAAATATCCAAGTTGCAAACCAGCAGGTCCGGCACCAATAATCAAATAATCCGTGTGCGTATTCATGTATCCAATTACTCCTTCACAAGATGACCAAAAGCAAATTTTTAGTAACAATTGGGGTCTATTCTGTCGCCAGATGTACTTTACTGATACTAACTTACGATGGCCCTTACACAAAAAGCGCAACACGGCAGCCGAAACACTTGGGCAATGGCAGCGCATTTGGGCAAAGCACACAGCGCAGATTAGCACGCCCCCTTACGTTACCAGATCCGCAAAAGGAGAAGAAGGGGTTGGCTCTGGGCGCAGCTTACGGCGCAGGCGCAGCACCCCCCGCGCCAATTGGGGGCTGATGGCCCAAGCCCCGGCTAACAGTCGCGCCATGGGGTCTTGTGGGTTTAGCTGGCGAGCCTGGTGCAACCAAGCGCCCACGTCGGAGGTGTCGTCAGAGGCTATTAATGCCTGGCTCGCCATGCGCCGCAGCAACCGCCCTCGCTCTGTGGCTGGCAAAGCGGCAAATTGGGGGGTTTGCATCAGGGCATTTTGCCTTTCTGGCTGACCTGTGGTCAAGTAAACAAGAAGGTCGTCATAAACGGCCGTTTTCACCCCTAGTGGCAGTGTGCCAAACCGCGCCAGCTGCGTCGCCTTCTCGCGGCACAAAGCCAGGTAGCCAGCACGTCGCCGCATGTCCACCTGCACGGTAATATTCGTCTCATGCACCCGGTACAGACACGTTTGCGCATCCACGTACCCAAAAGTTGCCAGCTCACTATACCGCGTAAAAAAGTCCCAATCTGGGCCAATAACAATACGCGTATCATAGCGCAGCCCATTTTCCGCCACCAGGGCATGGCGCAGCACCACGCAAATAGGCGGGCCAAACACATCGGAAGCGCGTACCACCTCAGCAAAGATGTCCCCTTCAAAGGGACCACGCCGCCGCGCCGACAGCGGCTTCAGACGGTTACCCTGAGGATCATAATGTAGCCCGTCAGTATACACCGCCTCGCGGTCAGGGTGCGCCTGCAAATAATCCACCGTCACCTGCAAATGATGGGGCAGCCACACATCATCCGCATCTAAATAAGCGATAAACTCCCCCTGGCTATTTTCCAGGGCCACATTGCGCGCCGACGCCTCGCCGCCATTCTCTTTGTTGATGAGACGCACGCGGGGGTCCCGGTAACGACCGACAATTTTGGCCGTGTCATCTTGAGAACCATCGTTTACCACCAGCAGTTCCCACTGCTGGTAGCTTTGGGCCAACACGCTGTCAATAGCCTCGGCAATAAACCGCGCTGCATTGTAGGCGGGCATCATCACGCTCACTAACCCGGGAGTCATTTCCCTTTTCCCTCCAGAGTCGTTTTCTCAAGAATTTCGGCGATGCGCTGTGCCGTATGCTCCCAGCCGTGCATTGTTTCCGCTTCGCGCCGCGCCTGCTGCCCCATGCGTCGCCGCAGGCCAGCGTCGCTACCCAGCCGCAGCAGTGCGTGGTAAAGAGCATCCTCGTCGCATGGGGGTACAATGAGGCCGGTTTGCTCGTGGCCCAACGTGGGCGGCATGCCATCTTGCCCAGAGGCCAAGGTAGGTAGCCCGGCCGCTTTATAGTCCAATATCTTCAAGCCAGAGAATTCCGGCCAACCACAATAGGGAGAAACGCCCACATCCGCTTGGGCAAGAATGGGAGCGTAAACGTCGGGGGTCATATGGCCCAGAAAGGTAACGGCCGTTGCCAAACCCAGCGCCTGCACCCGCTCTTGCGCTCCGGCCAGGCCATCCCCCGCGCCAATGAGCAGCAGTCGCGCCGGCAGTCCCCCGGCCAAAGCCCGTGCCAATGCGGGCAACAACACCGGCAAACCATGCCATGCATAAAATCCCCCCACATACACCAGTGTTACCTCGTCGCGAGGTGGCGCATCCTCCTGAAAATGGCGCAGTTGTGTCCGCGCCAACATTCCCACCAACTCGGTACCATTTTCCACCGTCGTTACCCGCACAGGATCATAATCCCAACGGGCAATAAAATTTCGCCGCCACCCTTCCCCACTGGCAATAACGTGACTGGCGCGATGCATTGCCCGCCGCATCAGCCACAGCGACAGGCGCCGCTGTAAACCGGTAGGCGCCATCCCTTTTGCTTCCAGGTCGGCAAGATGGTCACCGTTTTCTTCTAGCACCAGGGGAATGCCCATGCGCTGGGCAGCAAAACCGCCACCATACCCTGTCCAGCTTTTGCGTTCGTACAGGAGGTCAAACCCAGCCAGGGCGTGTTGGGCAGCACGAGCAAAGTAGAGGCTATCGAAGAGGTTGGCGTAGGGCAGGCGCAGGGCAGCCTGCACGCAGCGCGTGGCGCGCTCATAGAGGGTACGAGGAGGCATGGATACGGCCGTATACGTCTCTAAATCGTCCGATTGCCAAATTTGCCCATCTAGCCAGTTGAGCAGGCACATCTGGTAGCCCAATTTTTGCAATTCCAAAAAGACGTGGCGCACATGGTTAGCGGGACCGTTAAAGGGCCGTTCCCCCGTCATCTGGCGGCGCGTTTCAATGCCCTGCTGCAGCAGGTAACCCACCTTCATCATACTGCGCCCCGCGCCGCGCTCTCCACCACCTGCCGAATCTCCACGCTCACCTGCGCCATATTCAGGTTGCTTTCCACATGCTGCCGCAGTTGCACCATCTGTGCCTGCTTCTCCGCCTCCGGCAGCGCCGCATACGCCGTAATCAGCTCCCCCATCTGGCGATCAGTGTAGTACAAATGCGTTTCCGGCAATAATTCCTCCGCGCCATCCCACCAGTGGGAAATGCAATAGGTGCCCACAGCCATGGCCTCAATGGGCGATACCTGCAGCCCTTCGGAATATCCATTGGCAATAAACAGATCAATGGAGCGATACCAATTTTCTGGATCGGGCACGTTGCCGTAAAAAGTAACCTTCCCTTGTAGATTCAGCTTCTCCACCAGACGATGCAGGGCAATGGGGTACTCGTGAAACCCTTCTGCGCCACCGCCGCCAATGTGCAGGTGCAGGTCGTCCCGTTCCTGGCACAGCTCGTAGAAGCCTAAAATCACCTCGTACACGCGCTTGCGTGGCCGTAAATGGCACATTATGCCCAGGTCGCCCCCCCAGGGCTTAGGCTGAAAGGTAAACTTTTCCACAGAAACCGCTTCGGGGATGACCACAATTTTGGCCGCCTGCTGCGGAAAGCGGGTTAAAAACTCCGCCCGTTTTGCCTGGCTCACCAAAATAATTTTGTCCACATTCGCCCAGTTGATCTTATCAGCCCATTGGTACATCTCATACCGGTGCAGGCGGGTAACAATGCCGCAGGTTTTGGGCAATTGCGTGGCGGCTGCCAGTAACCTGCTAGCCCATTCAAAGAAAACCACGTCATGTTGCCGCAAAAATGCGCCCAAATCTCGCCGGAACAGATAATCGTTTATGCGCCGGTTAAAAATAGGCAGGCCAAAAGTCCGTCGCTGAAATAGGCTAACGGGGTGGTGGGCTTCTAATTCCGCTTTAATTTCGTGCAAAAACGACCACGTTTCTTCAATTGCAATGCCAATTTTCATAAGAAGTTTGTCAGGAATCTATAAATTGGCGGTGCCACAGCTCGATAGCCATGAGGGCGCCAATACGCACAGTCTGGTTTTTCCCTGCCATATGATCGCCTACTACCTGGCGGATGGCGTCAGGGTTGTAGTAACCGCGCTGTAAATGGCGCGGGCTGAGCAGGATGTCTTCGACCCAACTGCGCAACACGGTACGGAACCAGGTGTGGTAATCTTTATACGGTTTGCGCAAGGTGTCGGGGTTTGGGCCGAGGCCCCGATTGTGCAACTGCCAGCGCAGCACTCTGGCAGCGCGAATTTGTATTTCACGCAGGCAGGCGACCATGGGTAGGCCCGTATCGGTGAGGGGGATTTGCGCTAACGCGGGAAAGGCGTTGCTGAAAGCTTCGCGAGCAATGTGACGCTTGTATTGCAACCCGGGGGGGACACGGGTGGAAAAGTCTACGAGGTCGTTATCGGCAAAGGGCAGGCGCACCAGGGTACGATGGCGGGCGACGATGACGCCGTTGAGGGTCATGCGGGGTACGCGCTGGGTGAGGTCGAAGTAGAGGCGTTGTAAGGCCAGGCTGTGGTTGCCGGAGGCTGCCATGCCGCGCGCGTAGCTGTCGAGCACGGCCGTTGCTACTTGCTCCCTAAACTCTGCGCCGAATAACTGCTCATGCTCCGTGAACGGATCGAAGGTGATGACACCCTGGCTGTGGTGGACAGCCAGGTGGGCTTTAATGCGCGTGGCGTCGTCGTAATCAGCCCAAAAGGGGGGCTGCAGGGCAAAACCCATCATGGCGTCGCCCAAAAACCCTTTGTAGATGATAGGGGTGTGTTGGGCTTCTTCCTCCAGGGTCGCCAGGGCATGGAGGTTAACAATGTTGCCCTGTCCGTCGGTGATACGTACGGCATTTTCGGCCATGTCCAACAAAAAATCGGGGCGCAGGGGGAAGAAGTGATGGCGGCTGCCAACGTGGCGGGCGATTTCTTGCGCATAACGGCCGTCGTCGCAGCCCGGAATACCCCAGGTAAAGGTGTGCAGCGGGCCAGTGACTTGCGTCAGCTCCGCCAAAATCATGCGCGAGTCCAGGCCGCCGCTGAGCAATACGCCCTGGGGGGCGCTGCCCTGGCTTTGGCGCTGCACCGCCTGGCGGAAAAGGCGCACAAATTCATCAATGTAATGCTGTTCCGGCAGCAGGTCTATTTGCTCCGGATAGTACAGCGTCCAGTATGGGCGGATGGTAACTTGCCCTGCCTCGACAATGAGCATCGAGGCTTGGGGCAGCAGCCGGGCTGCCTGTAACAGGGTGCGATCATCCAGCAGGTGGTCGAAGGTAAGAAATTGGGCGATGGCGATGTGATCTACGTCACGGGGGACGGTGGGGTCGGCAAGAATGGCGCGTACGCCTGAAGCAAACAGCAGGCACGGTCCTTGGTGGACATAGTAAAGGGGGTATTGGCCCATGCGGTCGTTGGCGATGATGAGCTTTTGGCGACGACGGTCCCAAATGGCAGCAAGAAAGTTGCCATTGAAAGACACGAGAAAATCTTCACCCCAAGCCTGATAGGCGCGAAGGATGAGTTCGGCGTCGTGGCTGGTGCGGAGGGTGCGCCCTTTTTGGCTAAGTTGCTGGTGCAGAACGGCCGTGTCGTACAGTTCGCCTTCCAAAAAAACGCACACCTGCTCGTCTTCATCCCAGTGGGGCTGAGGCGTGCCATTGGCAATGCCCAAGGTCACCCGCGCCAGCCCCATTTGGCCTTCCTGGTGGGCTTCGACACGAAAGCGGGGTTCAGGTTCCAGGGCACGGGCCATTTTTTCCAGAAACGGCCGTGGTTCATCGTGTGTTATAGGACCAAAAAAGCCAACAAGTCCTGGCATTGTACTCTCCTGAGATAGCGTTTAGAGTGGAGGAACAGAGGGATCTGTACACTCTATCTATGCGCCCTAGCTCCCTACCCCCTCATCAAACATATCAAAGTAGAGTGTACCAGCAAAACTGGCTTTGAGTTCATCGAAATTAACGACGACTTCGCGCAGATCATCTTTGGTGTGCTTCTTAGTTTTGCCCTGCACGGCTACGTCTGGCACGCCCAAGAAGGCGAAAACTTCTTTCAATACGCCATCTTTATCTGCTTGTAAATCCTCGTATTGAATGCGCATGTGCGGCAGTTGCAAGCTTTCCACATAAGCCGCCAGGGCATTGTCTGCGTCTTCCCGCTCTTGCACAAAATGGTGAAACTGATCAATATCCACCGTCATGGGGGGTTGGCGGTCAGAATCTTTGTACAGGTTCCAATTACCGGTGGCCTCGTGCAGTCGTCTGGCGTTGATGCGCGATACAACGGCCTTGACGCGGTTACGGCGATACATGTAGATGATCTTGACCTTTTTCTCGTGCAGCACCTCGGTAAATCCGTCCAGGTCTAGCACATCAACCAACTTGGTTTTGAAACCAATAGCCCCGACTTTGCTCACCAGGGCAGGCGACCAATATTCACGCGCCCAGTCGAGTTGTTCTTGGGCCGTTTGCTCTTTTTGTTTCATGACGGCAAAGCGCTCAAAGACGGCTTCGATATCGGGGTGTTCTTGTAAAAGGCTGGTCATATAGGTGCTGCCGTCGCGCTCGACGAAGAGGATGACGAAAGGGGTCACTTGGGGACGTAGATAGATAGCGGACATAGGGGACTCCTTAACTATTTGAGGGTTGGGGGTGACTATGCAGCAGGGTGCGGGCTAAGATGGCGAGGGCGCCACGGTTGGCAAGGAGGTAGGGCTGGTAGCGAATGGCTTTGAGTACGGCCGTTTTCGCCCGCGTCATCTTCCCATTCTGAAAAGCGGTATAAGCCTGACGCATAGCGACATTGCCCAAATCTTGCCGCCGCCGCTGGGCCAGGGCATCTAATTCATGAGGTAGGTGGTCATAAACGTGTTCCAGGTAGCCCAGCGGATCGGCAATTTTCGGCAACTCCGTCCAGCCAGACAAAATACGGGCCAGGGGGTCAGCCTGGTTAGCCAGCAGGGTTGGGTCTTGGGCCACTGCATCTACCAGATGGCGCTGGGCTTCGGAGGTGGCGGTGGATACGCGGTAAGCCTGCGCGGCAGCACGTAAATGGGCGCGGCTGTAGGCGCGATCGCGCATAGCTGCCCAAGGGGCAGGCAGGTCAGGTTGGGCGAAAAACTTGTCTAGCACGGAAAAGGAAGCGGTGGTCATCTGACGACCGTCGCGGGTCATTTGGGCGCGATGGAAGCGATACAAAGAAACAGGCTCGTCCACCCACCCCATTTCGCATCCAGCCACCGCCAGCCGCAGCCACATGTCCCAATCTTCATAGGAGCGCAGAGTCTCGTCAAAAAAGCCTACCTGTTTTTGCCAGGTATGACGCAACAGTACGCTGCCTACGTGCAGGGGGTTGCCGAGCAGCAGTTCTGTAAGGTCTTGCGGCACGGCTTTGGTAAAGGTTTTGCCTATGGAACGGCCGTCCTCGTCGATGGGTACGGCTTGCCCGGCCACAAAGCCCCAGGTAGGATTTGCCACTAAAGCTTGATGTAAAATTTCTAGTTTGGCTGGTAAAAATAGGTCGTCAGAATCAAGATAAGTCAAAAATTCGCCAGTGGCATGGCGTATGCCGGTGTTGCGTGCTCCGGAGAGGCCGCGATTTTCCTGGTAAACGTAGCGCACGCGGGGGTCGGTAAATTGCTGTGCCACCTGGGCGGTATCGTCGGTAGAACCGTCATCTATAACCAGCACCTCCAGGTTGGTGTAGGTTTGGTCCAGGGCGCTTTGGATGGCGGCTGCCAAATATTGGGCCTGATTGTATGCGGGAATGATGGCAGTTACTTTGCTCATGATGGCTATGGTTGTGGCCTGTAGATATTGCCGTCATCTGTTTCGGTCTGGACAATAAGGCCTAAATCGGTGACAAGTTCTTCGGGAGTAGGCATGACAGGAATAGTTAGGGCGGTAAAGTAAACGACCGCACCATTCTCTTGAAATAACTGGGTGCGTAGAGCACTCATTTCTACAGTATATTGACTATTGATTTGCTGAGTAACACTTTCAAATTTACGGGGCAGGCGCAGCACCGGTCGTCCGGTATGCAGGTTGATCGGTTCTGGAGCATTGGCATAAATAAGCGTCTCAGCGTCTAGATGGCGCACAGCTTGCAACAGAGGGGAGTAATGCCAGGCAACGCTATTGAAGCCAATGCCCTGTTGGTAGCCATCCCGCAACCAGAGGGCGCTTTGCCACATTTGCCCTAGGGCTAAGATAGAAACCAGAATGAGCAGCGGAGCTAGTTGGCGCCAGGGACGGCGCACAGTACGCCAGACCAGAGCAACGGTATATACCAGTAAAATAAGGACCGTGACGTACAGGGGGGACAGGATGCGGTTGTCTAGTGGGGTATTGGCGTCAAAGAATGAAATGGAAAAAAGCAAGAAGGCGGGGTAGGTGAAGGCAAACAGAAGCAAGAGTATCAACAAATGGGGGAAGCGCTGGAGCAACGGCCGTTGCTCTTTTTGTCGCCGGTCGTGAATTGTCATCGCCGCACCCAAGGCCAGTAGCAACATGCCAAGCAGCGTGAATTTTAATAGAGTAGGCAGCATGTCAGGGATGAGAAACCAACCAGCAAGGGTATTCAATCCTTGTTGGAGTTGTTCACGGTTAACCGGGTGAAAGCTGAGGACGCGAATGCTGCCGCCGCGGCTACGGCTGCGCACCAGCCACAAGAAAAAGGGCAGCACAGACACCAGTGTGAAAAGAAGCGTGTGACTGAAGCGTACGCGCCAGGGGTGGTGGGAAAGAAGGAGCAGGGCAATAACGGCCGTGCCCACCAATGCCACGCCAGCATAACGGGTCAACAAAGCCAACCCCAGGCTAATTGCGGCTAACAACAGTGACGCCCAATTGGTACGCTGGAAAAAGACGGAGAGGAATGCAAATCCGGCAAAACTCAAAAACAAAAAAAGCGCTTCAGTCCAGGCCATACTATGCAAAGCAAAAAGTGGCGGGGCAATCATGGTAAAAAATGCAGCCACCAGCCCCCACCCCTTTTGTTCGGGCAACAAATGCCAAAGAAGCATGCCTACCAGAAGAATATTGGCAGCAAAAAGCAGCATCTGCCACCAGCGCGCTCCGATTACCGGGTCGATGTCAAGCCATTCCCAAAGTGCCAACAGGACAGGATATAAGGGAGCATGATGGGCCAAAGGAGCATTGATCTCGCTACCAAAGGGGACGGTCAGTCCCGCGCCCTGGCTAAGGTTGCGAGCAGCAGCCACATATATGGCCGAGTCGGGCGAAAGGCCGACACCCCAACGGGTGGTCATCAAGAGCAGCACAGTCCCCATTAGGGCCAGCATAAGGAGTGCCAGGAAAAAACGAACGTGTTGGGTGTGGAACCGCGAAGATGAAGACGACAATTGTGACATAGGGTTCAGGAACGGCGGAGACCGTACTTCAAGATGACGTAAATGGCGCGGACGCCATCACGCCAATTAATTTTTTTCCCTTCAGCATAAGTACGGCCGTAGTAAGAAATTCCCACCTCATAGATTACAAAATCGCGACGAGCAATTTTCGCGGTAAACTCTGGCTCAAAGCCAAAACGATTTTCCTTCAGCGTAATCTTTTCCAACACCTCGCGCTTGAACACCTTGTAACACACCTCCATATCAGTTAGATTGAGGTTGGTGAACATATTAGAAAGGAGCGTCAGAAATTTGTTGCCCAAAGAGTGCCAGAAATAAAGTACGCGATGCGACTCCCCTCCAACAAATCGAGACCCATAAACAACATCTGCTTTGCCATCCATAATAGGAGCAAGCAATTTGGGATATTCCTGCGGCTCATACTCCAGGTCAGCGTCTTGAATGATGATGATATCCCCAGTCGCACATTGAAAACCAGTACGCAATGCCGCCCCTTTGCCCTGATTTTGCTCGTGTAGAATGACAAACACATCATCTCTGCCATCAATTTTTGCCAAAAAATCACGCGTACCATCAGAAGATCCATCGTCAACAATGACAATCTCTTTAGGCAAGTCCAGCTCGACAGCCTGAATCTTTTCCAAAATTTGGGCTATTGTATTTATTTCATTAAAGCAAGGGATGACTATAGATAATTTCATGATGCGTTTCTTTTACTTTCAAGTTCCACCAACGGTGTCCACCCACATCGATCTACAGAAATAGATGTATAGATGTTGCAATGCAGAGTTGGGCTAACCGTCTAAAACGAAAATGTATGGCGCCACAACAAGCTGAGTACACCTCGATTGCGTAACCACCAGGGATTATAGCGAATTCCACGCCATAAGTGGGCACGTGTTTGTCCATCCTGATTGGAAAAAGCAGCTTTTATGTGCAAGTCTGCCAGTAACACCCTCTTTAGACGGCGCAAATGTGGTGTGGGTGGTAGCAGATCGCCAAACAGGCTTTCGGCAGCAGGAATAGCCTTTTCTAAAGGCTCTCGTGCAAAATAACGGTTAATGATCGTAGCAATTTGATCATGGCGATCAAATAAATGATTATCGACCATTTGAGCGCGCTCTAAAGCCTCTTGAGCAGCAAGAGGATTGCCGTCAATCCAGGCCAACACTGCGGCGCGAAAAAAATCCCGCCCCACAAAACAAATAATGTGAGAAGCCTCTGTTATCCCGCGACGAGTCACCGCTTTTTCCATAGCCAACGCTTTCCTGAACATTTGCTGATAGCGCCGAGTAATACTTACAGATTCTGCGTGCTTGCGATACAAATAAAGTGGCTCTGCAAGACACCCCATTTCACCAACTTCAGCTAAACGCAAGCATAAATCGTAATCTTCACTGTAACTAAGAGTTTCGTCAAAGTAAAAACCCGCAGCTTGAAGATGTTCCCTGCGGCACATAACAGTTGGCCCACAAAAGCACATATAATCTAGCAGAGTTTCTTGAATTTCAGCATTGGATAGCGGCGTTGATAAGATCCCTTCCAACTCCCCAAAAGAATTCATTATTCGAGCAGTTGTTCCTACAGCACTTACCTGCTTATTTTTTTCGAGGAACTCAACTTGGCAAGCTAATCTCTCTGGTAGAGAAACATCGTCACCATCCTGACGAGTTATATACTGCCCCTGAGCAATCTGTAATCCCTTATTCAAAGCTGCGCTAGTACCGATGTTTCTTTTAATGTGGATCGGAACAATACGGGGATCATTTTGTGCGTAGGTTGTAATTATTTCCCACGTCCTGTCTATAGAACCATCATCAACAATGATTAATTCCAAATTAGTTAAGGTCTGTTCCAAGATGCTTTCTATTGCCAGAGCAAGGAAACCCTCCCCATTTAGCACGCTCAGAATAATGCTAACAACCGGAGGGGTAGAAAGCGATAATTCGATATTGGAATCCATCATTAATTACACACCGTCCCTCACCGCTTCTGTTAATAGTCTAGTTGTCCAATCTAGGCGAGGACGTACAACACCGGGTTCTTTTCCAAACCACGCTCCTGGTCGCTCTTCTAGCTCCAATACCTCAAACTGCAATGCTTCTTCAAGCCGAAAAATGATCTTTAACCCATTCTCAAGAATTAATAACATGATTCGATGCGTCCCAGAATTCAAGAAATGGGCTGGGATTTGGCACACGCTGCGTAAAAGGCCTGCCGGTAGGGGATTGTCCCGAGTCATCAGATCTGTTTCGTTAGAGCTAGTGGTAAAAGCCACAATCTGCTGCTCGTTATACACGTGTAAACAAGCATGTAAACGCGCATCGGGAAGCAAATTCCAATAATCTACCTCTACCAGCAAGGGCATGGACATGCTAATGGTATCTGTTGCCAAGCCCCCTGCCGGGCGAATCGCTACCCGATGCAGCCGCACCTTCTCATTCCCTGGCGCATCATCCAGATTGTCCCAAACCTGCTCTGTTACAGCAGCAAAGGTGACGGATAAATATTTACCTAAAACATCGGGCGTTGCCCCTTGCGCGCGCAGCTGTCCATTGTCAAGCCAAATCACCCGCTGGCATAAATTTTGGACAGCAATCATATTGTGGCTGACAAATAAAACTGTTCGTCCCTCAGAAGCCACATTTTCCATTTTGCCCAAGCACTTCTTTTGAAAAGCGGCATCTCCTACTGCAAGTACCTCATCCACCAGCAGCACTTCCGGTTCTAAATGAGCGGCAACAGCAAAGGCCAGGCGCACATACATACCGCTAGAATAACGTTTTACCGGTGTATCCAGAAATCGGGCGACACCAGCAAAATCTACAATCTCATCAAACTTGCGTTCAATCTCTGCACGATGCATACCTAAAATTGCGCCACTAAGGTAAATGTTTTCGCGCCCGGTAAGTTCTGGGTGAAATCCTGTCCCTACTTCAAGCAGCGAACCCACTCGTCCACGAACAACAGCCCGTCCCTGAGTAGGTTCTGTAATGCGTGATAAAATTTTGAGTAGTGTGCTTTTACCTGCACCGTTACGGCCAATAATTCCAATGACTTCACCTTGGGAAACGTTGAATGAAACATCAGACAGTGCCCATAATATTTCATCTTCTTCTGGTTCTCGCAAAGTGCTTATAAGGTAATTAAAGGGCGAAAGTGCTTTTCGCAGTAGAGAAGTACGATTTTCTACTTTAACTGGCGCACGACCAATGCGGTAACGCTTGCCCAAATTTTCAACTTGTATTGCGTACTGTGTCATAAAATATCCACAACGGTGCGCTCGGTTCGGCGAAAAACGAAAGCACCACTTATTAAACCAATTACGACAATGATTACGGAAATGAAAAATAATTGGAGCGGTGGCGCGTCGCCACCAACTAATATCCAACGAAAGCCCTGGATTACACCAGTCATGGGATTCATGTAGTAAAAGATTTGCAATGGCTCGGGGATCATACTAACTGGATAGATAACGGGAGATGCATACATAAGAGCTTGTAAAAGGAACGTGATAGCAAAGGAGACGTCACGATATTTGACAGAAAGAGTTGCCAACCAGAACCCCACTGCCAAGGCAAAGGCGATGGTAATGAGAAGAAGTGCCGGAAGCCAAAGAATTTCTATACGCAGGGGCAAACGATAAATAACCATCGCTACGAACAATACAAGTAAGGAGGCGCCAAAATCTACTAATCCTGATATGGTTCCAGCCAATGGAATTACCATTCGTGGGAAGTAAACTTTTGAAATAACGTGCATATTGTCTACTAAGCTACGTGAGGCACGGGTTACCGCGTTGGAAAAATAGCTCCAAGGCAGCAAAGCAGATAAGGAAAAAATAGGGTAAGGGATACCGTCAGATGGAACTTGGACAATGCGCCCAAATACTATTGATAGAATAAGCATATTGAGAATAGGCCGTAAGAAGATCCAAGAAATACCTAGTGCAGTTTGACGGTATACACCTTGTATCTCGCGCCAGACAAGGAAAACAAGCAGTTCACGATATTCCCATAAGTCTCGTAAACCAAGACTTGCCCAGCCACGAGAACTTTCAATGACCAGACGTGATATATTAGTAAGGTCCTTCTCTTCGAAATTGGTTTGTGATGACATAGGTTACAACTTTATGAATTTCTTAAATGAGGGATGGAGTTGATATTTTTTTATTTGCTAGAATGATCGTGAAAAATGTTTTAGTTGAAAATATCTAATTGCTAGCAAAATGCTAATAAGGATACTTACAGGTAAAGCGCCGAACCAAATCGATGAACCGAGATTAATCGGATCTTTTGACGAGCTATCAACTAGGCTAGCAGATAGTGGTTGTTGAGGTGATGGGGCGGGAGATGTAGGGGTTATGACTTCCTGGTTAAGGATTGTCTCCTCTGGTAAGTTAGGAGATGGTTCTTCGGTCAACCATGCCTGTGGCGCTAGCATGGGTACATTTTCTAGGTGCCCGGTAAGGGCAATGATTTCACCAACTGCACTATCATACCAGGCAGCAATAATTTGATTACCACTGGCAATAACAACACGGGGATTGACCATTCCGTTTGGACCTCCAAGCAATTGTGTATCTGACCATTCCCCATTAGCTTGCCAGGTGCTATGCCATAAACCTAAGTCTCCTAAGCGACCAATTGTACCTTCACGAATACGCTGGGCAATAAAAAAGTGTACGTTGTCTGCACCGTCACGAGCAAATTCTGCAAAACCATTTTCGCCAATTAGCCAATAAAATGTATCTTGTGGTTCGCTCCAGGTTTGTCCAGCGTCGTCAGAGTACATGAAGTGACGGTAAGCGCGGAAGCCGCCTTCCCAAGTGGCAACAAGCTGATCGCCACCTAACCAGGCTAGTTTAGTCCAATCTCGCTCGTATTCATCTCCTTGTCTCTCGGCTAGTCTTATGGGGGAATTCCAAGTACGGCCGTTGTCCAATGAACGCGCTACCCATACAGCCTGTCCATTCCCTGTCTGATCCCACTCTGTCCAGGAAGCAAACAGTCGTGCTTCTGGCGCAAACAGCAAACGTACATTGCTGTAGCCCCGTTCCGGATCAGGCGTAAACGCGATATCTACGGGTTCTGACCAATTTGCTCCCCGGTCTGTCGAAGAGATATAGGTAATGGCACGGGGATCCGATCCTGCATACTGATCTTCCCAATGGCCACGGGCGAAAACCACGTGCAGGGCGTTGGTTGTAGGCACGTATTCAATATCTATTGAATACTGGGTACCTGTCGAATTGTTAGCCAACACAATCGGTTCGGACCACGCTTGGGAATTGGCGGCGCTGGCAACTGGTGCATTACTGTAAAACAATTTATCTGGATACTGTCCCAGCCAAATTAAATGGATTGTGCCATAATCATCAATGATTGCTTCTGGCTGCCACGCTTTTGGATCGTCAAATCCGCCTAATGGATCGCGTGGTGTCAGTAAAATATCATTCGGTTGCGACCAACTTACACCATCCCAATAAGTATACATAATTGTATTTCCAGCCGTTGTGCCGCCCATCACCACACGTCCACCAACATCCTCGCTCCAAAAAAGGTGTGTCACACCTGTGCGATCCGTAATCAAAAAGGGATCTACCGAACTTGTTGGTGTGTTAGAAAGATTCATGATGGTTATATCCGTGACAGTCATTGGCTGAGACTGCGTGGCTTGGGTTGCTTGTGTGTGAATGAGCACCCATATAAGAATTACAGGCCAATATAGCCTTTTCAAGTAGCTGGCTAACATGGTTAGGCCTCTTTACGTTTCCTGAAAAAATTAAATCCCAATATGAGCATCACGATAAATAATGCTGGCATGGTTGGGATAAGTATCTGCAATAGTGGATTATTTGTCGTCAACAATGTTGAGTTACTGGAACCCAACTCATTGAGCAAAGCAAGGGGTGTTGGTGTAGGCAAAACAGTTTCAGCGCGAGCGGGAGTCGCTGTAGGTGGCGGTGTGGGCAAGGGATTGGCTTGCGAGGGCGAGGGTGTCTGTAGGTTATCAGGCAGGTCAAGTGGCTTTTCTATCAGGAAAATGCTGTCTTGAATAGACCCAACGGATAGATTATCTACACTACCGGGAACAATATTTGCTAACCCTGACTCTGCTGTTATCGGGTTCTGCACCCGCTCAACGTAAATAACGTTGAGCGTACGCCCATGAAAAAGTGCATAGATTTGTGCAAGCATGCTGTTTTCTTCATTATTCAGAATGAACGATTCGCGGGTCAACCAGCGTATACCATCCCATTCACGGTTAAGAATAGTCGTATCTTGTATCTGAAGGAAATTCAGGTTGCCGACCGTATCTTGTGCCAGGGAGATCGCATGCTGTGTACCAAATAAGTCTGTTATCGATATGGGTGGTTCCCAGATCTGACCATTATCTTTTGATAGGCTGTGCCAAGTAATCGTACGGCCGTTCTCTTCCACCGTCCACAACAAATGTACTACCCCTGTCGGATCAACGGTTAATTCGGCCCATACCACATTTCCCACAAATCTTTCTTCTGGGGCTGACCAACCTTGACCCTGCAAATAACTATAATAGAGACCAATCCTACCCGAGCTAAAATGATGGGTTAATAATAAGTGAGATCTTTGATTTTTATCCACATACAATATGGGAGAACCTACCGTGTACCAATCCGCTGTTTCTGCGTCAAACAAACTTTCGGGCACTGACCAGTTCGTTCCACCATCGGCAGACTCCATCGCGTATACACCACGATTTTCGTTTATGGGAATGGCATACACCAAATGAACGACACCTCTCCCATCAAGAAGAATTGAAATTCCTGCAACGGAACCTCTTATCAACACCTGTGGAGCAGACCAGTCTGTCGCGACGGAGGCGGCTTCTACCTCGACCTGGCTGGTTAGCAACTCTTGCGTTAACGGGTCATGCCAAACCACAAGGAAACGATTTTGTACAGGGTCTAAGGCAACTACATAGTTTGGGGTTATGGCTTCAGAAAGCACTAAAACAGGCAAAGGGCGTGACCATTCCCGCTGATTCCACACTGAATAGTACAAGGCGCTCCCTAAATCATCCCTATTGTCATCCACCCAGAACAGATGGCGATTTTCCTGGTCATCAATTAAAAGGGTCGGCGTATTAACAGCCGTCATACTTGTGGCAACTAAAGTTGGTCCCTGCCAGGTTGAGGGTGGCGCAAATCGTTCAGACCAATTAGCTAATTCACCTAACGGCCGTTGCAAAACCCACACATCATCCAGTGTGCGCGTAGAACCACAAGCTACCAAAAGCAAGCTATTCCCTGCCCCTACCCCCCCCTGCAAACAATCAAAAGTTACCTTGCGAAAGGTCTCAGACTCTCGGTAATCAGTCAGCGTTTCCTGCAATTCCGGCCTACTCCATTGTTCCCCATCCCATGCTTGCAAAAAAATCTCCGTACGTTCGGTTGCGCGCAGTGTTCGCTTTACCAGCATAAAAAGCACATTGTTTTCATCTAAAAATAATTGATCCGATTCTGGGCATTCCAACCCTAAATCAATCACTGCCCTATAATCCAGCCAATTCTCACCATTGTCATCGGAAACCTGATGATAGATCGTACATGTACGAGGCTTATGCCCTGCATACCAAACCAGGTGTACTTTTGTTCCGTCCGCCAAAACGCTAATGTTCAAAGCTCCCGGTGACTCTAATGCGTCTGTTTCTAATCGTTGGTCTATAACACGGGGGGGCTCCCAGCTATCACCAGCATTCATAGAACGGCTCAGATAAACCGACTCCAAAAGGGGGTTATCCCATACAACAAAGAATACTCCGGCAGAAGTTTGGGCCAAATGAATGTTTGCCGCGTCTATCTCCAAAGACCTCAGATAGTTGGATTCATAAATCAACCTGGGTTCAGACCAGCTTAATCCCTCATCTTCACTCTGCCGATAGTAAACGCCGGGTGTAAGCTGCGCAGAACCAGCAACTTGAACATAGGCTACATGCAAACGGCCGTCACGGCCCACCCATAAATCGAACCCGCGCACGGCCGTAGTCACTGCCAAAATCGGCGACCAACTCTCCTGTACATCTAATTGCCCTAGAGGAGCATAACTATAATTCAAAGTCTCCTCATCATCTAACCACATGGCATGAAGAACATTATTACCATCAACGCGAAGTAACGGCTCAAAAAAACCACCAAAATCCACAGCGTCCCCCACCTCACTAAATGGGGGATCTGTGAAAGGTACATTAATTTTCCGCGGCTCGCCCCACCCCGACCCTTCCTGAATCATTAACGTATATCCACTCAACCTATCTTGCCAAAAAATATAAAAATTCCCTGCTGCAGACTGCACGACAAACGGTTCAGTTGCTGTGCCTGAAACAGAAACATTCCATGGTGTTTCCCAAACACCAAATTCAGATTGTGCTCCAGCAACGGAGGCATTCCCTCCCCAAAAAGTTAACAAAATGAAGGAGATCAGCAGCAAAATCTTCTTAACAACTCTACTACCCGGCAAAAATTGATAATTCATACAAGAATACCTACACACAAACTACTTTACGTCAGCACCCCATTATTCGCAAAGCAACTTACAAACCCGCTTTCTTCCTTCACCTGGCACTTTTACCTGACCAAAGTACTATCCAAACTTTACACAAAGTCCATTATTTTGTTAACGAGATGGTTTTACCAAAATCTGTGACATTTAATATTCTTGTTGTCATTAGCAGAACTGTTACAATACAGCTCAACGACTTCCACGCTATTCCCCAACCCATACCAACCCAGTTCTCCTAAAAAATACATATAAACCCCAAATATAGGTTAACTCCTCATCATAATTACTCAACCTGTATTCAAAATATTTGAGGTAAACGGCTACAAACATGAAAAAAACTATTTTACTCTGCATCCTTCTCGTCCTAACCACATTTATCTTCGCTGAAAGTACCACAAAATCAGCCAATACAGCCAACGACACTCCCCTCACAACCACCCAGAACGAAAACACACTTCATATGCCCATAATTTTTCGTCCAAGCAACGGCTACATTCCGGGGGATGGTGGCTGGCCTACCGTTGCTGGTAACCTGGAAAGAACTTCCTCCACAAGCGATGAAGTAACCGGCTCCTTGACCTTGCGCTGGTATCGTCCTATTGAGGCTTACATCCCTCAAAATGTACAAGTTATTGCCAGTAATGGCTTTCTTTTCCTCTCAACTGCCCGCGGACTCTACGCTTTCAATGCTACCAACGGCAACGTCGTCTGGCGTTTCGACACAGAACTGCCATTGGGCAATTCTCCCACTGTCGCTAACGGCGTCGTTTACGTCGGCGGCTACGACCGGAAACTGCACGCCCTGGACGCGGCTTCCGGCACACACCTGTGGTCATTTGACGAAGCAAAAGCCGGTTATAGCGCCAACCCATTAGTAGTCAATGGCATCGTTTACATAGGCAACCGAGACGGCAACATGTACGCTATTGGGGCTCACGGAACCCCTGATCAAGGCCAACTTGTGTGGCATTACCCCACTGGTGAGGCCATCCATCTCTCGGCTGCCTATAAAAACGGCATTGTCTACTTTGCCTCCAGCGATATGCATGCCTATGCGCTAAATGCCCGAACTGGAAATCTGGTGTGGAAATCAGCCAAACTACCAGGAATGCAGTTTCAATCTTACTGGCCGGTGATCTATCGTGATAAGGTGATTTTTTCGCTCGCTCCAGGGTATCGTGATGATAGAGTTCCAGGCACGAGAGATGTCCTCAGGCCGGATGGGGGAATTTATGGTTCATATCGAGAAATGCAGCTTGCTGACATTTTTTCCGGAGGCTATGAGGGACAGATTTTTGGCTCAGAAGTAACCGGGCAAAGTTGGGCACATGGCTTTCCTGTCCTTGATGCCCACGCTATTACTGAATATCTGGAAAATAATCCGCAGGCAGATACATACAAGCACAAGCCGTGGCGGCGCATGTTCGTTGTGCTTAACTCGTCAGACGGCCGTGAATTTACCTTTGATTCTGACCAAGATGGGTATCCGGAATTTATTCCCGCCGCTTACTGGGGAACTGGCTCTGGCAATCGCTATCCCCCCGTGGTCGGCGCCGATAATATCCTTTATTTCAGTAATCTCTATCGCTGCTGTTCCGATGCGAAAGGACGCATCGTCGGCTGGAATCAGGATTACCCAGGCTACCTTAGTTTTATAGGGAGTGCCAATGCTCCCACTGGCGGTTTTGCGGCCGTTGCCGAACCACAAGCCCTCTCTATTGGCGGAGACGTTATCTACCGCAATCTATGCTGCGACCGAGTAGGCGATGGTACAAACTACATGACATCCGGGCAAATAAACCAACAAGCATGGTCTTATAACTTAAACGACCAGGCTCCCGGATATGATCCTATGTGGTTTATAGATCCTGGAGCGATCTCCCGCCATCGGGGCTGGTACACGGGCAACACAAATAGCATGAATGCCGCATACCATAATCACGGAGACCAAAACCCCATCATTCCCTATCAAGGTGCCATCTTTGTACACCGCAGCAATACCCTTTTTGCTTTCGGCTCAAGCAGTGGACCAGGGGAATTACCATTGCTTACAATCAATCCTGGCCCAGCCACTTCAGATCCGTTGAGTACCCAAGAAGTCAGAGATAGACTAGAAAATGAAGTATCGAAAATGATTGTGGCGGGTGATTTACGGCCAGGATATTATAATGCTCCGACAATTGTTCGTGGTGTAGAAGAGTATTTCGACAATCCGGGTGAAACATTACTAACCCTCTCTCTTGCTTACCCCCACCTGTCTCCCAGTCTACAAGGACAGGTACGCACGTATTTACAAAATGAGTTTGCCACCTATTTCCAAAACCAGATGTATGCCCGCCGCGGCTGGCAAGGCGCTCCGCGTGAATCTATGGAACTGCCATTGGAAATTGCCGCAGCTATCAACTCGGGTGGTTACCCACCCTCCACAAATGCCGGTTCAGGTTTCTTGTGGCAATATCCGCAGCATAACTTTTATGCTATGTGGAAATACGCACAAAATGTACCCGGAGTTAATGCGGTAACGGTATATAATTTGGCTAAAAGTAAGTTAGTGGTTCCTGTGCCAAATCCGCCGGGTCTCAGCCAAACAGAGTACTTTCGGCAACAGCCATATGAGCTGAATGCCTGGATTGCGGGGTATATGGGTTTCTTGGAACTTCAAACGTTGGCGGGCATGGCTGGGACTGATGCCTCCTTACGCAATCAGGTAAACAATACGCTAAATGGGCTACTGCAAATGCGGGTAAATAATTTCTCGAAGGAATCGTATTGGTCGGATCCCAGCTCGCCAGATTATCGTTACTACAAAAAGCACTTTGATATTGTGGGGAATTTCCTCTACATTGTGCCAGAGTTGGGAGATTATCTGCGAGCGAATATCCCGAATCAGATACAGGAAGCTGTAAATGAATACGACTATATTGCCCCTTATTGGTTTGTTTCGCGCTATGAAGCAACTATTGGCGAGGGTGGGATGTCGCTGTTATACAATTATTACGCTTTGTTCCAGGCAAAGGCGTTGATTTTACGAGAATCTGGTGATGAATTAAGTAAGTATCTAGATGTTCCTGCCTTCACTGTAGGAGATCTGTTTTACATTCAAAATTTGGTTGCGTTGCTGGAGGCTAATCGCTAATCGCCCTGGACCTGGCGCGCTGCATCAGTTGCGCGGCGCGCCAGGTCAAGACGATCTTGCTGTACCCACCAGGGCGCATAGGCAAACAACTCGGTGGATGCCTCTGGTATGTTATGCAGCAGAAACACGGCCGTTTCTATTTCGCCGAGCCAGACATAACCATACCCCAGCATTTTGCGAATGCCTCGATGTGCCGGCCAGCTAGCGTGAGCTGCGCTTAAATGGTCTACGGCCGTTTCAAACTCCCGCCGGCCCATTGCCACCAAACCCAGGCGATACAGCGCCGTGCCATTTGTCTCATCCCAAACCAGAGCACGGCGAAAATACGTCTCATCCACCTGTTGGGCCAACGCGCCATCATCCCAACGATTTAGAGGCCATTCAGCCAATTCCACCTGAGCCATGCGCACCGCCCCCCAGTTGGCATACCAGGCGCTCAGCAGCGGGCGGTACAAGAAAACGGCCGCCACCCCCATCACAGCTATTGGCAGCCACCATGGGCCGCCTGCTGCCCCAGAAATGTTCCGGACAGGTGATGCTAATACTACCGTCAACCCGACCAACAACAGCAGATGTGGCGTGCCCCAGGTGCCATACAAGGCATCATCTACCCAACCATGCAGCAGCAGTGTCAATAGCCCTGCCAACACGCCAAAGCGCAGTAAATGCTGTTCATTGCTCTCATCCACGACAACCGACCGCAAGAGCAATGCCAGTGCGCCACCCAACAAGCCAATAAAAGCCAACAAAGCCAAAGACCCCTGTTCCAGCCAAATATCCAGATACAAGTTGTGGGCGTAACTAAAGAAAAAGAAGGGAATCACGCATATGTATTGCGAGTACAGAGGCCCAAATGAAACCAACCCGCCCCCGGTAAACGGATAATCTCTAATAAGCTGTATTGTCTGATGGGCCAAAAGGGGCCGGCTCAGGTTGCTGGCCGCCAATTGCCCGGCGGACGCCAGCAAACCCATACCCAAAAGCACCACGGCCGTTAGCAACCCCACCCATATGAACTGCCACCGCCACCCCCTATGCCGTAGCCTCAATACCAGCCATGCCAGGATTAGCGCCAAAAAGAGCGCCAGCCACGCTCCGCGGGAACTACTCAACAGCAGCGCCAGCAAAGAGATAAAGGTTACCAGGCCCATGCCGGTTACTCTCCCCCACAAACGTTGCTGCACAAAACGCCAGGTTGTCACGCCAGCTAAAGGCAAAAACACGGCCAGCAACCCACCTGTTTTGTTTGGATGAATGGGGGGCAGATTCGTAAACGGCCGTCCAATCATCCAGCGTACTCCCAACTGATTCAAAAACGCGACATCCGCCGGCCATTGTTGCCAATTATGGGCTAAGAGAAAATAAAGCGCTAGTGCAGCCGTGCTGCCACTCAGCAACCCCACCACCAACCATAGGCGCTGCCGCGTTAACCCTGCTGTCAGGTAATAAACCAAAACGCTGGCCAACAAAACGCCCAATTTAGCAGCAGCCCAGGCACGCTGGGGGGCTATCCACCACCCCACAACGGCCGTCAACACAAACAATACAAGCCAACCGTCTAGCGGAGTCCTCCGTATCTTCGGCTGACCACCAAATAACCCAAAAACGGCCGTACCCCCCAGCACCCCCAGCGCCAAAGCCGAAAACCAATAATCATGCCTTAAAAAAGCCATCGTCAGCAAAAACAAATTGCGCGGCACAATGGAGTGCCGCGCAACCTATCACCCTGTCAATTTCCACAGGCGTACACCAAATAATCTATTGTTACTCGCCCTTCGTTTGCCAACTCAGGGTTTGCAGCCCCACACTTAGGGCCGATTTTACCGTCGAAACATCAGACATCAGCATCTTAGCATACGTCTTCACCGGTTCCGGGCGCAGTGCCCACTCACGGAAAGCCCGCTTCTGCCAATAGAGCAGCCGTTCCGCCGACAAATTCTCGTAATCCAGCACTGTGCCTTTGTCCATGTCTACCTGCTCCCAGCGCGTGCCCGGCCGGAACCAGCCATTTTCCACCACCTCAAAGAAGAAGGGCGTGCCCGGATAAGGCGCGGCAACGTGGAACAAAGCAATGTCCAACGGCAGCGATTTGGAGAAGCGAATGGTGTCCTGAATGGTTTCCTCGGTTTCTCCCGGCAAACCGATAATGAAATAGCCCCAATTCTTAATGCCCGCCGCCCGTGCCCAGCGCAATGCACGCTCAGCCTTGTCCGGATACGCACCCTTGCGCGCATGGCGTAGAATCTGTTCGTTGCCGCTTTCAATGCCCCAAGAAATCAGGTGGCAGCCCGCCTGACCCATCAGTTGCAGCATCTCCTCATCCACGTAGTCTACGCGGCTGTTGCACGTCCACTTGATGTTAATATTTTGCTCAATCATCAGCTTGCACAGTTCTACAACCTGGTCCCGATTAACGGTAAACAGGTCCGCATACATGTGAATATTGTGGATACCCTGCTTCTTGAGGATCCACATCTCTTCCACAATTTTCTCCGGTGAGCGCAGCCGCACGGAGTATTGGTAGCTAACATGTTTAATGCAATAAGTACAGCCCGCTGGGCAGCCACGGCTAGTCACAATAAAGGTAAATGGTCCCTTAATCAAGGGCATGCGCTGCTTGTCCAGGGGCAGCAGGTGGTGCATGGGTACGGGCAAGTCATCCAGGTCGGAGATGAACGGCCGTGTCTCATTCACCACAATCCCCGCCCCATTCCGCCAGGCAATTCCCTTGATCCCCGCCATATCCACCGCGCCATCCGCCGTAAAAGAAGGCACATAATTGGGCTCATGCTCGGCAATCATCTTCAAAATGTGGGGCGGGCGTTGGTCAATTTTCCCTTCTAAATGGTCCAACAAATCACGGATGGTCAAGTCCGGCTCACCCACCAAAGCAATATCTAAGGCCGGATAAGGACGCATGGTCTCTACCGGAATTGGGGTAATATGCGTGCCAAAGGCCATGGTGGTGGCGCCCCGCGCCTTGGCCAAAAAACAGCCATACATGTCATTTTCCAACGTTGGCGCCGTCATCTGCGTCAAATAATACTTGGGCTGCAGCTCCTCCAGCTTTTGCGTGAATTCAGGCCAACTCATGCGCTCGGCGTTGGCGTCTATGACGGCAACCTTGTATTCCGGATAAAGCATGGCGGCCATCTGCGCCAGAGAAACTTGGGGCCACACCATGTTCTCGCGGGTGCGCCGCCCCACGCGGTGCTGGGTACGAATCCACAATCCGCCATCGGGGGTTGGCGGATTCACCAGCACAATGTCCACCGCTTTTTCGGAACGGTTGGCTTGCAGCAGTCCTTCACGCACAATGGCATCAGCATTGGGAAAGTCGGCCATCCGCAGGCGCGGCACGCGGCGCGTGCCCAGGTTTTCACGCAAAGGGTCTTTTGTTTTCATACGGCCGTTTCCATTAACCCGCTCATCTTCAATTATTTGCACATCTTCCATCTTAATCTGGCTCATAGTTTACCTCCGAACTCAGACAGGCAGCTTGGGCTTGTCTAAGATTAAATTCCGTTCTACACCCATTATCGCCAGCAATTATGACATTATTTCTTACAATAATGATAAAAATTCAGCTTCCTTCACCTTACAGTAAACCCAAATCTTTTTGGGTCAGCAGTTCACGCTGGCCTAATTCCTCTAAAACCCGCAGCAGTACCCAGTAAATGATAAGCTGCACCCCCACTAAAGTAGCCATAGCGCTGCCCAACAACCACAACCACAAGCGCTCAATCTCCCAACCACTAACCCCCAAGGCCAGGCTACCCACAGCCACCACCACGCCAACAAGCACACTCACCAGCCCCATCCAGCCAAAGTGGTGATTGAGCGGGATTTTCTTGAAAATGGGTTTGCCAAACAATCCCTGGCGCACAGGTCGTTTGTGAAAGATGGTAACCATGTAATTGAAGGTGACGCCCAAAGCAAAGAGGCTCACACCGACAACGGCCGTTACCAAAGCAGTAAACACCGCCGCCACACCCCAAGCCCCTAACTGCGTCACCCCACTCAACCGGGCAACAATCAAACCCAAAATAATCAAACCCGCAAGGCCCACACTGCCCACCCCCAGCATACCCAAAATACGCACCGGATTATAAGTCAGCGCGGTCCATACCATAGATTGCAAAAATAGGGTGCCATCCCCCACGACGCTCAGCTTAGAGCGTCCCAAGCGTTCGCTGTAAGGAATAGGCACCTCCTTGATCAAAATTCGCTCATGGATGGCCCGCGTACTCATCACCGGCGTCAGGTTCAAGCCATCAGGCAAAGGATACATGCGCTCCATAATCTCGCGGTGGAAGACCCGCATCCCGCTGGCGCTGTCTGTTACGCGCTGGCGGCCAATAAGGGAAAGCAGGTTGGCAAAAAAGAAATTGCCAACCCGGCGGGTTATGGGCATCTGGCTTTCGGCTCCAGCCATACGGGAGCCAATCACCAGTTCAGATCCGTTCAGGGCTTCTACACATAGCTGCGGAAAAAACTCTGGTGGGTAGGTACCATCGGCATCCAAAAAGCCAATCAAGTCTCCTTTGGCGGCCCCAAAGCCCGTTTTCAACGCGCCGCCATACCCTTTGTTATGCTCATGTTGAATCAGCCGCACGCCGTCAATGGCGCGCGCAATTTCCACCGTGCGGTCTTTGGAGCCATCATCCACGACAATTAACTCCAGATCGTTAACGCCCACCGCTGCCAGACTCTCGCGCACGGACAAAACGCGATTGGCTATCTCGGCAATACCATCTTCTTCATTATATGCAGGAATTACTACAGAAAGTGTGGTCATGTTGTTTTCTCTAGGGTGGCTGATTAGTTAGTTGGTTAATTGGTGACCAAACTAACCAACCAGCAAGCTAACAAACCAGTTAATAAACTACCTTATCAGTTTTCGGGCTGCTCCCATCAATGGTTTTGAGAACGCGGGCAGGCACGCCCCCGACGACCGTGTGGGGGGGCACATCTTTGGTTACCACGGCGCCAGCGGCTACCACCGCGCCCTTACCCACGCGCACGCCGTCGGTAATGACCGCGCCGGCACCCAGCCACACGTCATCTTCAATGACAATGCCTTCAGCGGTGATGCCTTGTTCGGTAAACGGCCGTTGCGGGTCCGCAAATATGTGATTGACGGCAATAATCTGCGTAAAGGGCGACGTATACACCCGGTCACCGATGGTCACGCCCCCTTGCCCACGAATCACACTATATTCACCAACCAAACTATTCTTACCAATTTTAATCCCCGAATGCGGCATATTGCGAAAATTGTACACGTGCAGTACCGCGCCATGCATCACAATCGTTTCGTCGCCAATATCAATGCCATTGGGCATGGCGTGCAAATAAACCCCATGATCCAAATAAACACCACGCCCCAGACGGATATTATTGGCAAAACGTAAGCGCACGCCACTCTCAATGGCGGCAACGCCATCCATTTTTAAGATCAAACGATACAGCACGCCGCGGATAGCAATACCCACAAGAGTAGGCACCCACCCCACTAGAAGATATAAAGTTTGCTCTAAGACATAGTGACCTAGACCTGAAGCCTGACGACTCAAGTATAGTTTGAGGTTATTAATTAATGAACTCACGCGGATTTTCTTTATTTGCTTTGGATGGGCGGGCAAACAGCTAGCCGCTTGCCAATATTTTCCATGCTTGGATTAAGCGTTACAATTGCCACAATACCATCCGCATTATGGGCAGAATATCTTACAACACACCTTACACCTTACCCGGCGGAAAGCATAAGTGGGAGATAACGATGCAAAACCTTTTTGATGGCATTTATAATGGCACAACAGTGCTAATTACCGGACATACGGGCTTTAAGGGATCCTGGCTGGCAGCCTGGTTACGCGCATTGGGCGCAAATGTTATTGGCTTTAGTCTGCCCGATCCCCCCACGAACCCAAGCAATTTCCAGATAAGCAACCTGCATGAGCAGGTGAAAGACGTGCGAGGTGATGTGCGCGATGAAACGGCCGTTGCCCACCTCATTGCCACCCACCGCCCCACCCTCATCTTTCACCTTGCTGCCCAACCCATTGTGCTACGCGGCGTTGCCGAACCCAAGCTCACCTTCGACACCAACGCCAGCGGCACCGTTAACCTGCTAGAAGCCGTCCGGCAAGAAGGGCACAGCGTGCGTGCTGTGGTCGTCATCACCACTGATAAAGTGTACGAAAACCAGGAATGGCTGTGGGGGTATCGTGAAAGCGATCGTTTGGGAGGTCAAGATCCCTACAGCGCCAGCAAAGCCATGGCGGAACTGGCTACCGCTGCTTATCGGAGTACCTTTTTCTCTTCCGAAAACTACGACGACCATGGCGTAGCCATTGCAACCGCGCGTGCCGGTAATGTCATTGGCGGCGGAGATTTTGGTCAATACCGCCTCGTTCCCGATTGCATGAAAGCCCTGATGACCGGCGAATCAATTGGCGTACGCAACCCTCTCAGCGTACGCCCCTGGCAGCACGTGCTAGAACCCCTGAGCGGCTATCTCTGGTTGGGCACCAAGCTACTTCACGAGGGCCCTGCCTTTGGTGAAGCGTGGAACTTTGGCCCCCGCGAGCAGCAGGGTGTGTCAACCCGTCAAATTGCCGAAAAACTCATTGCCTTATGGGGCAGCGGCTCATGGACACATACAGAACCAGGATACGCCAAAGTGGAAACTGGTCTGCTGCGGCTCAGTTGGGACAAAGCAGCCGCACGACTTGGCTGGCAGCCCGTCTTCACATGGGAGGAAGCGCTGGCAGAAATTGTGGCCTGGTTCAAAGCATATCAAACTGGGGAACCCATGGACGAAGTGCTTATTCGCCACATTACTAATTATGTCAAACAAGCACGAACATTATGCCTGCCCTGGACATAAAAAACGCGCTCCTCTGCGGCGATGCACCTATTTCTGGCTGCCGCCCCATGTCGCCTTGCTAAATTTGCCCTGGAGAAACGGCCGTACCGCTACTACCTAACACAACCAGGCTTGCCCCTTAGGCCCCATTCATGGAAACAAGCTCAATAGCGCACCACCGGTAAAAAAATCGGGTAATTAACCGGTTGGGGCCGCTCCAGGCGCAGCACAAAACTGTCATAATCGCCATTTAGCGCGTCATCATAAGCATTGGTTGTCACCGGAAAATCTGCCGAGCGGGTGGCTCCTGCCAAAGCCAGCCACTCACCGCTGGCGGAAATAGCCAGGCTATCATCCCAGTCGCTGCCCCCCAAGTAGGAACCATAACCCAGGCGCTTACCATCGGTGCTAAGTTGGGCAAGAAAGCCATCTCGCCCGCCGTCAAGCGTTTCGCCAATAGCGTCCGGCGTTGTCGGAAAATCTGCCGACCAGGTACGGCCTGTCACGTAAGCCCGGTCGGCCGCATCCAGAATCAGCCCACTGGCCCAATCTTCTGCTGCTCCGCCCAAGAAGGTGCTGAAAACCAGATCGCTGCCATCCGGGGCCAGCCTGGTCACGGTGGCGTCTACCGCGCCATCCAGGTGACCGTCCCAGGCTCCTGCCGTGGCGGGAAAATCGGGTGAGGCGCTGTACCCGGCAACCACCAGATCGCCGCCAGTAGCTAATGCCAGCCCCGTTGACCGGTCGTCCTGCGCGCCACCCAGGTATGTGCTGGCCAGCAGTTCCGCGCCGTCAGCATTCAAAATGGAGACAAAGATGTCGGCGCTGCCATTGTGGTCGGCGTCGTAGGCCAGGGGCGAGGTGGGAAAGTCCGTAGAAAAGGTCCAGCCGGTCACGACCGTTTCCCCCCCCGCACCCATCGCCACCGCCACGCCCTCCTCCTGCCCACTGCCGCCCAGGTAAGTCGAAAAGAGCAGCGCCGTCCCCGTGGGGTCTAGTTTCAGCACAAACACGTCGCGCAGGCCATTGTGGCTGTCGTCATAAGCCTGAGTAGTCAGGGGGAAGCCCCCTTCCGACCAGGTGCCGCCCGTGACCACTACGCTGCCGTCGGCCGCCAGGGCAACGGCGCGGGCCACGTCAGCTTCACCGCCGCCAATGAAGGTGCAGTAATCCAGACCGCTGCCGTCCGGCTTAATTTTCAGCACAAAAGCATCGCCACCGCCGTTGTAGGTGGTGTCAAACCCCGGCACGTCGCCAAACAAGGCGCAAAAATCATCGGAGCGGGTGTCGCCCACCACGTAAGCGCTGCCATCCGGCCCCACAGCCAGCCCATAGGCGTAATCCTCGGCAAAAAGAGTCAGGGCATTAAACCAAAGAATGTAGTCAGCGGCCCCGCTGGCGGCGTTGAATTTGGCCACATAAACGTCAATGCCATGCTGGGGGGCTGCGGCGCCTTCCGGGAAAGAGGTAGATTGGGTCTCACCGGTGACGTAGAGATTGCCCGCTGCATCCAAGGCCACAGCCCGGCCGTATTCAGCCGCGTCTGCGCCCAGGAAGGTGCTGTATGAAACGGCCGTGGTGGGGGAAACGGCCGTTACCCCCACCACCAGCAGCCCCAGCAGCGCCGTCAATATTCCAATGCCAGCCCACCGTTTCACGCCAACTCCTCCGCCATCATCAGGGCAGCAACGGCCGTAGCAAATACAAACCTGCCTCCCGATCACTGACGGCCATTACCCCGCTGCCAAAGTAGGGGTAAATGGCCCACACGCCGCCCATGTGGCCCGTGTTGTCGTTGGCCGGGTAGGTGTCAAAGTAGGCCGCCTCCGTAATGGTGACGTTACTCATACTCGTGTTGGCAATGTCCCTCAGGTCCAGAATGCGTGCGCCGGCGCGGAAGTTCCCCACGTAAGCGTAGTCTCCATTCACCCAAACGTTATGGTCGCTGGCGGGCGTAGGCCCGGTGTAAATGCCCTTCAGCATTGGGGCGTCCACGTCGGCTATGTCCCAGATGAAAATGCGCGTGTTAAAGCCCATCATCATCTCGTCGTTCATGTCAGAAGAGACAAAATAGCGGTGGTCTGCGGTGAACCAGGCCAGGTGGGCGCGGTGCACGTCGGGATAGGTTAGCGTGGCCAGATTCGCCGGGTTATTTTTGTCGGTCATGTCGGCCACCAAAATTTCGTCGTCGCTGGCCACCAGGCAGATTTCCCGGCCTTGATAAGCGCTATCTGGCCCATCGTACACCACGCACATCACGTCCGAGGCCGCCCCGCCTTCGTCGAAGCAGTTCACAAAGGCGGGGTTGAGCGGGTCTTGGATATTGAGAATATAAACGGCGCTGCTGCACAGCACCGGTTCCGTGTTGCGCACCACGTAGGCGTAACCGGTGGCTTCGTGTACAAAGAGGTTATGGGCATTGCCAAAATCCGCAAACACGGCATCGGCGCTAAAAGTTACGGGCGGGCCGCTGGCGCCCCGCAGATGGTGCAGGTCAAACACTTGCAGGCCGTGCTGGCTATTTTCGTCGGCAATGACCAGGGCATAATGGTCGTACACCTTAACGTCGCGGTAATTGACCGGATTGGTGATGGTCTGGTTGGGCAAAAAGCCCACTACGATGGGGTTGAGAGGGTCAGAGATGTTGATAAATGCCAGCTTGTCTGTGAGGCCAAAGAGGACATATTCACGGCCGTCTTGCGGGTCCGTCCAGCCCCAGAGATTGGCCGCTTTTTGCCCGTCGGCCTGCAAATCAGCCAGGGAGGTAAAGGAAAGGTAGTTCACGTTAGCGCAGGGATAGGCCCCGGCAAAGCCTGCCACGCAGGCAATTTCTTGGGAGGGTGCAAAATTGTGGGTAACCACAGGCAGGAAGGTGACGTACCCCTCAACCGTGGTTGTTATGGTCCAGGTGGCCGTGACAGCGGGTGCTTGGGTGGAAATGGCCTGAAAAACGGCCGTATCCGTCATTCCCACGGTAGCCGTAAGGGACGCCTGGGTGGTTACCTGCACGTCAGCGGCAGTGGTTGGCGCCAGGATAACGCTGGTGGGGGTAACGGCCGTTGCCCAGGTCGCGCTAGCCGAAAGGGCAAACGTGTCGGTCAGGTTGCCGGTATTGGTCAGGCGCAGCGTGTAGGTGATGCTCTCCCCAGGCAGGGCGCTGCCCGCTGTGGGGCCAGAAAGGTCTATGCCAAACAAAGCAGTGGCCGTGGTGGTCAGTTGGGTTGCCGCACTGACGCTGCCGTCGCCATGGGAAACGGCCGTGACCGTAGCCACGTCCCCTGTTCCCCCAACCGCATCTGTCGGAATTTGCACCGCCACCGTAAAGGTGTCGCTTGCGCCACCAACCAGCGCCACCAAAAACAGCGACGCACCGGCCGTCCACTCACTGGATACATCCAAAGTAAAGGTGTCGGATACCGTGCCGGTGTTGGTAATCTGCAGCGTGTAGGTGATAGTCGTACCGGGCAGGTCTTCGGCGGCATCATCCGGGGATAAGGCCACGCCATAGGTTGGCTCTTCTGCCAATTGGGGCTGCAAAATAAACAAGCCCTGCTCAATGCCGCTAACAATGACCACGCCGCTGGCAAAATAGGGGTAATTGCTCCAGCTCCCGTTGAAGTTGGGACTATCGCTGGATGGGTAAATGTCGAAGTATGCCACCTCTTCTAGATCATTCGTGGCATAATCGTTGGCCTGCAAAATGCGCAAACCAGCGCGGTAGTTGGACTGGAATATGTAGCTGCCTTTGATGTACAAATTGTGGTCAATGGCGGGAGTAACGGCCGTAAAATTGCCCAATAACACCGGCTGATCCAGGTTGCTCACGTCCCACACGTAGGTGCGCGTATTGTGACCAAAGAAATTTTCGTCCAACTCGTCACCTTGCAAGTAGTAGGTCTGGCTGGGATCTACCCACCCTTGATGGGTATAGCCAGACCCGGCATAGCCAGTGCGCGAAAGCTGAACCGGCGTCACTTTGTTGGTCACATCCACAATCGTCAGCGTATCTTCGTTGGAATTGAAGCAGACTTCCTTACCCTGATGGTCCCCATCTGGCCCGCTATAAAGAACGCATTGGGCATCATGGGTATACCCATCACTGCTAAAACAACCGGCAAAGGTGGGGCTGATTGGGTTTTGAATATTCACTATGTGCAAGCCGCCACCGCAGGTGTTTGTCCCTACGCCAAAGGCATAACCGGAGGCTTCATTGATGACAATATTATGGGCATTCCCAAAACCATTGTAATGGGCTGTAACGCTAAAAGTCACCGGTGGATTCTGCACGTTGCGCAACTGAGTCAAGTCAAACACCTGCATGCCATGGTTGCTGGCTTCGCTGACTACAAAGGCGTAATTGGCATACACTTTAATATCCCGCCAGGTGGAGTTTGACGTTTGCGTCGGCAGGTTGCCCAGGTAAATTGGGTTTTCCGGGTCGCTGATGTCTACAAAAGAAACACCGCTGGAGCGGCCCATCAAGGCATACTCATGGTTGGTCTGCGGATCCGTCCAGCCCCAAATATCGTTACCATTACCGCCACCAATGTTGGCCAGGGGCATAAACGCCAGCAAGTCCAC
>CAZDEO010000007.1:0-97046 GCA_964504445.1 uncultured Anaerolinea sp. | reverse complement strand
CCCAAAAATAAAGGCTGGAGATTAGAGAGCAGTCTCCAATCTCCAGCTTTCAATTTCTACCCCCAGCCCCGCCAGAAAACCCCGCTAGGCAAACACCCCCACCGGAACCGCCCTACCCTGGCTAACCCGCACCGTAGACAGTGACGCCAGGTGAAAAATGCGCCGCAGTTCCGCCGCGCTTAACCCCGCCCGCAGCGCCTCCGGAAAACCAATCTCCTCTGCCATCTGCTGCACCGGGTCTGGCTGGTTCCCCGCACGAAAGCCCATTGGCTGCTGGCCTGCCGCAAATCCCACAAAGGCCAGGGTGTAAATCTCCTGCTTCAGCAACTCCTGTGCCGTACGCTTAATGTCCCGCGCCCGCTGCTTAGAAGAGTTATCCTCCCCATCGGAGTAAACGACGACAATACACCGCACCATCACGCCGCTTTGGCGCAACTGCTGCGCGTACAGCACCATATTCGTCAACCCACCGGCTACAGCGTCATACAGCGCCGTTGCGCCATAAGGGGCATACTCCTGAGGCGTCAGGCGTGGCGCATCCTGCAAATTGACGTACCCATGCAGCAAATGCACGTCACTGTCAAACAAAATGGTGCTCACCAAAATGTCTTCCGCCGCTGCCGACCCCTCCAAAGCGGCTAAATAATGGTCATTGTAAGCACGCATCAAATCGGCCGCATAAGGGGACATGGAACCGCTCATATCCATGATGTTCATGGCCAGCATTACCTCGTTGGTTGCCAGCTCATCCAGCGCAACGCCTACTGGCCCCATCATCGTCGGCCCATTCAGGTTAGAGATGACCAAGTTCAGCGTATCCTCGGTCAGCCCATCCTCCTGCGCCGATTGAAATAATTCGTCTAAATTGCCAAGTCCGTTGTTGCTCATGTTCTACCTCCGCGGGTTGGTTGGATAGTTGGTACGTTGATTAAAAGGGTAAGGGATCGGTGCTATTGATGAAGTTCACCCCTTGCTTCTCAAACGCGGCGAACTGCTTAAGGGCGATGGCATGAAAGTCCACGTCTGGGTGTACAACCGGAGAGGTGCAGTCGCGCAAGAAGTAGATTTTCTGCAGTTGCTCCGGCTTGCTGCCAAAATCTTCCACCAGGTCTTCCACCGTCTCCAGCACGCAGTGGCTTTCTGCTTCCCCGGCAATCAGAATCACGTCTGCGCCGGCCAGGGTGTCCAAGAACGCCTTGTTTTTGCCCCCTAAGGGATGGCTGGTCACGGGAATTTCAGGCTGGATGATGGAGTAATGCTCGGTTTGGGGCACGGTGCCTTTGGTCAACCAGGTGGGCTGGGTTTTGCGGGCCAGGCTGTGCCACAAGATGGCGGAAAAGAGTTCTGGGTCCAGAGCATTGCCCACGCTGCCAATCATGACGTGGTAAGGCCAAATGGTGAGCACCTTTTTGGCCCCTTCCTCTAGCTGCTTGACGTATTTGGTGGACCAGACGGGATCTACCAGGGGCCGCCATTTGCCCCCTTTAATGTCTTCGTAGGTGATGAGCGTAAAGGGCGCAGGATGGTTGCCCTGCTCATCGACCCACCAGGCGGGGTGGAAAATTTGATGGGGTAAATGGGAATCCAGCGAGCAGGTGATGTTGGTGATGCGCCCGGCGTGGGTGTAGATGAATTCAATGAGGCGCTGGATGTCGCCTACGGAGCCGGGCACGTGTAGGCTGCCATCAGCGTGGCAAAAATCAACCTGCATGTCAATGATGACCAGGTGGATGTTTTCCTTGTCCTGGGTGGCCGGGGCCAGATTAGCGGCGCTGGCCTCGGCCGCAATAGCGCCGTAATCGGGGTAAAACAAGCTGCCAACGCGACGGGGGTTGTAAAAACCGGGAAAATTATTCATGGGGTTCTCCTTTCAAAATTTACACGCATGATACCATTTTGCTTTGCCATATAGTGTATTATTAACACTAATTACCCACAGTATAGTGTCATTATTACACTTTGTCAAGGGGCAATGGACGGATCAACAGAGATAAACATGAGGCGGTTGGCTTTTTGCAGCAGAAAGCCCTGGGGATGGTGGTGCACGGCCGTTACTCCATCCAACTCAATCTCCGGCGGCAACAGGCTAAACGGCCCCGCTTGCCCCATTTGTTGTACCACCTCCCCCCACCCATTTACCACAAAACTTTCGCCTCGCGCAACGCGTACCTGTTCCCGGCCGTGCAGCTTGCGCCAGAAAGCCACCCCACCAGGAGCAAAAACCACCCCCATCTCCGCCACCCTTTCTCCCACCTGTAATGACGGCAGCGTCACGTCGTAGCTGGCCCCCTTATGCCACAAAAAGGTGCGCACTTCCGCAAAAATGCGATGATATCCGGCTACCATCTCGGCATAGGGGGAAGCCCAAAAGTGGGTCTGGTTTTGGTGGGCGGTGGCCACGGCATCTTCCACGTAGAGGCCGTCGCGCAACGTGCCACGCATCATCCAGCTTCCGGCAATACGGAAGAGATGGGCGGGCGTGGCGGCAAAAACGGCCGTTTCCCGAAAAAACCCCGTCTCCAGCAGCGCCAGCCTGCGCAGCGGCGCGCCCTCCATGTCCAACAGTAGCAGTTGTGCGCCCCCGGGTGGATTCACCGCCAGCACCGGCCCAGTACCCGCAGGCTGGAAGAGGGCAAAGCGGTACCCAGTACGGCCGTTAAACAGCGGCGCACTCTTCACCATGCCGCCAATGCCCAGGCGGTGCAGCGTGTAGCTGTTTTGGTGATGGCTGATGGCAAGAATACGGCCGTTGCCCAAAATACGCACATATTCCAGCACCCCATCCACCCGCAAAAGCTGGCGCAGCGCGCCTGTTGCCAAAGGCGGCGGCAGCGGTGTGGGGCGGCGGCAGGCCGGGCAGCCCGCCCGCTGGCGGGGGTAAGCCATTCCACAATGGGTGCAGGTGGTCAGATCGGCGGCGTACTGAGCGAGCAGGTGGGCAGGGAAAACGCCGCGCTGCCCCCGCGCAAACACCCCGTGCAAATGGTGCAGCAGCTCATCTGAAAGGGTTTCCAGAGGGCGGGCGTTATGGGGGTATGTCACGCTGCCATCAGCCAGGGTAACGCCCGCCTGTGCCCGCGCCTGCAGCGATTTGTGCTGCGGATGCGTGCCCCCATAGGGATGGGCATGCAAGACACTTTTAAGCAGCAGCACAAAGTAAGCATACCAATCGGTATCAGGCGTAAAGGACGGCCGTTGCCCAAAATCAGCCACCCCGTACAGCTCAGGGTCCAAAAAGGGCAGCGCCGCCACCGGGCAAGGGTATGGGTCAATCTGGTAGCTATCTACGTCCAACCAAAATGCGTGGCGCAAATTAGCGGGCACAACGTGGACATTCTGGTCGTTGAGATCACCCACCACCACCCCCAGACGGTGCAACTGGGCCAGGGTTTGGTGCATCTGCAAAAATAGGGCCAGCACATCGGCCACAGCCAGATTGTTTTTTTGCCAGAAAAGGGGCATGGCAAACTTTTTTAGCGGAACAGCGCCACCCGGCAACCGCACCATCTGGAAACCCACGACGCGCTGCTGGCGGTCGGTGGCTAAGGCTTGGGGAGCCAGCAAGCCAGCGGGCAGCCGCGCCGCCAGCCCGCTCTGGCACAGGTGCATGAGCTTGGCGACGTGCTGGGGCTGAGGCGCATGGTACAGTTTGACGGCCGTTGCCCCCACGCCAAACACCATCCCCTCCCCACCCGCCTGAATGAGCTGGGCCGGTTGTAGCAACACGCGCTGGTTGTTGATGTAAACAGTACGATTAGTCATCGAGCACCTCAGCGGGTCAGTCTGTCAGCAAGTCAGCGGGTCAGGTATTCAACCTCTCCCCCGCTCCCCGGCTCCTCCGCTCCCCTGCCCCACCACACCGCCACCGCGCCGTCATCTTCAAAATAGCCGGGACGGCGCGCCTGCACGTTGACCCAGCGGGCCAGTTGCAGGCTGGGGCGCGGCGCGCCAAGCTGCGGCAGCAGGTCGGGCTGCCAGCCGTCGGTAGCCACCGCCAGCCATTGCAAAGACGGCCGGGCCACCACCAACGTCTGAAACCCGTTTGTGTCCTCTGCGAGGCTCTGCGTCCCCTCCGCGCCACTCCGCATTCTTTGTTCTAACAAACGGTAAGCCAGGTAGTCAGGGCGGTTGTCGCTGTCCAGGGTGATGACGTGGCCATCGTAAACCAGGTAGCCATCCCCCTGCCAGAAGAAAACGGCCGTGTCCGGCGTGACCACAAAGCCCAACACCGTCGCCAATAAATGGGCAGCCACAAACTGCGCCTGCTCCATCTCATCTTCCCAGGGGAACAGGTCGACGCATTGCTGTAAAAATTGCACGCAGCGGGGGAACAGGTCGGCTAGAACGGCCGTAGGCTCCGCCGAATGGGCAAGCTGCTGCCGCACATAGCGAGCGACAAACTGGCCCAGCAGCTTGGCCCCCACCTCATTATGCGAAGGTTTGCTGCCGCAGCCATCTAGCACCAGGCCGTAAAACATCCCTGGCGCAGGGTTGCCGCTGTGGGCAAAATCGTGGCTGTTTTGTTGACGGGTGCGGTGGAAACGGCCGTGGATGGTTGCGTGTTGGATCATCTTTCAGCTCCTAGTGTCTAGGCTACACTAAATATATTAGTGTTATCGAGACACTTTGTCAACACGCAATAATGCGCTGCCACCTAGCGGCGCTGGGGATAGACCGTATTCCGTATTCCGTATTCGGTTTACGGTTTACGGTTTACGGTTTACCGCTCACGCCAACTGCGCCTTCACTGCCTGGGCCACCTCTAGGGGAATGCCCGGCACCGAGGCGATTTCCTCCTCTGTGGCCTTGCGTAGCTCCTCCAGCGAGCCAAAGTGGGCCAGCAGCCGCTTGCGCCGCGCCGGGCCAACCCCTGGCACGCCATCCAAGATGGAGGCTACGCCCACCTTCGAGCGTCGTTTACGATGCCCCTCATTGGCAAAACGGTGTGCCTCATCGCGCACGCGCTGCACCAGGTAGAGCGCCTCGCTGCGGCGGGGCAGCAAAATGGATTGCGCCTGGCGGGGCACAAACAGCTCTTCCTCCTGCTTGGCCAACCCAGCCAGGGGCACCTCATCTTGCAGGCCAAATTGCCGCAGCACTTCTACTGCCATAGCCAACTGCCCCTTGCCCCCATCCACAATTAGTAAGTCGGGCAAAATTGCCCACGCCGTCTCCTTGCGCGTTTTGCCAATTTCACCAGGGTCGTGTAGTTCCCCAGCCTGCGCCTGCTTGTAGCGCTGGAAGCGGCGTGTCAGCACTTCTTTCATGGCCCCGTAGTCATCATTGGTCACCGTTTGTACGTTAAAGCGGCGGTAGTCACTCTTTTTGGGCGCACCTTGCACAAAAACCACCATAGACCCTACCGTTTGTGCCCCCTGGGTGTGGCTGATGTCGTAGCATTCAATGCGTGCTGGGGGCGCGGGCAGGCGCAGTGCTTCTTGCAGTTCTGCCATTGCCGTTACGTGCTTAGAGCGGTCTGCCGCCCACTGCTGGCGCAGCGTGCCCAGGGTGTCGCTGGCGTTGCGCGTGGCCATCTCCACCAGTTCCCGCTTTTGGCCTCTCCGGGGCACGTGTAGGGTCACTTTGGTGCTGCGCTTGCGCTTCAACCATTCCTCAATGACCAGCGCTTCCGAGACCTCGTGGGGCAGCAGCACCTCCTTGGGAATGTGGGCTGCCTCATCGTAAAATTGGGTGATAAAATCTTGCAGCACGGCCTCATCGCTTTCCCCTTCGGTGCCTTCCAGTAAAAAGTATTCGCGGCCGATGAGCTTGCCGTAGCGAATGAAGAAGATTTGCACGCAGGCATCTCCCTGCTCGCGGGCAAAGGCGATGACGTCCTGGTCGGCGTGGGCGGCGGAAATCACCTTTTGCTTGGAGACGACGGCATTGACGGCTTTGAGCTGGTCGCGGATTTCGGCGGCGCGCTCGAATTGCATCATTTCCGCGGCGCGCATCATGCGCTGCTCTAGTTGGGTGATAATGTGGTCGGAACGGCCGTTTAAAAAATCCATCAACTGTTTAATCATCTCGCGGTACTGCTGCTGGTTGACGGCGCCAATGCAGGGACCATTGCACAACTTGATGTCGTAGTAAAGGCAGGCGCGCTCATCCTGCCCGGTGATCACACGGTCACAAGTGAGGTAGGGAAAGATTTTCCGCAGCAAATCCAGCGTTTGATGCACCGCCCACACCGAGGTGTAAGGGCCAAAGTAGCGCGAACCATCCCGCTCCATGCGCCGCGTGACGGTGACTTTGGGGAAGGGGTCTGCCCAATGCACTTTAATGTAGGGGTAGCGCTTGTCATCCTTCAGGCGCACGTTGTACTTGGGCTGGTGCTTTTTGATGAGGGTGTTTTCCAGCAGCAGCGCTTCTAGCTCCGAATCTACGCTGATGGTCTCTACGTCGGCGATTTCGCGGCGCAGGCGCTGGGTTTTGATGGAGTCTACGCTTTTGTGGAAGTAGGAGCGTACGCGGCTACGCAGGTTGATGGCTTTGCCCACGTAAATGACAGCACCATCTTTGTTTTTATGTAAATAAACGCCAGGTGTGGTGGGCAGGTTTTTGAGGAGTTTTTTGATGTAGTCGGGTGGCGTGTAGCTCATAAGACGTAATAGGGGAAATCAGAGATTAGAGTTTGGCGTTGGGTAATTTCCAATCGCTAATCTTTGATGCTAATGGCTAATCTCTGCTTTCGGCCAAAGGATAAACCCGGCTTGGGTAAAGTGGTGGTCGAAAGCAAAGGTGTGGTAAAGGGCGTGCTGCTGCATGAGGACGAAGCTGGTGCAATCGGTGAAGGCCCATCCTTTGTCGCTATATTGTTGGAACATCTCCCAAGCTGCCTGCCAAACTGCTTCATTTACGCGGAGCATTTCTACGTAGCTTGTGTTGAGAATCCAATTGCCACATTTTGCCGCAATGTGGTGGTTGGTTCTACGCTGTAAAAAAGTGATGGCTTCATCAAACACATAGTCACTGGTTATGAGCGTTAGTGGACTGCCCACTAGTTGGCTAAATTGGCTTGTTGCTAGGAGATGATGTTTTTCAGAACGGTCGAACAAGGAAATCCAGGCGCTGCTGTCAACAAATAGTTTCACCATCTTCCTCAGTATCCCACTCGCGCACATAAATATATTTGTCGTGGTTTTCGGCGCCATCTTCAAGGCCACTATCGCCCATGCCAATCAGCTCCCAAATGGGGTCGTCGGCGGTGAGGATGTGCCCCTCGTCTGGCTGGGCTTTTTCGGTGATGTATTGCGCCAACGCCTCACGGATTTGGTGCGCCATCGTGACATTTTCGCTGTCAGCGCGTTGCCGAAGCTGCTCGTAGATGTCGCGGGGCAGGTAAACCTGCGTGCGTACCATTTTTTGGTCCATCATCCACCTCCATAGATGTATGTAGTGTACATCTATAAGCGTGGTAAGGCAATAAGGACATGTTCGGTATGATTCAGCCGCTAACCTGGGTTATGTTGCGCTAATTGTTAAATTCTGCTTGGGGCAGCAGGTGGTCGTATTGGCCGGTGTTGAGCCGCCAGATGGCCTGGAAGCGGGGCCAGGTCCACAAGGGGCCGCCAATGACCAGCTTTAACGCGTCGTAATAGGCGGCAATGTGCGGGTCAGCAATCTGGTTTTGGCCGGTTTGTAGGGTTTCTATATAGCCGGCGGGGGGTTCGCGGCGCAGGTGGCCAATGCGCCAGTCGGTGGGGTCTTGCACCGGCAGGCGAGCCAGCAGGGGGTCGCTGAGGGCGTAATGGTCGAGGATGTAGGTGTCTGGGCCGACGAAGTAGCCGAAAAAGCCGATGTTGCCGCGCTTGACGAAGGTTTGCCCTTCGCTGCGGGCTATTTTGGCTTGCTCGATCCAGGGTTGGGGCTGGCGGGGGCCGATGAGGCCGGTGTGGGGGTAGTAGAAGATGCGTTCGTCGGCGATGTCTATGTCGCGGGAGTTGGCTTCGTAGGCGGGCAGGGTGCCGTAATCGGGGCCGCTGAGGAGGGTGGGGTAGTTGGCCTGCCAGCCGAGCCAGGTAATGGCAACGGCCGTTGTCCCCGCCACCCACCATTTTGCCAGCCAGCGGGGCGGAAATTGGATGAGGATGAGCACGGCCGTAAGCAAGGGCGCCGTCAGAAAACGGCCGCTCATAAAATCGCCGCCGATACGCACCACGTAAGCCAGGTAGAGGAGGATGCCGATGGCGGCGGCGAGCGCTTTGGGCTGGCGCGTGCTGAGGGCGTGCAGCACGCCCAAGCTGGTAATTGTCAGGGTGAGGGGGTCCCATTGCCAGGAGTTGTGTAGGTAGAGCCAACCTTGTTGGGCCAGCGCCCCTGCGGGGATGCCGGTGTTGAATGCTTTGGCGTAGGCGGTGTTGGGGAAGGGGAAGCCAAAGTAGAGTAGGGAGAAAAGCTCCCAGGCGATGAGGGGGGTGAGGCCGAGGAAGAGGGTGAAGAAATTATGAATTATGAATTGTGAATTATGAATGGTGAATTTGCCGTTTTGGGAGGTGAGGTAGGCCAGGGCGAGCGGGGGACCTAAAAGGAATAAAATGTCGGTGCGGGTGAGTAGGGCCAGGCTGAAGAGTAGGGTAAGCGGGAGTAGAGAAGATTTGGCATTGGGCGCAGACTTCTGCCAATAGAAGTAGAAAAAGAGGATGATGAGCAGGTGGGTGAGGGGGTTTTCTAACCCGGAAGTGGCGTAATCTATGTACGCTTTGGAGAGGGTGAGGATGAGGGGGGCGAGGAGCATGGTTACGGCCGTTCCGCCGACCATGCGCCAGCCCACCCAAAAAACGCCAGCGACCGCCAGCCCAATAGACAACGCCAAGCTACTGTAATATAGCTCTCCGCTGATGCCCTGGGCCAGAATGAGCAACCCTAGCCATAGCGGATGGGTGGAAACCTGCACCCGCTCGCCGGGGTTCCAGGTGAGGCCATAACCGCGCCAAAAATTATCCACCACGCGAAAGGTGATGTAGGCATCATCATTGAGCCAGGCGGTGCGGACCACCACCACGCCGAAGAGTAGGGCCAGCAGCGCGGCCAGCAGCCAGGGGGGTATTGCGCCATTGCTCTGTTTGGTGGAAACTTGCCTGCGATTAAATGTTGTATGCCGTACAGAGAATTTCATGGTTGATAACCCTGCTTTACGCAAAAGCGTGCTGATTATAACGAGTACCCTGGTGGCCTGCTACTGTGTGGCTTTGGCTTTGGATTGGCCGGATTGGGTCAATGGCGTTAATTGGGAGTGGGTGCGGCGTTCTCCGGCGCTGCTGGGGCAAAGGTGGGGATGGCTGGCGGCGTTTGCCGCTGCTGTGGGGGCTACCTGGTGGTTGGTGGCGCATGGTGGCGTGTGGAACGGCCGTCGGCGAGCCTTTTTGGTGGGCTGGGTGGCGCTGCTGACGCCATTGGCCCAGCTTCTGTTTGCGGGGCTGCATGCCGCCCAGCCGGTGATGGTTCCTATTTCGATGGAGTCTGGGTTTTACCACGAAGGGGTACGCATAGAAGCGCCGCTGGCTTTTGTGCAAAACCATCTGGAGCAGATGCCCCATTACCGGGATGTGCATTTGTGGACGCAGCCGCCGGGGTGGACGCTGACTTATTGGGCGGCGGCGCGGCTGTGGGCGCACTTTCCCGGCGGTGCGGAATGGGCGGGGCGCTGGCTGCTGCGCTACGATTGCCTTGATTTTGAGCTGCAAGAGCTTGCGCCCGCGCAACTGGCGGCGGGCAGCCTGCCTCTGCTGTTGGTGTTGCTGACGGGGTTGGGTGTGTTGCCTTTTTATGGGCTGGCTTACCGCTTTTTGGGGGCGCGGCTGGCGCGGCGGGCGCTGTTGTTTTATCCGTTGTGGCCTGGTTTGTTGGTGTTTACGGGGCGCTTTGACACAGTGTATGCTGTGCTGGCCTTGGTAGCTTTGTGGCTGGCCCAGGTGGTGTTGACGGGGGAATGGCGCGGACGGCCGTTGTCTACCAAAGGGGTGGTAGCGATGGCCCTAACTTTTGGCGGGTTGCTGGCGGGGGGCACCTGGTTTGGCTTTGGGGTGTTGGGCATTGTGCTGCTGGTTAATTGCATATTGCTGGCGCAGGTTGTTATGGGGGTGGTGGCGTGGCGGCATGGGTTGGCGCGGCTGGTTTGGCTAAATGGGGCGTTTTTGGGGGGGCTGCTGCTGTTTTGGGGGGGTGTGTGGCTTTTATGGGGTGCAAATGGGCTAGAAATGTTTTTGCTTAGCCAACAATTGCATGCCAGGCTGCGGCTGGTTTACCCTGTTTGGCCGCTGTTTAATGGGTATGATTTGGCTGTTTTTATGGGGATTGTGCTGCTGGTGGGCAGTTTTGTGGGGGTGGCTTTGGCGTTGCGGCGCTGGGGCCGCTGGCAGGCGGGGGATGCGTTGGCGGTGGGTTGGCTAACGGCCGTGCTGTTGCTCAATCTTTCGGGGCAGGTGCGGGCGGAAACGGGACGGCTTTGGCTGCTGCTGATGGGGCCGGGGCTGCTGGCAGGGCTGTGGGGCTGGCACAGGTTATTCAATGGCAAGGGGCGGGGATGGGAAACGGCCGTTTATGCTCTTTTTGGCGTACAGGCGGTGGTGACAGCCCTCTTCCTGGGCGGGCGCATGGCCCCACCCAGCGTGCCCTCGCCTGTTTGGCATATGCCGGAAACGGCCGTGCCCCTCGCCTACCACCTGGGCGACAAGCTGGCTTTACCGGGGTACGAACTGCGTCAGGACGCTGATTTACTAACGGTGAACCTCTATTGGCAGGCGCTGGATTTCCCCGGCGCAGATTATTCCGTACTGGCCCATTTAGTGACAGCCGATGGCGCTATTTTAGTTCAGGATGATGGCCCGCCACGCGACGGGCAGTTACCCACCTGGTGCTGGGTTCCGGGGGAAGTGGTGGCCGATGAGCGCGTGTTTTTGTTGAGCGCGGCGACGGAAGACCCGGCCTCCATTCTTGTGGGTTTGTACGATTGGCGTACCGGTGCGCGTTTGCCCATTGCGCCCCCAACAGCCGATAATGCCATTCCCATTGAAATTCCACAGGAGTAAGAGAGTATGCTGCGGCTAAAATCTGCCTGGTTTTGGGTGCTGGTGACAACGCTTGTTTTTAGCGCAGGGGTTTTGTTCTATTGGCAGGTTTGGGGCAGCGTGGCGGCGCTGGTGCAGGCAATAGACCATTGTGACGAGTTGTTTTGTGACTTTACGCGCCAATATTACCCTACAGGGCAGGCGTTGTTTGATACGGGGCAGCCCAGCAACGGGTATTTTTACACGTCGTTTTTTGCCATTTTTTTGGCGGGGTTTGGGTTGTTTTCATTGGAAACGGCCGTTCTTCTCTGGGGCCTCTTTCAATTTGGCAGCCTGTTGCTGTTGCTGCTTCCGGTGGGATATTTTCGCCAAAAGCAGCCCGCTCTGGCGCTGCTGTACGTGGCTTTGGTGCTGCTCAGTATGCCTGTCATGCACAATCTCAAGTGGGGGCAGGTAAGCATTCTCATCACGGGATTGATTTTTGCTGCCTTTCACCTGTATCACCGGGGGTATAAAGGGGCGGCGGCGGTGCTTTTGGGGTTAGCAACGGCCGTCAAATATTACGCCATCCTTTTTGCCCTCTACTTTTTGCTGCGTAAAGAGTGGCGGCTGCTGCTGGTGCTGCTGGGCAGCGTAGCGGTTTTCGTCATCATCGTGCCCATTCTCGTCTTGGGGTGGGAGACCAACTGGGAGTTCTACCAGACCGTCAGTCAACGCATTGCCCACGCGCGCACCACCTGGATGCTGCGTGACCTCAATTCCCAATATTTGGCCAATGTGATGAACCGGCTGGCGGAGAATGTGTGGCAAACCAGCAGCCCGCGCCTGCTGTGGCAGGTAGTGGGGTTGGTTATAGCGGGTGTTGGGGGGCTGACGGCCGTTGCCCTTGTGTGCCAACAACAACCAAGAGCCGACCAATGGTTTTTAACCATCTTGTTCCTGGCCCTGCCCTTTGTTACGGAGACTTCGTGGCCTCATTATTTTGTATTTTTACCTTTTGTGCAGGTCTTTTTGCTGGCACACCTGTGGCAAGAGGGCGGGAGAAAGACATGGTTTGGCAGCTTGGGCATTTTAATTTCAATGCTGCTGGCCTCCATGCTGTTTTTTGCCTGGGTGGGTGACCGGCGGGCCTATGCCAGCATGGGCACCCTATTATGGGCCAACAGCGTGTTGTTTTTAGTAACTTTGTGGCTGAAGCTCCATGTTTGGCGCTGGTATGGGGACCAACTGCGCCTTTGGCGGGCGCAGCGGCGAGGGTAATGGTTGAGATGGCAGCTACTTTTCCGCCATCAAACCCTGCTTCACCAGAAACGCCCATACAACGTCTGCTAAAACAGCATTTCCGTTGGGATTCAGGTGATTGTCCTCTTTAAAATATAGCTGTTGGCCTGCTTTTGCGGCCGTAGAGAGCGCCTCGGTAGCATCCAACCACACATAGCCCTCCCCTTCATAAAACTCCCGCATTTGCGTCCGCCCTTCACCCAGGGCGTGTAGCACCCCTTCACCTAGCACCGGTTCTGTCAGATGGGCGTACACCTCTTCCTTGGTAGGCAGCAGGACCAGTACCAACGGCACGCCCGCTGCAGTTAAGAAGTCATACCCCTCGCGGATGGCTTGTTTGCTAAGCTCCAGCCCGACCTGGTTGCGGCGCAGGCTCAGGTCTTGCCCCACAATGGTTACCTGGCGGCCAAATTCAATATCCACGTCGCCATCGACCACATGAAATGGGTCAATAAAGCGGGTATATTGGTACTGCTCGGCCTCGGAGCTGCGAAAAAAGTCGACAATCACGTATGCAGCGGAGTTGGCGCTGAGCCATTGCTGCAGCGGCGTGCGTGGGGCCTTGTCTGGTTTTGGAGTTGGGGGTTCAACCGGCTCCATGCCTAAATAAGTGGTTGCCATTCCGTAATCTTCGTTAAAGTCGTTGCCGTACCATTGCCAAACAACGAAACGGGGTTCATTAAGCAAGCCAAACTTGCGTAGCAAGTGCAGTTGACCAATGCTGCCAGTAGCCCCTTGTCCCATGTTCACGACGCTCATGGCGTACTTATCGGCCAATATCTGTACCCAACAATCTTCGTATTCGGTAAAGCAAAAGGTGAAGGAATCGCCAATAAAGAGGGCGTCTACGGGCCAGTGGGGTTCCCAGTCAGGGGTGGGCACGCGAAAGCCAACGTGGGAGTTGGGATCGAGCCAATTGGAGGTGGTCACGTGCAGAGGCACATCGGGCACAAAATATTGTAGGTCGTTGACGGCGTGGTTGCGGATGACGTGCTGGTAATCACGATCATCCAGAATTATGGGGGGCGGTAGCAATTTTTTGTCGCTAAAGGGGGTGACGTAAATTTCACGCAGGGGGGACTTGAGAATGAAGGGCAGGGCGGGGTAAAAGAGGCGCAACAAGATTTCTAGTAGCAGCCAGGCTGTGAGTATACCGAAGGAGATGGCAATGAGTCGTCCGCCAACCGCGCGGATCAGGGGAAGTAATTTGTGCATTATCACGGCTCAGAAACCCTTTCGATTTGGCATAAGGATAGCAAGGTTTGGCTGTAAATCAAGAGGGGGGGAAACGGCCGTTTTCCCCAAAACAAAACGCCCAGGCATTGCCAGCCCAGGCGCTTGTATTGTTGAGCAGGGGTGGCGTAGACGGCCGTTTATTCCACTGTGGCAGGGTCAATGCCCGCGGCTTTCAGGGCTTTATTGTACTTAGAGCGCTCTTTGGAATTGTTAATGCGCGCTTTACGAATTTCGTCCGGGGACATGTCATCGGTGATCTCAATGTAGTCTGGCTTGGGAATACCTGCCAGGGCGGCGCTATCTGCGCCACCAACCGCCGCTGGGGCAGGGGCGGGCGAGGCCTCTGGCGCTGAGGCAGCTGGGGCGGGCGTGGTGGGCGCATCCGCAGCGCCAGGGTCAATACCCGCGGCCTTCAGGGCTTTATTGTACTTGGAGCGCTCTTTGGAGTTTTGGATGCGCGCTTTACGCACCTCATCGGGCGACATGCTGTCGGTGATCTCAATGTAGTTGGGTTCGGGAATGCCCACAGCAGCGGGGGCGGGGGCAGCAACAGCGACTGGCGCTGCAGCAGCGGGTGTGGCGGGAGCTGCCGCCGGGGTGCCAGCCGCCTTTGCCGCTTTCATCGCCTGAGATTTGGCTTTGGCGTTGGCAATACGCGCTTTCCGTATATCGGCGGGGCTCATGTCATCGGTGATCTCAATAACCGGATAATCTTTGCCGGGGACAAGCTCAATTTCACCGCTTTCAGCAGGCGCTGCCGCTGCCTGAGCAGCGGTGGGTGCGGCGGCAACGGCCGTTGCTGCCCCAGGCCCTAAGCGCACGCCATCCCAACCATGAACGACAGCTATTTTTGCGGCCGTCCAGGGATCTTGTTTGGCTCCTTGATACGCCGTACGCAAATCAGAAGGCTGCCCCAGGCGACCAATACCCATATTCCCCCCCCGGGGTAAAGCAGCAGCCTGCTGCGCCGCCAACCGGCGCGCTTCTTTTACCTGCTCTTCCGGATCGGCAGAAACTTTAATGGCATACCCCAAGGTAAGCGCGGGGTTGTATCCCTGCCCATCTTTCTCTAGTTCAACCTTATTTTCCTCGACAGCACGGTCAAAACGGGCCACGACAAAAGCCAGGATCGCCCCAATGACGATGATTCCAATGATGATCCCTACGGCAATGAGAAAAATTGACATGTGTATGTATCCCTCTTGTGGTTTTGGGTATTTCGCCTCCCCATTATACCGATTGTGGGGTATTTCTCAAACAACAGTTATCGAAGGGTAAAAGGCAATAAACAATAAAAAAGCCCAACCTGATTTTGGTTGGGCTTGATTACATGCCGAAGGTGGGATTCGAACCCACACGAGCGTAAGCTCACTACGCCCTGAACGTAGCGCGTCTGCCTATTTCGCCACTTCGGCTCAGAGAGATCGGGATTTTATCATTTGCCTTTCAAAAGTCAATAATTTGTCTGATTATGGTAAAATGCAATGGTATTCTTCAAACCTGACCGCCGCGCTGTAAATTTAACAAGTCAGTCAGGTAGTACAAGTTGGATGCATCTCTATTTAAGGAGGCCAGTATGCCGGTATCTATCGAATTATTTAAGCGGGTTCAGCTTTTTAATGGTCTGAGCGAGCCTGAACGAGCTGCTATTGCCGCAATTTGTCATGAGGTGACTATCGGTTCTGGAAAAATCATTTTAGAGCAAAATACAACAGGTACAGAAATGTACGTTGTCGCTGAGGGAGCCGCAGAGGTATATATTCAAGGTTTAGAAGATGCACGTAGCCTGGTGGTGCTGGGCAAAGGGCAAGTCATTGGGGAAATGGCCCTCATTGACCAGGGGTACCGGTCTGCTTCGGTGCGGGCCACAAAAGAGGGCGCTACGCTTTATTTGATTGAAAGTGGCGATTTTCACCGCTTATGCCAGGAAAATAATCATATTGGCTATGTGGTCATGCGCAACATGGCCATTGATTTATCGTTTAAGCTGCGCCATCGTAATCTGGCTGAGTTATAGGAGTTCATGATGAGAGAAGGTGTTTCCTACTACAAAGTAAGTTACGTGGTGTTGGGAGGCAAGCATCCTGGGGCCATCATGAATGTGGATGAGGAACCGGTGGTTGGCGGTGAGGTACATTTTGATGGCCGGGTGTTTGAAATTGTGGAAGTTATGGAGTTGATGCCCCCGGTGGGCGAGTTCGCATTTTTGCATGCTACCTGCCGCTATGTGCGGGATGCGGAATAATCAGGCGATGGCCGCAGCGTTTGCCGCAAGTTGGGCGGCTTCTGCCAGAGCGCGTGACGGCTCTGGCAGTTTTTTGGCGTTGACCCAGCGAATGGCGTAGTTGGCAGATAGCTGATCCAGGGCTTGCCACAGGTCCGCGTTGGCAATGGGCTGCCCATCTTTTTTTTGCCAGTTGCGTCGCCGCCAGCCGTGAATCCATTGGGTGATGCCCTGGTAAACGTAATCGGAGGTGGTGAAAAGCTGGGCCGGGCTGCCGGGGGGGAGCATCAGGAGGGCTTCGATCACGGCCGTTACCTCCATGCGGTTGTTGGTGGTATTAAGCGCAGTCCCACTGGCTTGCTCCGTATCATCCCCTTTTTCTAAGACCACGCCCCAGCCGCCGGGGCCGGGGTTGCCTTTGCAAGAAGCGCGGACGTATAGGCGGGGGATGTTTTTGTCCGGTTTGATCGTGGGGGTAATTTTCAAGCGAGCTTGCCGCGCCAGGTCATCTACCCGTTCGTTAAGCTGGTTGCCGGCATGACCTTTCACCCAGTGCCAGTCAATGTCGTGCTGCTGCACCAAGGCCCAGAGTTCTTGCCACAGGTCGGCGTTGGAGACCGGCTTGCCCCCCTTGAGCCGCCAATTTTTAGCCGCCCATTTTTCGATCCATGTGGTGATGCCTTTGCGCAGGTATTCGGAATCGGTATGGAATTCGATGGTGCACGGCCGTTTCAAAGCCCGCAGCGCCGAAATAGCGGCTTGCAGCTCCATACGGTTGTTGGTGGTGTTGGGATCATTGCCCGACAGCACTTTTTCATGACCGCCATAGCGTAAAATGGCCGCCCATCCCCCAATGCCAGGGTTGGGGTCTGCGCCGCCGTCGCTGTAAATGGTGACTTTCATCAGGAGTTGGAGACTGGAGGCTGGGAAAATGACTCCAGTCTCCAGTCTGGGGTGGTTACTAAGCTTTACCTAACGCCGCCAGCATTTCTTCTACACTGGTAAACTTAACTCGGGGGCGGCCTTGGACCTCGCCAGCGGCCATTTCCAGCTCATCCAACTTCTGCCAGTCGGCATAGGTAAAAGCATGAGGCTGCCTTTGGGCAATGAGCGTTTCGATGGCGTCAGGTTCGGGATGGATCGGTTGCAGCAGGCTACCGCTTTCCAAATCTTCCAGCAATAAATCTACGGTAGCGACGGCATCGGGCTTGTTGGTGCCAATGACACCGCTGGGGCCGCGCTTTATCCAGCCCGCGGTGTATTCGCCAGTAACAGGCTGCTTGCTTTCCGGGTCAATGACCCGGCCATCTTCATTGAGAATAACGCCCCAGCTATTATTGAAGGGTACGCCGGGCAGGGGAACCCCCAGGTAACCAATGGAACGGAAGACCAGCCCGACTTCCAGCATTTCTGTTTTGTCGGTGGCGCGGGGGCGCAGAGAGCCGGCGTCGGTTTTGTACAGTTCGTTGTGCACCAACTGCATGGCTCGCACACGGCCGTTTTCATCACCATACAGCTCCGTGGGTGACACCAAAAAGCGCACGGTCAATTTGCGCGATTTGCCCGTGGGCTGGTTACTGGCATAGCTCTGGATAATTTCTACTTTGCGCAGGGTACCCCGGTCGGCGCTGTCTGCCAGTGATTCTTCACTGAGAGGATCGAGCGTCACTTCATCGGGAACGGTGAAGACATCGGTATCTTCCATTTCCCCCAACTCTTTAATTTCCGGCGTGGTGAAGGCGGCCTGAGCCGGGCCCCGCCGCCCCAAAATGTAGACTTCTTTGACGTTGCTGTGGCTCAGAGCTTCCAGGGCATAATCAGCAATGTCCGTCTTTTTCAATTCTGCGGGGGTGCGGCATAAAATGCGGGCTACATCCATGGCCACGTTCCCAATGCCAATGACGGCAACTTTTTCTTGCGACAGGTCAAATTTCAGGTCACGAAAATCGGGGTGGCCGTTGTACCAGGCCACAAATTCTGTAGCGGGGTGGTGGTTCTTCAAATCGGCGCCGGGAATTTTTAGGGCGCGGTCGGTTTGGGCGCCAGTGGTGTAGATGATGGCATGATAGTATTGGCGGAGCTCTTCTACGCTCACGTCTTTGCCCAGCTCTACATTGCCGAAGAAGCGGAAACCGGGCTTTTGGGCGGTGCGGTGGAAAACGGCCGTCACCGACTTAATCTTCTGATGATCCGGCGCTACCCCATTACGCACCAGGCCAAAGGGCGTCGGCAGCCGGTCATACATGTCCACCTGCACTGTTAACGGTTTTTGCTTATACAAATGCTCCGCCGCATAAAAACCGGCCGGGCCTGCGCCAACAATGGCAACCCGCAGCGGATTCTCTGCACTACCTACACTAGACATTGCTTGCTCCTTTGCTTTGCTCCCTCACTCGTTCAATTCAGCGGGAAATAGGCATGAAAATAGTAAACGGGTTCCTGTTACTCCTCGTCAGCCATCAGCTGCGTTTCCAAGGTGTCAATTTCACCCCGATATTGGTCGCGCTGGGTTTTTAACACGTCACCAATCGAAATAATCCCAATAAGCTGGTCGTTATCGTCCAAAATGGGCATATGGCGAAAACGACGCTCGGTCATGGTGTGGGCGACAGACATGAGATCGTCCTGGGGCACGGCCGTTACCACATCCTTCGTCATCACCTCGCTGATGGCCATGTCAAACACCGCATTGTGGGTAACCGCCTTGCGCACAATGTCCCTTTCCGAAAGAATGCCTACCAGATGCCCCGCCCCATCCACAATGACAACGGCGCCGATGTTACGTTCATACATTAAGCGTGCAGCTTCCCGAATAGTTTGTTCCGGGTGAGCAGTAATGATGCCCCCTACCTTCGTAGACAAAATACTACTTACCTTCATATCAAGCTCCTTATTTCTGGCAAGCCCACTATGCTTACCAACAAAAATATTGCCAATCGTCAACGTATGCGGGATGCGAAACTGTTAAAAGAGAGGTTCAGATTCACGCCGAATCTACCAGACATTATAAAAAAATCGCTTACTAACGGCAAAAAGACAAAAAAAACTGGCAGGTTTTTGCAAGCCTGCCAGATCTAAAAAACCAACCCGGTCAATTTTGTTGTTTATCGGCCCATTACAGCGCGCAGCGTGTCACAGGCCGGACAGCTTCCATCTGGGCGAATGATGGCATAACCTGCCTGCGGATCGTTGCCATACTGGGTAAAGTCTACATTAAAGACAATCATCATCCGCACCCGCCCAGAAGACGCCGAGAGGCTGGCGGCTTCGGCCAGCCATTGGGCATGTTCGGCCACAGAAGTGTTGGCCGCCCAGGCAAAGTTAGGGGGAATGCTGGGGAAGCCTTCCCCGGAAAGATAGCCCAGTTCCGTGAAGCACACCTTGCGCGCCCCACCAAAGGCATTGTAGTACAGGTCACGGGTAGCCGCATAGTACCAACTGTAATGGGAACCACCGGGATGTCCACTCGTCGCCGAGGGGGCTGTAGCCCCCGCATTGTGATGGACGCCGATGCAATCCATGTAGTTAGCAGCCCCGGCGGCAGCCATACCTTGAATGTAGCGGCTGTCGGCCCAGGCGTTGGTGGTATTGTCGAAGCCAGTGGGAGCCGGTGCGCCACTAATGACCATGACGTTGGAATTGGCGGCTTTGATGGCATTGTAGGCCGGAGCCAGCATGTTGTTGACGTAGGATGTGGGGCTGATCTCTCCGGCCGGCCACTCAAAGTCGATGTTCATTTCGTTCCAGACTTCGATGGCGTCAGGGCCGAGGGCGGCAACGCCCCCCAAAAAGTTGACGAAGCTGCCAAAGTCTATACTGCCGGGAGCCGGGTAGGTGTTGGCGCCGGTAATTGAGAGCAGCACCTTGAAGCCCTGGGCGTGGGCGTCGTTAATGCGCCCGGCTAGGACGCCGGGATCATCGCCAGGTGACCATTTGTGCTGGAATTTAACCCAGGTCATGCCAATGGATTGCATGAGTCCGGCATGGCTAAAGCCTTGAGTCTGCCCCCCTAGCTCAAAGCTGCCGCCACTAACCGGCGGTGGTGGACCAGGGTTGGGCGGGGGTGGGGGTGTTCCGCCGGTACCACCAGGGATAATGAGGACTTGCCCCACGTAGATGTAGTTGGGGTTTGCCAGGTTGTTGGCCTGGGCAATGGCCAGGTAGGTGGTGCCAAAGCGCTGGGCAATCCTGGAAAGCGTGTCTCCAGGCTGGACGGTATAGGTACCGCCAGGGGAAGGCGCCGGCGTTGGGGCTGGCGGTGGGGGTGCGCCACTGCCATCACCGGGAATCTCTAGAACTTGCCCCACGCGAATGAGGTTAGGGTTGGGAATATTGTTGGCATTGACAATGTCTTGCACGGTGGTGTTGAAGCGCCGGGCGATAGCAGAAAGGGTGTCGCCAGGCTCAACGGTGTAGGGGAAAGCAAAAACGGCCGTTACCACCCCCAACATCATGGTAACGGTCAATGCAACAGTTAACCAGCGGTACTTCTTCATGGTTTTCCTCTCCTTAACTAAACTAGGAACGCGCAAGGGGCTGCGTTCCCTCTCATTTTCATTATAAGAATGGGTACGGCCGTTACAAGTCCCAATCTACCTTATTCACGCCCCCTTTTGCGGAGATTCACGGCTTTTTTGGTCAGCGCGGCGGCACAAAATAGAGCAGAAAATCTCTGCTTACGCCGTAACGTGATTGGTAAACCGTCACCCAACCGTCAGGAAAGGTATCTTGCAGAAGCCTAAGCGAAGGTTGGTCTTGCAGGTGGAGGATATAAAGTTTTGGGGCAAAGTCGTGAATGTGGCGTTGGGTAATCTGATTCGTGTCTAGGATGGCATTTTCCCAGGGGATAGCCCCTGCATAGATGCCAATGAGGCGGGTGTCTACCCAGAAGGGAAAGGGAATGTGGTAAACGTGGTCCATGTCGCCAACGCTATCCGCGAAGCTGCGGGTGGCTGCACCCATTTCGCTGGTGTTCCACAAAGTGCGGTGAAAGTGGGCGTCGTAACGGACAAAGTAGTAGGTGTAGTTGTCGTAAGTGGCTAGAAGCAGGAGTACGGCCGTTACCCCCACCGCTAGCCATTTACCCCACCGCACCCAACTGGCCCGGAAATAGCCCCCTGCCACCGTCAGTGGCAGGGCAGCAATGAGCATGGCCCAGGGAATTGCCCCCCCGGCGCGCACCCGGCTGGGGTTTTCCTTTGGAAACTCCAAACTGAGAATAGATGGCAGCAACAGCACAAACAACGCCATCAGCACGTACAGCGTGCGCCGGTCACGCCATTTGACCAGCCGCCACAGCAGGTATACCAGCCCCAGCACAAACAGCCCGCCGCTGACCAACCCCAGGAATGGCGTATAGGGAATGCTGTTGCTGACGACGGCGTCGCCACGATAGTTGAACATCAGCAGCGCATTTTTAACATTGCCCCAGAAGACGCCCCACGCTCCGCCGGGCAGCAGGTTGCCGTTTTCCAAGGAGCGGCTGGTGACGCGATACCAGAACATGCTAGGGTCATCGCGCATATAGCGCAGCAGGGGGAGAAAGATGAGCAGCGAAGCCAGCCCGCCAAGGATGGCATTTTGCCAGAATGACCAGGTGAGAGAAGTGACCTCGCGGTAATCCCTATTCAGTGTCTGGTGGCCCATGGGCCGTAGACGACGATTCGTCATTAACCACCGATTGCTGATTACTGGCCATAAGTCGAGCAGCAGCTTGAGCAAGGCCAGCAGCACCAGCAGCAGCGGGACAATGCGCATGGGAATGTAGGTGTGCAGGCCAATGCCAAGAAAGACACCGGCAGCCAGCCAATCGTTGCGGCGGTTGTATTTGAGGGCACGAAAGAAGAAGTAGAGAGTGGGCGTAGCGAAGGCGGCGGTGAAGGGAAAGCGCAAGCCAACGCGGCTGATGGCCACGTGCCAGGCAGATATGGCGAAGAAAAAGGTGGTCAGGTAGGCTGTGGCACGGCCGTACAGTTCCTTCGCCAGCAAATACACCCAGGGCACGGCAAACAGGCTAACCAATGCTGTGCCCATCTTGAGGGGCAGAAAGCCAATGGGCAAGCCGGTAACGCTGATGATGACGGCCGTCCAATAAAACTGCACCGCCTCACGCCCGGTGTTGCGCGGGAAGAAGATGGGGCGCAGATGGCGCTCGACCACGTCATACACATCGAAGAGCTTTTCCGCCTGGTCGCTGCCCATTTCGGCGGGCAGACTGCCCAGGCGGTAGAAGCGGAAGAAAGCTGCCAGCAGCAATAGCGCCAGCAGGATCAGATGGTGGCGGGTGATGGTAACGGTGTACGGCGGCAGAAACGGCCGTTTCTGCCGCCACTTTTGTATCCGCTGCGGCCAGCTAGCAACGCCTTCCCCAAAAAGCAGCAAAAAGCAAAAAACAGCGCCCAGCCAGGCCAGGGTGCCCGGGCGAGTAAAGGTGTTGTTCTCTAGGTGAGTAAAGGCATAAATAGCTAGGCTCACGCTGGCCAGGGCCAGCCCCAGGCGTAGCGGGGCGGGTAAGAGCGGGGTAGTGGAAGGGGAAACGGCCGTTTCCTCAGGTCCATGCGCTTCGCGGGGCACGGGCAAACTCACCAGCACCCACACAAAAGCCACCACCGCCACCACAAAATAAGCCACCCCAACCCCCGTCCAAGGTGGTTGGGGTAGCAAAAATTGCCCCATAATAATGGCAGCAAAAGCCAAAATTAAAGCCATCGTATGCAGCATTGACCGAGCCATATCTTTAATTTTCTTGGCCTGGGCAGGCACACCCTCTCTGAATAATCCAACTCACCTCCTGGATGCCCCCGCAATTTACCTGAACAAATGCAACATAAGCCTTGCCCCTGCTGGATGATACCATAGGTGGCAGTAAAATAAGGCCAAAATCACAAATATTGAGCCGGCAAACCTACATAACCTACGTAAAATAATGCACGCCACGAGACAGATGCCCTCTCTTCAACATGTCCGAGCAACAGATAAAAGAGTTTTACCAATACGCAAAACAAGGCAAATTCCAGATCAGGTTAACGCTTTGGCAAGGTAAAACACAGCAGAAAATCACCTCTCCAACCCTCTGTTATGTGTTTGACAGCCCTATTTCCTTATGGTATCATCCCAGCGTCCCATGCTAACATAAAGTCACAATGAAGTTGAATGGTTTATACCTCAAGACAAAGCCCAAGCAAGGAGATTCCGGATGAGATCACGTACAGAGATGATGGTTGACCGCTTGCGAGACTTACAAGCAGGCACGCCAGACGTGGAAGCCTCAGCTGTCGTCAGTGTTGATGGTTTGATAATGGCTTCCTCTCTCCCTGCTGGTGTAGACGAAGACCGTATTTCAGCTATGTCTGCTGCTATGCTTTCTCTGGGCGATCGCATTGCTATTGAACTAAGCCGCGGTAGCCTGGAACAGGTTTACATCAAAGGTAGCGATGGCATCATTGTGTTAATGGCTGTGGGCGAAGATGCCGTGTTAACCGTTTTGGCGCGGGAATCGGCTAAACTTGGGCTGATTATTCATGACATGAAGCGCGCCGTGTCTGACCTGGAGCGCCTGCTTTAGAAGGATATCATTAACCGTATGCGAAACTGGCTTTCGCACAAATAACGTACCTTGCAGTGGGGCATGTCACACAAAATGACATGCCCCACTCTCTTTGTAGGCATTATGTATTTCCGTAGAGGTTCCAATGACTAAATTTATCTTTTTCACGGGGGGCGTGGTGAGTTCCGTCGGCAAGGGGGTAACGGCCGCGGCTTTGGGGCGTATCCTCAAAGCTCGTGGCCTATCGGTAGCTGTGCAAAAGCTAGACCCATACATTAATGTAGACCCTGGCACCATGTCCCCCTACCAACATGGCGAAGTATTTGTAACGGAAGACGGCGCCGAAACAGATCTGGATTTAGGTCATTACGAGCGATTTATTGACATAAATCTGAATCAACTATCCAACGTGACCACTGGGCGCGTTTATGCTGAAGTCATTGCCCGTGAACGGCGGGGGGATTACCTGGGCGGCACCATTCAAGTGATTCCCCACATTACCAACGAAATCAAGCGACGCATTCACTTGGTGGCGGAAAAAACAGCGGCGGATGTGGTGCTAGTAGAGGTGGGCGGCACCGTGGGCGACATTGAAAGCCTGCCCTTTTTAGAGGCGTTGCGCCAGATGCGTTCCGACGTGGGCAAGAAGAACACGCTCTATGTGCATGTAACCTTTTTGCCCTACATTGCCGCCAGCCGGGAGTTGAAAACCAAGCCAACCCAGCACAGCGTGCGAGAACTGCGCGGCATCGGCATTCACCCCGACGTGATTATTGCCCGCGCCGACCACTCTATTCCCGAAGAGCACATCAAAAAGATCGCCTTGTTCTGCGACGTGAAGAAGAAGGCGGTCATTCCCGCGGTAACCAGCGACATTCTCTACGCCATTCCCCTGGATTTAGAAGAGACGGGGCTGGGAGATTTGGTTGTTGAACGGTTGAAGCTGGAAGAAAAAGTGAGCCAGCCCGATTTGACAGAGTGGACAGAGATGATTGGGGAGATTCGGCGCCCGAAAACTAGCGTTCGTATTGGCATTGTGGGCAAATACGTGGAACTGCACGATGCGTACATGAGCGTGCGGGAAGCGCTGTACCACGCGGGCATTACCAACAACCGCATTGTCGAGGTGGAGTGGATCCATTCTGGAGACTTGGAGAAAGGTAGGGGATGGGAGCGATTTACCAGTTTGGATGGTGTGGTTGTGCCTGGGGGCTTTGGCGAGCGAGGCATTGAGGGCAAGATTATGACGGCGCGCTGGGCGCGGGAGAAAGGTGTGCCCTATTTGGGGTTATGCCTGGGCATGCAGGTGATGTGTATTGAATTTGCGCGGCATGTTTTGCAGAGTGACGAGCCAAACAGCACGGAGTTTGATGCGAATACGGAGCATCCGGTGATTAGCCTGATGCCTGACCAGCACAACCTGGCGGATATGGGGGGGACCATGCGCCTGGGGGCTTATCCATGCCATCTAATGCCGGGCACGAAGGCCGCCGCCGCGTATGGGGTGGAGATGGTACAGGAGCGGCATCGCCACCGCTGGGAATTTAACAATGCATACCGGGAGGTGTTGGGGGCGCAAGGGATGGTGTTTAGTGGGTTGTCGCCGGACGGCCGTCTCGTGGAAATCGCCGAGCTAACAGAGCATCCCTTCATGGTGGGCAGCCAGTTCCACCCGGAGTTCAAAAGCCGCCCGAATCGGCCGCATCCGCTGTTCCGCGCCTTCATGGCCGCGGCCGTGGCGCGGCAGGAGAAAAATGCGGGGCGTGACGGGTGAACCGGGTGGGTTCTTTTTGCCTTATTTCCCATGCTATAATAGCGGCAAGTTTGCTTTACGGAGCGTGAAACATGGCCTTGATGGAACAAAAACCGGTTAAATTTGCGCCGCGTCGCCAGAAAATGAGCTATGCCGCTTACCTGGAAACAGCCAGCGAAAGCGAGATTATGGAGTGGAAAAATGGGGAGGTAATTAGCTACATGCCACCACTGTACCGTCACCAGGATATCGTGCGTTTCCTTGCTGCTTTGCTTGATGGATTTGTGCAGGCTTTCAAGTTGGGCATTGTTTGTTTTGCGCCTTTGGAGGTGAAGTTGTGGCCGGATGGCCCTGCCCGTGAGCCAGACATTCTGTTTGTCAGCCAGGCAAACCGCGTTCACCTGACAGAAAAGCGGTTTGAGGGTGGTCCCGATTTGGTGATTGAGGTCATTTCCCCTGGCAGCGTGGCCATTGACCGGGTGGATAAGTTTCGCGAATATGAGCAAGCTGGGGTGCGCGAGTACTGGCTGGTTGACCCGCGCCCGCACCAGGAGCAGGCTGAGTTTTACATCTTGGGTGAGGATGGGGCGTATTACCCTGGGGCCATTGGGGAGAACGGCCGTTACGCTTCCACCATTCTCCCCCACTTTTGGCTAGACGTGACCTGGCTGTACCAGGCCGACCTGCCTAACCCGCAGCGGGCGCTGGCCGAAATTATGATCACCGTGCCGGAGCTTTCAGAGGAGCTGCGCGCCGCTTACCAGACCATTTTCAACGCGTTGCCTGCCTAAACTGGCAACTTGAGACACCGCCAATCCTCAATCCCCAATCACCAGCCCTCTACTTCAACAGCAGCGGCAAGTAAGTCTTGAACGGGTTCCAGATAGTGAAGGGGGCGTCGCTGTCGTCGAAAACGGCCGTTTCCCCCACACTCACCACCCGCACCACGTAATCCCCCGCCAGCGTCGTCGTTGGCGGCACCTCCCACTGCACCTGCCCGGCGGCTGCCGCTGTCGTCGTTATCACCGTGGTCAGCACCGCGCCCTGACGCAGCTCCAGGCGCACCGGCGGCGTAATGGCCGCCATCCAGCGCAGCGAGACCGTTTGCTCCAATTCCCAATACTCCCCACCGTTAGGTTCCACCAGCCACAAGGGGTCCGTCTGCCCGTTCCAGATGCCCACCCCTTGCGCGGCCTGGTTGGTGGGGTAGGTCAGGTCTGTCAGCCGCAGGCGGTAGTCGGGTGCGGTGGCCGCCGTCAGGGGCACCGTCCAGGAGGTGCTGCCCGTGGCGGCGGGCGTCGTGGTGAGGGTGTTTGACACGCCCAGCGGAGTAATCAGGTCGATTTGCACGCTCTCGGTGAAATTAGCCGTCCAGGTGATGGTGACGAGCTGCCCGGCCGCCCACACCGTGCCCTGGGTGGGGGTGAGTATGGCCAGGTGGCGCAGGGAAGCGGGATCGACGATGGCAAAGGCGGCGCTGTCGCCAAATACCGTTTCGTCGGCCAGGTTGATGGCCCGTACCCGGTAGTTGTCGGCGTAGGCCAGGCTGGCGGGAATGGCCCAGTCATGAGCGCCGTCGCTGGGGGTGCTGCTGGCGACGGCGCTGTGGAATGCGCCGCCCTGCCACAGCTCCAGCCGCACCGGCCCGCCCAGGTTGTCGCTCCAGGTGATCACGGCCGTTTCCCCCGCCGCCCATTTCGTTTGCGCGTCCGGCATCAGCAGCGTAACGGCCGTGGGCGCGCCTACGTTGAAGTAGGTTTCGTAGCTTTGCCCGGCAAAATTCACCGCAAAACGCCAGGTGCCGGTAGGCGCGTCTTGGGGCAGCGTGTAGCCCCACCACCACCAGGAAGCGGCGTAATGGTCGGCGCTCATGTTGTACGCCCACTGCTGAAAAATGGTGCCGTTGGGACGGTAAATGGCGTACTCGCTGGTCTGGCTGCTGCGCTGGTCGCGGTAGAAGGTGGTGAAGTACACGTCGTCGCCCGGCTGGAAGCTGTCGCGGATGTTAGGCTCGTCGGGCAAGGGGCAGTCGGCCCAGGCAAAGGGCGCGTCGCCGGTGGTGACTTTGTTCACGGCCGAATCGTAGTACGGCCGTTGCACCACCCACCACGAAGCCTGCGGGTTACAGCTCCCGGCATACGGGTCTACGGTGCGGTTTTGCCCATCCCGCAGCTCAAAATGCAGGTGCGGCCCGGTGGAATTGCCCGAACTGCCCACCACGCCCAGGTATTCGCCGGCGGCCACCGTGCTGCCAATGCCCTTGGCGGTCACTGACCCATTTTTTAGATGGCCATACCAGGCAGTGGAACCGTCGGCGTGGCGCACGTAAACGGCGTTCCACGGATTGTTGTTGCTGCTGCAGCTGCGGTCATAGTTGCCATCTTGCTTGTACACAATGACGCCCGGCGCAGCGGCCACCACATACACTTCGTCGTTGTCCATTTTGTTGAAGGTGTAAGGCCAGAGAAAGTAGTCGGTGCCGGGGTGGTTGTAGCCGGTGCTGGTGTCATAGGTGCGCCGGCCGCAGGTAAAATCTTGCAATTGGTTGGGGTAGGCCGGGTTGTGGTCCACAAAACCGGAAACGCCGTGGTAGCCATAGTCGGCCAGGCGCGGAGAGGCTTGCAGGGGCCAGGCCAGGGGAATTTGTTGCGGCGCGGCGGGGGGGAAACGGCCGTTACTCTCAAGCATGCGCACATTAGCGGCAATAGTCGCTTCAATGGCGGCGCGCTGCGCCGAGGCCAGTTCGTCCCCCGCCACGGTGTACGACCCGCCGCCAAAGGCCATGGGCGCTAAATTGGCCGGGGGTGCGGACGGTGCGGCAAGCAGGGGCGCCAGGGCGGTTACAAGGAGCATGCCGCCCAGTAAAGTGCTGGCGGCTATCCATTTGGTCTGTTTCATGGGCAAACTTCCGCTGTAGATTTAGGGCGAGAGTGTAGCAGGTTTTGTGAGAGGGGGCAGGTTCCAGGAAACGGCCGTGCCGTTGAATCTAACTCCGCACAGGTTTCTATCAGTTCACATAAGAGCTGTAATAATCGCTTTGGCGGGAGTTCTGACGAAATTGGTTACTACAAGCCTGCGGCGAATTTTGGAATCCACATATTCCTACTTGTGTAACTTCACAACAAAAAGATGACTTTCATCACTCGCTTTACGGTGTGGCTCAAAGTAAACTGTCTAAAAATTTACATGTCAGTAGAAGTATGCTTTTAACCTCAGGGAGGCATGGTTACAATGAAACAGTTCACAAAAGCAGGGGTGGGGCTAACATTGTTTAGTTTCCTGTTTGCCTGGACCATCACGTTATTGGCAGACATTAAAACAAGCGAACCGACAAAAACCACATCCTTTTATCCAACCTATATACGCCTTGATGACATCCTGGTTGACTTCCCCAATTATGGGCACTCGATTTCGGACCCGATTCGGGAACGCGTATATGTATCCTTTTGGTATCAGAATATTGTTGTGGCTGATATCAACCAGGCCAGCGTGCAGACGACCCTTACAAACGTCCACCGCCCAGATATGTTGGCGTTGAATCCCGATGGCTCCCGGTTATATGCGGTAGCTGATGTTCTGAATTATGAAGATGGGTTGATTACTGTTATTGATACAAACACATTTGCCATTGTAGCTACCCATGTTTACACCAACATGACGGGATTCCCTTACTACAGTGATATTCGCGCAATAGCCGTCAGCGCCGCTGATAGGATATATGTGGCGCCACAAGGGGATTATACCCAGCAATTTTTTGACGTGATGGATGGCATGACCGGGCAAATTTTAGCTTCAGTGCCTGTGAGCGACACAATTGTGAGTATGGCAGTTTCTGGAACAAAGTTGTTTGTAACTTCCACACAAACAACCGGAGATGAGCTGCGGCGGTATGATATTACTGAGGTGCAACCAGTACTGGAAATCGCTGTTCCCATCTCCCAGGCAGGTCTCATCAGCATGGCCCCTGATGGATCAACCCTAACAGTGAATTTGCCTCCAGGTTCAATCTATCAATATGATTCAACGACGCTGGCGGAAACGGCCGTTTACACCGTCGCTGATGGGTATACAAACAACGTTTACACGCCAGATGGCCAATCCCTGTTAGCACTATACAGGCCATTGGGGTATTACGGGCCGGCTGGCCTTCATTTGATTGACCTGGCATCAGAGATGATAGTGCGAGAATTTATCGATGAAAGCTCTGTCTCTCAACCCTTCAATGCTTTCCCATTTGCGAACGAAAGGGTAGCCGTTGTTTATAACGATCGCATTCGCACCTTCATTCCAGCCAATTATGCAGTTGCGCTCCCCGTCATCATCAATGACGTTTGTGTTGCCCCAATCATCGACGATTTCAGTAATCCCAACAGCGGCTGGCCCGTGCTGACCACTGATGCCCTTATCTACCGCTATCTAAATGGCGAATACAACATTTACCACCGCGATCAAGATCGGTGGGCAGCCGCGACACGTGGCGATATTTGGGAAAGTGGCACGCAGTTAGCAGAAATTGAAGGATATATTGCCGATGGGGACGGTATCTGGGGTTTAATTTTTGGTCTCAACACGACCTGGAGCGACTTTTACACCTTTGAAATCTGGCCACAAACTCAGTCCTGGTATTTTTACCATTATACCGATAGTTCTGGTTGGGTTCTGGTTGCCAATGGCAACAGTAATGCTATCCATCCCGTTCAGCCGAATACCCTCAGCCTCAAACAGATGTATGGCAGTCAGCAACTCCAAATCAATGGAGTCAATATCCATGAAATCTGGACCCCAATTCAAGGTCGGGTAGGCGTTTCGGGTGGCTCTTTTTCCAGGAATGTCGATATTCGTTATGATAATTACGTCTTTGTGGGAGAAGGGTGCCCAATGCCGGCAGGACTATCAGTTGTTGAACCCTTGATGCAAACCCACGAACTGCCTCTGCCGCCTGGGCGGTAAAACCAAGGAAGGGTTGCCTGTCCTTGTTCGCATCAAGGTCCGGTTCAAAAGACAAAATACCGTACGTGCTAGTCGCCACGGCATCTTAATTGTGTCCATGCCATTGCGGTAAGGATACCGTGGCGACCCAATTAAAAAGCCAATAGTTCCTCTATTTTGCCCTGAATCTGCGCCACTGTAGGCACAACCCCCTCCATGAGTTGGGTGCTGAAAGGCACGGGCACCGAGGGGGCAGTCAGGCGCAGAATGGGGCCGTCCAGGTCGAGGAAGGCTGCGTCAGCGATGGTGGCGGCGATTTCCGCGCCAAAGCCGCCCACGCCGATGTCCTCATGCACAATGAGGCATTTGCTGGTTTTGCGCACGGAGGCCAGCACCGTCTCTTTGTCCCAGGGGATGATGGTGCGCAGGTCAATTAGCTCCACGCTGGCGTCCACTACTTGCAGGGCCAGTTCGCAGCGCTCCACCATGGCCCCCCAGGTGATGAGGGTCAGGTCGCTGCCTTCTTGCAGGGTTTTGGCCTTGCCGAAGGGGAGCATGAACTCGTCACCGGGATACGGCCGTCTGGCCCAACCGGCGTCCAACATGGCCCGATGCTCAAAAAAGATCACAGGGTCATTGCCGCGCAGCGCTGTGCGCAGCAGCCCCACCGCATCCTCGGCGTTGGAGGGGAAGGCCAGCAGCCAGCCCGGCTGGTGCGCAAAGACAATCTCGCTGGTGACGCTGTGCCAGGGGTCCCCTATTTTGCGGTAGCCACCGGGGATGCGCACGACGATGGGCGCGGCGAAGCGGTTATTGGTGCGCCAGCGCAGCGTGCCACAGTTGTTGAGCTGCTCGGTAGCCGGGTCGGCGTATTTGCGGAACTGGATTTCCGGCACGGGCACCAGCCCGGCCAGGGCCATGCCCACCGCCCGGCCAATGATGCCCTCTTCGTTGAGGCTGGTGTCAAAAACACGGCCGTCGCCAAAGCTTTTTTGCAACCCCAGGGTGGCGGCATGCACACCCCCCTTCTGCCCCACATCTTCGCCAAAAACCACGCAGCGTGGATTGATGGCTAACTCCACCTCCAGAGTGCGGCGAAGGGCCTCAATCATGTTGATACGGCGGGGTTCCGGGGCGTGGGGCACGCTGCTGCCCACCGGCAGCTTGATGCCCTCGCCCAGCAGCCCGCCCACCTGCTGCGGCGCTTCCGGGCTGGCCCAAACGTGGCGGGCCACGGTGGCGACATCAGCCGGCGGCTGGCGCAGGGCGGCGTCCCTGGCGGCGTTGACGCTTTGCATGGCTTGCATCACCAGCTCATGCCATTCCGCCTTGCTCATCACCGCCGGAACCAGGGCGTGGTTCAGGGCCACCAGCGGGTCGCGCTCCCATTCGGCGTCCAGCTCTTCCTTACTTTTGTAGGCCTGGGTGTCTACGCTGGAGTGCCCGGAGAGGCGGGGCACGGTGAGGCGCAGCAGGGCTGGCCCTTGCCACTGGCGGGTGTAGCTGACAGCTTCGTGGATGAGCACGGCCGTTTCCTCCGCCACCGTGCCATCCCCATCCCAAATGCGCAAATTCTGCCACGCGGCCAGATTGGCGGCGATGTTGGCCCCTGGCGTTTGCAGCGGCGACTTGACGGAAATGGCGTAGCCATTGTCTTCAACTACAAAGAGCAAAGGCAGCTTCAGGGTGGTGGCCATAGTCAGCGCCGACCAAAAGCCGTTGGTGGCCACGGCGCCATCGCCACCAAAGACCACGCACATGCTGCCGCGCAGCTCCTCTTGCCCCAACTCCTCCACGCGGTAGCGCAGCGCCTGCGCCCAGCCCGCCGCCGGGGTGAACTGGGAGCCGACGTCGCCGGCCATGGGCAGCACGGTAGCGCGGCCCCGCCCCGGCATGTTGAAGACCACGCCCACGTCTCGCCCCGCACTGAGGCCGCCGGGCCGGGCCATGTCGCTGGCAAAGGCCTCTTCCAGGGTAAGACCGCTGCCCAGCATGAACGGCCGTGAGCGATAATAAACGCTGGCGCCATCCATGGGCCGGTCAAGCAGTTGGCTAATGAGGAGCTGCCCCAGCTCGTGGCCGCGCGCCGAAAACTGGTAGGTGACCACGCCCTGGGGCGTCAGCTCCTTCTCTTCCATTTCGTCCATCATGCGCGAGGCCAGGGCCAGCCGCGTCACTTCCAGCCAGTCAAAGGCAGGGTGCAGGTTGGGAGTGGGGGTTTGGAGGTTCATGGTTTATTTTGCTGCAGACTGGAGACTAGAGATTGACAGTTTCCAGTCTCTACTCTTTTCCTTTTTGGTATACTTTTTCCATATGTTGCGTATGTCGCCGCACGGTGCGGCAGGAGGTTGGCCTATGTTACCGCAGAAGCAAGGTTTTGGAAAAAGGATGGCGTGGGGCACGGCCGTTTTTTTCATCGCGCTCTTCATGATGGCCACAATTCTTCCGGTCCGCGGGACGGGCAATGCCACCTCCTTGCGCCAATTTCTGCCGCTGATACAGCAGGGGGGTGTGCCCGCCCCCTACCTGCTGCTAACGCCTAATTGCAGCAGTACGGCCGATGCCCAATTCGCAGTACGCGGGTATGGCTGGCCACCGGAGGAAACGGTGGGGTTGTTTTGGGAGGGCATACCCCAAGCGGTGGTTCCCGCCGGGCATGGGAGCGAATTTTACCAGGTGTGGACCAAGAGTGATCTGGACGTGGGCACGCCGGAAAACCCTGTGCGCTACCTCGTAGAAGGGCGCGCAAACTCTCACTCGGCAACGGCCGTTTTCACCCTACCCTGCACCGGCGCGCCCCCACCGTCCCCATCCCTGGTTTTACTGCCCAATTGCCGCAATACCAGCGAAGCCACCCTGACGGTGCAGGGCTTCAACTGGCCTTTTGCGGAAAGCATTATTTTGTTTTGGGCGGGCGCGCCGCGGGCCGTCATCCCCGCCTGGCATGATGGCCAATTTGCTCAGGCGTGGACCTTGAGCAATTTGCCCATAGGCACACCAGAAGATCCGCTGGTTTATGCCGTGCGGGCGCTGTCTGATTCCCATGACCTAACCGCTTTGTTCTACGTGCCGTGCCGCGCGCCAACGCCAACGCCTTCCGGCACCCCCACCTCGTCTCCCCCAGCCTCGGCCACCCCCGAAGCGACGGCTTCCGCAACCCCGGCCCTGACACCCACAGGCACGGCTACGGCCGTTCCTCAAACCACCGCCTGATCAACTCCACCTGGAAGCGGTAGCCATCGTTTAACGACTCAATCAATTCCCGGTGCTGCAGCGCGACCAGCGCCTCCTCCAAGCGCATCAGGCTGGGGATGTGCTGCACCAGCGCCTGGCGCGGGGTTGCCTCTCCTTCCGGGTGGCGGGCCAGCAGGTGCAGCACCTCCAACCCTACGGCGTCCACCTGATTTTTCTCGATGTCGGCAAAAAAGAAGCTGCCGTGCTGTAGCGTGGGGGCCACGGCCGTTTCCACATCCAGTTCCGTGGCCAGCCGCCGCTGCGCCGGGGGCTGCTCATTCTTCAGCGCCACCACCTCCGCACACAACAACTGTACCAAAAACGGATGCCCTCGCGTCAGGTCCAGCACCCGCTGGGTGGCCTGCGGCTCATAGCGCAGGGCAAAATCCCGCACCGGGCGCGTCACTAACTGCCGCGCCTCCTCCTCCCGCAAATAGCCAATGTGAATCACCTGCACATTAATCAAATAGCTGGCCCACTGCTGAAACTCCTTCAGCGTGTGCGACCCCGACAGCAGCACCTTAAACCGTGGCCGGTGTTGGATGAGATGGCGGAACATGCCCAGCACCGCCTCCTCATCAAACTTGCCCTGGTTCAAAGCGTTGGCCAACACCTCAAACTCATCCAGCATCAGCAGCGTCAGGCCGTCACCCAGCGCCTCCTCCACGTCATCCAGCCACTCGTCAAAGCGCGTAAAGGGATCAGCCGCTAAATCTTCCCGCACCAGGGGCGGCAGCCGCCAATCCCGCTGCCGTTCTGCGGAGCGGCTCATGCCCCGCGCCACGTTGTACAAAAAACCGGTTACGTCGCTGGCCCGCGAAGCTGGCCCTTGCAAATCCACAAACAAGGGCACAATGGTGCTGGGCAGCAGCCGCCCCAGATTATTCAGCAGCGAAGTTTTGCCCACCCGGCGCTGCCCATAAAGCAGCAAGGGTGGCTGGCGACGGTCGAGCAAGAGCTGCTCAATGCGCGCGCTAATGTCGGTACGCCCAATGAAAATCTCCTGCTCCTCTGTTAGGGGCACGCCAATGATGTAGGGGCTGTCAATTTCCTGGCGCAGCTCTGCCTCAGCCGCCAGCCGCTGCAGCTCTTCAGCCAAAATGCGCCGCCAGTCGGCGGCAATGGGGCGAAAGCGGTCCACGTAGGGTTCATTGCTGCGCGTCAGCTCCCGCAGCAGGCCGTTCAGCCGGTCTTCCACGGCGCTGAGGGTAAGGCGGCGGTTGAAGACGCTTTCTTGCTGCAGCGCGGCGTCCACGTCCTGGCTGACGCGGCTGAAGCTGCGCAGCAGGGCGCTGGCTGGCCCGGCTAGTTCTCCGGCGGCAATGGAGGGGGAAATAGCGCCAATGGCCTGCACCGTCTGGCAGCCGGCCAGCAGGCGGGCATCCAACTCAATTTGCGCCTCTTGGGCCGCCCAGCGCTGGCGGGTGGTACTGAGATAGTCAATGGCGGCCTGTCCGGTAGCTGGTTCGTGGGCCAGCACCAGCAGCAGATGGTTGTCCAGGCCAGTGAGGGGCAGTCGCTGGAACTCATCCCAAAAGGCGGAGTGCCAGCGCAGCAGGCTGGCTTGGCCGTGGGGCAGGCGCTGGCTGTCCAGGCGAAAGAGGAGCAGGTTCCACCCGGCCAGCAGCGGGTACATGACGATGGGCCGCCACCAGGCCAGGGTTAGCCCCAGCAAAATACCGACGAAGCTAAAGAGGAGCAGCGGGCCAAAGGGCTGGTTGGGGTATACAAAGAGGAAGAAGCCACCGCTGGCGCCTAGCGCCCCGGCCATGGCCCCGGCCCAGGGGCCAGCCATGCGCTCCGCCAAAACGTAGGGGAGGGTAAAGAGGGCAGCCAGCAGGGCGGACACGGCCGTTAAATCCAGCAAACTCGTTGTCAGGTTGCCCGGCCCCAGGTTGGTCAGGCTGCCGGCCACGCCCACCAGCCAACCTGCCAATAGGCTCAGCACCCAGCGGCGCGTGCGCAGCAGCACCGCTAGGCCAAAGGGCAGGCCAATCACCATGCCCAGGGTTAACCGCTCATTCACCAGGCTGATGAGCCGCCCGGCCAGGCTGCCAATGAGCACACCCACAATAATGCCACTGACCTGCCGTGGGAGTGAGTAAGCCACCTCACTGCTGCGCCCCGTCTGGCTGGCCCCTGCGGCTACGCCAAAAGCCAGCCCTCCCGCCAGCCCGCCAGCCAGGCCAATGAGGGTGCTGGCCACCAGGTCGGCTGAGAGCTGGAGGGAAACGGCCAACAAGCTTCCGGTACTGCCAAAAGTGACCACACCCCCCAATCCAATGACAATGCCCACAGCCATGCCCATCGCTTGCCCCACGACGAGGCTGCCAGCGAAGCTGGCGGCGAAACTGGTCACAATCCCCACCGCCATGCCAATGATGACCCCAAGTAAGATGTTCTGGGGGGCGGCATTGAACCCCCGTAGGCCCAACGCCACAGCTCCCCCCACAACCAGCGGCCAGGCTAGCTGACTCATAAACAAAAAGCGCCAGAAAGCAAACCGCCGTCCGTGTCGCCAGCGCAGTTCAGCCAGGCAAAAGTTGGGGCGCAGGTCGGGAGCCAAGGTGTGCAGGTGATTGCGCCAGGCTGATGGGTGAAAAAAGAGCCAGAACAGAAGCTGAAGGCTGCCAATAATCATGCTGCGGCTGAGGGGAGGGGTGTCGGTGAAGCGGCGGGAGGTGATGTTATCAGATTTCACTGTTGTTTGTCGTTGTGGTGAGCCTGATGCGTGACACGTGACATAACGCCATTGTCCTTCACGTTTTACGCATCACGCTTCAGTATAAGTCAGGAAGGGTGTTATTTGCTGCAAGGCATCAGCGCGCCAACCGTCACCGCGGCCAGGTTCGTCCAGGCTGAGAAGCCTTTCGCGGCACAAAATTTGCAGGGGCATGGGCCAACGGCCGCTTTGCTGCACAATCCATGCCACGTCAGCGGGAGGAAAGGGACGGGGCGCACTGGCAATGAGGGCGCGGGCCTCTTCCTCGGTGAGGGGGCCAAGGTGGGCGGCATAGCCAAAAATATTGAAGAAGGGTGAACCGAGGCCGCGGCTGTGGGCCAACTGGTCGGGCGCTTTGGCGGCAGTCAGGATGAAGGCCAGGTTGCCTTGCACCTGATTGGTGGCCAAAGAACGCAGGCTTTCCCAGAAGGTATCATCCAGTTCAGGGTAGCGTTCCATGGCCACGCCAATTTCGTCGAAGAGGATGATGGTCGGCTGACTGAGTTGGTCGCTTACGGTGTCGAGGAATTGGTCCAGGTGGCAAGGTTCGGGCAGGGGTAGGCGCATGTGGGTGAGCAGGTGGCGCATAAGGGCCTGGCGGCTGCCCAGGCGCGGGTCCTGGAAATCAACAAAGACCCATTGGTATTGTTCCGGGTCAGGCAGCCAATCCTGGCGCTGGTCGGGGCGAAGCTGGCTGGCGGGGGTGGTGGTGATGGTGCGCAGGTAGTGCAAGAAGGAGGTTTTGCCGCTGCGCCGGGGGCCGATGATGGCTGCGTTTTGCAGGGGGTGGTGACGCAGCAGGTTGAAGAGGCGGCGCAGTTCGTATTGGCGGCCAAAGAAGTGGGCCGGATGGGTGATGGGGGGGCCGGCAATGAAGGTGGGCGCGGGAGGTCGGGTTTGGTTGTTGGTGGCAGGGGGAACGACGAGCGGGGGAGCCAGGAGGCCGGTGCGAATATGGTCGTAGAGTACGGCCGTTTCCGCCGCCGGTTCGACCCCCAGTTCCCTGTGCATGATGTCGCGGCACGCCTCAAATTGGGCCAGAGCCAGCCCCCGCTGCCCGTGCAGAGCCAGCAGGCGCATGAGCAGGCGGTGGGCGTCCTCCCGCACCGGTTCCAAAACCAGGGCCTGGCGAGCGCTCTGAATGCCCGCCTCGTATTGCCCCTGCTGCTGCTGGTGCCCCGCCAGGGCCAGCAGGGCGTCCAGGACCATTTGCTGGTATTGGGTGCGTTGTTGAGCCACCCAATCCTCAAATTCCGGGGCCTGGCGCAGGTAAAATTCGTCCAGGAAGTCGCCGCGGTAGAGGGCGATGGCCTGCTGAAGCTGCTGGGGAGCGGGCGACCCGCTGAGTAGTTGGCGAAATTGGGCCACGTCGAGCTGGTGCGGGGCAGCAAAGTTGAAGGCCACCTCCTGGTTGTTGATGAGCAGGTGCGTTTCTGTCACCTGGCGCAGCTTGAGGAGCACGCCACGCAGGTTGCGGCGGGCGTCGGCTTCGGGCAGGTCGCCCCAAAGCAGGTTGGCCAACGCGTGACGGGTATGGGTACGGCCGTCTACCGCCAAAAAAAAGAGCAGCGCCCGCGCCTTAGCCGAAACCAGATTCACCAACTCCTCGTCGCCATTTGTTAGCAACGCTTGCCCCAGCAGGGTCAATTTTAGTACTTTTGTCATAGCGCTATTGGTTTAAGCGCCAGATCAACGCTTGATCAACGCTTGATTGACACGCTTCCTGTAAGATTACCATAAGGCAGCATCGTATCACATAGTTTTCCATACCAGTATACATCAAGATACGGGGCAACTTTATGCTCCTAAAAGCAGTAGGACGAATTCCCTACATAGTTCCATTATCTGGCAAGCTTATAATTTTCTGAAAGTCATCATTATCAAAGGGACATACTATGTTACGGCGAAATAACAAATCCCAAGGACAGGCTCTTGTTGAGTTTGCGCTGATTCTCACCGTGCTGCTCATGCTCTTGTTTCTGATTATCGAGAGCGCGCGCATTTTGCAGGGGTGGGTAACGGTACAAAATGCCGCCAGGGCCGGCGCTCGTTATGCTATTACTGGGCGCAACGATGTGCCCTGTTCCACCGAAACCGTCCCGAAATTTTTAGATCGCTGTGACGACTTGCGTGTTGCTTCGGTGATTGCTGAAGCGCGCACCGCTTTGGCGGGCTTGCCCCTGGATGAAGACCCCGACAGCCTGGCTTTTGGTAGCCCACCTGATGAAAATGCATACTATATTGAAGTGTACGGTGGGTTTGTAGACGAAAATGGCGCGCAGCTTTTGGCAGATTATGCCGGGATGCCAGGGCAGCCTGTGGTGGTGCGCGTGGTGTATAACGTGCCTATTATCACACCCTTCTTCAGGCCTATTATCAGCGTGATCCCTGTTTTTGGTCAGGTGACCATGAATAATGAGAACTTTGGCTCTTTGGGGAATCCTACGCAAGGGCTGGGGTTACCGCCAGACCTGGTGACAATTCCTACAGTGGGCGCGTCGCCTACGCCCACGCCGTCCCCCACGCCGACGGCCACGCCTGAACCGGGCACACCGACAAACACCCCAGCGCCACCCACCAATACACCTTCCCCCACACCTGTGTTTTGTGGCGCTTTCATTGAAAGAGCGCCAGTGGCTGGGGATAACTTTATGTGGGTGTCTGGCGAGCCGGGGGAAACCGTACGCATCATTGATGCAAACACGGGGGCACTTTTGGGACAGGACACGTTCCTGGCCGTTGGCAACCATCTTTGCCCGGGGTTTGCGGACTTTAATGACGTGCCGCTGAATCCGGTTTTGACGGCCGGACACGTTATTCTAGCCGTCCCTTCTGCCGGGCAGCCGGCCAGCGCCATTGTGTTGCAGAACACGCCCACGGTAACGCCCACGCCATCGCCAACTTTGCAGCCAACGTCTACGCCGTCCCCCACGCCTACCACGGCGCCGACGGCCACACCGGGTACGCCCTACATTCGCCTGATTCCGAATTGCTCCATTGGGTCGGAAGCGCAGTTTGAAGTGTTGGGTTTCAATTGGCCGAATGCCGATACCATTGGCCTCTTTTGGAACGGCGCGCCCCAGCAGGTGATTCCTGCCGGCCATGGCGGAACGTTTGTGCGCACCTGGACAAGAAGTAACCTGGTGGTAGGCACGCAGCAGAACCCCACCATTTATACGGTGTCGGCACAAACGAATAACTGGGTAGCCAATGCAACCTTCCAGGTGCCTTGTTCTCAACAGGTTGTGCCTACGCCGGTGGCCACGGTGACGCCTACGCCAGCCCCGGCGGACCTGATTGTGGTAGGGCAGCCGGAATTGTTGAGCACACGGCCGTTGGTGGCCTACCAGCCTATCAGCGTGCGGGTGGTGATCAGTAATACCGGGGACGTAGACGTGAGTAGCCAGTTCTTTGTGGACGTGTACTTTGACCCACCACAGCCGGTGACAACAACGATTAGCCTTGATCACAGTGTTGGCTACATGGGCGTTAGCTCCCTACAGGGGCGCACTAGCCGGGTCATTACCATTACCGCCCCCTTGGGCTTTGCCAACCTGCCAGACCCGCACACGGTTTATGGCATGGTGGATTCCTTGAATCAGGTGGGTGAGGTTGATGAAACCAACAACGTGTCGCAGCCGCTGATTGTGGGAGACGTGACGCCCGCAGCGACGCCCACGCCAACCCTCCCGGCGCCTAGCGGCGATAATGAGTTTAGCGGCGTGGTTTTGAACCGGATTACCACCTGGCTGCCCCAGCCGCGAGCGCTGGTAACCCTGGTTGATGAGGGCACGGGCATAGCCATTGGCAGCCAACTGGCGGAAAGCGACGGCTTTTATCGCTTTGACGTGCCGGATGGGACTTACACGGTGAAAGCGTGTGTCAGTGTGGATAACACGACCTATTTTGGTTTGCAGACCGGCCTGACGGCGCCAACAAATGCTGGCGACGTTTTCATGCTAGAGGCACCTTGTAACTAATGAGAAAACAATCGTTTATTTTCGTCTTTTTAGTTTTGCTGGCCAGCACAGCCATGATTTTGGTGCTGGCGCAGACGCCGGCGCATGCCGAACCGGCTGCGGAACCGGCCAATGCGCCAGACTGGTCTACGCCGGTGCTGCTTTCGCTGGATTTGCGGGCAGAACGGCCGTTCATCGCCACCTCGCCCACTAACGGCAAGCTGGTGGTGGTTTTCATTGGGCGGTCCAGTGATTCCAACCAGTCCAGCGACGATAATCCTTACTTCTTACGCTCCACAGACCAGGGGCAAACGTGGAGCCCTGCTTTCCCGCAGCCCATCTACGTGAACAATACCACCCAATCTTTGCAGGTAAGCGCCGCCATTGATCCCACAGGTAAGGCTCATGCCGTCTGGGTGGAGGATTTTGCCCTCTTTTATGCCCATGAGGATGATTGGCCGGTGGGCATCTCTGTCCTGCCCACGCCTATTTCCCTGGTGAATGATGTGCCGGGCGCGTCAGAGCCAGCCATTGTAGCCACCAGCGCCAGTGTGCTGGACGTGGTGTGGAGCGAAGGCACAGGGGGAATGCTTCCTGATTTGTGGCACGCCCGCTCGCTAGACGGCGGCGTCACCTGGGATACGGTGCGGGGCCAAATTACCAATACCCTGGCCCGCGAAAATTTCCCCTCGGTTATTCCCGATCCCAATAATGCCAACGTGCTGCACGTCATTTGGGAAGCCGCTCAGGGGAACCAGAGCAGCATTTTCTATGCCCGCGGCACCTACAGCGGGGGTAACATGACCTGGTCAACGCCGGTGCAAATTTCTCCTGACGACAGTAAAGACCACCTGCCGGAATTAACCGTGCAAGAATCGGGGGCACTAGCGGTGGTTTATGCTCACGTAGTGCCTGGCGGGACGATTCCGGGTATAGAGGAAGATTTGCAGGAACTGAACTACGTGCGCTGTAGCCAAAACTGCACCCAGCGCAGCAGTTGGAGCGCGCCGCAAAATGCGTCTGGCCCGCCCTTTGTGGACGTGAACGAGAACTATCCTTTCTACGTGTTTTCGACTATGTTCAACATCTATGGGTGTGATTACGTTTATTTCCACGGCTTTGAAGCAGCAACGGCCGTGCCCTTTGAAAGTATTTCGGGCACCAATCGCTGCGCCAACTGGAAATCCGGCGGAATGGAAACCATTACCATTCCGGGGCTGGCCCACGGCCTCTTCCCCGCCGCCAGCGTCCATGCAGACGGCATGGCCTACCTGGCTTACCAGGCGGCCGAGATGTCTAATGGGTCCGTTGTCAGCTATCCAAAAGTTTACTTCATGCGGGGCCAGGTGCCGCTGCCGACCTTTGCGCGGTTCTTGCCCATGATTCGCCGAAATTAGCGCAGGAAATAATTGCTATGAGCCGTTTGGAATGGATTTTGGGGATTTTGCTGGTGGTGCTGCTGGTGGCCGTGTTGGGCATTTCCGCCCTCATCTGGTTGCGCCCCCAGGCGCCGGAGCTGCCGGAGGGGCTGCCCCCGACCCGGTCTGCCTCCGCTTTACCCGTCCCCACGTCTGTGTATGAGGAAAACACCGCCATGGTGGGCTATGCCATAGCGCAGCAAGCCATCCAGGATTGGCACAGCGACGCCGTGCTGCTGGACGCCACGGCAACTTGGCCCCGGGGCATGACGGAAACGATGCTGCGCAGCGGAGAGGCGAACTGGGCTTACACCTTTTATTCGCCCGCCCAAAACGCCATTGCCCTGGTGACGGTGCAGGGCGACACCGCCCGCCGCATCTCAGAAAACGTGTATACCGCACCGTCTCCTTTGGCTGATGTCGGTAGCTGGCAACTGGATAGCCGCCAGGCTATTGACAAATTTATGGCCGAAGGGGCGGCGCAGTTCTTGCAGATCGAGGGGCCGAGCACACTAATTATGAAGCTAACGGCCGTAGATAACCAGATGGTGTGGTTTTTATCTCTGTTTGCCAATGGCAGCGGCCGTTCCTTCACCATGCGCATCCATGCCACCATTGGGGAAGTATTAGAGCTAGAGGTAAGCCCCTAACTGCTGCTGAGCATTGGCAGACCGGGTTACCCAACAAAGGAATGTTTTGTACGGAGGTATCCATCATGAATGACACACCTATCCACAACCGTCGGCGAGAAAAAGGCCAGAGCCTGGTCGAAGTAGCCCTGTTTCTACCCATATTCCTGGTTATTCTGGCGGGCCTGATCGAAGTGAGCCAGCTCGTCATTACCCAAAACCGCGTTAGTCAGGCGGCACGCGTTAGCTCCCGCTTTGGCGCCAGTGGCGGACAAGATGAAGGCATGGTTGTCGTAGCCCTGAACACCGTGACCCAAACCCTGGGCATGACGCCCGCCGAGTGGGACATGTGGGTGGTGCGCGGGCAGGTCAATGAGCAAGGTACTGCCATTGAACCGGATACCTGGGAGTTTAACCACGCCTATGGCATATCGAACACTCTGCGCTTTAATGATATAGACGAGGCCACCATTCAGGCGGAAGTGATGGATGAACTGCAGCGTGGCGTTTCCAATCCGGGCGATTACCCGGCTTTGGTGGGCGGAATACAGTTTGTGGGTCTTTACGCCCTGCACGACATTAACTCTATCCTGGGGCTAGACGCCATTCCTTATCTGACCGACCTGTACACCATTCGCGGGTTTAGCATTATGCGGCAAAATAGCGACAGAGTGGTAGTCACCAATGGCTGCGATGCATTCCCGATTGCCGTCCATCAACTAACGCGTTCGGTAAATCCGCCCAATGCTGGCGGGAACCCGTACCCCGCTGCCAGTCAGTTTGACTACCCATCCACACCGCCCACCTATGCCAGCTTTACGCGCCACCGGCCTGATATTCCTCTGCGGGATGCCCGAGAAGGGGACGTCTTTTTTGTGCAGCAGGGGTTTGGCTCCGGTAACTTTGGCTGGCTGGCCTGGAACCAGGGCATTAACGTGAGCGCCAATACCCTGGCTGGCAGCCTGACCTGGCCAGGGGACAGCATTGATTACACCAATCATAACGATGGCGGGCAGCCGGCCACGCCTTTATACCCCTGGGTGGTGCGCGGTTACGTCAATCCCATGGATACGTCAGATATTGCTATGCACATTGGCGATTGGGTGGCGGCCAACACTGGCTCTGTGGTTTCAAACGGTGTGCGGACAACGCTCAATGGGCATATAGACAAAGGGCGCCAACTGCGGTTGCTTATCTGGAATGATGCGGCGCAACAAGGGTCTAACGGCCGTTACCAAATTATCGGCTTTGCCGTGTTCCGCCTGCATGGGTACAGTTTAGACCAGGGTGGCGGCGGTTCCTGGATTCTGGCAGAGTTTATTAGTTGGGACACCTCCTGCGGCCAGGTAGACGTCACGCCCTAACCAGGAAAACAAAAAACGGATAACGGACAACGGACAACGGATAACGGATAACGGACAACGGATCCACCGCCACCCCAGGAAGGTGACAGATGAAAGAAAAAACCATCAATTTCGCAAGAGAAACCCGGCCGGAAGAAGCGGGGCAAAGCATTGTGCTCATTGCCCTGGCCCTGGTAGGGCTGCTGGCCTTTGTGGGCATTGCCGTAGACGTAGGCTTTGTCTTTGCCCGCCAGACCCAACTGCAAGCGGCCGTAGACTCGGCGGCCCTGGCTGGCGTGGTGGAACTGGTGGGCAACACCAGCAACAATGCTGGCGCCAACCTGAAGGCGGAGCAGTTCTTCAACACCAATGGCTTTGACATTCAGGTCAGGGATGTGTTGGGCGAGGAGCTGGGTTACGGCCGTAGCCTGGGAGTTTCCAGTCTGGGCGCCATCCAGTATGAGCTGACGGCCACTTGGCCGGTGGACCTGTTTTTCCTGCGCCTCATTGGCCAGGAAGCGGTAACCCTGACCCGCGGGGCGGTGGCCGGCGTCTTCCCCATGGCCGACATTTACGCCAGCCGCCGCATTGAAGATGGCGTCCTCAGCACCTCTAACCAGGCCGTTTTTGGCCTCAATTCCTGCACCAGCATGGGCGATCCTTTCTCGCCTGACGGCAGCTCGTGGGCGCCGGGCGCTTATTCTTACAATTACCGCATTCTCATCCCACCGGATTACGACAGCCAGCACGACATCGTCCGCGTGGAGTTGTACGATCCTGATTCATACAACCAGACAGGCAGCACCTTTGTGGTCCAGCACACCCAGGCCGCCCAAAACCCGGGGGGGATGCCTCTTTTTCAGACCCTTTCTTGCCCGACGACTAGCAATTTCAATTTACAATACCAGCCCTGCCTGATTCCCACCGGGGAAAGAAACCTGGACTTGCCGCTGGATTCCATCAACCCCTTCTGGTTTGTGCGCATTGATGAAAACCGCCGCCCGCGCACATCCGTGAACGGCGGCTGCGGAGAACCCCCCAACAACGTCTACAATCCAACCTTTAATACCCGCACCACCTATGAACTGTTCTACTGGGCACAAAACCCCGACGGCACCGTGGCCCGCATCACCCTGGCCACCTACACCGGGCAGGTAAACGACGGCACGCGCGACAATGGCGACCACCAGACGGATATGCAGTGGGTGTCGCCCGGCGCGCCGCTGAGCCAGGGACAGCCGGCCCCGGTGCCCACCAACTGCGGCAGCCCCAACGGCGGCGATTACCACCCCACCAACTGCCCCGGCGGTACATCCATTGCCGCCGGACGGGGCTTCGAAGTCAGCATTTCCGAGGATCTGGCCAACATCATGGTTGATCCCGCTACGGGCAACCGCTTTATCTACCTGGACGTGACGGCCATTGACGGCTCATCGGAAAATGGCTTTGAAATTTGGGCTGGCCCCAACGTCTACGTCAATAGCACGCCCAGCGACGCCAACCTGCGCAATTTGTATATTTTGAATCAGCCGCCCGGCGCCCACACCTCTAAAGGGGTGACGGTCTTCGGCATGGGGCGCCTGCCCTTAAACTCGAACATAGACTTTCGTGTGGAGATCCCCTTAGTCTGGGTGGGGCCAGATCAGGCAGGTAAGCCCATTTACGTCAGCATGTTCGACTCTGACTCCGGCGCCGCGCCGCCCGTCCACTTTTATTTTGACTCCATTTACTTTGACCCGGTCACTCCGGCCAACAGTGACTATGTGGTTACTTACGCCGGTACTGAAGGGGGACGCTGCCGCATTGGAAACTGTAATAACCTATGGGTGGACCCAGCTTACGAGATTATTGTACCCGGAGACACCGAAAACTGTACGAATCCAGGAGCAACCCCCACGCCACCCTCCTGTATTCCCTTTTACGGCGGGCGGCTGATGGCCAGCTATGATGGTGGGAATACGGACACCTACGGCTGGGAAGTGCGGCTGACGGGCGCGCCGTACCTGGTGCGGTAGTTTTCGTGATCCGTATGCCGTAGTCCGTATGCCGTATTCCGTATGCCGTATTCCGTATGCCGTAGTCCGTAGTCCGTAGTCTGACTTCTGCAAGGATCTACCAAAAATGGCCACCACCGGCAACCCGCTGACGGAATACGGAATACGGAATACCGATTACCGCTGACGCGCAGTCAGGAGCGAACGAGAAAACGGTCCACCCATTCAGGTGACTGCCTGAAGGATGATTGATAAGGTGACATCATGAACAAACTTGAAAAAAACGGCCGTCAACACCCATCTAGCCGCGAAGCCGGGCAGGGAATTGTGGAGTACCTGATCATCATTGCCCTGGTAGGCCTGGCGGTGGTCGTCATCGTAAATTTGATGCAGCCCGCGATTGGCGACGTGTTTTCCCGCTTTGTAGACCGGGCGAACGTGGCGCCGCCAGCCCTGGTGGGTTTTAGCCGGGCTACGGCTACGCCCACCCCCGTGGCGGGGGCCACCCTAACCATTACCGTTTTGCCCGACGACACGGCGGGCAGCGTGAACGTTAGCCCCAGTTCGCCCGTATCCGGTGATACGGTGACGTTAACGGCCGTACCCGCTCCCGGGTGGCGCTTCGCCGGTTGGGGTGATGATCTTTCCGGGACGCAAAGCGTGCAAACCTTCTACTTCGGCAGCGACACCGTCGTGTCGGCTATCTTCGTAGAGCAGCGCTACACCCTCAACATCATTCCTTTCGGCCTGGGAAACATCCTCAAAACCCCCGACCAACCCGACTACGCCTACAACCAGGAAGTATTGTTGCAAGCCGTGCCAGAAGCCGGTTCCGAATTCTTTACCTGGGGGGGAGATGCGCCTTCCAACAACAATAATCCCATTACCATCACCATGGACCGGAATAAGTCTGTGGAGGCCTTCTTCCAGATAGGGTGCTACACGCTAACGGTGTTGGAAGACCCAGATGCAGGCGGCAACACCACCCTTACGCCGGCCCCCAACTGCAATGGTGGTACTCAATACGAACATGGCACTACCGTGAACCTGCTTGCTAACCCCGCTGCCGGCTACGGCTTTGCATCATGGAGCCACTCTGGCTACCCTGATGATCCCACCAACCCGGCCCTGCTGACGCTGAACAGCAATGCCACGGTGACGGCCAACTTTTTTGAAATCGAATACATCCTGACCACGGCCGTAAACGGCCGAGGCAGCATTGAGGTGTCCGCGCCGCCCCCCTATTATTGGCAGAATACGGTAAATTTAACGGCCGTGCCCGACACGGGCGCTTACTTCACCGGCTGGTCTGGCGCTGTAACAGGCACAACGAACCCCGCTTCCCTGACCTTTGATGGCGACAAGAGCGTGACGGCCAATTTCCAAAATTACTGCTACACCCTCAACAGCGCCATCAACCCCAGCGGCACGGGAACGGTGACCTATTCGCCCACCTCATCCCCCGGCTGTAATGCTAATCAGTACATCTACGGGCAAAACGTGGCCCTGACGGCTAATCCGGTCAACGGCTACCAGTTTACCAGTTGGGGCGGCAGCGCCAGCGGCACCAATCCGGTGACCAGCATCACCATTCAGGGCAACACCAGCGTGTCGGCCACCTTCCAGCCGCGCTGCTACTCCTTCACCCTGACGGCGGCCCCCTCTGGCAGCGGCGCCGTCAGCGCCAGCCCCACCTCCAACTGCGCCAACGGTGGCTACTTGTTCGATACGGCCGTGACCCTCACCGCCTCTCCCGCCAGCGGCTACGTCTTTGCCAACTGGAGCGGCAGCGTCAGCGGTGGCGCCAGCCCCACCACCTTCAACATCAGCAGCCCCACCAACGTGACGGCCAACTTTGTGGCTGCCAATGCGGTATTTGTCGTGCCCAATGCCACCAGCCTGAGTACCTCGGAGACAGCCTTGCGCAACCGCCTGCAGGGGTTGGGCTACACGGTGGCCATTTTGGATGACAACAATGCCAATGGATACAACCCCAGCGGAATGGCCTTCATTTTGGTTTCGCCAGCAGTGTCTGACGCTACTTATGGGTCAGCATTTCGGGATACGGCCGTGCCGGTGATCCTGATGAGACGCAGCCTGGCCGATGAGCTGCGCCTGGCCGATAGTTCCGGCAGCGCCACAAACCGGCGTCAAATTGATATGATTGCCGCCAGCAGCAGCCACCCCCTGGCCGCCGGAAAAAGTGGGCGCATTGCGATTTATGGTAGTAACGCCGCCATCGGCAACATCCGGGATTTAGGCAGCGGCGCGGTGAGGATTGCCAATGCGTATGGCAGCACCAGCGCCTTTACCATTGTGGGCTACCCCACCGGCGCGGCCATGACCAGTGGCCTTTCCGCCCCGGATGCGCGGGTGGGCTTCTTCTTGGAACGAGCAGATCTGTATAACACAGACGCCTGGGACCTATTCGATGCGGCGGTGCAGTGGGCCATTGGCAACTAGCAAAAAAAACCTGCGCGGTCTCGGAGACCGCGCAGGTTTCTATACCGAATAGACAGCACCAGGAGAAAAGGCTTTAACCGTGTGGTTCCGGCGAAAGCCTTTTCTCCTTTTCTCGCGATTAGCGGCGGCGCAACCCTACCACCAGCAGGAGCAGCCCCAGCACCCCTGCCGCCCCCAGCAGCCAGAACGAGAGGCCAGGAGAAACGGCCGTTTCCCCCGCGCTAACTGCCGGGGCGAGGGTCGGGATAATAGTGGCCGTGGGGCTGGGCGTAGGCGTCGTGGTGGGGGTTGCCGACGGCGTCATTGTGGGCGTCACCGTTGGCGTGGCCGTTTCCGTGGGGGGCAGCGTGGGCGTGGGCGAAGGGGTGTCGGTGGGCGTGGGAGAGGCCGGAACCAGCGGCGTGGGCGTAATGGTAGCTACAGTCAGCAGCGTCGCTTCTGCCGGGTTGGTTGCTGGAGCTGCTTTTTCCACCAGGTAAATGGGCGGGCCGCCAATGTCGCACTCCACGTAACAGCGCGCCCCTTCCAGAGTGAGGGTATAGCTGCCGTCGCCTGGCAAGATTTCTTGCGTATGCCCCGCATACCCCACCACCTGCGCCGCGTCCGCCAGGGCGGGTACGGCCAATGTCACCGCCGCCAGCCGCTTCGCCCACAGCACCCGCACCACCACCTCCTCTTTGGGAAAAGTGACGATGGTGAAATCGGCCGTATCCTCTATGGTCACCGGCCCTGCAAAGCCCCCTAGCTGCGCCACCATCGTCTTGTATGCCCCATAGGCGGGACGCTGGCTCTTATCCGGGCGCAGCAGCCCCCACGATTCGCCCCCTGGCTCCAGGTGGATGTCAATCAATTTGTAGAAGCCAACCCGCTCCGCCCCCGCCGCAAAGCCCAGGGCGTACGCCTGCACTAGATACCAAGCCTGCATGTCGGCGTCCAGATGGAAGCGCAAAACCTGCACCGGCCATGCCAGGTCCAGACTGGGCCGCGCATTGGTCTCGTTAATCCACACCGGCTTGAGCGGATCGATGCCTACTTCACGCTGAATGGCGTAGCTTTCCCCCAAAATCTGCGGTACCGTTTCTGGGCGAAAGTAAATGTGCTGGGAAATCACGTCAAAATAGTAGTTGTGGGCGGCGGCATTGGGGTCATTGGCCACCATCTGCAAAAAGCGGCGCAGGTAAGTGGGGTCATGCCAGTAGGTAATGCCCCCCAAATGGATGACGGCCTGGGGGTCGGTTTCTTTCATCACCAGGTAGGTCACTTGCAGCAGGCGGTAATAATCTTGCATGCTGCCGCCAAATTCGTAGCCATAGACCCCGGGGGCAATGTCTGGCTCATTCCACACAATCCAATGATGTACGCCCCGCGCCCCATAATAGTCGGCCACGCGGCGCACGAAGTTGGCCCACAGATTGCCGGGATCATCCAGGGGCAGGTATAGCCCTTGCGGCACGCCAGCATAAGGCTCGCTTTCGGCCGCCCAGGGGGGTGTAGATTTGAGCAGGCCCACAATGGTACGGCCGTTCTCCTGCGCATCCACCAGCCACTCTTCCAGCACGTGCAGGGTGTTCCAATCTTCCGGTCCCGTGGGCTGAATTTCATGCCACAAAAAGAGAATGCGGTCCCAGCCCACGCCTAAGTCAGCCGCGGCGTCTGGCTCCCAAAAGGCCTCAATGGCGCCAAAGCGGGTGTCGGTAGTGGGCGTTGGCGTTAATTTGGCTTCTGTTTGCGCCCCAATGGACCCGGAAACGGCCGTGCCTGCCAGCAAAAGGAGGAGTAATCCCCCTAACCAAAATCGTTTCATACTTACTCCAATAGCCTCCGTTTTGCCATACCAATTGCTTGTTCTGCCCGAATCTTATCCGCGCCGTCCTGCCCCTACGATGAATGGTTGAAAAAATGTAACTGTACAGGTCTTTATGTTGAAAACCTTTAGGAACGCAGAGCTTCACTGAGGTTACGCAGAGTTTCGCTGAGAAAGGGCGGAAATCTCTTTACTCTCTGCGTAACTCTGCGGTTCTCTGTGTCACTCTGCGTTCCTGCTGTATAGATACGAAAAAATTGCGAATTGTTGCTTTCCAGCGCCAACAGTTCGCCAGACAACGGCAGCAGATTATAATTGGGGCCAAGGCAATCCACAAAGCCCTTAAGGAAACGACATGAAAAAGAGCTTTCCCCTTCTCCTGACCGTTGTGCTGGCCTGCGGCATGCTGGTGATTCTCTTGGCTACGCTGCGGGGGGAAACGGCCGTACCCACGGCCCACGCCGCCCTACCCCCTGGTCATCCCATTTTTCCCCAATGGCAGGCTGCCGGGCAGCTTGATTTGCCCGCGGCGCGGGTAGCCACCACCATGCGCGACTTCTTCATGCCTGGTACCCAGCCCAACCAGATGGAAGACGCCTTGCCCCCACCTTCTAACTGTATTGCTTGCCACAGCGGCTACAGCACCCACACCGGCCAGGACCCGGAAACAGAAACCTGGTTCGCCTGGTCTGGTAGCATGATGGCCCAATCCGGGCGCGATCCGCTCTTTTGGGCGGCCCTGGACGTGGCCAACGCCGACGCCGGCGGCGCGGGCGAATTTTGCCTGCGCTGCCACCTACCCCGGGGCTGGCTAGAGGGACGCTCCACCGCGCCCGACGGCTCTACCATGACTGCCGAAGACCTGGAAGGCGTGCAATGTATCGTCTGCCATCGCCTGGTAGACCCGGAATACAGCCCGGAAAATCCAGAGCGCGATCTGACCGTGCTGGCTGGCATCACCACGCCCGTCACCGTCACTGCGCCCACCCTCATCCTGGGCAGCGGCACCATGATTGCCGACCCGCGGGACCACCGGCGCGGCCCCCTGGTCATCAGCGACGTGGTGAACCTGGACCCCCATTATTTTTATAGTGGCAACCGGGATACCCTCACCTCCCCCTACCATAAGGATGCCGCCTTCTGCGGCGTTTGCCACGACATCAGCAACCCTGTGTTTACCTGGAACCCGGCGACCCAGGAGTATGAGCTGAATCCTCTGGATGAACCGGGAGACCTGAACAGCGGTTTTCCCATTGAGCGCACTTACAGCGAGTGGTTCCTTAGCGCATACAACACCCCAGAAGGGGTATATGCGCCCCAGTTTGGCGGCAACCAGGCGTATGTTTCCACTTGCCAGGATTGCCACATGCGCCAGGTGACGGGCGTGGGCGGCACGTTGTTTGGCAACCCGCCTTTGGGGGGCAACCGGGATGATTTTCCTTTTCATGACCTGACCGGGGGCAACACCTGGGTGCCGCAAATTATCCCTGCCCACCCCACGTTTGGGGCGATCTTTCCGCCTGGTTCGCAACGCCTAGAAGCTTTGAACGCCGGCATTGAGCGGGCGCGCTATATGCTGCAACATGCGGCGACGCTGACGGTAAGCCTGGCCGCAGACCAGCTCAGCGTGACGGTGTTTAACGAAACGGGGCATAAACTGCCTACCGGTTACCCCGAGGGGCGGCGGATGTGGCTGCACGTGCAGGGGTACGATGCTCAGGGAAATTTGGTGTATGAGTCAGGGGCGTATGATGGGGCAACGGCCGTGCTCACCCAAGACCCTGACCTGAAAATGTATGAGGTGAAGCAGGGCCTTACGCCAGCCCTGGCGGCTCAGGCCGGGTTAACCGCCGGCCCCAGCTTCCACTTTGCTTTGAATAACGTCATTGTTAGCGATAATCGCATTCCCCCAAGGGGCTTCAGCTTTGCCAACTACGCTGCGGTGGGGGCCGCACCCACGCGCCAAAGCCAACCCGACCCCACCCTCTACGCTGACGGGCAGTACTGGGACACCACAACCTACGCCCTGCCTGCGGGCGTGGCCTATGGCACTGTGCGGCTGCTGTACCAGACCGCCAGCAAGGAGTACGTGGAATTTTTACGAGACAATAATCCTTACAGCGGCAACAACAACGGCGAAATTTTATACGCGTTGTGGGAGCAGTTTGGCAAAAGTGCGCCAGAAGTCATGGCGGAAGCGAATTTTGCCGGAACGGGATTTCGTTATGTATACTTACCGTATGTAAAACGGCCGTAAACCTAAGTGCGTAACCCATTCGGATAACGGACTACGGATCACCGACTTCCTATGAACCTACGCCCAGCCCAGTTAGAAATTCTCAAATATGAAAGCGGCCGTCTGGCCATCAGCGCCGTGCCTGGCAGCGGCAAGACCTTTACCCTGTCTTTGTTAGCGGCCCAATTGATTGGCCACGGCCGTATCCAAACCCAGGTTGGTCAGCAAATCCTCATTGTCACCTACCTCAACGCCAGCGTAGACACCTTCAAAGCGCGAATCCGCCAGCGACTGGACGACATGCAGCTACCCACCGACAGCGGCTTCGACGTGCGCACCTTGCACAGCCTGGCTCTAGAAATTGTGCGCCAGGCCAACGGTGGTGACAGCGATAGCACGGCCGTGCTTGACGACGTGCAAAGCAACCATACCCTCTCCCTGGCCGTTGACCAGTGGATCGAAGGCAACCGCGAACACTGGCTGCAATTTTTAGACGACGCCAGCCCGCAGATGCAAGCCCGCTGGCGGGACATTACCACCCGCACCGCTCGCACCTTCATCCGCGTGGCCAAAAATGAGCGCTACCGCCCCGAAGAGATTTTGCAGCGGAGCAGCGGAGCAGCGGAGCAGGAGGGCAGGAGAGCAGAAGAGAATTCTCCCTGGCTCCCTGGCTCCCCTGGCCCCTTGCTCACCATGATGGCCGGCATTTACGGCCGTTACCAAACCCTCCTCACCCGCCAGGCAGCCCTGGACTTTGATGACCTCATCTGGCAAGCTGCTGACCTGCTAGAGCAGCGCCCTGATCTCGCCGCTCAACTACGCCAGCGCTGGCCCTACGTGTTGGAAGATGAAGCCCAAGACAGCGTGCCCCTGCAAGAAATTCTCCTGGAAACCCTTACCGGCAGCGGCCCCCACGCCAACTGGGTGCGGGTCGGCGATCCGAATCAGGCCATCACCAGCACCTTCACCGCCGCCCATCCTCGCTTTTTCAACGCCTTCGCCGACCGTCCCGACGTACGCTCACTGCCCCTACCCAACAGCGGCCGGTGTGCCCCCCTCATCATGGGCGCAGCCAACACCTTGCTCAATTGGGTCATGGACAAACACCCGGTGCCAGAAGTGCGCGCCCACACCTTTCGTCGCCAGGCCATTTTGCCCACGCCTCCCGGGGACGCCCAGCCCAATCCACCTGACAGCGAAGCGGCTATCCGTATCAAAGTATACAAGCACCGTGAAGATGAAGAACTACCTGCCATCGCCCAATTAGCGGCCCAATACGCCCGCCAGCAAAGCCAGCGTACCATAGCCATTCTTGTACCCACCAACCAGATTGGCTACAACCTGGCCGAACACCTGGACGACCTGGAAATCCCTTACGACAACCTGCTGCGCGGCGGTGGCCGGGAACGGGAAATTGCCGCCGCCATGCACGCCATTCTGGCCGTGCTGGCCGATCCGCAAAACGCCCGTGCCCTGGTGGCCGCCCATGCCAGCCTGCATGAATTAGGTCACCCAGCAGCCGTGGGTCCTGTGGAAAACCTGGCGCATTTTCACACCGTTTTGCGCAGTGTACACCAGCCAGAGGCGCTGCTTTTCCCCTGGGATCAAGAGCAGTGGGCGGCCTCTTTGCCAGCCGGGGTGCTGGCGGAAGATGACTGGCCCCATTTGGCTCGCCTGGCTGAGTTTTTGCGGCGCATGTTTGTCCTGCGCGATCTGCCCATTGACGATCTGGTGCTCACCCTGGGGGACGAACTTTTTGCCTGGGGCCAAGATGTCCACGAAACGGATCTGGCCATCGCTTACCAAATTGCCACCCTCATGCGCGGCTGGCGCGATGCGCAGCCGGAGTGGCGTTTGCCCGATTTGGTAGCGGAACTGGCGGATGTGGTAGACGGCCGTCGCCGCCTGCCCATTGTCACCCCCACCGACCTGGGCTACGAGCCAGAACCGGGGCGCATTACCCTGACCACCCAACACAGCGCCAAAGGTCTGGAGTGGGACGCCGTCTTTTTGGTGGGCATAGATGGCTTCTGGATTCCCGGCAGCCTGGATGCCCCTTTTCTGGGCGTCCACGAGTTTTTGGGGGGCGATCCCACGGCTGAAGCCGCGGCCCAACTGCGCTTCCTGATGGAAGGTGAGGCCCGCCTTTACGAAGGTTGCAGCGCTACCGAATCCGCCCACATCGACATCATCAGCGAGCGGCTGCGGCTGCTTTACGTCGGCATTACCCGCGCCCGCCGCTATTTACACCTTAGCCGCAGCCGCGCCACGCGCCAATATAACAAGGAGCGCGAGGCGGAACCCGCCACGGTGATGGGGGTGTTGTACAAGTATTTGCAGGCGCGTGAAACGTGATGGGTGACTCTTTCTGGTCTCGCATTGTTTTATCTTGTCTAGGTTACTGTTTTGCTGGCTTGTACTTGATCTCTAGGCACCCTTTCATCTGAACGGGTGCCAGGAGGAATCATCCATTATCATCTTGTCATATATAACTGCTGGCGAGAAGCTGGGTTTTTTCAAAAAACCCGGTTTCTCGTTACAATAATGGCATGAGCATGAACAACCCCTTCTTTCACCGTGGCGCCATCCGGCGGGCGGAAAATTTTTACAACCGGGAAAGCGAAACAGCCCAGATTTTGGGCTTGCTGCGCAATGGGCAGAGCGTTTCTCTCATTGGTCCCCGCCGCATTGGTAAAAGCTCGTTGCTCATTCACCTGACGCGGTCTGAAGTGCGGGCGTCGCTGCAGCTAGATCCGCCTCATGCCCTTTTTGTGCTGGTGGACTGCCAGGAGTTAGGGGGGGCGCCGCCGGAAGAGGTGTATGAAACGCTGCTGCTGGGGCTGCTGGAGGCGGCCCACGATGCCGGGCTGGATGTGCGTAGTGAAGAACCGCCGGGAACGTATCGTGCCCTGGATCGCGTGCTGAGCCAGATCGGGCGCAAACGGGTGGCGGTGGTGTTGTTGCTGGATGAGTTTGAACTGCTGGCAGCTAATGAGCACCTGACCCCGTATTTCTTTGCGCGGCTGCGGGGGCTGACGACGAAGTATGGTCTGGCGTATCTGACAGCCAGTCAACGGCCGTTGTTCGCCATCACCGCTGAGGAAGAGATTCTTAGTTCCCCCTTCTTCAATATTTTTGTCACCTTGCCGCTGGGGCTGTTTTCAGAGGAAAACGGCCGTGCTCTTCTCCAACATCGCCTCATGTCCACCAATACTACCTTCCCTGAAAGTTTGCTGCAGCATTTGCTCTTTTTGGTTGGCCCGCATCCCTTCTTTTTGCACGTTGCTGGCTACCATGCTTACCAAACTCTGGCTGAAGGCAACCCTTTGCAGACGGAAGAAGAGCTGGCCCGGTTGGATGACCCTATTGAAGTGGAAGCCGGATCTCATTTAAGCTATTTGTGGCAAAACCTGAGCGGGGAAGAGCAGTATACGCTGGCGATAGCGGACGGCCCCATTGACAGCCTGCGCATGTTAGAGCAGCAGTGTCTGCTGGCCTACATGGATGGTAAATACTATTACACCAGCGAGATTTTGCGCCGTTTTGTGCGCCGTCAAAAGGTGGAAGGTCTTATCCAGGCTGGCCCTTTTGTCATCGACCAGCAGCGGCACCAGGTGTGGGGAAATGGGCAAGAGCTAAATCTGACAACCTCTCAGTTCAGCATTTTGGTGAAGCTGTGCGAGCATGAGGGTCAGGTTGTCCATGGCGACGATTTGGAGCTGGCGGTGTGGGGGGATGTGTTGGTTGATGATCCGGACCGCTTGAAAACGCTCATTAAGCGGCTGCGCCGTGCCATAGAACCCTTTAGCGGTTGGATTGTCAGCGAGCGAGGCGTGGGGTACGCGCTGCGCCCGCCAGATTGAGCGGGGTGGCAGACGCGCAGAAAATGGCAAAGAAGTGTGCAGGGGTCAGGCGAATCGTCAGGGGGGTGACGCTATTTGTGTTGCTGGCGTTAGGGTTGCTACGGCCGTTTCCCACCCAGGCCCAGGAGCAAACAGCTGACTACTGGAATTACGCCACTTCAGGGCGACTGCAGCACCTGTTTCTGGCAGACGTAAACAATGACGGTGTGGCTGAACTGGTAGTCGCTGCCGAAAACGGCCGTATTGACCTCATTGACGCCAATGGGGACCTCTTGTGGAGTTACGAAGTCGGCGCACCCGTGCGGGCCATAACGGTGGTCAATAGCAGCGACGTAATGCAGGTAGGACATGAAATTGCCGTTGCCCTGGCAAACGAACTGCTATTCTTTAATGCTGGGGGGGCGTTACTCTGGCGGGTGCCCCTGGAAGCAGCCGCGCCGCCACCAACACTCCTTACCGGTGGGGGCAGCGCCGCTCTAGCGGAGTGGCAATCTCAGTACACCGCCGCGCCGGTTACAATAGCTCCCTTTGATTACAATGGTGACGGCTACGAAGAAATTCTCCTACTGCTCCGTTCCGGGCAGCTTCAGCTTTATGGCGCTGATGGTAACCGTTTGTGGCGGCACATTCGTAATAATAACCCGACCATTGATGCCACCCCGCACCTGGTAGTAGATGATTTTGACGGCAACGGCCGTCAGGAGGCATTAGTTGGCTACTTTAACCCCAGCAGCCGCTTTAGCCGGTTGGCGTGGGTGCAGGGTGACGGACAGGCTCGTTGGGAGCGGCCTGTTGACGGCCGTATCACCGCCCTCCAGCCTTTTCAAATAACCGAAAACAGCCCCCCCAGCATCGCCGTGGGCACCAGCCTGGGCAACGTCAACCTCTACAGCGCAACCGGGCAGCGCATTTGGCCACGCACCGTTAACCGCCCCGTCTCTGCCCTGACTATTGTCCCCCTCCCCGATGGCCCTGGCCTGGCGGTGGGCACCAACAGTGGTAGCGTTATCGTTTTTGATGGATTAGGCCGCCGCCGTCTCACCACCCACCTTGATCAGGAAGCCAACCGGCGCATCGTTTCGTTATCTGCCGGGGCCGCACTCTTGGGCGAAAACTGGCCGATGATGGCCGCCATTATTGGCCCCCAGCCCGACCAGCCCGGCCCCACTGACCTGATGCTGTTGGGTGAAGACGGCCGTATCTTGCAAACCTTCACCAGTGTTGACGAAACGGGCCTGGCCCGCTTAGTAGACATCAACCAGGATCAGCTAAGCGAACTGTTGCTGGTACAATTCCCGGATCTGGCGCTGTTGGGTCTGGGGGTTGGCGCCAGTGAAATTGCCCTGGAATGGTCCCGGGTGCTGCGTGCCGTGCCGCTTTCTCATCTTGTCTTGGACTTCGATCAGGACGGTGTAGATGAACTGCTGGTTGGGGATGATGACGGCCGTCTGCACCGCTTCGACAACGAAGGATCTCTCTACCTGCGCATTGCCCCCGGTGGTGAAATCGCCCACCTGGCAACCCTGTCATCCTCCAACAATGCCGAGCCGCGAATCGTGCTGGCGCGCATCCTGGGCGATGGCATCGGCGCGCCTATAAGTATCCTGGAAGTGCGCCAGGAAAATGGTGAGCAGGCCTGGGCCGAGGAGCTGCCCTCCCCTGTCACCAGCCTGCTGGTGGGTGACGTCAATGGGCGGGGCGAACCGGAAATTGTGGTAGGCACAGCCGCAGGCAACATAACCGTTTTTTCCGCTTTAGGCGCACGCCTCGCCGATTACCAAATAAGCGGCCCCGTACGCCACTTACGCATTTTGCCGGACGCCAACCCCTTGACCCCCGATCTGCCTGAATTGCTGGTAGCGAATGACACTGAGCTTTTCAAATTTCGCGCAAGCGACGAAGGGCCTCAATCCATTGCAACCTACAACCAGCCGATCATCGACATTTATGTGCTTCCGCGGGTTGGCAATGCGGTAGAGTTGACCGCACGCTTATTGGTGCTGGTGGCCGATAGCCACGCCTACGGATTAAATTGGCGTGGTGTGCTGTTGCCCCCCTGGCCAGTAGCGCTAGATGGCATACCGGTTTTTAGCCACGCCATCAGTTTGCCACCTGATGATGAGACCTCAGGAGCAAAGGAAGCCTTACTCATTGCCACAGAGGCCGGCACACTGCTGAACTTGCAGATAGAAAACGGCCGTCCACACATTGCGTGGCGTATTCACGGCGTAGGCGAGGTGACCGGCATCCAATGGGGCGACGTAGATGGTGATTCTCTGGCTGAAATTGCCGTGGCAAACCGTGACCGGAGCATCCTGTTATTCTCCCAGGCGCCCGAATTGATAGACGAACTAGCTCTCAGCAGCAGCGCCTTTGGCCTGGTAACGCTTCAGCAAGACACCGGACAAAAGACAGACTTGGTCGTGATTACCGATAATGGCCTGGCGCAATTGTTTCGCGCCCAGGAAAATCGCCCACCGCTGCTAACCAATCCTACAACCGACGTCCAGCCTGGTCAGTATAATCTGAACGTGGCCGTGCGGGATGTAGAGGGTGATGCCGTCACGGTGGAGTTGCAAATGTTCGATCCCAACACCGGAGAGTGGGTTTCCCAGAGCCAGCGGCAGGTAAGCACGGGCAATGGGCAGGTTCCCTTTCTCATTCCCAACCCTATCATAACGGGGGAGGGCGTGGCTTATCGCTATTTCTTTGTCGATGGTTTTCACAGTGGTTACCTGACACCTCCCCCCGGTCCGCGCCCGTTGATGGTGACGCCTTTCTTTACTTCCGCACAAATGCTGCTGGTGGGGTTGTCTCTCTTGGCCGCAGTAACGGCCGTTGTCCTCATTCGCCAGGCCCAATCTGCCCCCGCCCGCGCCCGGCGCTTTCATCGCCGCCTGCGCCAGCACCCCACCCATACCCTGCTCCTGCTGGAAAACCGCTACACCTATACCGGAGGTTCTCCGGAATTTTTACTATACCTTACCAGCCAGGCTCGCCAAAGCGGAGACAGACTCATTACCAGCCTGGCTGACGGCCTTTTCCTCCTGGGCGATCGTCCCCATGCTGCCTTGTCCATCTTAAATAGCGCCCTTGACGAGATTGAACAACAAAACCTGGATTGGCACTGCCTGACCTGCTGGCGCATGATGTTTAGAGCCGGGCAAGGCTTGCTGGAAGCGCCATCCATTACGGAATTGACGCTGCTGCATCCCCAACTGGTCGAATTGCTGCGCTTGCTAGATGAGACGGAGTACTGGTCACCGACGCTGGACCTGCTGCTGCCGGTGCTAACAAATTTGCGGGATAGTGAGCGAGTAGAAACAGCAGAAGACCGGCTGGTTTATTTAAATGAGGCCGGTTCGCAGTTGGCCGCACTGGAGGAGCAGTTGCCCGAATATCCAGAGCGCATCGACAAAACCCTGGTTCAGGTCGTGGCGCGTCGCTGGATGGGCCTGATTGTGGCAAAAGTAGAAGAGTTGCGCGGGCGAGCCGAACTGGTGGTAACGTTGAAGACAAAGCGCTTGGTGCCCAACGGCCGTTCCCACGTTGCCATAGAAATTCATAACAACGGGCGCGCTGCGGCCGAACAAGTGTTGGCCTTACTTGAGGAACGGCCGTCCTACCTTGTTCATAGTCCCCCCCAGGTCATCCCCCTCATTCCGCCAGGGCGCGTGCGGCAGGCCAGCTTCGACATTGAACCCCAGGTCACCGACCGCTTTCGCATTGCCCTTACCCTCACCTACAACGACCGCAACCAACACGACAAAGTGACCGCCTTTGGCGACATGGTACACATCCTTTCCCCAGTTCGCGACTTCAAACCCATTGCGAACCCCTACATCCCCGGCTCGCCACTACGGCGCGACAGCCCGCTCTTTTTTGGAAGACAAGAACTTTTCGATTTTGTGGCCGAAAACGTCGGCGAGCAAGCCCAACGCAATGTACTCATCCTGGTAGGCCAGCGGCGTACCGGCAAAACCTCAGCCCTATTGCAGTTGGAACAGCACCTGCCACCTAATTTGCTACCTGTTTACATTGATTGCCAATCTTTGGGTGTGAACCCTGGTATGCCGGCCCTGCTCAATGACCTGGCCTGGCTAATTGCCGATGCTTTGTTCAGCCGCGACATTGACGTAAAAGTACCCGATCTGGAAGCTTGGCGAGCCGACCCCACAGGCTTATTTCAGCGCAAGTTTCTACCGCACGTGCAATCTTTGCTGCCTGCCCCCACAACACTCGTGTTGGTATTTGATGAATTCGAAGCCATTGAAAATTTAGTGCAGGATGGTATTTTACCAACCACCATTTTCCCCTATCTGCGCCACCTGATGCAGCACAGCAATCGGCTGAGCTTTATCTTTGTGGGCACCCGGCGCCTGGAAGAAATGGGGGCCGATTACTGGTCGGTGCTGTTCAACATCGCCCTCCACCAAAAAATTGGCTATCTCAGCCCCGAATCAGCCACCCGCCTGATTACAGAACCGGTTGCCCCCCACCTGCTTTATGATGATTTAGCCCTGGACAAGATTTTGCGCGTCACCGCCGGGCACCCTTATTTTTTGCAGCTGGTGTGCTATACCCTGGTCAAGCGGGCCAATACGCAAAAAACGGGTTACATTACCGTGTCGGACGTGAACGCGGCGTTGGATGAAATGCTGCGGCTGGGGGAGGTACATTTTGCTTACCTTTGGCAGCGTTCAGATTACACAGAGCGTGCTTTGCTAACGGCCGTTGCCCACCTTATGGATACTGACCAACCTTTCCACCCCGAAGAAATTATTCGCGCTTTGCAACCCTATGATATCCACCTGGATCCCGGGGCGGTCACTGCGGCCTTGCAAAACCTGGTAGAACGAGACATCATGCGCGAAATTACGGAGCAAGCCAAAACTCTCTACGAACTGCGTATTGGTCTGGTTGGACTATGGGTGGCGCAAAACAAAAGCCTCACCAAACTGCTCTATGCCGGTGGGCAATGAGCAGAAACCCATCAATGGCGTGACTAAAGCGTTACCGGTTTTTGCTCCACCTTACAGCGTTCCGCTTCCATGATGGCCAAAATGCTCTCCACGCTCTTTTCCTGGGCGCTGTCAGCATTGATTACCCTGTAATCAAACTCGCTTAGTCGCTTCATTTCCTGGCGCGCCGTGGCAATGCGCAGGTGCAACCCTTCGCCAGTCTCAGATTTTCGCTCGCGCAACCGCTTTACCATAGCCCCTTCAGATTCCGCCATGAGAAAGATGAGAACGGCATTGGGAATTGCCCTACGAATGGTGGCCGCCCCCTGCACATCCACGCGCATAACCACGTCCCGCCCACTGGCTAATGCGTCCCGAATTTGTTGCTTAGGCACGCCTTTGTAATCGTTGTATACAATGGCGTATTCCAGCAACTCATCTTCCTCAATCATGCGCGCAAACTCATCGGTGGAGACGAAAAAGTAGTCACGGCCGTGTACTTCATCCGCTCGTGGCGGGCGCGTGGTAGCTGTCACTACAAAATAGAAGGAGTCTGGCGAACGGTCAATCAGACCGCGGGCAATGGTATCTTTGCCCACGCCGGAGGGGCCAGAAATAACGATGAGCAAAGGATACCGTCTGGTTTCATAGGGGTTTTGATCAATCACATTTGCACCTGTTTAGCTGAAAAGTATAATGATTTCATGGCGAACTATTCGACCACTATTTTGACCTTGAGGGGTAACGTCACATATGCCTACTTATAACTACATTTGTCAAGATTGCCAAAAGCCGGTACGCCTATTCTTTACGTATGCCGAATATGACACGGCCGTGCCCACCTGCCCCCGCTGCCACAGCCAAAACCTGCGGCGGCGCATCGGTCGCGTTGCTGTAGGCAAATCCGAAGATGCGCGCCTGGACAACCTGATGGACGACAGCGCCCTGGCGGGCCTTGACGAAGAAGATCCCAAATCCTTGGGGCGGTTTATGCGCAAAATGAGCCAGGAAATGGGCGAAGATATGGGCGACGATTTTAACGAAGTTGTTGATCGCTTAGAAAAAGGGGAATCACCCGAATCCATTGAGCAGTCCATGCCCGAATTGGCCGACAGCATGGGCAGTAGCGGTTTTGATGATTTTTAAGGACAGAAATCTGGAAGCCCGTTACCGTGATCGCCCATCTGTAAGCGACAACCTGCGGGACGTTAACTAACCTTTGTTAACCGCGTAGCAACCAGACGGCGCAGTTCAGCCTGCACAACGTCAACAGGGCGGTCAGCATCAACCACCAGCCAACGGGTGGGGTCTTGCTGAACCAGGGCATGGTACCCCTGGCGCACCCGCTGGTGAAAACTAACCTGCTCCAAATCTAGCCGGTTCATTTCTGCGGCATTGGCCACCCGGCGGGCCAGCCCTCGCTCCACGTCTATGTCCAGCAAAATTGTCAGATCTGGCTTTAACCCGCCCGTGGCAAATCGGGTGATTTGGCGTAAAGCGTCACGGTCAAGCGTACGGCCGTATCCCTGGTAAGCCATCGTACTGTCATAAAACCGGTCACACAACACCATTTGTCCGGCCACCAGCGCTGGTTGAATGACTTCGCGCACCAGCTGCGCCCGTGACGCCGCGTAGAGCAGCACTTCCGCCACCGGCGTCATTTCGGTATTGGTCACATCATGCAGGCAGGCACGAATCTGGTCACCAATGCGCGTCCCGCCAGGCTCACGCGTGGTGAGCACCCGATAGCCCCGCTCTTGCAAAAATTTGACCAGCAGTTGAATTTGACTGGTTTTCCCGCTGCCCTCTGGGCCTTCAAAAGTGATGAACATGGTTGTTTTGTGGTTTGTTGGTTGACTAGATGGTTGGTTTACTAACCGATTTTATGATTAACGGACACAACCTGCTATTTTGTCCCCTGGTCACCCCATCCTTGGGCGCCTTGTCAAGGATTACCAACCCGCTCACCAACCAACAGCTATTCCCTGTCTACTCATTCCGGGGAGTATTGAAGATGCGCACGTGGCGCATGGGTTCTTGGCCGTAGCTGTGGGAAACGAGATTTGCCTGGCGCGCCAACTGGTGCTGGTAGCGACGCAGCGCAGACCCTACCGGGCTAAGATCAACGTAAGCCGCCTGCCCGGTATTCACCTGTTGAATAGCCTCTTCGGCTTCCCCCAACGCCAGATCAAAAGGGTCTGCGGGCGTTGCCTCCAGGTCCAACGCGCGAATAAGGAAATTCTCCATCTGGTTCACCGTGTTGGCCCGCAAAACGTAAACGGGCTTGCGCCTTTGCTCGGCGTCACTAATCAGGCGGCGGCGCTTGCGGTAGTAGCTCTTCAGGGTAACCAGCACATCCGCTTCCGCCAGGTCATCCACGACTTCCAGGAAGATGCCCAATCTTTTAGCGGCCTGTAGGAGCCGGTTACGGGCAACGCCATAGGGAAAGACGCGAATGCGTTTACTGGCCTCACCGGGTTCACCCGCAGAAAGATCAATGACGGCGCGCTCTGTTTTGGCAGCACGGCCGTTTTCATTCCCGTTCCCATGGTCATTGCCATTTTCCCGGCGTACCCGCCCGGCTGCCCCGCGGCCCTCGCCGGGACGCAAGTCCCGCCGCCCCGTCACCGCAGGCGAGCTGGCCATAATTGGCTCTGGGGTAATGCTGATTTTGCCGGCAGCGTCGCGCTGGCGCGTTTCCACCTGCAACGGCCGTCCCCGCAGCATAGCATCCACCGAATCTGTCACGTCTCTATGCACCAGCAGCTTCTCCCGAGCCTGAATCTCAATCAGCACGTCAAAAGTCGGCGGGGCGCGGCGCTCCAACACCGTCTTTTGCGTGCCGCGGCGGCGCGCCTCTTCGTCTGAGAGGGTCACGCTTTCAATGCCGCCGACCAAGTCAGACAGAGTCGGGTTCAACAACAGATTCTCCAGCGTATTGCCGTGGGCAGTGCCAATAAGCTGCACGCCGCGCTCATTGATGGTGCGGGCAGCCCCAGCTTCTCGTTCGCGGCCAATTTCGTCAATGACGATGACCTCCGGATTGTGATTTTCCACGGCCTCAATCATCGTCTCGTGCTGGTGGGCAGGGCGTGGCACCTGCATCCGCCGGGCGCGGCCTACGGCGGGGTGGGGAATGTCGCCATCGCCGCCAATTTCGTTGGAGGTGTCCACAATGATCACCCGCTTCTTTTCGGCCAGGATGCGCGCCATTTCGCGCAGCATAGTGGTTTTGCCTACGCCGGGGCGGCCCAGCAGTAAGATGCTGTGCCCTTCCTCGACAATGTCGGCGATGATGTCAATGGTGCCGTAAACGGCGCGGCCTACGCGGCAGGTAAGGCCCACCACGTCACCGCGCCGGTTGCGAATGCCGGAAATGCGGTGCAGCGTGCGGGCAATGCCGGCACGGTTGTCGTCGTCAAAATCGCCAATGCTGTTGACCACCGCGTCAATTTCGGCTTTGGTCACTTCTTCGGGTAAGAGCATCTTCTCACCGTCAACGTAGCGCGCTGAAGGGGAACGACCCAGGTCAAGGATGACCTCCAGCAGCTCATCTTCGTGCCCCAATTGCTCCAGCTTTTGGCGGATGCGTGGGGGCAAAAGGAACAGGAGGGCTTGTAAATCTTCGATTGCTTGTTGTTTATCCATAGAGTTATTTTGGTTACCTGTTTTTGAGAGAGAGACGGCCGTTCTTTCCTGACCCATCTTTTGGCCAGTAGTATTGGCGAATGATGGGGGAAGAGGTGGTGATACCCTGCGATTCGAGTACGGCCGTTAATTCTGGCAGCGGGCGGCGCAAGTGCTGAACAGTATGTTTCACCATCACGGCATGGCTACTCCATAAGGCAAAACCGCTGCGCTGCAAAGAGTTCTGCAGCCAGCTTTGGTAGCGGGGCACGCTACAAAATAAGGGATGGTTCGCTTTAGGAGCATGCAGGTTCAGCGTCGCGTGAATAATTTCTTCAGCACGGGCTTCGGCATTAGGGTGGATGAAGAAACGAAGCCAGGTGGCCGCCTCGCCACGATGGGCATGAATGCAAGCTGTCAATTCGCTCCCTTCACGCAGAACCCAACTCTGCCCAATTTCCAGGGGTGGCATGGGTTCCACAAGCTGCACCAAACGGGGAACGGTATTGGCGTAAAGTAATTGAATGTCCCAATCATCTTCACCGCGCCGCTGTTGGAGGAACGGCCGTTTATCATTCGGCACCGGCATATTGGTGTCCTTCTCCAACACCCAAATATCCTGCCGGGTATAAACAGCAAACCCTGCTCGCCGCAGCACCGGCAGCTCCGGACCAGTCTCATCCACTTCCGCCACCAGGCTGTGCACACCCCGCTGGCCCACCTCAATAATGGCCTGGTCAAGAAGCGACAACCAGACCTCTTTATTGATGGAAGCACCGGCAGAACCATCTTCATCGCCCGCGCCAGCCGTTGCGCTAATAAAAAGAATATACCCACTCTGGCTCCCCTCACGCAGTTGCAGCTGAACAAAGCCAGCATCAGGGCCTTCCTCCGCCCGCCAGACAAAGGTTGGATAATCGCCACCCATAAACAGGTTAAACAACGCACCCCGCAACGGATGGACCTGGTTGATAAGGGCCGACTCCGAGTGTAGGGCAACGCCGTGTTCGCTCAGGCGATGCACTAGAGGTAAATCACGCAAATGAAAAGGACGTATCATGTCAAAATAAAGTGTAACAATGGGCTATGCCGAAGGCAAGCATCTGCCATGCTTCCACATTCATGACTAATAGCCCGGCAAACCTAGTGGCATCCATTGTGGACGAATCGCCAAATCGTGGCAAAATAAACGCACACAATCTGGGTCATTAGGCACAATTAGCAAAATTCCATTTGCCTCACCCTTAACAATTGTTGTATACCCTATACATTATTACCACCTTAAAGAAGGAGAGGTGCATATGTCATCACTATTACTCACGCTACGCGAAAGCGCGCGCTACCGGGGCCGTAGTGGGCACTGGAGCTGGGTGGCCCACCGCCTGTCGGGGTTGGCCATTCTGTCTTTCTTGGTCATCCACGTGTGGGACACAGCCAACGTCACCTACGCGCCGGAAATTTACTCCTGGTCGGTCGAACTATTCAAGCATCCCTTGTTTGGTGCCGGCGAAATCGGCGTAATGGCAGCCGTACTCTACCATGCCTTTAACGGCATTCGTATCACCATTCTCGACTTCAAGCCAGAATGGTGGAAGTACCAGCGCCAGACCGCCACCTTTGTCTGGGTTTTGTTTTTGGTTGTTTTTGTGCCCATCGGCATCTACATGTTCATCGGCATCGTAGAGTATTGCCGCGGAGGTACAAATTGCTGGGCCATCCCCCCCTTTCCCTCATCCTAAAAAAGGAGTTTAACCATGACAACTGTAACCGGCGTCACGCGCCGCAAAGTCCAGGTTCGCACCAATTTTGAACGCTATGGTTTCTTATTTATGCGCCTCACCGGCATTGCCTTGTTGATTTTGGCTGTGGGGCACATGATGATCCAACACGTGCTCAACAGCGTGCATAACCTCACCATCCAATTTGTGGCTGAGCAATGGAATGATTGGGGCTGGAAGGCTTATGATATGCTGCTGCTGGCCTTCGCTTTCAGTCACGGCATCAACGGCTTACGTCAGGTCTTGGAGGATTACATTCATAATCGCCGCACCGTGCGCATTATTAACATTGCGCTGGCTGTTTTTGTCGTTATTACCCTGCTGTGGGCGGGCTTTGCCATTGCCAGCTTCGACCCGGCCTCCATCAATTAAAGGAAGAGGATCATGGCAACTTTACATACACACACATTCGACGCAGTCATTGTTGGCGCAGGTGGCGCGGGGCTGATGGCAGCCCTGTACGCCAGCCGGGAAGCCAACGTGGCTGTGCTTTCTAAACTGTACCCCACGCGCTCGCACACGGGCGCGGCCCAAGGGGGTGTAGGCGCGGCCCTGGGCAATGAAGAGGAAGACCATTGGAAATGGCATGCGTACGACACTGTGAAAGGTTCCGATTATTTGGCCGACCAGGATGCGGTGGACATTTTGTGCCAGGACGCCATTGACGTGGTCATTGAGATGGAGCATATGGGACTGCCCTTTGACCGTTTTCCTAACGGCCGTATCTCCCAACGGCGCTTTGGCGGGCACACCAACAACGAAACCGGCAAGCCCGTCATGCGTGCCTGCCACGCTGCCGACCGCACCGGCCACATGATTCTGCAAACCCTCTACCAGCAATGCATCAAACACAAGGTTAACTTCTTCGACGAATTTCAGGTGGTAGACCTGATTCGCGTGGGCAACGCCGTGGGTGGTGTCATTGCCATTGAGATTGCCACTGGCGACTTTCACATCTTCCACAGCAAAGCGGTCATGTTTGCCACTGGTGGCTGGGGGCGTTGTTGGGAAGTAACTTCCAATGCCCACTCGCTGACCGGCGACGGCGCGGCCATTTGCCTGCGCCGGGGCATACCGCTGCAAGATATGGAGTTTTTCCAGTTTCACCCCACTGGCATCTTTAAGCTGGGCATCCTCATTACCGAGGGGGTGCGCGGTGAGGGCGGCGTCCTCATCAATGGCGAAGGGGAGCGCTTTATGAAGAAGTATGCGCCTAATATCAAAGACCTGGCCAGCCGCGACGTGGTCAGCCGCGCCATTTACCTGGAGGTGCAAGCGGGGCGGGGTATTAAGGGCAAAAACTACGTTCATCTGGACGTCACGCCGAAAACGGTGAACCGCTACTTTGCCGAAGATGGCGAAAAGCGGCGCATTGACCGGGAATACATTGAGGCCAAGCTGCCAGACATTGCGGACTTTACGCGTACTTACCTGGGTGTAGATCCCACAAAAGAGCCAATGCCAGTACAACCGACAGCCCATTATGCCATGGGCGGCATTCCTACGGACGTGGACGGCCGTGTGTTGCTAGATGCCTCAAACAATGTACTGCACGGCCTATACGCCGCCGGCGAAGTGGCCTGCGTATCGGTACACGGGGCCAACCGCCTGGGCACCAACTCGCTGACAGACCTGGTGGTCTTTGGCCGTCGCGCGGGCAAACATATGGCCGCCTTTTGCAAAGATACCCCGCTGGAACCGCTGCCCGCGAATCCGGCGCAAGAAATCATGGATGTTTTTGCCCAAATTCGCCAGAATGAAAGCGGGGCCAAGCCCTATGAACTGCGTAACCGCATGCAAAAGACGATGACCGCAGGGGTTGGCGTGTTCCGTACCGAGGAAACCATTACCCAGACGGTAGCCGAGCTGCAAGCACTGCGGGCAGAGTATGCCCATATTGCAATTGAAGATAAGGGCAAGATCTTTAACAGCGATTTGCTGGAGGCGTGGGAGTTGGGCTGTTTGCTAGAGCTGGCGGAGGTAACGGCCGTTTCTGCCCTGGCCCGGCAGGAAAGCCGCGGCGCCCACGCCCGCGACGACTTCCCCGAACGTAACGACGACGACTGGCTGAAGCACACCCTTTGCCACAAAGAAGGGGAAGGGGCGTATCGCCTGGACTATAAGCCCGTCACGCTAGGGCGTTACGAACCCAAACCACGAGTCTATTAAAGGAGCGCGCCATGCAAGTAAAATTACGCATTCGCCGGTTTAATCCCGACAAAGACAAAAAACCCTGGTGGGGCGAGTACACCCTGCAAGATGTGGACCCCACCGACACCGTGTTAGACTTACTGAACCGCGTCAAATGGGAGCTGGATGGTACGCTGGCGCTGCGCCGCTCGTGCGCGCACGGCGTGTGCGGCTCCGACGCCCTGCGCATTAATGGGGCCAATGCCCTGGCCTGCAAAACCCTGGTCTCACGGTTGGCCCCCGGTAGCCAAAGCGTCAACATCCAGGTAGAACCTATCCTGGGGCTGCGCGTACTCAAAGATCTGATTGTGGATATGGAACCCTTCTTCGACCACTACAAATCAGTGCTGCCTTATTTTATTAACGATACGCCAGTGCCAGCAGACGGCCGTGAACGTCTGCAATCTCCAGAAGACCGGGCGCGTTTTGATGACACCACCAAGTGTATTCTCTGCGCCGCCTGCACCACCTCTTGCCCCAGCTTTTGGGCCAACGAGCGGTACGTCGGGCCGGCAGCCATTGTCAATGCCCACCGCTTCATTTTTGACAGCCGCGACACCGCCGCCGAGGAGCGTCTTAACGTAGTAGGCGACACCTTTGGCGTGTGGCGCTGCCGTACCAACTTCAACTGCACCAACGCCTGCCCGCGAGAAATTGAAATTACACGGGCTATTGCCGAGGTGAAGCAGGTGTTGGTTTCGGGCGAGATTTAGGGGGAATTGAAGTTAGAAATTGGCGATTAGAGAGTGGCGATGAACCACTCTCTAATCGCCACTCTTTTTTAATGTTGGCCGGGGTCGTAATCGTCCAGCACAGAACCGCCCAGGAATTCGCGCAGGATAGAATGGGTGGGAATCAGCGCCAGGTAGTTACTGGGGAGGGGATCAAACCATTGTAAAAAGGCGCGCAGGCGGTTAGCCTCTACACGTTCGGGGGTGTCCGGTTCCACTTGCAGCAGCAGGGGGTATGCCAGCGTTTTTAGGGCTGCCACTTCATACACCAAAGCCGAGTTAAAGAAAATATCGGCGTTGTTTTGATTGGGGAAAATATACCGCTTTTCGCCCACCCGCACGCTGGGCCAGCGGCGAATGGTATCGGCGGCGGTGTAGCCGCGGTGCGCGGCGTCACGCACAATGCGGCGCAGCATGCGGGTGTCGGTGGTGGGCACGCGGTTGTGTTTATCCAGGTTGAGCTGGGTCAGGGCAGATATGAAAATGCGATAGAAGGAGTTGGGCGGTAAACCAGCTACCAGCCGCGGGTTAAGCCCGTGAATACCTTCGATGATGAGTACATGATCCTGCCCAATTTGCAGCTCATCTCCCCATTCGCGTAAACCGGTGTAAAAGTTGTAGCGTGGCTGGATGATGGTTTCGCCCGCCAGTAGTTTTTGCAGGTGATTTTGAAACAGGGGAACGTCCACGGCTTCTAGCGCTTCAAAATCGTAGTTACCCTCTTCATCTCGTGGAGTATGCTCACGGTTGATGAAGTAGTTGTCCATGCTGATGGTAACGGGGCGAATGCCAAAGGCGAGAAGCTGCAAGGCCAACCGTTTGCTGAAGGTGGTTTTGCCGGCAGAGGTGGGGCCGGAAATGAGGATGATTTTGACGTCGGGCTGGCGGGTGGCAATCTGGTTGGCGATGTTGGCTAACTGTTGTTCGTGCAAGGCTTCGGCCACGAGGATAGCTTCCTGGATACGGCCGTTGCGCATGGCATTGTTTAGGGAAGCAACGCTGGGCACGCCAATGATGCGCAACCAGCGCTCATAATCCTGAAAGACACTAGCCAGGCGCGGCTCGTCTTCAAAAGGCTGTAAAACGTCCGGCTCACGGCGGCGGGGAAACTGTAAAATAAAGCCGTTGTTGTAACGACGCAGGTCAAACAGGTGCAGGTAGCCGGTGCTGGGCACCATGAAGCCGTGAAAATAGTCGCGCACGCCATTTAGTTCGTAGAGCGTCAGGTAATCCTTGCGCCGTTTGGCAAACAGGTCCGCTTTTTCCAAATCACCAGCCTGGCGAAATAAGGCCAGGGCTTCGTCTAGAGAAACCTGCACCTGTTTAATGGGCAGGTTAGCGTCCACCAGTTCTTGCATACGCTGGCGCAGGCGTTTTAGTTCGTGGCTGGATAACGGCCGTTGATCATTCCGTTCGCAGTAATAGCCCCCAAAAGGCATGGAATGGTGCACGCTAATGGTATTTTCGGGAAACAGTTGGGCTGCCGCAGCAATGAGCAAAAAACTGAGGGAGCGACGATAAATGCGCACGCCGTCGGAATCAGCCGTGGTCACGGGCACAATATCTGCATCTTGCTCCAGAGGGCGAGAGAGTTCACGGAGACGGCCGTTGACCAATGCCGCCACCACCTCACCAGGCCCTTGCCACCGGGCCGCCTGCACAAAAGCTTCAATGGACGCCTCCAACGGGCCATTGAATGCCTGCCCATCAGGAAAACGGGCCTGCACGTCGGTACGGGGAGACGTGGGAATAATTTCTGTCATTAAAATGCGTAACTCCTATTGATTGTTTTAGATTGTCAGCGTGCTAACTTCGCCGCCGGCCAGGTTAACGGCAGCCGGCTTTTATCGTTCTCCGCTGACTTGCTGACCTGACTAACGATGCCAGGAGGGGCATTGGGATGGGGCATACCAGCGCGTACTCACCCGTCCGCGCAAGCGGCTCAGGCTGGGCAAACAAGCGATCAACACTTCGGGATTGCTCTGATCAACCTTCTCAATGCTTTCACCCAGTCGGGCCTGCAAAGGTGCTTCAACCTGGTCGCTATGTCCATACGAAACAGAATCCAAAGGAATAACCAGGGCAACAGGCACGGCATATCCCCGAATGTGATAAGCACGCCCTTGTTCATCCACGTCAGCAAAGATTACGTGCTCGCCATAAGTGCGCAAACCAGAAAGCGGCTGCTCCCCCAGCACCAACAGCTCTTCGCCAATCACGTGCCCGCGGCGCATCTCAATAGCCACCGTCCACTGGGTAGCAATGTCTGGAGGGACACCGCTGCGGGCGGCCACGGCCCGTCCATAGTTGTTAAGAATATTGGTCGCATAAAGCCGTGGTATCCGGGTTTCAACCAATTCCCATCCACCACTATAAGCAGCCAAAGCAGCGTAAATATCTCCTCCAGACTGGCGAATGATTTCGGCGAGGATAGCCGCACCCCAATGTAAATTGGTGGTCGGCCGTTTAAGGGCTTCGGTAGACGGCCGAAATTCCAAACCAGGGCCACTGGGCATGACCCCCATAAGACCAACCGCGCCCATATAGCTAACTACCTGGTGGTCCCCCTGGGATTCTTCTTGAATGACAGCCGCAATCAGGTCCGGATCTACGCCATACTCCTGGGCAATAGCCGTAATTTGGGGCGACCATTGGCGAATAGTTGGCCCCCAGATTGGCGAGAGGGACTGCGCAGGTGGGGGCGTTTTGCTTAAGCTGGGGCGTGCTGGCGCGGCCTGTGCCTGTCCTCTGGCAATCAGCAGCGTCGTAACCATCATGATGATGACAACACCAAGGCTGAATTTGAGGTAATGCTTCATTTATCCCCTGTTACAGGTTTACAACTTGTGTTTTCAGATAAAGAAAGGCGAGCCGAAGACTCGCCCTGGTTGGAATAGTTCTCTGCTTAATCATACACCAAAATAACTGTTTTGGGTGTAGTACCCATGACGGATTTCTGAAAACCGGTCTCCAGTTAGATGCCGGGGTCTGGCGGGGTGAGCCGGCGGAGATCGAATGTTTCCAGGTTTGGGGGTACTTGCCACCAGCTGACGCGGGCGCTGCGCAACGGCCGTTTCCACCCCGACGGCCGTTTCCCCTGCACAGGCTCATCCACATCCGGGTTGGGCCACAAAATCGCCTCAATCAGCGTACCCGTTTCCACCCCAGCATGGCGGTCAGCGTACACGTACATCGGCAGCCGCGCATAAAACTCCAGGGCGCGCACAAAGCATTGCGTTTCTTCGCCGTTGCGTTCAAAGCCAAAAATCTCCGCCCGCGGAAACTGCTCGCCAAACTCAGCAAACCATTCATATAGCTTCAGCCCCCGTATCTCCTTGCCCCAGTCGTCCAAAATAAAGGCGGGGAAGATATGCTCCTCCCGCCCCAGGGTGACAAAGGCAAAGCGAAGGTGGAGGGAAACGGCCGTTTCCTCTTCCGGTTCCAAATTTTGCAGCAGCAGGGCAAAACGGCCGTTTTCAGCTGTAAATAGTTTCCCTTGCACATGCCAGCTCACTGCTCTCATCATCTTTCCCATTTCCCGTTTTTGTGTCTTGTTTTCTGAATCCTAAACCCTCTAACCCTCTTCGTCAATGCCATCTATTGCCATTTTGCCCCCACCCCTCTATCATTCCCCTGTCATAAACGCCAACAAACAGAAAGGCGCGGGCATGAGGCTGGCTTCAGCGCTTGCCCTCGCGATTGATAGAGGAAAACTCATGGACATTCAAGAAACCATCCACCGCGCTCGCGGTCTACGCCGCGACGACCAACTCGAAGAATCCCAAGAACTGTTGCTTGATCTGCTTGAGGCCCATCCCCACGACCCCCTGGTTTTGTTTGAAGTGGGCGGTGCGTTCGACGTGCTGGGCGAGGTGGAAACCGCCAACGACTACTACCAGCAAGCCCTGGACAAAGGGTTGGATGGCTCGGAACGCCAGGAGTGCCTGATCTGCCTGGGCATCAATTATCGCGGATTGGGAGATGCAGAAACGGCCGTTTCCATTCTCGAAGACGCCGCCAAAGAATTCCCCGAAGACAACAGCATCCGCACCTTCCTGGCCCTGGCCTATTACAGCGACGGTCAGGACGACCTCGCCGTGCAAACCCTCCTCGACGTCTTACTTAAAACGACCCAAGACAAAGCCATCCTCACCTACGCCGACACCCTCGACTACTACAAAGAGAACCTCGACGAAATTTGGGAAGAATAGCTAAAGGATAGCGCCAGAACCAGAGCAGAAAATAGCTCTTTTTGATTCTCTCGCTCCATGCGCTATCCTTGACGGAGCAACCCATGAAAGCCCTCATTTTTCACCAACACGGCGACCTGAACCAGGTAGCCGTTGCTAACGTGCCTGAACCAGAAATAGGCCCCCATGACGTGCTGCTCCACGTCCAGGCCGCGGCCCTCAACCGGCTGGACCTGTGGGTGTTAGGCGGCTGGCCCGGCCTCAAGCTCAAGCTGCCCCACGTCATGGGCAGCGACGGTGCCGGCATTGTGGCCCAAGTTGGCGCCAATGTGCGCACCGTGGCCCCAGGCGATCGCGTCGCCGTGAACCCCACGGTAAGCTGCGGCCAATGCGCCTACTGCCAGGCAGGCCGCGACAACATGTGCGACCAGTTCGCCATCTTGGGCGAACACCGGGATGGCTTTGCGGCAGAGTATACGGCCGTTCCCGCCCAAAACCTCATCCCCCTCCCCGAACATATCCCTTTTGAAACGGCCGCTGCCGCTTCCCTGGTCTACGTCACCGCCTGGCACTCCCTCATCACCGTGGGCGGCCTGCACGCCGGCGAATCAGTGCTCATTGTAGGCGCCGGCGGGGGCGTCAACACCGCCGCCATCCAAATCGCCAAACTGGCTGGAGCCAGCCCCATCTACGTTGTCGGCTCCAGCGCCGCCAAGCTGGCCCAGGCCCAAGAGCTGGGCGCTGACGTACTGATCAACCGCCACGAAGAAGATTGGGGCAAGGCCGTTTTCACAGCTACCCGCCGCCAGGGTGTAGACCTGGTGGTAGATAACGTCGGCGCCGCCACCTTCTTCCAATCCCTGCGCTCCCTGAAAAAAGGGGGGCGGCTGCTCACCGTGGGTAACACCAGCGGCCCCAAATTTGAGCTGGACAACCGCCTGATTTTTGCTAAACATTTGCGCATTCTGGGCAGCACCATGGGGCCGCACAATGACTATGTGAAGGTGATGGGGCTGATCTTTGACGGCCGTCTCCACCCCATCATCGACACCATCTACCCGTTAGCCGACGGGCTGGTCGCCCTGCAACAGCTTCAAGACGGCATCGTCACCGGCAAACTGGTCCTAACGCCATGAAAACGTGATGCGTGAAACGAGGCTTCATGCATCACGCATCACATTTTGCGCCTAACTACATGACACCCAACACCCCCTCCCCCTATCGTTACAAATGGCACACCCTAGCCGCCGTAGGCATGGGCATCTTCCTGGCTACCATTGATGGCAGCATCGTCAACGTGGCCCTGCCTACCTTGCGGGCCGAGCTAGAAACCACCTTCGCCATTGTGCAGTGGGTGCCCATGGCCTACCTGCTCACCCTCTCCACCGTGCTGCTCAGCATGGGCCGCTTGGGCGACATGGTCGGCAAAAAGCCCGTCTACATCAGCGGCTTTATACTCTTCACCCTCAGTTCCATGCTCTGCGGCATGGCGCCCACCGTCTACTGGCTCATCGGCTTTCGCGTGTTGCAAGCCATTGGCGCCTCCATGACCCAGGCCTTAGGCATGGCCATTATCACCGAAGCCTTTCCGCCCCACGAGCGGGGTAAAGCACTGGGCATTTCTGGCACCCTGGTTTCTGTGGGGATTGTCCTCGGTCCTACCCTGGGTGGCTTTATCATTGATGCCCTTTCCTGGCGCTGGATTTTCTTCGTCAATCTACCGGTGGGCATCATCGGCACTCTTATGACCCTGCGCTACGTGCCGCGCACGCCGGCAGCCCAGGGCCAGCGGTTCGATTTTTTAGGCGCGGCCGTGCTTTTTGCCGGTCTGCTTAATTTGCTACTCTCCCTTACCCTGGGACAGCAGTGGGGCTTTGGCGACCAGCGGGTGTGGCTGCTGTTGGGCGGCGCCCTGCTGCTACTGGTTCTTTTTGTGGTTATTGAAGGGCACACACCCCAACCCATGATCGATCTAAAATTGTTTCGCAATCAGCTTTTTAGCATCAACCTTATCACCGGGCTGATGGTTTTTGTGGCTGTGGCTGGCGTGTTTATTCTGCTACCTTTCTACCTTGAGGGCATGTTGGGGTATGCACCGCGCCAGGTGGGGCTGCTGATTGCTGCCGTGCCGGTGCTGTTGGGCGTCACCGCGCCTATTGCCGGAACCCTGTCTGACCGCTACGGCACACGGCTCATTGCCAGCATAGGGCTGGCAACGTTGGTGGGCGGCTACCTGGCTATGAGCCACTTCACGGCGGAAACGCCCTTGTGGTTGTACGTGGTGTCCGTACTGCCATTTGGCGCAGGGGTGGGCATCTTTCAATCACCTAACAACAGCGCCGTGATGGGATCTGTGCCCCGCGAGAAGCTGGGCATTGCCTCTGGGCTGCTGGCCATGACGCGCAATTTGGGCCAGACGACGGGTATTGCCGTGTTGGGCGCCGTTTGGGCGGCGCGGGTGATGGCTTATGCCGGGGAAACAGTGGCCGGCGGGGCTACGGCTGCTACCATAACTGCCCAAATTAACGGGCTGCAAGACACCTTCCGGGTGATGGCTGGGCTGGCGGGAGCAGCTTTCTTGCTGAGCGTGTATGGGCTGGTGCAAGAACGCCGCCAGCGAAGAAGCTAGCGCCAACATGCGTTTACGGGGGCGCACAGATTTTTGCGCCTCTCTGAAGGGGTTGTCATGCGATTATTTGAAATTTTGCTGCTAGTTACGCTGGTCCCTCTGGTTATGGGGCCGCTGCTGCCTTTGCGCCGCCAGCTTTGGCATATGGCGCTACTAGTGGTAGCCTTGCTGTTTTTGCTGCTGCATTTGTTGCTGGAGGGGTATCGCTGGCAAATGATTCCAGGATATGGGGTTACGGCCGTTTACACCCTCATTGCCCTCAGTCAACTAACCCGCCCAATCCCACGCGACATACCCGCCGTCACCTGGGGCACGGCCGTAGGCGGGCTGGCGGGGCTGATTGTGCTGCTCATTGCCTTGGCCCTGCCCGCTTTGCTGCCTGTACCCAACCTGCCGCCCAAAACCGGCCCATACCCTGTGGGCACTACCACCCTGCATCTGGTAGACACCAGCAGGGAGGAAATCTATACATCAGAAAGCGGTGATTTCCGTGAAATCATGGTGCAGTTTTGGTATCCAGCAGCCCCTACCGGGCAAGAAAAGCAGGCTCTTTTTCTGCCCGATTTGGCTGTTGCCGGGCCGGTTATTGCCGAGCAGTTTGACCTGCCTTCCTTCATGCTAAACCACGTCAACCTGGCAGAGCTGGACATTACCCAAGACTCGCCAGCGGCAAACGGCCGTTTCCCCATCCTCATCTTCTCCCACGGGCTAACCGGGCTGCGCGTGCAAAACACCAGCATGGCCCGCCAACTGGCCAGCCACGGCTACGTAATTGCAGCCATTGACCACACCTACGCCAACGCCATCAGTGTGTTGCCCGGCAACCGCGTCTTTGTCTATGATCCCTGCCGCCTGTTTCCCGACTGCGTCGCCACCTACATCCATGCCCGGCCTTTGGTGCAGCAATGGGCAGCAGACATCGCCTTTGTGCTGGACACCCTAAGCCACTGGGATGAAAGCGCCAATGGCATATTGGCTGGAAAGCTAGACACAGAGCGCGTAGGGGTCTTGGGGCACTCCACGGGTGGTGGAGCTACGGTGCAGTTTTGCCTGGACGACCCTCGCTGCGACGCGGGTCTGGGGCTGGACGCCTGGGTGCTGCCGGTAGACGAGAGTGTACTGACTACACCACCCGCACAACCCTTCATGTTCATCAGCACACCGCGCTGGCTGGGCGCAGAAAACCTGGCGCGAGGCCGGGCCATTCTCACCGCGCTGCCCAATGATGGCTATGAATTAACCCTGGCGGAAACAGAGCATTATGATTTTTCGGACATTGTTCTGCTGTCGCCATTGACCCCACAGCTGGGCCTTTCGGGCAAAATAGACAGCTTGTACAGCCTAGAGGTACAAAATGCATCCGTGCTGGCTTTTTTCGACAAATACATACAAATGCAAGATACTGGGTTCCTATCCCAGCCATCACCCTACCCAGAGCTGACGATAACGAGATGAGGAAGGAAAATGGATACACAACCACCAACAAAGACTGAGTGGCAACAGTTGTATGACCTGATGCCACAAATTAAAAAACTGGCTCCCTGGGAATTCATGAATGAAGACATGATTTTCGGGGTCCAAAACCCAGCCACGGGCGAATACGGTTTTGTCAGCGTCATGGGCAACTTAGGCGAACACCTTTCTATTGCCGTTTACCTGGGCGCACGGGCCTTGTACGACTTCTGGGCCATCCACAATGAAGAGATGGATCCCATGCATATCCTCGAAATACCCCAATTGCAGGCTTCCTTTGAAGACCGGGAGATGGTCACGCCAGAAGATCGTGGGGTGATGAAACAGTTGGGTCGCAAATTTCGAGGACGCCAGGCGTGGCCTCTCTTTCGCAGCTACTGCCCCGGCTATGTACCCTGGTATCTGACCCAAGCTGAGGTGCAGTTCCTGGCTCACGCCCTGGCGCAAACATTAGACGTGGCGCAACGGGTGCGCGAAAACCCGGCACTGCTAATTCCGGCAGAGGATGTTACCTATTTGGTGCGCGTGCCCACGATAGCAGGGGATGCGCTGGTCTGGCGTGATCAGATGCTGCAAATACCCCCTCCTGAAATGCGCACTATCAACATCATGATGGATATGGAAGCGCTGGAGTTTGTGAAAACGCTGTCGCCAAGAAAATTGGCGTTGGAAGTCGATTTCTTTATGACGCCAGCGCAAATACAGGAAAATAAGGCGCAACGGCCGTTTTTCGCCTACTCGCTCCTGGCGGTTGACCTAAAATCGGGGATGATTTTAGGCGCGCAAATGATGGCCCCAGACTCAGGCTTCGACGACATGCTAGGGCAGGTTCCCGTGGAAATGCTCTATATTCTGGCCGATACCTCGCTGCGCCCCGAAAGTATTCACGTTCAGTCCCCGCGCCTGCAAGGGCTGCTCAATCCCCTTTGCCAGGAATTAGGGATCGCCCTCAAGTACAAGCCCTTGCGTGAACTAGAAAGGGCGAAAGCCAGCTTTCTTGCTTTTATGCGCCGCTAACCTCTGTTCCCGCGGACTGTATTCCGTAAACCGCTCTCGGCCCACCGCTCCCGGAATACGGCCCACGGAATACGGAATACGGCCGTTTCCTCCCCACCATCCGCTACGCTGCCGCCGCAGCCGCCTGATCCTCTATTTTCATAATAACCATGTACCAGGCCACATAAAGCAAGAAGAGCAGTTCATCCTGGGGCAAATTAAGGTTGGCAATGGTGATCTCACCACCAAAACCCCACTTACTGCGCTGCATGGTCAGGCACGCCTGGCCCACTTCGTCGCTGAGCTGCCAGCGGGTATGCCAAAAATTGGTAGGGCCAAAGTGATAAGAACGGCCGTTGTCCAGGTCTAGCGTTACCTCACCTCGCCAAGAAATGGGAACCGGTTTCAACACATGCGGAAAGCGGTAATCCAGGTTCGTTACGTGCAGCTTTTGGCGAAAAGCCCCCGTGCGCTGCACATGCAGCACCGGCGTACCCGTCCAACCCCCTTCAAAGATCTCGGCCTGCCAGCTGAAAAAGCCCCTATGCCGCAAACAGGCCACCATCTGCTCCTTCACCAGCAATTCATACTCACGGCGAAACATGCCAGGTCGCCGCCAGGTTAATATTTCTTTCACCGCCAGATCGAGCGTTGTCATCGCACACCTCTCTCGTCAACAACTTCACTCCTTTATCTTTCCCACTGCGCACTTTACGCTCAAAAAGCCAGCCAGGTTGTACCTCAGGCCGTCACCTTTAGCGTTTGCCGCCCGCGAATGTCGGTTGCTGACGCACCTACCATGATGGTAAAGTCACCCGGCTCCACCACCCGCACCATGTCTCGGTTATAGAATTGCAAGGCAACCGCGTTAATGGCAAAGCGCACCATTTGCGTTTCGCCGGGCACCAAGGCAATACGCTGAAAGCCGCGCAGTTCCAGCAACGGCCGTGTCACCGAACTTACCTCATCGCGTACATATAACTGCACCACCTCATCTCCAGCGCGATGGCCTGTGTTCGTCACCGCCACACTGGCCCACACCGTCTCGTCAGCACGCATCTCTGAGCGGGAGAGCTGCAACGTGCCATAGGCAAAGGTCGTGTAGCTAAGACCGTGCCCAAAGGAGTAGAGCGGCCCATTCTCCGCCAGCAGATAGTGGCGAAAATGGCTGGGCTTCTGGTTATAGTAAGCAGGCAAATGCCCGGCACTACGCGGCATGGTAATGGGCAGCTTGCCACCAGGGTTTACCTCGCCAAACAACACCCGCGCCACAGCATGACCCGTTTCCTGCCCCAGATACCAACCCTGTAAAATAGCGGGCACAGTGGCTGCCAACTGGTCGATAGCCAGGGGACGGCCGTTAATTAGCAGCGCCGCCGTCGGTTTACCCAAGGCCAGAATGGACGCTGCCAGCTCATTTTGCTGCCCCAGCAGCTCCAGATCGGCCCGGTCACCCAGGTGATCTTCAGCCCATGCCTCGCGGCAGGTTGACTCGTTACCGCCCAGCACCAACAACACGGCGTCAGCCTGCTGGGCCACGATCACAGCTTCGGCCATCAGCCGCGCGTCATCAAGCGGATCGTTTAGAGTCGCATTCTCATGATCCCAAAAGCTACCCACCTGGGTACTGATTTTGCACCCCGGAGCATACAGGGTCTGGAAACGGCCGTTGCCATAGGCCTGAATTCCTGCTAACACACTTACACCCTGACGAGGTTCTACCGAATAACCACCGTAATGCACTTCCGCCGCATTGGGGCCAATGACCGCCAAGCGGCGAATGGCGTCGGGAGCAAAAGGTAGCGTGTCGTTATCATTTTTCAGCAAGATGAGGGCCTTTTCGGCCGCTTCTTGCGCCAATGCTCTGGCCTCGGGGGTATTGGTACGGGCTAGCACGGCCGTTTCGTCTACGTAAGGATGCTCAAACAATCCGGCACGAAACTTAGCGCGGAGAACACGGGAAACGGCCGTGTCAATGACCGCCTCGTCCACCACACCAACCTGCACCAGGCCAACCAAACGACTAAAGCAGGCATCCGGCATATTCAGCTCCTGGTCTACGCCCGCCGTCACCGCCTGGGCCGCCGCATCTGCCTTATCTTCCGCCACGTGATGCACCGACACCAGCTCATCCACCCCCTTAAAATCGCCAATGACAAAGCCCTCAAAACCCCACTCGCCACGCAGCAGGTTGGTCAGCAGCCAGCGGTTGGCGTGGGCAGGAATGCCGTCAATCTCATTGTAGCAGGCCATGATGCATTGCAAGCCCGCTTCGCGCACGGCCACTTCAAAGGGGAACAGGTGGGTTTCGCGCAGCACCCGCTCCGGAAAATTAGCCGGGGCAATGTTGCGCCCCCCTTCGGGCTGACCATGCCCGGCAAAATGTTTGCCGGTAGCAATGACGTGGTCGGCGTCAATGGTCTCGCCGCGCCCCTGCAAACCCAAAACGGCCGCTTTGCCCATTTGGGCCACATGGTAAGGGTCTTCACCAAAACATTCCTCAGTACGCCCCCAACGCGGGTCGCGGGCCAGGTCTAGCACCGGCGACAAGGAATGCTGCACGCCCCACGCGCGCATCTCCCGCGCCGTCACACCCATCACCTGCTCCAGCAGCGCCGGGTCCCAAGTGCTGCCCAAGGCTAATGCCTGGGGGAAAACGGTGGCGCCAGTGGCCATAAAGCCGTGCAGTCCTTCGCCTAGCAAATTGGCGGGAATGCCCAGGCGGGTTTCTTCCAGCAAAAAGCGCTGTACGGCGTTGGCGTCGCGGGCAAAATCGCGAGGAGCGGCTTTGGCGGGCAGGTTGAGGCCAATACGGCCGGCCCCGTGCTGTAGGGCATGGCGTGCTTTTGTGGGGGAAAAACGGCCGTCTTTCCCCCACAGCACCCCCTCATCGCGCAACCCATATAACTGCGCCACCTTCTCTTCTAGGGTCATTTGTGCCAGCAGGCAAGCCACTCGCTCTGCCAAAGGTAAATCAGGGTCATGGTAATCACAGGTTTTCATGGAAATTTGTCCTTTTCAATGGGTGATGATCGCTTCGTTGGGCTAAGATAGAAAGGCGCAGACGTCTCATGGTCAACACCATACACCTGTTACCTTCTTGCCCTTATAAAAAAATGTAACCTGAAACCTGCCACTCCGCCAACATATGACAATCATCACATGGGATAGGTGCCATTCGCAACACCCACAATTAGGCAGATTGGTGTAAAGTGTCCAATGTAGTGGACAAGATCAAAAGCGTCGCTGCTTACAGCACAAAAACAAAAGATTAAAATTGGGAAAGCGTGATGGGGGAAGTGGAAATTTTCTCCATCACGCTGCCTTTTCACCCGAAATTTTGCAATTTTCTACGGAGGTAGCTATGACCACACTCTCAGAAACATCATTCCGCCCAATTCCCCGCCAGTCTCGCGCCAATTCGCACCCGGTTCCCTATTTCAAGCGGGAGGTAGAAGACCGGGTTTGTGATTTTGATGAATATGTGTTGGGCTTTGACGAAGAGTTAGCTATGGCTGAAGCAGAACGCTGCCTGCAATGCCCGGAGCCGCAAGCCTGCACCCTCAGCTGCCCGGCGGGCAATGACATTCCTCAAGCGTTGTGGCTCATTAGCCAGGGACAGTTTGTGGAAGCCGCCCAGGTTTTTGCCGTCACCAGCCCCTTGCCGGAAGTGTGCGGGCGGGTGTGCCCCAGCCTGTGCCAGCAGGGCTGCGTACTCAGCCGACGGCACGGCCCCGCTTCCATTGGCAAGCTGGAGGCTTTTGTGGCCGACATTGCCCGCGAAGCCGGCGCATTGGGCATTCCCGTACCCAAAACGAAAACGGGCAAACGGGTGGCCGTGGTGGGGTCTGGCCCGGCGGGCATTACCGTGGCTGAAGATTTGGTGAAACAGGGCCATGAGGTAACGGTATATGAGGCGTGGCCGGTAGCCGGGGGTGTGTTGGTATATGGCATTCCCAATTTTAAGCTGGATAAGGTGGTAGTCAGCTATAAAATCCGCGACTTGGAAGAAGCGGGGGTGCAATTTGTGACGAATACGCGGATTGGCGAAGATGTTTCCCTGGATGCGTTGCAGGCGCAGTATGATGCGGTGTTCTTGGGAACGGGGGCTGGCGTGGAAGCTACAATGGGTATTCCGGGCGAAGATTTGGCGGGCATTTACACGTCTACGGACTTTTTGGTGCGGGCGAATGTGCCCGCGCATATGCTGCCACCGGAAAAAAGGCAGAAGCCGGAAATTGGCCGCCGGGTGGCGGTGATTGGCGGTGGGGACACGGCCGTTGACTGTGCGCGCAGCGCCATTCGCCTGGGCGCAGAAGAGGTGACCATCGTCTACCGCCGCACGGAAGCGGAAATGCCGGGCAATAAGATTGAGCGCGGCACTTGCATCGAGGAAGGGGCGCAGATTAACTATTTGCAGGCGCCGGTAGAGTACCTTGGGGATGAGAACGGCCGTCTGCGCGCCATGAAGGTTATCAAAATGGAGCTAGGCGCACCGGACAAGTCTGGCAGGCGGCGCCCCGTGCCCATGGAAGGCTCCGAGTTTGTGCAGGAAATTGATACGGTGGTGCTGGCCGTGGGTTATTGGCCTGACCCGCTGTTGGGCGAGAAAGCACCAGACCTGAAAACCCACAAATGGGGCTTGATTTTGGCCGACGAAAGCGTGGGCGCCACCTCGCGCCAGGGCATCTTTGCTGCCGGTGACAACGTGCATGGGCCGGACCTGGTGATCACGGCCGTAGCGGCTGCCCACACCGCCGCCCATCATATGCATCAATACCTCAGCGGTGCCTGGACCGCCTGGCCAGGAACAAACGGAAAACAATAAACGAGCAACAAAAAACGGGAAGCCTGGTATCGGTTCCCGTTTTTTGTTGACTGTTTTTTTGTTTCTCGATCTCATGTTATCCTTCGCAGCATGAATATTTTTCACTGGATTTTTGACAAATTCTATCCCCTGATTCGCTTTATGTACGAACGGGTGCAGGGGCACAACTGGTTTGATGAGATTACGCCGGTTGGCCCCATGGGCACAAAATTGTGGCTGGGGGGGGCGCCCACCTACAAGCGCGACTACCAATTCCTGCTGGACCACGGCATTGATGCTGTAGTAAATATTCGTGCTGAGCGGGAAGATGACCTGGCCTTTTACCGCCAGCATGGCATTACACACCTCCAGCTAAAAGTGCTGGACGTGATGGTTCCGCCGCCAGAAGTGCTGGCAGAAGGGGTAACCTGGATGCAGACCCAAGCAGCAGCAGGGCGTACGGTGTTGGTGCACTGCGCCAAGGGTCGCGGACGTTCGGCCACGCTGTTGGCCGCCTATTTGATGCAGGAACTGGGTCTGGGGTTTGATGAGGTGCATGCACTGATGAAAGGGAAACGGCCGTTAACCAAGCTGGAACCCCGCCACCAGCGCGTCCTCGAAACATGGCTGGCGGCAAACAAAAACCAGCAAACAGAAAACGTATAAGGAAACGCGCCTATTCGGTGTTTGCCAGGTTCCCCAGGGGCAGCACGATATGGAAACTGGCGCCAGGGCAATGTTCTTCATCGTAACCAGGGCTTTCGGCCCAAATAGCCCCTTTGTGCGCCTCGACAATGCCCCGAGCAATGGTCAGCCCCAGGCCGGGGCCGCCACCCTTAAATTTCGTCTGGCCACTGGAATGCAAAGATGCCGAACTAGCGCGGTAGAACTTATCAAATATCAGGGCCAGTTCATCAGGCACAATGCCTATGCCGGTGTCACGAACGACGATTTCCACGCCGCGCACGGGCCAATCAAAATGAGGGGGCGTGTCCCAAGAACGGCCGTGGACAAAAATCTGCCCACCATCCGGCGTATACTTAATGGCATTTAGCAGCAGATGGCGGAATAACGTCTTCAACAAATCTTCATCTGCTTGCACAATCGGCAATCCTTGCAACGTATCATCCAACATCACGGTTTGTTGCCGTTCCGCCAAATCCAATGACAGCCCCACCACCACTTCGCCAACAACTTCATACACCACCAGCGGTTCCGGGTAAATTTTCAGGGTTTGGCTATCAATTTTAACCATAAGCAACATGGTGTTTACAATGGCTTGTAGCCGATCCACGCCAGAAGCAATGCCATTAATCAACCGGGCATGGCGTTCTTCCTTCACGAATTCTGGCGATTTTTGCAAGAGCTGGCTGTACCCTTTCACCACGGTAATAGGCGTGCGAAGTTCGTGGGCCGTCACATTGATGAAGTCAGATTTGGCCTGATCGAGCCGCTCTAGCCGTTCGTAGGCTTCTTGCAGAGCGCGGGTACGCTGGCGCACTTCGTACTCCAACTGTTCGTTAAAGCGCTTAACATAATCGTATAATTGGGCATTTTGCAGGGCAATGACGGCCTGGCTGGCAAAGGTTGTCGCAACCGTAATAGATTCTTCGGTGAAGGGGATAAGTTTTTCGCGCACCAGGGAAAGCATGCCAATGACTTCTTCGTTGTGAAGCATGGGCACGCCCAGCCATGCGCCGGGTATGGGTAGATCGCCAATCTGCCGCCAGCCAGGGTAGTTGGCAACATTTTCCAAAGCTAGCGGCCGTTTCGTCTGATAAATGGTAAAAAACACGTCTTGCGACATAGGCGGCGACAAGGGAATCTCAATTTGCAGAAAGGATTCATCATCAGGGAAACCACGCGCGGCTACAAACGTCAGATGTTCTCCCTGGCGCAGCAGCAACGAAGCACGATCATAAGGTACCAGCGGCTCAAGCTGCATCAAAATCTGGCGCAGCACCACGTCCAATTCCAAAGTGCTGGCTAGGGAACGCCCCACCTCTTGCAGCGTTTCCGCCAATAGGCGCCGGGTTTGCTCCTGCTCATACAGGGAGGCATATAAATCCGCTTCCTTCTGCTTCACCTGAGTACGTTGCATCACTTCCAGGTTGCGAATAGCGCGGCTGCTTCCTTCATTGAACACCGTTTCGCGAACATTGTGAAAGGCTTTATAATGATCCAGGGCCAGGGCATATTCTTCTTGTTGTTGGTAAACTGCCGCCAGTTTCTCGTGCGCCTCAAAGGCAACATTGCGGTAACCGATTTCCTCAGCCAAAGAAACGGCCGTTTGCAACACCTCCACCGCATCCTCAAAACGAGCCCAAACAAGATACACCTTCCCCATCGCCAACAAAGCATCCGCTTCTAGCTCCGGCTGACTGCTTGCCCTGGCCAGTTGCAAAGCCTGAGCAAACTGCTCCAACGCCTGCTCATACTCCCCCATATCCAGGTAAATCTCACCCCGGCTATTCAGAGCGACAATAAAAACACGCTCATGCACATCATGCTGGCGGCAAAGCTGCAAGGCTTCCTCCACCATCGACAGCGCAGCCGTGTAGTCTGACACCTTCTGATAAGTTTCCGCCAGATTTGTTAAAGCCAACGCTATCCAATAAGGTTGCCCTAGCTGGCGAAAAACAACCAGAGAATCCGAGAAATAAGCCTGGGCCTTCTCAAAATCCCCCAGTTGCGCATAAATCGCGCCAATGCTTAACGAGGCCCGCGCTTTCTGGCTCACATCGCCCAACTTACCACTTAACGCTAACTGCTGCACCGCCAGATCTAGCGCCTCGGGATAATTGCCAAACAAAAAATTCAATGCTGCCAAATTAGACAGCGCACGGGGCATTAATTCCTGAAGATGGTAAGCGCGAATAAGCGAAAACGCTTCCAGCGACTGGGAAAAAGCCAATTCGCTTTCATGAGACCGAAAATTCACAGCCCCCAGGGTACACAAAGCTTCAGCCAAGCCCCGAATGTAAGGCGTTTCCGCAAACTCCCCTGATTGAGCCAGTTGTTGGGCTTCTGTAGCCAGGCTTCGCGCTCGTGCTGGATCGCTGGTGCTAAGCTCCCAGGCCAAAGCATTCAAATTGTCAACACGCGCCTTGGGTCGCTGCGCCTGTTGTAATTCCTGTTCAAGCATGTCCCGTTCTTTATTCATGTCCATGGTTGCCCGAGTATCGTAGCACAGGGAACCGCAAAAAACAGTCCCTCGCATAAAATCCGGCGTTCAAAAACTGTGAATACGGACAAAGATGGAATTTAGTACCCGTAAAACAATCTCCATTGCGAAGCCCGCTAAAGCACAGTAATATCAGCAAAATGTTACAGGTTCCAAGTTACACAAAAATAACCTACTTTCTACAAGGATAGCCTATGGCAAAAACCCACATCACCCCCAGCCGCCAGCAATATTTGGACATTAAGGCCCAATATCCCGACGCCATCGTTTTTTTTCGCCTGGGCGATTTTTACGAAACCTTTGATGATGATGCCCACGTCACCGCCAAAGAGCTAGACCTGGTATTAACCAGCCGCCCCCAGGGCAAGGGGGTGCGCACGCCCATGGCTGGTGTGCCCCACCACGCCGCGGAAGGGTACATCGCCAAGCTGATTGCCAAAGGGTACAAAGTGGCCCTGGCGGAGCAAATTGGCAATGACACCGTGAAAGGGCTGATGCCCCGCGAAGTGGTGCGGGTCTTTACGGCGGGCACAGTGATTGAACCAGGCATGTTGGATGCCGGGCGTAACAATTACCTGGCAGCCGTGGTAGTAGAAGGAGAGCGCGCCGGGTTGGCTTATGCAGACGTGACCACTGGAGAGTTCGCCACGACCCAACTCGCCAACCGCCGCACCCTCGTTGAAGAGCTGGCCCGGCTAGCCCCCTCAGAACTGCTGGTTCCAGACAGTGAACAGACGCTGCAACAAGAGGCGAGAACGGTCACCAGGCTACCAAACTGGCGTTTTGAGGAGGGGAATGCGCGACAGACGCTGCTGCGCCATTTTGCGGTGGGTACGCTGGCTGGCTTTGGCTGTGAGGGAAAGCCACTGGCAGTGCGGGCGGCGGGGGCTATTTTGCATTATTTGCAGGAAACGCAAAAAGGGGCAGTGGGTCAAATTCAGCGGCTGGCGACCTATAGCACAGCTGGATATATGGCCCTGGACACGAACACGCGGCGCAACCTGGAATTGACGGAGTCATTGGCTGGTGACCGGGGAGCTTCCTTGTTGAGTGTGCTGGACAAGACGGTGACGCCAATGGGGGCGCGGCTGCTGCGGCAGCGGATGACACGGCCGTTGCTGGACCTGGAACGCCTTCACCAACGGCTAGACCGGGTGGAACTCTTCTACCACGACGGCCTGTTTCGCGCCGATGTGCGCGCCGCTCTGAAAAACGTACCGGACCTGGAGCGACTGACTAACCGCGTGCTCAGCGCCAAAGCGACGCCACGGGACCTGGTGTACATTGGCCTGGCATTAACGGCCGTGCCCGAAATCAGCAAATTGCTCTCAGCAACCAGCCACCAACAACCGCCAACCCATCTCCAACCGCTAATCGCCAAACTAGACGCTGTGCCGGAGGCCGCCGAACTCATTGCCCAAGCCATCAACGAAGAGGCACCGCCCAATCTAAACAAGCCTGGCGTCATCCGCCCCGGCTTCTCGGCCGAATTGGATGGCGTGATGAACTCGTCGGCGCATGCGCGAGAGTGGGTAGACCAGCTTGAACCCCGCGAACGGGAGCGCACGGGCATTTCTTCGCTCAAGGTAGGCTTCAACAAGGTTTTTGGCTATTACATCGAGGTCACCAAAGCCAATGCCAGGCTGGTGCCCGAGGATTACATCCGCAAACAGACCCTGACCAATGCCGAGCGATATATTACGCCAGAATTGAAGGAGTATGAGACGCTGATCCTCAACGCCGAGGAGCGCATTTTGGAAATTGAGCGGCGGGTGTTTACGGAAGTATGCCAGCACCTGGCGCAGTATGGCCCACGGCTGTTGGCTACGGCCGTTGCCCTGGCCCAAACTGACGTGGCCGCTGCCCTGGCCGAAGTGGCCGCCGCCAACGACTACGTGCGTCCGGTGCTGCACGAGGAAAACACCCTGCACATCGAAAACGGCCGTCACCCCGTGGTCGAGCAGGCTCTCCAACGCCAAACAGGGCTGGGCCAGCGCTTCGTACCCAACCACGCCACCTTCCACGCCGACGAACGCATCCAGATCATCACCGGCCCTAACATGAGCGGAAAATCCACCTTCCTACGGCAGGTCGCCCTCATCACCCTCATGGCCCAAATCGGCAGCTTTGTGCCCGCCAGCAGCGCCACCATTGGCCTGGTAGACCGCATTTTCACGCGCATTGGCGCCCACGACGAGCTGCACGTTGGTCGTAGCACCTTCATGGTGGAAATGGTCGAAACAGCCGAAATCCTGCACCACGCCACCCACCGCTCCCTGCTCATCCTGGACGAAATTGGCCGCGGCACCAGCACCTACGACGGTCTGGCCATCGCCTGGGCCATCGTTGAATATCTGCACAATCATCCCCGTCTCAAGCCCCGTACCCTCTTCGCCACCCACTACCACGAACTGGTGGGCCTGGCCGACATGCTGCCCCAGGTGGAAAATTACAACGTGGCCGTCGCCGAGGAAGGAGACAGCATCGTCTTCCTCCATCAAATCGTCCCCGGCGGCGCCGACCGCAGCTACGGCATTCACGTCGCCCAGCTCGCCGGGCTGCCCCGCGACGTGGTGAACCGCGCCAACGAAATTTTGCGCGAACTAGAGCGCCACGCCCCCACCACCAGCGTCGAACCCAGCCGCTATACCCCCACCCAGCAAATGGCCCTCTTCCCCGAAAGCAGCCCATTTTTAGACGAGTTGAAAGAATTGGATGTAAACAGCATGACGCCCTTGGAGGCCATTAACAAGCTGTACGAATGGAAACGGCGTTATGCAGAAAATTAAAGGATAAAAAACCTCCCCACGCTCCTTTTAAAAAAGAAAAAAACAGCGGCACTATCGTCTCCTTGCCACATTGTGTCAAGTTTTTGTCTGCTTTAGAAAAACCCCTACTCGCCCAAAAAGGTTGACAGATTGCCAAAACTTCCAATACAATCAAAAAGTCTACGCCCCCACCACCTGGATGACGGGCACAAAACCCCCATTCTCAACAGAGGAGACTTCACCGGCTGTCGTCGACCACCATGAATGAAAATGGAGCGCCATCTTCCAGGTGGCGTCGCCAGCAAGATGCTGGCGCTACATTTACGAAGGAGAAAGAATATGAAGAGAAGAGAGTTTTTGGGAATGGCCGCCAAGGGCGCCCTTGGCGCAGCCACGATTGGCCTGGTAGGCTGTGGTGCAGAAGAAGCCTCCAACGCCGTCGCCGAAGATCAAGCCCTGCCCAATATCGAATGGCAAATGGCTACCAGTTGGCCCCTGGCCCTGGACACCATCTTTGGTGGCGCGCAAGTCATGGCCGATCGCGTCGCCGCCATGACAGGGGGCAAATTCATCATCACGCCCCGCGCCGCCGGTGAATTGGCTCCCGGTTTGGAAGTGCTCAACGTCGTCGAACAAGGCGCAGTCCCCATTGGGCATACCGCATCTTACTACTACACCGGGCGTAGCCCCATTATGGGTCTGGGCACCAGCGTCCCCTTCGGCATGACCACCCGGCAGCAAAATGCCTGGCTGTACGAAGGAGGCGGTCTACCCATGCTGCAAGAATTCTACAGAGAACGCTTTGGCGTCATCCAATTCCCCGCTGGCAACACCGGCGCGCAAATGGGGGGCTGGTGGAACCGTGAAATCAACACCGCCAACGACATTCGCGGCCTAAAAGTACGCATCCCCGGCCTGGGTGGGCAGGTCATGGACCGTTTGGGCGCAACTGTCCAGGTTTTGGCTGGCGGCGAAATTTTCCAGGCGCTGCAAACCGGCGCTGTAGACGCCGCTGAATGGGTCGGCCCCTACGACGACCTGAAGCTGGGGCTAAACGATGCCGCACGCTACTACTATGCTCCTGGCTGGTGGGAACCCTCGCCCACCCTGGAAATTCAGATCAACCTGGCGGAATGGCAACAACTGCCCGAGCTATACCAGGAAATCATCAAAACGGCCGCTTACGAAGCCAACATGACCATGACCGCCCGCTACGATGCCCGCAATGCTGGCGCCCTCAAAGAAATCGTTGCCAGCGGCACCGAACTACGCACCTTCAGCGAAGAAATCATGATTGCCGCCGAAGAAGCCTCCTTCTCCCTCTATGATGAATTGGCCCAAGGTGATGCCGATTTCAAATCCGTTTATGACCAGTGGAAAGCCTTCCGCAGCGAAGTACAAGAATGGCACAGCTTTATCGAAACCAGCTATGCCAACTTCATCGCCCGCCAATTTGGTTAACTAACCAGCGGCAGGCTTACCACAGGTAACCAGCAACAAAAAAGGGGAAAGTCTGCGCGGACTTTCCCCTTTCTATTTCCATCCCGCGGTATCTAACCGGCCAGCAACACCAGCCATTCCACAGTTTGGGGGAAGAGCATCACTAAAATTAGCCCCACCACCTGCAAGGCCATAAAAGGTAGCGCTCCTTTGTGAATATCCAGAGTTTCTACCTCCGGCGGGGCCACGCTCTGCAAATAAAACAACGAAAATCCCACTGGTGGCGAAATAAAAGCCATATTTAAATTGACAGCCATTATCACCGAAAACCAGACCAACAAAACTTCCGGAGCCACGTGAGTCTGCTCTGGGGCCAACAGGGCCAGGGCTGGCACAAAGAGCGGCATAACGATAAAGCTAATCTCCAAAAACTCCAGGTTAATACCCAACAAAAACACCACAATATTGGCCACAATGATGAAACCCCAGAAACCACCCGGTAAATTCACCAGAAAATTGGTGACCCATCGTTGCCCGCCCAGGCCGTCAAAGATCAGGCCAAAAAAGGTAGAGGCAAAAAGAATCATCAGCACCAGGGAGGTGATGTTAGAAGTGGCCCGCCCAGCTTCCTTGATGATGCGCCAGTTGAGGTTGCGGTTTAGGGCCGCCAACACGCAGGCGCCAAAAGCGCCCACAGCTCCCGCTTCCGTGGGGGTGGCAATACCCTGAAAAATACTGCCCAACACGGCAAAAATCAGGAGCAAAGGGGGTACGACGGCCACCAACACCTCTCGCGCTAGCGCCCTACCGCTGTAGATGCGCGCCTCCGGGGGCAACGCTGGGGCCGCTTCTGGTTTGAAGAAGGCGACTATTATAATGTACAGGGCATAGAGAAGGGCCAATATTAATCCAGGAATAAGCGCACCTAAAAAGAGGTCACCCACAGAAACCCCGACTTGAGAACTGAGTACCACCAGCACTAGACTGGGTGGCAGCAGTTGGGCTAATGTGCCTGAAGCAACTATGGCGCCTGTTGCCAGCTTGTGATCATACTTGTAGCGTACCATAATGGGCAAAGAGAGCAGCCCCATGACGATGACGGTAGCGGCCACAACGCCGGTAGCCGCTGCTAGCAAGGTCCCCACAATAACGGCCGCTAACGCCAACCCACCCCGTATTGGACCAAACAACATGCCAATGGTGGTGAGTAACTTTTCCGCCAGCCCCGATTTTTCAAAGATTGACCCCATAAATACGAAAAAGGGGATGGCTAACAGGGTAAAATCTGACATCGAGCCAAACCAGCGGTTAGGCAGTAACCGCAAAAGCCGTAGGTCAAAAGCGTCGAGGGCAAGGCCTAGCAAGCCAAATATGATGGCCGTTCCCGCAAAAGAGAAAGCCACCGGGTAGCCACTCAAAATCAAAATTAGAAAGAGGCCAAACATGACAATGGCTAACCACTCGAATCCCATTTTGCTCTCCTATGTCGTGGATCGTGGGTAAATGTAACTCTCTCGTCCTTTTGGGCTAGTTACTGCTTTATTCAATGCGCAAGGGGGCTTCCTCTTTTGAAAGTAAAACTTCCGCCACCAGGTCTTGTTGGTCACGAATGGTGGCTGCCAGTTTAATTAACTCGGCTACGGTTTGCAGCAGCAGCGTGACGAAAGCGAAAATAATCATGCTTTTGATGGGGGCGCGAGGAAGGCCGCTGGGGTCTGGGGAAAGCTCCCATGTGCCCCAACTACCGTCAGGGCGCAGCCCCCAGGAAGTAAGCACCGGACTGTAGGTAAAGTAGAGGGCAATGAGGCAAAAGGGAAGGAGGGCAACTAGATGTCCTACGAAATTAATCCACGCTTTGGTTTTGGGGGTGCGGTTGGCATACCAAAAGTCTACGCGCACGTTGATATTATGTTTGAGGATGTAGGCAAAGCCGAAGAAGAAAATGAGGGAGTAGAGGTACCATTGTAGTTCAATGAAGAGGTTTGATGTGAGCCGCTGCTGGATTATTTGGCCTACGTAACGTAGTAGCACATTAGAGAAGCCCACAAATACGGTGATGATGACAAGGTACATGGAAATGTTGCCCATGTGTTCTGAGAGGGCGTCAACAACGCGCACATATCTGAGCAAAAGACGCATAGCTGTTTTCCTCCTTCGATAAGTGCCAACGGCATTCCGGCAATGGTGGGGTAAATATGTGCTATGAATCTGGAAAATCTTCAACGGCAGGCCGGACGAGCAAAACGGGTATGGTGGCCTGACGGGTGACGCGCTCGGCAACGCTGCCAAACATCCAGCGCTGTAACCCGCTACGGCCGTGCGTACTCATAACGATGAGATCAACCTCGGCGTCAGCGGCAATGTCAAGAATGTATTTGGCAGCGGGTTCGCCACTTTCGGCGCGAATATGAACTTTGACTTGGTGAGATTGAAAGGCTTCGTTTTGATATTCCAGGTAAGAAAGCGCGTCTTGCACGGCCGTTCTGCTCAACCTGGCAAACAAGTCTGGCGATTCGGCTTCCATCATGGACCCCCAGCGGGGCGGAGCGATGACCCGTAGCAAGGTAACCTCTGCATGGTATTGCGCCGCCAAGGATAAAGCATAGGGAATAGAGGCTTCGGCAAAGGAAGAGCCATCCAAAGGCACTAAAATATGCTTAAACATAGGCAGATCCTGCATGTTTTCCAGAGGCTGAGATTGTTTCCGCAATCATACGCGGAAACAGGTCATCTATCAACTATGAAATTAAATTGATTATTGATTACCCCTGGCGGGCCAGCGAATAGGTAGCAGCCCGGGCACGCGTTGTTGGTAGATGGTGTACGCTTCGCCAAACACGGCCGTTAACCGCCTCTCCTCCACCCGCGACCCCGCCCACAAATACATCGTCGCCATCACGTTCAAAATCAGCGTTTGCAGCGTCATGGTAGGGTTAGGCCACAAAATCAGCAGGCTAAAAAAGTAAAGGGGGTGGCGCACAAAGGCATACATGCCTCCCGTCACCAATTTCGCCGGGGGTAACAGCTGCTCCTTGCCGGCCAAAAAGTTCACCGCCTGCCGCAAGCCCACAAACTCCCACAAGTCAGTTTGCAGCAGAGCCACAATCAGCCCCACAAAACCCACAAATTGCATGCCCAAGGCCAGCCAATCAAAAGGAGCGGGTATCCGCCAGAGCAGGCGGTCAGGCACTTGTGTCCACAGCACCCACAACACAGGCAAAATGGTCAGGAAAGCAAAGAGATTGTAGCCCAGACGGTACAGTCCGGCGTAGGCGCGCTCGCCCAGCTTTCGGCGCACCCCATCTTTCACCCGCCGATCAGCGGTAACGCTGTGGACGAAGGCCCACACAATGAAGGAGAGAATAAATGGTGTCATATTTGCTCTTCTGGTGAATGCAGATTATAAATCGCCGTGGAGGTTCGCAACAATGGCAGATGAACAAAAAACGACATTACCTCATGAAGAGCTAAACGAATTCACCATCACGGCCGTACAGCTAGATGAACTGGCCCCTTACTTTCAGGAACTGCCCCACCCGGTGCGCATTCATTACTGGGGCCTGGAAGACGCCAGCCCGGAAGAGAAAGAAGCGCTGCACCTCTGCCGCGCCCTGGCGGAGCGCTTTGAAAAGATTGAACTGCGCACCTTCTCGCGCAAAGCCAGCTACCGCTACTATCCGGTGCTGGGCTTTATGGGCATAGATGGCGGGAAAAAGATGGATTACGGTGTGCGCATCATTGGCCTGCCCAACGGCTACCAGCTCACCGCGCTGATTACCGCCATCCAGGCTGTCTCTTTTCGCGGCGTTACCCTGGAACCGCTGACGCGCATTAAGCTGCACAAGCTAGAGACGGACATCACCCTGGAAATAATTACGGCCGATTCCGACGAATACGGCGGCATCGTGGCCAAAACAGCCTTTGGCCTGGCCGTGGCCAGCGAAAAAGTGCGTGCCTTTCTGATTATGTCCAACATGTTCCCGGAAGCGGCCATCCAAAACTCGGCCTACACCCTACCCCACCTGGTGGTCAACGGCCGTGTTCACCTCAGCGGCGCCGCCGACGAAGAAACCATCCTGAAGCACATCGCCCTGGCTGCCCAGCAGGCTAAATCCCCCTGAAATAAAAAGAGTGAAGCACATCTCTCCAGTCTGCACTCTTCACTTTTCAGTTCCCCCTCAGCTTTCCGCAGGCATTTGAGGCCGTACCAGCCACACCAGCACCCCCTCCGCCAGCGCCATCAGCACAAACATAGCCAGAAAAGTCAACTGAATGCCCGTGGCTTCCGAACTGCCAATAGGATCCCGCGGATGCAGTACCAGCGGCGTCGTGAAGTTTGCCCAAAGCACAAAGCCGGGCAGCAGCAAGCTCAACGCCGCCCGCAGCCACCACCAGGGAAAGAAAAAGTTGCCCATTTGCACAATCAGCGCCGCCGCCAGCACGTTCAGCGAGGTAACCATGCGCGGTTCTTGCCAGAACACCGCCCCCCAATTCACCTGGGAAGCCAGCGCGCTGGCCGCAACCCCGGCCAGGTAAAAACCAAAAGCCACCCAGCCTACAGCCACCCGCCAACTATCCCCCTTAGGCCGCCGGGCAAATAATTGAACCAACCCCAACAAAGCCGCAGCGACAAAACCCGCCAACCCTGCCCAGGTCAGCGAAACATGCACGTAGACGGCTTTAATCCCGTTGCCTAGCGTACGCTCCGCCGGGCTAAGCCAGACCAGCAAAACTGCCAGGATACCAATTGTAACCAACGCCCCGCCCGCCAATGCTTTCGCATTCAGCGCGCCACGCCATTGCGCCGTTTCTTCCATCATACTCCCTATACCTTTTGATTAGAGCCAGGCCAGTTTCCACTCCCTGCTCTCCAATCCACCGTTTTTATTCTCTCGGAGATTTGTCCGCATCCTTCAACCGCGCCTCTGGCGTAGGCGAACCCGCCACCCAGGCGCCAAAGCGGCGCATCACCCGGCGCAAGCGCGAGCGCACCCGCGCCAGCCCATAACGGGCCTGCTGCCAACGCCGCTTCATGGCCGACACCTCCGGCGGCGTCACATCCCACTTGACTACCGCCGCCGCCCAGGTCAGACCGCCACCAAACCCCACAAACACCAAATTGTCATCGGAGTGTAGTTTGCCCTCTTTGATGGCATCGCACAAGGCAATGGGAATAGAGGCCGCCGACGTGTTGCCCACGCGGTCCACGTTCAGGTAAAACTTCTCCAGCGGCAGCTTTAGCTTTTTGGCCACCGTCTGAATGATGCGCTCGTTGGCCTGATGGGGTACCACTAGAGAAACGTCCGCCATGGTAAGCTGCGCCTTTTTCACCACTTCCTCAATAGAATCACTCACGACGTTGGTGGCAAACCGGAACACCTGACGGCCGTTCATGTGGATATTCTGCTTATTGCCATTCACGTAGGCAGTCCCGTAAATGGGTACCGGGCTATTTTGCACATTGTACAGGCTCAGCAAATCCCCGCCAGAGCCATCAGAGCGCAGCGTGGAGGAGAGTACGCCGCCGGGCACGTCCGAACCCTTTAGCACCAGCGCCCCCGCCCCGTCGCCAAACAAAATACAGGTGGCCCGGTCTTGCCAATCTACCACCCGTGATAAGGTTTCCGCGCCAATGACAACGGCCGTGTCAATTGCTCCTGAAGCGATAGCATTAGCCGCCAAACTCAGCCCATACACAAAACCAGAACACGCCGCGCTCAGGTCAAAGGCCCCCGCCTTGCGCGCCCCCAGGTAATCCTGCACCAGCGAGGCCGTAGCAGGAAAAATGTACTCCGGCGTCGAAGTTGCTACCACAATCATATCCAACTGCGCCGGGTGCACATCCGACACCGCTAAAGCGCGGGCGGCTGCCTCAAAAGCCAGCGTCGCCGTTGTCTCCTTTTCATTGGCAATGCGCCGCTCCCGAATGCCGGTACGGGTCAAAATCCACTCGTGAGATGTATCCACCAGTTTTGCCAGGTCATCATTGCTCAAAACTTGCTCCGGTAGGTAACAGCCCCAACCTACAATATGCGCGTATCTCATGCTCGTTTTTCCTGTAAATAGCCAAAGCCAGAACTAATACCCGGGTAGCTTATCCTTTTTAGCTCTTGCCCTTACTCTCGCTTTCTATTTGGCTTAGCCCCCATGCCCTAGTTAAAACCCAGGCTGCCTCATGCGGTTACGAGCTAGATGAAAAACGAGGCAGAAGATGAACAGCTTGTTGGGCAGGCCCAGGGGTTATCCGTATAATGCGCTAAATTTTCAGCCGGTCAGCCTGTCAGCCAATCAGCCTGAATTGCTGGCAGAAAACGACAGTAAGGTGTTTTTTTGAAAACAAGACGCTTTTTCCTCCCAACTACACAGCGGGAACGCAAAGGTACGCAGAGCAAGCGAAGAGATAGGCAGAGAAAGATAGCCCTCTCTTCGCGCTCTGCGAACCTCACCAGCTCTCTGCGATTCTCTGCGTTCCCTAAGCTTTTACCTGGACAACCTCTCATCTTGGTTGTCCCCGTTTTTTTGATTTTGCTGCTGGTTGGGTGTGGCCGGGCCGCGGAAAGCGCGCCGCTGCCGCTGGTAACAGAAGCGCCACCCCCAACGGCCGTTGATGCCCTAACGGCCGTTGCCAC
>CAZDEO010000006.1:0-104565 GCA_964504445.1 uncultured Anaerolinea sp. | reverse complement strand
TTGTGCAAATCACAGACCGCTCTTTTTCATTTCTCGAGTTTTATCTAAACTCGAGCTAATAATAAGCCGCAATATACCCATACGCCCGGTCAAACAAATCATTTATTCCCCTTTGGTTATCACAGCATAGTAAGCGTCATAAGCAATCCAGGCCAGGTCTAAATCGCCATGAGACACAATCTGCGGCGCAATCGGAAAAGCGGGATCGTTTAGATAGAAATCAGTTTCGTCATGGCCTACAACTACCACAGCGTGCCATGTTTCCAGCGTCCAATAGGGCAAATCGCCAGTCCAAACAAACAGGATGACCGGCGTGTGGGCATTAAGGGCACGAAACAGATCCGGCAGCGCCCCTTGCCGGTAGGTAATCTGAATATCCGGCGCTACCCGGTTCAACTGTTGGATATTTCGATGAGGCGTTCCCCACGGTTTAACATCTAGCACAGAGAGAAGCGCATCATAATCAGGCTGCTGCCCCAGGGCTGCCAGGGTCATGGCTGCACAAGCCGCCAGACAATCAGACTCCTCCTGCTGTGGCCGGTGGGGAACTGTCAACAATTGTTTGGGCATAGTGTTCCAATTGCTCTATAAAGTCGGGTGGCAGAAGTAGCTGGCCGGTGCGGGCATCCACGTCCAGGATGCCAACCTGGCCCAATAGACCGCGCCGGGGTGAAGTGAGTAAAATGGGCACACGCCACACCAGTCGCCCCCGCACCAGCAGCAGCGATGGCTCGCCGCCGCCCATCAAATGACTGACGTGGCTGCCCACGTAGCCGCCAGCCTGCCGTCGAGCCGTATAAGCGGTGATATTGACAATGGGTTCACCGGGGGCGGCGATAATGTATTCCTCCACGGCCGTTGTCGTTGCCCTCATATTATTCATCACCTGTACACTCCATTTTACTAACCATTGTCACCATTATAACATGGCCAGAGTATAACTGTTAGGCCCCTGCCCGACGCCGGCATATTTGTCAGGAATTCAACAGCGGCTTGGGAAATAAGCGGATTACGGCCGTTTCCCAACCCGGCAAATCTGTTCTCCCCCCCAACGGCCGTGCCAGATGAGGATGTTTGCCCCCCGCCGCCCCACGCGCTATCTTTGCTAGCTATGCGACACCTATGGCTTATGCTCATTCTCCCGCTCCTGGCTGGCTGCCAGCCAGAACCGCCCGTAACGGCCGTTGCCACCCCTATGCCCCAACCAACGATTCACAATTCGCCTACACCCATCCCGCAGCCAACCATTCACAATTCACAATTCACAATTGATTATTCATTATTCAGTACGCCCACCGTCACCCCATCCGCCACGCCAATCCCCACGCCGCCGCCCCTCAGCTATTTGGCCGCCGCCATCGAGCAAGAGCTGGCCGATTTTGGCGGCCTCAGCAGCTACGTCATCCGCGACCTGCAAACCGGGGCAGAGATCAGCTACCAGCCAGACCTGGCCATTTCCGGCATGAGCCTGCTGAAAATCCCCATCCTGATCAACGCCTACCGCGCTCTGGACAGGCCGCCGGATGTGGAGCAGCGCAAGCTCATCACGCAAACCACCTCTCTTTCCGACAACTACTCGGCAAACCTGCTAATGCAGTTGGCGGCCGGGCAGCCCAACACCTACCTGGGCGCCGACGTCGTCACCCAATCCATGCGCGACCTGGGGCTGTACAACACCTTCATTGCCGTGCCTTTTTACGCGGACCCCAAACCGGACCGCCCGCAAACCTACCTGACCCCCGCCAACCAGCGCCCCGGGGTGACAACCCGCCCCGACATCCACCGCCAGACCACCACCGGCGACCTGGCGGCGATGCTGGAGATGCTGTACACCTGCGCGGAAGACGGCCGTTCTCCCCTCCTCACTCTCTATCCTGACGAAATCACCCAGGAAGAATGCCAGGACATGCTGGACATGCTAGAGCTGAACGACCTGGTACAACTGCTAGAAGCGGGGCTGCCCCCCGGCACCGTCATCGCCCACAAGCTGGGCTACGTAGACGAAACCTACGGCGACGCCGCCATCGTCTATTCGCCCAAGGGCGACTACATCATTGTGTTGGCCCTGTACAATCCAGTCTGGCTGGAATGGGACGTGGCGTCCCCCATTTTTGCCCGTGTTTCCCAACTGACCTACGACCATTTCAACGACCCGGCGGCTTACCCAACGGCCGTGCTCAACGCCCCACCTGCCCTCCGCAGCAGCCCCACGCCCTACCCCACGCCAGACCTGCCCCAGGCCGTGGTCAGCGGCACCAGCGGCATTGGCCTGACGCTGCGCCAGACCCCTGGTGGCGCAGAACTCCGCATCTTGCCAGAAGGCAGCGTAGTGGGCCTGCTAGACGTGCCACCGGTAGCGCTAAACGGCGTCACCTGGCAGCAGGTACGCACCCCCACCGGGGAAGAAGGCTGGGTAGGGGCAGCCTTTTTGACCTCAGAATAACAGGTTACAGGCCCCTGTTCCTGGTATCCTGCACCCTGTCACCTGAAAAATCCTGCAAAATAGTATGCCAGACAGCCAAATAGTCGGCCTCATCGGCAAAAGAAAGAAAGATGGTGCGCGAGCTTGTCGCGCTCTTGCCCAGCCCGCCGCCCACAAAATAACGCAGCGTCGGGTCGTCCAGCCCCGGGCCAAAGATGACCTGAAAGGTGATAGCCAGCGCGCGATGGGGTTCTGGCCCAAAAACAAACCAGCCGCGCTGCACCTTTTGCAGCGTCGCGGCGTTGAACATCTGGTAAAGGTAGCGCTGGGGAGCTTGCTCTACCATTAAAATGTGGTCACCCAATGGAACCCGCCAATATTGGGTGGGGTTGCGCAGTAGGACAAAATTCTCGCGGTCTAGCAGGCTGAAAACGCCAGTAGCCCAAACTTTGACGCGCTGGTTGTCGGGCAACGGCCGCAACTCTACCCCCACGGGCCAATCATCCTGTTCATCGGGCACAAACTTGTTGTACCCAGCCCGCTCGCTGACCCAAAAAGCAGCCCGCACCACGGCCCCCAGCCCCAGCACAGCCCCAAAGCCACGCCAGCCCCAGGCAGACAGGCCCGCGGCAAATAGCAGCACTAAAAAGAGAAGCAGCAGCCAGATGGAGAGGGCGAAACCCCAAAAGGTGCGGTGCCGCAGCCAATAGGTTCCGTAATAGAGCCAGCCAAGAAAGCGGTAAATGCGCCGCCGCCAGGGGGGAAAGTGCGCCATCATGCCTATTCTTGGGCAAAGGGGGCCAGGGTTTGCAGCATGTGGGGGTGAATACGGCCGTTGCTCACCACCAGGGACGGGCGCGGTACCAGCTCAAAGGGACGGCCGTTCATCTGCGTCACCCTGCCGCCAGCTTCCTGCACCAGCAGCACCCCGGCGGCAATGTCCCAACTGCTCAGCTTGTACTCCCAATAGCCGTCCAGCCGTCCCGCGGCCACATACGCCAGGTCCAGCGCCGCCGCCCCCGCCCGCCGCAGGCCTTGCACCTGCTTCAAAAAAGCCCGCGCCTGGGCTATGTTGTCATGGTCGCTGTGGTGCCGGTCATAGGGAAAGCCCGTCGCCAGCAAGCTGCTCACCAATTCCGCCTGTTCACTCACCATAAGGCGCGCCTTGTGCCCATTACTCTGTAAAAACGCCCCCTCTCCCCGGGCGGCATAAAAGCATTCATCACGCAGCGGGTCATAAATCACCCCCACCCGCGGCGTTTTGCCCTGGTAAAGGGCAATAGACACGCAAAAAACGGGAAAGCCGTGGGCAAAATTGGTGGTGCCATCCAGGGGATCCACATACCACACAAAGGCGCTGTCGTTGTGGTTATCTCCGCTCTCCTCCGCCACAATTTGGTGATCCGGAAACGCCGCCTGCAGCCGCTCCAAAATGATTTTTTCCGCCTCCGTATCAAATTGGGTCACCCAATCTACGGCCGAACTCTTCCGCGCAATCTCTTTCTTTTGCCCGTACCCCTGCCGCAGCAGCGCTCCAGCCTGGCGGGCAACGTCAATGGTTAAATCCAGGGTTGTCTGTGTCGTCATAAGGAGCAATTGTGACCCAAAGCGTATCCCTTCGCAACCCTCTCCAAAGTTGACCGCCCGCTTTTTGTCGGCTAACCTCCAGCTAAAAACATCCAAATTTCTGGGAGAAATCGGATGTCTGATTTCCAAGGTGAGAACCCATGCATCAACTGCTTTTTGCCATTGCCCTGCTGGGGCTGCTGGCGGGCTGCGGGCCAACGGCCGTGCCCACCCTGGACGGCCAACTGCAAGCCGCCCTAACTGCCCACGCCATCACGCCTTTAGACCCGGGGCCGCCCCCCGACCCGGCCCAAGTGACCCTGGGGCAGGCCCTGTTCTTCGACAAGCTGCTCAGCGGCAACCGGGACATTTCCTGCGCTACCTGCCATCACCCCACCCTGGCCACTGGCGACGGCCGTCCCCTGTCCATCGGCGCCGGGGGGCGCGGCTTGGGAGCAGACCGCATTCTCGGCTACGAGCGGAGCTTTGTGGCCCGCCATGCGCCAGAGCTGTTTAACCGGGGCGCAGCGGAGTGGCGGACTATGTTTTGGGATAACCGGCTGGTGCGGCTGGAGAACGGCCGTTTCCACACCCCCGCCGACAGCCAACTCCCCCCCGGTTTAGACAGCGTGCTGGCTGCCCAGGCCATGTTTCCCGTCATTGCCAGCGGCGAAATGCGCGGCTTTCGCCAGGAAAACGAGCTGGCGGTGTGGGGCGAATACGATTTTGCCCAAATTTGGGCAACGCTGATGACCCGCCTGCTAGCGGAACCAGCTTACGGTGACCTGTTTGCCGCCGCCTACCCCAACGTGCCGCCAGCAGAATTGGGCTTTCAGCACGCCGCCAACGCCATCGCCGCTTTTGAAATTGCGGCCTTCACCCTTTTGGACAGTCCGTGGGACCGCTATCTGGCGGGAGACACCGCCGCCCTCCCCGACGCAGCCAAACGGGGGGCCATCCTCTTCTATGGCGATGCCAACTGCGCGGCCTGCCACAGCGGCAGCTTGCTCACCGACCAGCAAGCCCACAACATTGGCGTGCCCCAAATTGGGCCGGGCAAAGAGGCAGACGCGCCGCTGGACTTGGGGCAGGGGCGGTTTGCCTTCCGCACGCCCCCTTTGCGTAACGTGGCTGTGACGGCCCCCTACATGCACAATGGCGCGTACAGTACCCTGGAAACGGCCGTGCGCCATCACCTGGACCCCGCCCAGGCGCTGCAAAGCTACGACGAAACCGCCCACCTGCCCCCCGACTTGTGGGGCACTTTTCAGGATGATGATCTGATATTGGGGGAAATGATGGGCACACTGGATGGGCAGGTCCGCCCCAAACGGCCGTTGACGGACGCGGAAATCGGCGATTTGCTGGCATTTTTAGAAGCGCTGACGGACACGGCCGTTTACGATCTGGAGAAATGGATCCCCATTAGCGTGCCCAGTGGCCTCCCTGTCGAAGATAGCTAATTTTCGTAATCCGTATTCCGTTGTCCGTTATCCGTAACGGCTTACGGTTCACGGTTTACGGCTCACGGCTCACGGCTCACGGCTTACGGTTCACGAATGCCCGCCCCACGCCCGGCGCAGCAGCCGCACCCAATTGCCACCCATGATGTTGGCGACGTGGGCCTCCCCATACCCCTTCTCGCGCAGCTTTGCGCCAATCCGGCCCAGGTCAGCCGCAGAGTCCAGCTCCGCCGGAATGTGCGCCGCGCCAAAGCCGCCGTCCAGGTCGCTGCCAATGCCTACGTGGTCGGCATTCCCCAACTGCTGGCAAATGGCGTCCACGTGGGCCACCACGTCATCCAGTGTTACCCGCTCTTTGGGGTCTCCTTTTTGCCAGTTCGCCTGCAAAAACCGGTTAAACAGCACCACGCCAATGACGCCGTCCCGCTGGCCCAACATGGCAATTTGCGCTTCGCCAAGCTGCCGCTCGCCGGGCACAATGGCACGCACGTTGCTATGGGTAAAGGCCACCGGCCCGGCATAGCGCTCCATGGTTTCTAGGCTGGCTTTCTCGCTCATGTGGGTCAGGTCAGCAATAAAGCCCAGCTCCGCCATCACTTCTAGCAGGCGATGCCCTTCTTTTGTCAGGCCGCCGCCGCCGCGCCACGCCCCGGCGGCGTAGCGGGTGTCATCCCAGGCCAGGCCAATGAGGCGCAGGCCACGCGCGTACCACATTTCGGCTTCTTCCGGCTGGCGAATGGGGTCAGCGCCTTCCATGAGGGGGACAATGCCCAGCAACGGCCGTTTCCCCTCCTCGTCGCTGCCCAACACCTCATCCAGACTGGCGGTGTCTGTCACCAGGCGCACCGTTTCCAGTTCATCGGCCAGGCGGTGGTAATAATCTAGCTGAGCCATAGCTTGCTGATGGGCTTCGGCGGGGGTGTGGTACACGGTGCCCGTTTCCAGCCCGGCAACCCGGTAGGCGGCGGGCATGACGAACAACGTGCCGAAGACTAACCCCACGCCCCCTTCTTGCAGTTCTGGCAAAGACACCGTGGGCAGTCCCCGCGGGCCAGGACGGGCTTCGCGGGCGCGCAAATTGGCTAAGGGTTGGGTGAGGTTACGGCCGTATTCCAGGGCGTTGTAAGCTAAATCCAGGTGGGCGTCTACGATCATAGGCTGGTTAAGTAGTGTGTTTGTTGGGTAGTTGGTTGGGTGGCTGGCAAACTAACCAACCATCAAACCAACTAACGAGCAAACCATCAATTTATAAGTCCGCGCAAAGTGGCCAGGTTTACCGGATCCATCTCCACCTCATTGCCGTCTTCGTCCTTCTCCGTCTTCGGCGTTTCCAAATGCCCGGCGTGGTCGGCCCAGCGCGGGTCATTAACAAAGTTGGCAAAGCCCTCTTGGCCAATGAAACCCTGGCCAATGTGCTCGTGGCGGTCCTTGTTAGAACCCAGTTCGTGCTTGCTGTCGTTGAGGTGGAAAAACTTGATGTGCGCCAGCCCCACCACGCGTTCAAACTCAGCCATGGTCGCCGCATAAGCCTCCGGGCTGCGAATGTCGTAGCCGGAAGAGAACGCATGGCAGGTGTCAAAGCACACGCCCAGGCGCGGGTGATGGTCAGCTTCGGCCAACAAATATGCCAGATGCTCAAACTTGCAGCCCAGGTTGGTGCCCTGCCCGGCCATATTTTCCAGGCAAATGGTGGTGTTGGGTGCAGAAACGGCCGTTTCCGCCAACAACCGCTTCAAGGCCCGGGCAATATTCGTCAACCCTGTCTCCTCATCGCTCTTCACGTAAGAGCCAGGATGAAAAGTCAGCAATGGGATGTCCAACAGCCCGGCTCGCTCCACCTCCACCTTCAGCGCCTGGTAAGACTTCTCCCACAGCGCCTCGTCGGGCGATCCCACGTTAATCAGGTAGCTGGCATGCACGGCCACCGGGTAAATCTGGTCATATTCGGCTGCGGCCTCTTTGTAATTCGCGATATCTTCCGGCGTCAGAGGTTTTGCCTGCCACTGCCGATTGCTTTTGGTAAAGATCAACATGGAATCGCAGCCCGTATCGTGACCGCGCTGAAAAGCCGTGTATACACCTCCGGCTGTACTCATGTGGGCGCCCAGTCGCATAAACTCTCCTTTGTGCTGTATGATAATCTAGTAACTGTGTAGTGGGGACGCAGAGTACACTGAGCATTCGCAAAGAGCACGGAGAAAAACTCAGTAAGCTTTGTTTCTTTTTCTCCGTGTAACTCTGTGTCCAAAACAGGTTCAAAAACCTTTTACTTTACCAGACGTGTTCTGCTGGCATGTCGCTGCCAAAATAGCCAATACTTTCCGCACCATCCAGCGTATATACGCCGTCACCAATAATTCGCCAGATGCGCTTGCCGCCTAAATCAACAATGAAACTTCCTTCCAGGCGGCCTGTTGGTTCACCATCTAGGGTGTAGAGGGTGGTTCCTTCCAGATAGGCGAATTGCTCCCCTTTCCGATCAATTAACCCACGCATAGCTCTCCTCCACAGTGTGTGCTGCGCCGCGGGCCAGCACATCCTAAGGAATGACAAATGTCGCCTGAATACTCCCCTCACTGTCTAGCAAGGTTACCCGCTCGCCAGATTGCCAGATAGGCTCTTCCAGCCCCCAGTAGCGGTCTGTGGCGGTGTCCTGCCCGGTTTCGGTGTGGATAAGGACCCCGGAACCGGCGCCGAACAAAGTGAACTGGCCAAACCTGTACACAAACCCATCTTCATCCCGCAAGGTCCAATCTAATAAACCAATTTGCCGGCTGCCAGAATTGACCAATTGCACGGCTTCTTCTGTTAGATTGCCCACGCCAAGAACGGCCGTAATCTCCAACTGCACCTCTCCCTCCATATCTGGCGGGACAGTGGGGTTCGGTGAAGGAACAACCGTAGGCTGTGGCGGGCTGGTTGGTTCTGGGGTGGCTGTAGGTATGCCCCCCACCGGAATGAGCAGTTCCTGCCCCACCGCCAGAATGTTGGGGTTACTAATGCCGTTCATGGTCATAATGTCATCCATGGGCACATCGTAAAACTGGCTGATGCTCATCAGGGTATCCCCAGCGCTAACAACGTGAATGGGCATCGCGTTTTCTGGTTCGGCCGTCGCCTCAGCTTCTGCAGGCAAAGGCTGGTCTGCTACTTCGACAGTAGCGATGATGAGGGGAGGGGTGGCTACGGCCGTTTCCTGCATCGCAATCTCCGCATCAGGCTCCCGGTTGTCCCACCAAAACAAAATGCCAAAAACCACGGTGGCAGAAACCACCACGTTAATCAAAATGAACGGCAACATGCGACGAAAAGACATATAATCTCTCACTCTCGAGGTTTGTACCTATATTGTACAACACCCCCCCATGAAACGTGAAACACGAAGCACCCAGATTCATACCCATTAGTTGAATAACCAAGCCAAATCAGGGACAATTAACTATTCACAATTCACGATTCATTATTCACAACCCTTCATCCTTACTTGGAGTATCCAATGGTCGAACCCCTCAAAATCCTCTTCCTCAGCGCCGAAGTTGCCCCCTTTGCCAAAACCGGCGGGCTGGGCGACATTGGCGGCTCTCTGCCCAAAGCCCTGCGCGCCCTGGGCCACGACGTGCGCGTCATCATGCCCGCTTACAAAAACATCGAGGCGGGCTATCCCGGCGTCGAACCCATGGATAACGTCTTTCGCGTGCCCACCGGCGCCGGCGACATTGAAGCCGGGGCTTTTGAAGGACGGCTGCCCGACAGCGATGTACCCATTTACTTCATCGCCCAGCAGTACCTCTTCAACCGCGACCAACTCTACAGCTATTGGGATGACGTATATCGCTTCGCCTTTTTCAGCAAGGCAGCCCTAGAATTTGTGCGCACCCAGGATTGGCGGCCTGACCTGCTGCATGCCCACGACTGGCACACTGCACCAGCCATTACCTGGCTGGCTACGGCCGGGCAGGCCGACGACTTTTTCCGTGGCGTGCCCAGCGTCTTCACCATTCACAACCTGGCTCACCAGGGCAAAACCAACTGGCACGTCTTCGACTATTTAGGCATCGTCACCCACGCGCTTACCGAAGAAGCCTACGACGAAGTGAACTTCATGGCGCGGGGCATTTACCACGCCACCATGGTCAACACCGTCAGCCCCACCTACGCCCGTGAAATTACCACTTACGAAGGCGGCGCAGGACTGAACGGTCTGCTGCGCCACCGCCAATTTGACCTACACGGCATCCTCAACGGCCTGGATTACAATGAATGGAACCCGGCCACCGATTCCCGGCTGGCGGCCCCCTTTGACCTGGACAATATAGCAGAACGGCGGCACAACCGGCACGCTTTGCAAGCCCGGGCCAATTTACCGCAGGTAGACGACGTGCCCCTGGTAGCCATGATTTCGCGGCTGGATTGGCAAAAAGGGCTGGATATCAGTGGCGAAGTGATTCACCGGCTGATGAACGGCTTTTCTGGCCCGGCGCAGTTTGTGGTGCTGGGCACTGGGCAGCCGGAATATGAGGCCATGTTTGCGCAAATCGCCAATTACCACCGCGACAAAATGACGGCCTTTCTGGCCTACAACGCCGGGCTGGCCCCTCTCATTTACGCCGGCAGCGACATTTTCCTGATGCCGTCGCTCTTTGAGCCGTGCGGTTTGGGGCAGATGATAGCCATGCGCTATGGCAGCGTGCCCCTGGTGCGGGCCACCGGCGGCCTGGCCGACACAGTGCAGGATGGCGTGACGGGGTTTACTTTCAACGAGTATAGCAGCGAGGCCTTCTGGCAGGCGTTACAGCGCGCCATCTATTTCTACAACGTGGACAAAGAAACGTGGCGGGGCATTCAGCGGCGGGGAATGCTGGCCGATTTTTCCTGGGAGCGCTCGGCCAAGGGATACCACCAACTGTATGAGTGGGCCATTGCGCGGATGCGCGGATACTAAGAATGGGGAATGGGGATTAGCGATTGGAGATTGAAGCTAAAAAGCTGACAAGCTAAAAGGACTTATTATGAGATTCGTACGCTCTTCTGGAGTTTTGGTGCATCCTACGTCGTTTCCCAGCCGGTATGGCGTGGGGGATTTTGGGGATGCGGCATATCGTTTTGTGGATTTTTTGGTGGCAGCGCGGCAAGCGCTGTGGCAAATTTTGCCGCTGGGACCCACGGGTTATGGGGATTCGCCCTACCAATGTTTTTCGGCCTTTGCGGGGAATCCGCTGCTGATTAGCCCGGACAGGTTGGTTGCCGAGGGATTTTTGCCGGAAACGGCCGTTACCTACGTCCCCCCCTTCCCCAAGGATCTCGTCGATTACGGTCCCGTCATCACTTACAAAGAAAGCCTGCTCGCTCAAGCCTACCAACACTTCCGCACTCATGGCACCGCCGAGCAGCGTGCTGCTTTTGATGCGTTCTGCATAGACCAGGAATATTGGCTGGAAGACTTTGCCCTCTTCATGGCCGTTAAAAGTTACCATGCGGACCGCGAAGGCGGCGTATGGAACACCTGGCCCGCCGATATTGCCCGCCGCGAACCAGAAGCCATGGCCGATTGGTCGGCCCGGCTGGCAGACGACATAGAACGCCATAAATTTTTACAGTTCCTTTTCTTTCGCCAGTGGCTGGCATTGAAGCAGTACGCCAACGAGCGGGGCGTCAAAATTGTGGGCGACATTCCCATTTTTGTAGCCTACGACAGCGCTGATGTGTGGGCTAACCCAGACCTGTTCTTTCTGAATGAAGACGGCTCGCCGCAGTTTATTGCCGGGGTTCCGCCGGATTATTTCAGCGCCACCGGGCAGCGCTGGGGTAACCCGCTGTACCGCTGGCCGCGCATGGCCAAAAACAACTATGCCTGGTGGGTCAAGCGGCTGGAAATGACCTTCACCCAGGCCGACATTGTGCGTATTGACCATTTTCGCGGTTTCGATGCCTATTGGGAAATCCCAGCTGAAGAACCGACGGCTATCAAAGGGCGCTGGGTGAAAGGCCCGGGGGCGGATTTCTTTGAAAAAATGCACGCGCAGTTGGGCGACCTGCCCATTATTGCTGAAGATTTGGGGGTGATTACGCCGGAAGTGCGGGCGTTGCGGGATGGCTTTGATTTTCCGGGGATGAAGATTTTGCAGTTTGCCTTTGGCGGCGAGCGCAACAGCGGCTTTTTGCCCCATAATTTTCAGACCCCTAACTGTGTGGTGTACACCGGCACCCACGACAACGACACGACGGTGGGCTGGTACAACAGCGCCGATGAGTGGGAACGGGACCACGTACGTCGCTATTTGGGAGTGGACGGCCGTAACATTGCCTGGGATATGATTCGCCTGGCGTGGATGTCGGTGGCGGACACGGCCGTGGCTACCATGCAAGACCTGATGGCGCTGGGTACAGAAGCACGCATGAACTTCCCCGGCAAAACAGGCGGCTACTGGCGCTGGCGCTACACGCCAGAAATGCTGCACCCCAGCATGACGGCCCGCTTACATGAGCTGACAGAACTGTACGGCCGTATCCCCTCCCAGGAGGAAGTAGCTGAAGTCACCATTGAGGCGGAAGCGGAGTAGAACCGTGAACCGTAGACCGTGAACCGTAGACCGTGAACCGATTACGGATTACCGATTACGGATTACGGCCTACGGTTGACTTTCCCCCCTCTCTATGGCAAAATCAACTCGCTTTTGGCCCCTGTAGCTCAGTGGATAGAGCGTCGGCCTCCGAAGCCGGAAGCCCGTGTTCGAGTCACGGCAGGGGCACTCAACTTGATAGCAGCAAAAACGGCCGTTCTGCACAGGACGGCCGTTTTTGCGCCAAAATGTCAACTTAGAGTAAGGAGGTCCCCTTGGCATCATTAACCATTGACGACAACTTAACCTTCACCTTAGAAGTGCTGGCCGAATTACCCCATCAGGGCTTTATTAACGATGGTCCCGTGGGCATGAACAGCGATTTAGGGCTTCTACGCCTGTTGTTCCAGCAAACCCTGGGCAATGAGGAATGGCTCACGGATGAAATTGTGGTCTTCACCGATTCCTTGCGCAGTTGGATCATCAGCGTCGAGGAAATGATTCTGCACGGAAAAGGACACATGGTCACGGGCTTCGACAACATGGCCTGCCCACATCTGCTCCTCAACGTCCAGCGCCGCGAATGGTCTTACACTGACTCCACAGGCGAAACGGCCGTGCAAGTAACCCGCGCCAATTACGAATTCTTTGCCGGGCTTTCGGCCGCTTACCTGCGCGACTCAGATTTCTGGCATTCAGGGCCGGGCTTTTGGCTGGAACCAGATGGCGCAGAACTGCTAGCTTTCGTGCAGGCATTGCGCCAGGAAGTAGATGCCACAGCTTCAGAAACAAATGGGAGTGTTTGATGACTGCCTTCCAAACCAAGATGCTGCCCGCCACGCCTGACGTCACGGCTCCCGACGGGTCTGACGTGCGGATTTTGCTGGCGCTGCCGGGGGGCAGCATGGCCCACTTCTCATTGCCTGGCGGCCAAACGGCCGTGGCCGTCACCCACCGCACCGTTAGCGAAATCTGGTACATCCTCTCCGGCGCGGGAGAAATGTGGCGCAAGCAGGGCAAGCAGGCAGAAATAGTGCCGCTAACCGCCGGTTTATCCCTCACCATCCCCGTAGGCACCCACTTTCAGTTGCGCGCATTGGGGGCCACGCCGCTCACGGCCGTAGCCATCACCATGCCCCCCTGGCCCGGCGACGACGAGGCCGTCAGGGTAACTGGCCCCTGGCAGCCCACCTGACTGCCTATGGCTCAGGGGTGGGCGTGGGCGTCGGTTCTGGCGTGGGGGGCAGTTCCGGCAGGGCAATGCGCAGCGCCAGCACAGCATCCAGCTCATTCCACGCCTGCTCCAGGTCCAAGGCCGCCCCGCCCGGGTTGCCCGGCAAATTGGCCAGCGCCTGGGCTAGCCGGCTTTGCGCCTGGGCCAGCAGCACCGCCTGCTCTTCCGGGAAGGTAGTCGCCAATGCCGCCACCACGCCAGCAGCCAGCTGGATGTCATCGGTAGCCAGCCCCAAATTACTCTCCAACAAGCGCAGCCGGGCGCGGGTCACCAGTTCCCAGGCGCGAAACAGCACCAGGGTGTCTTGCACTTCGCCTACTGTCAGGGTCACCACCTGGCTGGTGTCAATGGCCGCGCTGGCTTGGAAAGCGGCCGTGATGGCGGACTGCTCCAGGCCCGCTACCTGTTGGCCCAACTGGACGGCTTCGGCGCGCACGGCATCAAGCTCACCACCCAGGGTGTCTAGCTGGGTGGTGTTAGTGATGAGGTCGTTTTGCAGGGCGGTCAGGCCGTCTTCCAGATTGGTAGCCCGAGTGGCCAGGGCTTCATCGGCGGAGGATAGGTCAGCAACGGCCGTTTCCTGGTCCATTAAGGCTACCTGCAAGTTCACCAGCCTTGCATCAAGGGCCGCCAAATCCCCCTGCAAATCTGCAATCTGCCCCGTTCGCGCTGGGTTTTGAGCAATAAGGTCATTCATGTTTTCCCGCAGCAAGGCCAACGACTGCTCATTGGCGCTAATGCGGGTAGTCACACTATCAAAAGAACGCTGTAATTCTCGATAGCCCAAATACCCGGCCACAACCAGGACTAACAACAGGGCCAGCGTAAACAGGGTGACGAAGAAGGCGCGCAGCAAACGGCGGCCAAAACCGGGCGGGTTGGTATCATTTGTGCTCATAAAAAACTCCTTCAAACATGGCTGGAGCGAGAGGAAGCAGGTTGGTTTTCCTCGCGCGCGCTTTAGCGCTAGCTTTCGGTGGTGGGCTGCCCGATGGGTGTTGCTGTGGGGCGCGGTGTGCGGGTAGGAACCAGTGTAGGCGTGAGCGAACTGCCAGGCGTCACCTGTCTGGGAGTGGTTGTGGACAGCTCGCCGGGCAGTGGGGGCGTCGGGGTAACCGTCACTGTGCCGGTGAGCGGTACAGCCTCGCTCACGTCTAATTCGGTCAACAGGGCGCGCAGCCCGCTCAAAAAGACCTCAAAGGCTTCGGCAGCAGCGGCTACGTTTTCTACCCGTTCGGCCAGCACGGCCGTTTCCTCTTCTATCTCGGCTAAATTTGCGCCCAGGTTAGCCAACCCGGCCTGGGCAGTGGCCTGGGCCGTCAGGAGGTCGCCTTGTCGCGTGGCCATGGTCTCAATTAGCGGAAGGTAGTTGTCTAACTGCTGCCCCGCCACAGCGGCCTGGGCTTCAGCTGTACTCAACTGGGTTTGCAGGGTAACCTGGCTTTGCTGTAGTGTCCCCACCTCGCCCCGCAGGCGACCGGCTTCCTGGCTAAATTGTAAACGGCCGTCATTCAACGCCGCCAGCACAGCCAAGGTAAGGGCCATTCCCAAAAATGCGCCTAGCAATGAACCCAGCAAAACCAGCACACAGCCACGCCGCTGGGATGGGGCCACCACTGGCGGGGTAGCCGCAGGGGCCGTCACCGTCGGCACAGAAGAAACCCCGCGCCTGGCCGCTTCTGGTTCTGGCGCAACTTCTGGGGCTGGTTCTGTCAGGTTTTGGGGTTCCATTTCCTCCACATCTTCTGCAGGCTCCGCCTGCGTTTCTAGCTCAGGTGCTGCTTTTGACTGGGTAACGGCCGTTATCATTTCCTGAGCGGGTTCACCCCCCTCTGTCTCTGTCTCTGTCTCTGTCTCTACCTCAATCATCACCGCAGGCCTTTGGCTAACCATAATCTGATCTTCAATCTGCCGCACCATGCGCTCGGAAATGCCGGGAACGGCCGTTAGCTCCATAATTTCTTCAAAAGGGTGTACCGTTTCGCGATACTCAATAATGCGCACGGCCAGCACCTCGCCAATACCCGGCAGATTAGCCAAGCTAGCGGCATCCGCATTGTTTATGTCAACTAAAGCATGTTCGCTCATAATTTGCCTCTCTGGCTAAATCAATACGGATTCATTATAAAGTATCTTGGCGATTTTTGCCGTTTGCGGGGGGAAAGGTGGTAAAATGTGGGGCGTATGAACCCGGAATCCAGGGAAGGATTGAAAACGATGAATGAAGAAGCAGCTTTTCTGGTCGTCGAACAAGGCCCTTATTTACAGCAGCAATATCTGCTAAACAAAGCAGCTACCATCATTGGGCGCGGTCCCAATAATGATATTGTGTTTGTGGATTCTGAAGTTTCACGCCAACATGCGCAAGTTTTGCGCCAGGGGGTGCAGGCCTATGTCATTCAAGACCTGGGCAGCACCAACGGCACCTTCGTGAATGGCCGGCGCATTGCTGGCACAACACCCCTGGCAAACCGCGACACCATTAACCTGGGGGAATCGATAGTGCTCTCTTTTCATCTGCCAGACCCAGAGTATATTGATGAAGACGAGACACCTACCGGAGAAATTGTCCTTCCATCACCCCAGCCAGCGTACGCGGCGCAGCCCGTGGTCGCTTCACCGTCTCCTGTAGCAGTAGCCGCCCCTCCTTCTGCCCACTTTCCGCCTGTGGCAAATGAACTAGAAGCATATGGGGCAGAAGCGCCTATCTCTCGCCGCCGCATACACCCGCTGTTGCTGGGCTGCGGGGTGTTGTTGGTGACAGCATTTTTGTGTACGGCCACGCTGTTTTTTTTAGATGCTTATGACAACGGCCGTTTACTCTACTGTGGGGGATTACGGCCGTTTTGGGAACTCCTTCTTGGCCCTTTTGGCTTCGCGCCCCTGTGTGGCTAACTTTGCCAATACCCGGTACTCCAAACGCCAAGAACAAACCCACCAACTGTTGTTAAATACTCATGGTCAAGTGTTAATTTGATGTCAAATCCCAAACTGCGCCCCCTCAATTTTGAACCCGTAACCCACCAGGGGCAGCCTATGTGGCTGCTGGGTGACCCGCTGCGCCTGAGCAACCAGCAGCTCCTGGTGCCCCAGATACTAGGAGTACTGCTGGCATTTTGCGATGGCACCCGCACCGTGGCCGACTTGCAGGCTGATTTTAGCGCCCACGTAGGCGAGCCCGTGGATAAGGCTATCATCGAAGAGGTGGTGGCGCAGCTTGACCAGGCCTATTTACTGGAAAACGGCCGTTTCCGCCAGGCCAAACAAGCCCTACTAGACGAATACCACGCCCAGCCCCACCGTTTGCCGGCCCTGGCAAACCTTAGCTACCCCGGTAATCCCCAAGAACTCACCCAGCTCTTCCACCGTTATGCCACCGGCGACAACCTTAACGGCTGGCAGCCCTGGCGCGGGCGCGGCATCATCTCCCCCCACATTGACTATTCTCGCGGCGGCAAGGTCTATGCGCAGGTATGGCGGCGGGCGGCTACGGCCGTACAAGAGGCTGACCTGATACTTATTTTGGGTACCGACCACAATGGCAGTTACGGCACCATCACCCTCACCCGCCAAGCTTATGCCACACCCTATGGCGTGCTGCCCACCCACCTGCCCCTCATCAACAAACTGGCCGAAGCCATTGGCCCTGAAGCGGCCTTTGCCGAAGAACTGCACCACAAGCAGGAGCATTCCATAGAGCTTTCAGCGGTTTGGCTGCATCACATTTACCAGGAAGCGGGCATGGCACCCAGGCCAATGGTGCCCATTCTGTGCGGCTCCTTCCACCACTTTGTCACCAACGGCCGTCACCCAGAAGAAGATGCACGCTTGACGGCCGTTATCCAAACCTTGCAGCGCGAAACCCAGAACCTCAAAGTCCTTGCCGTCGCCTCTGTAGACCTGGCCCACGTCGGTCCCGCTTTCGGCGATAGCTTCACCATGGGCGCAGCGCGTCGCGCTACTCTCCAACAAACCGACCAGGCGCTCATCCACGCCATCCTGCAAGGCGACGCTGCCAGCTTCTACCAGCAAATCGCCGCCGTGCAAGACCGCCACCGCATCTGCGGCTTCTCTTCCATTTACCTGCTGCTGCGCTACCTGCAAAACAGCCGTGGGCAGCAAATCGCCTATGACCACTGCCCCGCCGACCAGCAAGATCATTCCCTGGTCTCCATATGCGGGCTCCTGCTCGATTAAGTCGGCGCGTTTACCATCTCGCCTCGCCCCAATTGTTGAACAACTACAACAAAGCACTTGACATATATGAAGTTTTGTTGTATTTTTACAACAGTACAATTGTTGCAATATCCCGCATAGGCTCATGATGAAAGAAGACTTGCTTGAAAATTACGCAGGCGTCCAAGAAGTCGGGAAACGCCTGAATATCCATCCAGAATCTGTCCGGCGCCTTATTCGCCAGGGCAAGTTGCCAGCTATCAAGTTCGGGAACAAATGGTTGGTAGACAAGGCAACACTGGAACAATACGCCAGTCGCTACGATCCGCGACCAGGAAATAAAGCTACGCTGCTGTAATTATGGGGATGGGCAGCCGCCCATCGGTGGAAACGAGGGAAAGTTATGCAAAGAGCACCTGAATTAGAAAATTTGGCTTGCATTCGTGTTGTAGGTGTCGGTGGAGGTGGTAGCAATGCCGTAAACCGCATGATTGCTGAAGGCGTAGGCGGCGTTGACTTTATTGCTATCAATACCGACAACCAGGCCTTACTTCTCTCCAACGCACCGACCCGCGTGCGCATTGGTGATAAGCTGACCCGTGGCCTTGGGGCAGGCGGTAATCCGGAACAGGGTGAACATGCCGCTAACGAATCTGCCGAAGAGCTGTATGAGGTCTTAGAAGGTTCCGACATGGTCTTCATTACCGCCGGTATGGGCGGAGGTACGGGCACCGGTGCAGCGCCTATTGTGGCTAAAATTGCCCATGAACAAGGCGCCCTAACCATCGGCGTGGTTACACGCCCCTTCTTGTTTGAAGGTAGCCGCCGATCTAAAGCCGCCGAGCAAGGGATTGAACGGTTAAAAGAGCATGTTGATACACTGATCATCATTCCCAATGACCGGCTATTGGAGCTAACAGACAAACGGGTGTCTCTTGCTGAATCCTTCCGCCTGGCTGATGACGTGCTGCGGCAGGGTATCCAGGGTATCAGCGAACTAATTACTGTGCCAGGCTTGATCAATCTGGATTTTGCCGACGTAAAAGCAATTATGTCCCAAGGGGGCGCAGCGTTGATGGCTGTGGGTACGGCTTCGGGCGAAGATCGTGCGCGTTTGGCGGCCGAACAGGCTATCAACTCGCGGCTGTTGGATGTGACCATTGATGGCGCCCAGGGTATTTTGTTTAACGTTACGGGTGGCTCCAACATGAGTCTCTATGAGGTGAATGAAGCTGCCTCAATTATTCGCGAGACGGCGCATCCGGACGCAAATATGATTTTTGGGGCGGTTATTGATGAAACCATGGGCGAAGATTTGCGGATTACGGTGATTGCGACGGGTTTTGAGCGGGGGCTGAGCCGCCGACAAATGTTGCAGCAAGAATTTGGCCGTTCTACGACTGCCGAAGCGCTCTCTCGCCCCGCCACCCCACCGCGCCGCGAGACTCCGCCGGCCCAAGAACCGGTACAGCCCAAATTTTCACCGAATAACCTGGATATTCCTGCCTTTTTGCGCCGCCGCTGATGCCGCCAACACCTCTGTAGCTTCTACCGCTTACTGCGTGCGTGAACAATTTATTCACCCACGTGACACATCCCCTCTGCGAGCGCCCCCTGTCAGTGCAGGACAGGGGGCGCACTTTTTTATGCGGTTGGCAGTTTGGCACTTTGACCGATGGGCGTGTGAGGCAGGGAGGCTGAGAAGCTAGGACACTATGAAAAAGCTAAAGCAGCACAGTATGGCTTACACAGCCGGTGTGGCCCAGCAAGCGGCAACTGACGTGACCCACTTTTTGCAGAGTTTCTGGCAAAATTTTACTGTGGCGGTGCACAATGTGGAGAATGACCCGGCGTATCAGGCCCATGACGTGGATTTGTTGTGGACGATTGTGGATGGGCACGGCCGTTTACGCACCATCGCCATCGAAATCAAAGGGGACCGCTACCATCACACCGGCAACTTCTTTTTTGAAACCATCAGTAACGTGGGCAAAAAGACCCCTGGCTGCTTTCTTTACACCAAGGCCCACTGGCTGTTTTACTACTTTGTGGAAATTGGTCACCTATATTGCCTGCCGATGATGACTACGCAACCCTGGTTTTACGAAAACAGCGACCGTTTTCAGGAAAAAGCCACCAGCACGCCGGCGGGCGACGGCCGTTACGTCACCCTGGGGCGGTTAGTGCCCATCCAAACTGTACTCAGCGAAGTCCCAGGGGTCCGGCAGTATCGCCAGGAAGGGAGCAGCTGGCAGGCCGTTTGAGCTGGCTGGTTGGATGGTGTGTTAGTTAGCTGGTTGGATGGGCCCTCAACCAACTAGCCCTATGGCATCCAGGTGGCAAACAGAGGCTGCACCCCACTTATGGGCGTTAGTGGCTGTTGGCGCCCGTCGGCGGCCCCACTGGTCAGCGTCCACGCGCCGCTGCGGCCCACCGCCAGCACAAAGGATTCGGCCGTCAGCCATTGCGCATCCCCCACCTGCGCGCCTCCGGGCAGGTCATGCGTCGTTGGGTTTTGCCCGGGCTGCCCCACGGCAAAAAAGCCTGGCCCAGTGAACAAATAACGCCCGCTGTCCGTTGCCCACCCCCAAAACAAAAGATTGCTTTCCTGATAAACGGTGCTCAGGTCTTGCCCCCCCGTTCCTGCCACTAACAGCAAGGGCGTGTTCCCCCCCGTCTGGCTTACATATCCTAGGCGATTACCATCAGGGGACCATAGAATCGGACGAGAAATGGAGTAACCATCCAGGTTACCCAGCAAAAGGGCAGAACCAGACGTGGGGATTTGCCACAAATCAACCTGGTTCCTGGCAGCTTGCTGGCTATTGTTGGGAATTGCCACCAAAGCGCGAGTACCGTCGCTCGACCATTGGGGTTGGGGATAATAGCGATTGCCGTTGCTGGTACTAAGCGGCGTAAACTGAATGAGGACTTCGCTGCTGCTACCGCTGCGACGCAAAATGGCGTTACTGCGGCTCATCAGCACCTGCCCAGTGGGCGAAATGGTAAAGAGGCCAGCCCCATTACCCGGTCCAAACAACTGCGCTGGCTCACCATTTAAGGAGACCTGCCACAAATCTTCCTGGTTTGTGCTGGCACTGGTTGAACTGCGTAACTCTGTGTTGAAAAGCAAGGCTTGGCTGTCAGGCAGCCAGCCTACCTGATTGATCCAGGCCGTAGTAGCGGTTTGTCCACCAGCGGTGGGAAGGTCGGTCGCGTTGAGGAGTAATTGGCTACCACTACCATCCACGTTGGCAATGTGTAATTCATTGCTGACGTCATTTTGCACCCGGTAAGCAATGTGACGGCCGTTCGGAGAAATGTGTAGGTCAAGAATGGCGGCATTTTCGGCCAGGAGAATGGGGTCAGCAGCGGTAACCAGGGTCTGATTGACGTTTAACGGAAGCACCAGTAAACGGCCGTTATCCACATAAGCCACAATAGCCCCAATGGCGCGCGGTTCCGGCGTGGGCGTGGGGGGTACTTCCGCAACAGGCACCGCTTCCGCCAGGGTAACGGCCGTGAATTCTGCACGCCCTGACACCCAGCACACCTCCCCCGTAGCTCGGGGCGGGCATTCAATGAGCCACCACCCGCTAGCTGGATCTTTGCCCAGCACCCGCGCCATTTCGTCTTGCAATAAAAAGCCCACCGCATGATAGACAACACCCGGCCCGGTACGTACATTCACGTCCACCAGAGCTTGCAATGCCGGAAAATCCAACGTGGCGGTTGGCTCGCCGGGGGCAGGCAACGTCACCGTAGGGGCAATCCCTGGTTCCACTGTCTCACCTGGTTGCCCGGCAACGGCCGTGCCCCCGGCAAACGTGGGCGGTGGGGGCAGCGCCGGCTCCACATTCCCCGCAAAAGCATTACACGCCAGCGATACCAGCGCCAGCAACCCGATCAATAACAACAAAGCCCGATAACCCATCATATCATAGCCTCCCAAAAACGTAAGCCTTTTTTGCAGCCGCACAAATTCACCTTCTCACCCGTTATCATATCAAAATCCCCCCTCCCTAGCCCGACTTCTTCAGCATCAACCTTCTGCCGCTAACCCTACGCAGAGCATATTTCACCGTAGGGAGCCGGCAACGCAATTAGTTGCCAACCCTACAGCGAAAATCTAAACTACCTGCAGCGAGCATTCACCACAATGCGGCAAGGAGACCCTATGAGCTTTCGCAAATTTTTAGACCAGGCTGCGGCTAGCGGCGACCTCATCACCATCGCCAAACCCGTCAGCACCACCCATGAACTGGCTGACGTAGCCCACGCTTTGGCGCAACAACCCATTCTCTTCAACAACATAAAAAACCACCCTGGCTGGCGCGTATGCGCCAACCCCTGCGCCGACCGCCGCTACTTCAGCATGGCTCTAGACATCCCCATAGACCAGCTCATCCATCATCTGGCCCAGGCCAATGACCACCCGCACCCCCCCCCGGTGGTCGCCCACGGTGCTTGCCAGGAAGTAGTTCAGGAAGCGGTAAACTTAAACGAACTGCCCATCTTGCTACATCTGCCGCAAGATGCCGGGCATTACATTGCCAGCGCCGTGGTCATAACCCGCGACCCAGAATTGGGGCCAAATATGTGCTATCACCGACTGCTGCGCCTGGATAAAACCCACTTTGCTGCCCGCATTGTAGAGCGGCGCGGTACCCACACAGCCATGGGCAAAACTTCGGGGGATTTGCCTGTCGCCATTTGTATTGGCGTATCGCTGCCTGTGCATCTGGCAGCGTCTATGTCTCCGTCCCCCGGCGTAGATGAAATGGCCGTCGCCAACGCTTTGTACCCCACGCCGGTGGTGAAATGCCTGACCAACGACCTGTACGTGCCCGCTGATGCGGAAATTGTGCTAGAAGGGCGCATTACCGCCCAGCGCCACCGGGAAGGGCCGTTTATGGATTTGACCGAGACCATGGATATTGAGCGCGACCAGCCGGTGATTGAAATTGACCTGATTACGCATCGCCACGATCCAATCTTTCACGCGCTGCTGCCGGGAGGACTGGAACACAAAACGCTGATGGGCATGCCCAAAGAGCCAACAATTTTTGCCGAAGTGGACAAGGTGGCGTGCTGTACGGGGGTCGCCATTACACCGGGCGGCGCCTCCTGGCTGCATGCCGTGGTGCAAATTGACAAGCAAGGGCCGGACGACGGCCGTCACGCCATTGCCGCTGCTTTCAAAGGACACGGTTCCCTAAAACACGTTTGGATTGTGGACACCGACGTTGATTTGTTCGATCCCCTGGCTGTGGAATGGGCCTTAGCCACGCGCTTCCAGGCCGACAAAGACCTGGTGGTGCTAGAAAGCCAGCCCGGCAGCTCATTGGATCCTTCTGGCCTGCATGTGCCGGGGCAAAAAAGCCTAACAGCCAAGCTGGGATTTGACTGCACCATTCCTTGGGGCGCCGACAAGACTAAGTTCCAAAAGGGCCAGTATGGCGCAGTAGACCTGTCCCGGTATTTGGAAAGCGACGGATGAAACCCGGGTGATGGGTTTGCGCTGAAGAACGCTTTGCACTAAGGTTATGGGTTATGTCTCCAAAATTATTCCTGACAACTGCCCAAGAAAGAATGCTGCGGGGTGAAAACGGCCGTGCCGCCCAAATGGGAATGCGCCTGCTAGTAGACATGGCTGCCACCGCCGGCGCCACCGAGCTTGTACCCATTCACAGCGCCCACCTCTCCGGCGTTTCCCCCCTCACTGGCGGGCTGGGGCTGCGTCTCTTTCTGCGCCGCCTGGCGGAAGACAAAGAAGCCCACGTGGTGGTGCCCACCACCCTCAACGCCGCCGGCTGCGACGCCAACCAGTTTGAGGCCATGCGCATCACCGCCCCGGATTTCAAAGAACACAGCCTGGAAATTGTAGCCCTGTACGAGCAACTTGGCGTGCGCCCCACCCAATCTTGCACGCCTTACGAATGGGAAGGCGTTAACTGCCAGGGAACGGCAGCCTGGGCCGAGTCTAACGCCATAGCCTTTGGTAACTCCTACTGTGATTTACTGACCAACCGCGAATCGGGGCTGTCGGCATTGGCCAGCGCCCTGACGGGTTTTACCCCCAGGTATGGCCTGTTGGATGAAAACGGCCGTGCCCCCAACCTGGAAGTCCGCGTCACCACCCCCTTGCATGACCCCACCGACTTCTCCATCCTCGGCGACTGGATTGGCAAGCAGCGCCAGCCCTCCTGGCGCATGCCTCTAGGCCCCATTCCCCTCATCAAGGGGCTGCCCGCTGATCTGACCCACGAGCAAAAAAAAGCCCTCACGGCCGCCGCCGCCAACTACGGCTGCCCCCTGCTGTACATCGAAGGGCAGGGCGACATTCCCCCGACCGCCTTTCAAGATGCACTGACCTTTGGCGCAGAAGAATTAGCCGTCCGCTATGCGGCCCTGCGCCCCCGGCAGCCTGTTTCGCTGGTAGCCATTGGCTGTCCCCAGGCTTCGGTGGGCGAACTGCGGGCAACAGCCCAACTGCTGCAAGGCAAAGGCCTGCCTGCGGACGCGCCATCCCTATGGGTGTTCACCTCAGCGCAAAACAAGGCCATTGCCGAGCGCACCGGTCTGGCAGACATCATTCGCCGCAGCGGCGCTCTCTTGCTAGAAAACACCTGCCCCGAAGTGGTGCCCTATGACCAGAATTGGGTGAAGCATGTACTCACCAACTCCATGAAGGCCGAGCATTACATTCAGTCTGGCCTTAACGGCATTCCCACGTCGGTGATGACCCTGGCAGATTGTGTGGCGGTAGCCTTGGGTGATCTTAAGATTGGGGGGGAGCAGAGGAGCAGGGAAGCCAGGGAGAAACCGGATGTCCCGGCGCCTAGCCGCCTGATCGCCTCGTCATCTCGTCCCGCCGCCACGGGGGCCTTTACGGCCATGGGGCAGGGCTTGCCGTCACAAACGGACTTTTGCGTGCGGGCCGAAGCTTTTGTTACTGCGGCGCCCATTACATTTTTGGGCTTTGTGAACCGGGAAACGGCCGTGGTTGAAGAGCCAGGTCATCCCGCAGATGGGCAAAGCATGGCGGGGAAAATAGCCATCTTCCCCAAAGGCAGCGGCTCCACGGTAGCTCCTTATGTGCTGCTAGAGCTGTTCTATCGCGGAAACGCGCCGGCAGCCATCGTCAACACGGATATTGACCAACAAAGCGCTCCAGCCTGTTCGCTGGAAGGCATCCCTTATGCGTATGCTTTTGATGGCGATATCATCAACCAAATCAACCATGGAGATAGGGTGGAGCTGCGCCGCAGCGGTGAGCAAATCACGCTTACCGTAATTTCCCGCTGCGCATAACAGCTAGAACAAATCATGGCCGAAGACTTTCTCGATTTTCTCCTGGCTTTAATCATTATTCTCGTCGCCGCCAAGGTCAGCGGCTATATCAGCACGCGCTTCAAGCAACCTTCTGTATTGGGCGAACTGTTAGCGGGTGTCATTTTAGGCCCAACGGTGCTGGACATGCTGCACGTCTGGTCGGTTTTCCGGGGTAATGCAGACATCTTGGAAGAGTTTATTACGGTGATGGCGGAGCTGGGGGTTATTTTGCTGATGCTGTTGGCTGGTTTGGAGCTGCATCTGTCGGAGCTGCTGAAGTCGGGAAAGGTAGCGGCGCTGTCTGGGGTGCTGGGTGTGGTGCTGCCCATTAGCCTGGGGTATGGCACGGCCGTTCTCTTTGGCGCCAATAACAGCGAGGCCCTGTTTTTGGGCTTAGCTCTTTCTGCGACCAGCGTTAGCATTTCGGCCCAGACGCTGTTGGAGCTGGGTGTGCTGCGCAGCCGGGTAGGGCTGGCGCTATTGGGCGCGGCGGTTTTTGATGATATTTTGGTCATTTTGGCCTTATCGGTTTCCTTTATTTTGGTGGGCGGTTCATCAGAAGGGTTTGGGGCCGTGGTGGTGACTTTGGTGCGCATGGTGGGGTATCTGGTAACGGCCGTTGCGCTAGGTTTGTGGGCACTGCCCCGGCTGGTTTCCTGGATAGACCGCCTGCCGGTCAGTCAGGGCACCATGGCCAGTGTGCTGATCCTCACGCTGCTTTTTGCCTGGGCTGCTGAGGTTATCGGTGGTGTGGCTACCATCACCGGCGCTTTTTTGGTGGGCCTTTTCCTGGCTCGCCTGCCCTTCCGTGACCGCATTGAAGGGGGTGTTTCCACGCTGGCCTATAGCTTGTTTGTGCCCATCTTTTTTGTCAATATTGGGTTGGAAGTCAATTTGCGGGCAATTAGCGGCAGTGCCTGGTGGTTTGCCATCGTGCTTACCGTCATTGCCATCTTCAGCAAAATTTTGGGCAGCGGCCTGGGCGCAAAATTAGGGGGGGTTGCCAACCGGGAAGCGCTGCAACTGGGCATTGGCATGGTTTCCCGGGGGGAGGTGGGGCTAATTGTGGCTTCTTTTGCCTTGTTGGAAGGCTTGATATCCCAAGAGAATTTTTCCATCGCGGTATTTATGGTCATCATTGCCACATTGCTGACGCCCCCTATGCTGCGCCTCTCTTTTGCGAAAAGGGATGCGGGGAAAACGGCCGTGTCCCACTAAGGAGGTTCCCTTATGTACCCATACCACATGGTCATTCTGGTTTTAGACAACCCCGACCAATGCCCGGGCGTGTTAGATGCCTGGGAAGCGGCTGGCGTTAGCGGCGTTACCATTCTCGAAAGCACCGGATTGGGCCGCCTGCGCGAGTCTGGTTTCCGCGACGATTTGCCCTTGATGCCCAGCCTGATGAACTTGCTGCGCACCCGGGAAGAACACCACCGTACCCTGTTTACGGTGGTGGAAGGGGAAGAGAAGGTGGACGAACTGGTAAAGGCAACGCTAGACGTGGCTGGCCCGTTAGATGAACCCAACAAGGGAGTACTGTTTGTGTTGCCGGTCTCGCGGGTTATCGGCCTGTTAGATCCCGATTCTCCCAAGGGTTGGCGCGCAAGTAATGAATAGGCGTAAAGAAAAACGGCCGTTACCTGGTAGATAACGGCCGTTTTGGTGGGCGCGAAGGGACTTGAACCCCTGACCTCACGGATGTGAACCGTGCGCTCTAACCAACTGAGCTACGCGCCCTAGAGCGAAGAAAATTATAGCACCGGCCCAGGCGGCAAGCAAACAGATTCCCAGGACCCACACCACCCTAACAGACCGCTTAGCATTTTTAAGCCGCCTACACTTATGTATAATCTACACTAGGTGATTTACAGTGACGGAATAATGTGATGTGTGTATGGTAATCGCCATCTAACGAGACCACATCCAGCAGGCCTCAGGCCATACCGCACGAAATCTCAAAGACTTAAAAGGAAAACTCCATGAAAGCATTTGTCACCGGCGGTTCAGGTTTCATTGGGCGGCACCTTATCCGCCAGTTAATCGAGAAGGGCTACCACGTTCACGCTCTGGCCCGTTCGCCCGAAAGCATTCACATCGTTGAGGGATTGGGAGCAACGGCCGTACCCGGCGACATCACCGACGCTGAATCCATGCGCCCGGGCATGGCGGGCAGCGACGTCGTCTTCCACGTGGCGGCCTGGTATAAAGTTGGCGCCACCGAAAACCTCCAAGCCGAAACCATCAACGTCGGCGGCACGCGCAAAGTGCTGCGCATGGCCCATGAACTGGGTGTGCCCAAAATCATCTACACCAGCACCATAGCCGTCTTTGGCGATACCCAGGGGCACCTAGTTGACGAAAATTATTACAATGGCGGCCCCTTTCTCACCGAATACGACCGTACCAAATGGCTGGCCCATTACAAAGTCGCCATTCCGCTCATCGAAAAAGGCGCGCCCATCATCATTGCCATGCCCGGCGGCGTCTATGGTCCTGGCGATACCAGCCTTATCGCCGAGCAGATGCGGCTTTTCTATCGCGGATTGCCCTTCGTCCCCGCGCCCGAAACCACCATCACTTATGCTCACGTAGAAGACGTGGCTGCCGGACACATTTTGCTGGCGGAAAAAGGGCGAATTGGCGAAAGCTACATTTTGGCTGGCCCGGCAGTGCCCCTGGGTGAGATGATTGATTTTTGGGCTTACCTCACCGGCAAACCGGCCTCGCCCCTGCGCCTACCAGCGGGCGTGGTGCGTCCCTTTGCGCCCCTGATGGGGGTGCTGCAACCAGCCCTGGGGTTGCCCGCCACCTTCGCCAGGGAAACGACTTTCATTGCCGGAGCCACTTACATGGCTCGCGCCGACAAGGCCCGGGCTGAGCTGGGCTGGGAGACACGGCCGTTGCAAACCGGCATGCTCGAAACCTTCTCCTGGATCGCGGAAACAGAGGCCCAACGCGCCCTGGAACTGCAACCCCAGCGGGAAAAGCGCGTTGCCGCCCTGGCTATCATCGGCGCCCTGCTGCTCTTCCTCTATTGGTTTACTGGTCGTAAGCGAAAATAAATTTCGCCAGCCAAACAGGTTCTTAGCCCGTTTAACGGGCAGTCTGGGCGCTTGAACCCGGCAATCTTTTTGTGAAACGGCAAACAATCAAACATTAGGAGATAACATCTATGTACAACACCTTTTTGGTTTTTCATAATATTTTGCGTTGGGTCGTGCTAATTGGCGGGCTGTTGGCTGTGGGCCGCGCCATTTGGGGCTGGCGCGGCAAAAATGCATGGACGCCTTTGGACAGCCAGTTTGGCTTAATTTTCACCATCGGCATGGACGTGCAATTGTTGCTGGGACTGCTGCTTTACTTTGTGCTTAGCCCCATTACTACCGCGGCTTTTGCGGATTTTGGGGGCGCCATGGCTGACAGCAATGTGCGGTTTTTCGTGGTAGAGCACATTTTTGGCATGATTCTGGCGGTGGTTTTGGTCCACGTTGGCCGTTCGCGCATTAAAAAGGCGGCGGATGCGTTGAGCAAACATAAAACCGCGGCCATTTTCTTTACCCTGGCCCTTGTTGTCGTCCTGGCGGCGATTCCCTGGTCACGGCCGTTATTCCGCGCCGGCCTCTAATTAAAAAAGTAACAGGTTACAGGTTACACATTTTGTAACTTGTAACCTGCAACCCACGATCTGGGAGAATTTGCTGGTGACCGCCCATAACGCATCTGACGAAAAGCTGGATTTCAAAAAGATTTTACCCATCTTTGTCATCGTGCTCATAGACTTGCTGGGCCTGACCATTATCATCCCGTTGCTGCCGCTGTATGCTACCGCTTTTGGGGCAAATGCCGCCGTCATTGGCATGTTGGGCGCCACCTACCCTCTCATGCAGTTTGTGGGCGCACCCATTTTAGGGCGATTATCAGACCGATACGGCCGTAAGCCCATCCTCGTCATCAGCCAGATTGGCACCTTCAGCGGCTTCATCATTCTGGGTATGGCCAATGCGCTGCCCCTGCTCTTTCTTTCGCGGTTCATTGATGGCTTCTCCGGAGCCAATATTGCCACGGCTCAGGCCGCCATCAGCGACAGCACCACAGAAAAAACGCGCACTCAGGGCCTGGGACTCATCGGCGCGGCCTTTGGACTGGGCTTTACCATTGGCCCCGTCATCGCCTTCGTATCCCTGGCCCTCAGCGGCAACAATTACCGGGTTCCCGCTTTGGTTGCGGCCGTTTTTTCCCTACTCTCCATTTTGCTCACCTCCTTCTGGTTTACCGAAACCCTGCCCGCCGATAAGCGCGGTACGCAAACCAGCAAAGAAACCTTTTCCCTCAACGCCATGCTGCGCGCCTTGCGTTACCCTGCCGTAGGCATCTTGCTGCTGCTCATCTTTGCCCAGCAAATTGCCTTTGGCGGCTTTGAGCAGCTTCTTTCCCTGTTTACCCTGTCCCGTTTAGGGTTAAATGCGTCCGGCAATGCCATTGTGTTTGTGTTTGTGGGCGTCATCGTGGTTGCTGTGCAAGGAGGCTTCATTGGTCCCTGGAGTCGCAAATATGGAGACCGCAAGCTGGTTTTTGGCGGGCTGGCGCTGTTGGCTGTGGGGCTGACCCTGGTAGCCCTCACGCCGCGGCAGCCGGTAGCCTGGTATTCAGAAGCGGCGCTGCTAGAGGAACTGAGCGCGGATGCCCGCCAGCCAGGAGAAACGCCGCCGGTACAAAATGTGCCGGTGGAACTGCCAGACGAGGCGCGGAAGGGGTGGTTGGGTTTGGCCTGGATTCTGGTGGCGATGATTCCCACCAGCGTTGGCGGCGGCATTTTGCAGCCATCCATCAACAGCCTGATTACCAAACGGGTGCAGCCCCATGAAGTGGGGGGGATGCTGGGCATTTCTGCTGCTTTTCTCAGCGGGGCTAATGCCCTGGCTCCTTTGCTAGGAGGCGTTATCTTCCAAGGGTTGGGGTCCACGGCGCCCTTCTTGTTTGGCGGGGTGCTGATGGGGGTGCTGTTGGTGGTGTCTTTGCGGTGGGTGAGACCGGGTAAGGAGGAAACGGCCGTTGCCGGCCTGGCCCGCGACGGCAGCGCCCATTAAGCAATTCAGCCAATCAGCGGTTTAGCCCCACAGCCTGACGCGCTGATGCGCTGAACCTCTGACCGGTTAATAACTCCTTGACAAAAGCGCCACATTTACGACAATTACCCTCCTAGACCAGTGTCTAACACATCCTTAAAATAACACCATTCGAGGAAAAACCCATGACCACAACCCCACAAGTTGGCGCCGAAAACGTGCGCTGGGATCTGAGCGATTTGTATGCCGGGCCGGACGATCCCCGCCTAACAGCCGATATGGCCCATACCCGCACCCTGGCAACTGCCTTTGCCGATACCTATCGCGGGCGCGTCGCCACGCTTAGCGCAACAGAAATGGCCCAAGCCCTGACCGAATACGAAACCATTGTGCGCTTGCTTATTCAAATTGGCGCTTATGCTTTTTTGGCCTGGTCAGCCGACACGCAAAACCCTGAGTTAGGAAAACTGATGGCCCGCAAAAGCGACCATGGGGCGGAAATTGAGCAAACGCTCCTGTTTTTCGAGCTGGAGTGGGCCAATGCCCCCGCGGAGACGGCCGCACTGGTTGATGACCCGGCTTTGGCAAACTATAGCCATTACCTGCTGCAAAAGCGGCTTTTGCAGCCTTACACTCTCTCCGAACCGGAGGAAAAAGTGATCAGCCAGCTGTCGCTGACGGGCAGCCAGGGCTGGCACCGCTTTTATGAGGAAATATCCAGCAAGCTTACTTATGAGGTGAATGGCAAGCAGTTGACCTACACGGAAACGGCCAAACTGCTTTTCAGCCCCGACCGTGAGATGCGCAAAAAGGCAGCCGATGCCTTTACGCAGGTTTTCAATGCCAACAGCCACACCTTCACCTACATTTTCAACATGGTGCTGTTGGACAAGGCTTCGCAAGACAAGATGCGCGGGTATCCCACCTGGATTTCGGCGCGGAATCTGGCCAACCAGGTGGCTGATGAGACGGTAGAGGCGTTGGTCACGGCCGTTACCACCCGCTACGACATCGTTTCCCGCTACTACCGCCTGCTGCAACAGCAGCTTGGCCTGGACAAACTCTACGACTACGATCGCTATGCCCCCATCAGCCAGGAAGAACCCAAAGTCGATTGGCAAAAAGCTCAGGAAATTGTTCTGCAAGCCTTCCGGCAGTTCGACCCGCGCATGGCCGACATCGCCCAAAAATTCTTCGACCACAATTGGATTGATGCCCCGCCCCAGGTGGGCAAAATGGGCGGCGCTTACTGCTACAGCACCACCAGCGACAAGCACCCTTACGTCTTTATGAACTACACCGGCGAAATGCCCCAGGTGATGACCCTGGCCCACGAACTGGGCCACGGCATTCACGGCTATCTGGCCCGCCAGCAAGGCGAACTACAAGCCTTCACGCCCATTACTACCGCCGAAATGGCTTCCACCTTCTGCGAAATGCTGGTCTTCGATTACCTGGTGCAGCAGCAAACAGATACGGCCGTGCGCCTGGCTATGCGTATGCGCAAAATGGCCGACACTTTCGCCACCGTGGAACGCCAAATTGCCCTGAACCGCTTTGAACACGCCATCCACACCGCCCGCCGCGAGCAGGGCGAACTGGACACACACCAGTTCAACCAGCTTTGGCTGCAAACCCAGCGCGACCTCTTTGGTGAGAGTCTGACAGTACGCGATGATTACCAGACCTGGTGGATGCCCATTAGCCATTTCGTTTCCATGACCGGCTACGTGTATGGCTACGCCTTTGGCGAACTGCTGGTATGGGCGCTGTATGCGCGTTATAAGCAGCAGCCCGAAGGCTTTGCCGACCGCTACCTGGAGGTGCTGCGCGCCGGAGGGTCAGATTGGCCCCACAACATCCTGGCTCCCCTGGGCGTAGACTTGCAAGACCCCAATTTCTGGCATGAAGGCCTGGATTTATTCGACCAATTTATTGCGGATATGGAAGCTGACGCAGCGCGGTTAAATGGGCGTTAACGCAAGAAAAAGAGGAGGAAAGGATGGCTGAATCGTTAAACTGCCTGAACTGTCATCGCCCGGAGAACCAGGTCCCACTGGTTTCTTTACGGTACGGTGGGCAGGCGGCGTGGATTTGCTCACAATGCCTGCCGGTACTCATTCACAAGCCGCAGCAGTTGGCGGGGAAGCTGGCAAACGCCGAACATTTGACACCGGCAGAACACGAAGATTAAATCCCTTTCCAACCAGCTAGATGGTTGGTCTCAAAGGGCGAAAAACGCACTTCGTTGGCGCTGAAGGTTGCTTTGCAAACGGCCGTGTTCGGCCACCACACTCCTTGCAAAAAATGACCATACCGCTGCATCGCCTCTGGCGTCGCCTTCGTGGTGTGGGTCAGCACCGCCCACAACAGCGCCCGCAAAAACAACCCGTGGCTAAAAATCGCCAAAAAAGAAGCTGGATGCTGCTGCAAACGGTCCACTATCGTCCAAACCCGGTCTAAAAGCTCGACAAAAGATTCCCCTTCCCCACTCTCCTTGAAATGGGGGTCATTGCGTTGCCAGTAATCGCGAGCGAAGGGCGCGCGGTCCGTACCCGTGGTGCCAGCATAGCGTGCGGGAGCCAGGTAGGTAAATTCATAGACTGGCCATTCTTCTACGGTAATGGGGTCAAAATGGGTGCGGGTGGGCACGGCCGTTTGCCGGGCACGCACAAAAGGGGAAACGACTAGCAGATCTGGCTTGACCACAAATACCCCCACTAACGCCTCAGCTTGGCGTTCACCCAGTGGCGTCAAACCTGACTGCGCCGGATGCTCCGTGCGCATATTCGCATTGGACACACTCTCTGCATGCCGAATCAACCAGACAGTCGGCATCAGGCGTTAAAGTCCCCGCTCTCCACGAATGTATGGCACACCCAAGGCCGCTGGTGCCCCCAGCCGTTTGCGCGCTGCGGCCCGTGACCCCAATATCAACGCAATAATTGTCAAAATATAAGGCGTCATTTGCAAGAAAAATCCATAGTTCGAGTTAATAAACAAAGGATTTCTCAGGCCAAACAACAGCGGCGGTCCCTGAAGGTCTAATATACCTCGGCGCAAAGCGCCAAATAAATACCCACCCAACGCAGCTTGCAGCGGATTCCATTGGGCAAAAATAACCAGACCAATGGCAATCCACCCCTGCCCAGAAGTTGTCTGCGTGCTGTACCAACCCGGCGACACCGACAAACTAATGGTCGCCCCAGCCAAACCCGCCAAGCAGCCACCCACAAACACGTACAGGTAGCGCAAGCCGTATACGTTAATACCCATGGTGTCTGCCGCTTCCGGTTTTTCCCCGACAGCCCGTAAATGCATGCCCGGCCGGGTTTTGTGGATGTAATACCAGGCTAAGGGCGCAAAAACAAAGCCCACATACACCAACAAACTGTGCCCCTCAAAAAACACCGGACCCAGAAAAGGAATGTCGCTTAACAACGGAATGTCAAACTTAGGTACCAGGGGCGGGTTTTTGCCAGTTAAACCCTCTCCAAACACCAGCGCCAGGCCGGTGCCCAAAAAAGTAAGCGACAAGCCACTCACCACTTGATCAGCCTGAAAATGAATGGTCACCAGCCCATGAGCCAAACTCAGGATGCCCCCAGCCAAAATAGCCACCAGCAACCCTAACCACACGTTGCCTGTAGACAATGACGTGCTAAATCCGGCCATAGCCCCCATCAGCATCATGCCTTCCACGCCCAAATTTAGAACCCCCGAACGTTCGGCAAAAATTTCGCCGATAGCGGCAAAGAGTAAAATGGTGCCTGTGGCCAGGCCAGCGTTGAGAATGGTAATCAGGTTCATGCAACCTCCTCAGCGGTACGCAGCAGACGAATACGGTAGCGCAACAGCACGTCACTGCTGATCACTAAAAACAGCACGATACCTTGCAGCAATTGCGCCAGCCCAGATGGTTGAATTTCTCGACCAGCCACAATGAGGGCACCAAATAAAATAGCCACCAAAATAATGGCAAATGGATTCAATTTGGCCAACCAGGCCACAATGATACCGGTAAAGCCATATCCAGGAGAGATGCGTTCTTGTAGACGATGGACAACGCCGCTGATTTCTGCCATGCCCGCTAAGCCAGCCAGTGCCCCGGAAAACATCATCACCAACACCATATTGCGCACAATATTAATACCGGCGTACCGGGCAGCATGGGGGTTGTCGCCAATGAGTTTGATTTCATATCCCCAACGGCTGCGCGACAGAACCCACCAGACGACGACGGCGGCAATGAGGCCAAAGGCAACGCCCAAATGCAACGTCATGCCGGAAATACGATCCAGGCCAATGCGAACCATGAAGTTGGCCAGACCGCTACCTTCTTCAATAAAGGCATTGTACTCGCGTGCATAGTCGGTTACGCGGGGCAGCCAGGCTGACCGCTCAAAAGGTGGCGTCATCTGGAAGCCGGCGTCACTCCATTTGTTGAATATCCAAAAGTTGTTCCACAAAATGGCGACGTAGTTGAGCATGAGGGTGGTGATGATTTCATTGACGTTGAATTTTGCTTTGAGATAGCCAGGGAAAAAGCCCCAAATGGCTCCGCCAAGCATGCCCATTAGGGCCATCAGGCCGATGACGACTACTTTGGGGGTATCGGGAGGGACAATGGGAATAAGGACGACGAGGCTGGCAAAAAAGGCGCCCAGGTAGAATTGTCCTTCGGCGCCGATGTTCCACATTTTCATTTTGAAGGCTACGGCGCAGGCTAACCCAACCATGATGAGGGGTGTGGCTTTGACAATGGTGTCTGAGAAGGCGGCCCAACTACCGAAGGTGGCGTTGAAGAAGAAGCGGGCAACGCGAATGGGGTCGCCGCCAATGATTTGCAGGATGATGCCGCTGATCAGAAAGGCCAGAATGACAGACCCCAGGGAGGTTACAACTGGGAGCCACTTGGGAATGTCTTCTATCCGTTTTTCGAAGGTAATTCTGAATGGCATGGTTGTTTTTCCGTTTTCTGACTAATGGATGCTGGCTACGGGGGTTCCGGTCATCATCAGGCCAATTTCGTCAATGTTGGGGTTATCGTTGGGCATGATGCCCATAATCTGCCCCTCGTAGATGACGGCTATACGGTCACTTAAGGCCAGCAGTTCTTCCAATTCTTCAGAGATAAGCAGCACGGCCGTTCCCTGTTCCCTTTGTTCTAGCAACAATTGCTGAATGGACTCGATGGCGCCAACGTCCAGGCCACGCGTGGGCTGCACCGCCACCATTAACTCCGGCTGAGAGGAAATCTCGCGGGCCAAAATGACCTTTTGCAAATTACCCCCAGACAGCTTGCGGGCCATGGTTTCCACGCTAGGGGCCAGAATGTCATATTTGCGCTTGAGACTGCGCGCCAGTTCGCGGGCACTGTTGAAATTGATGCGCACGCCGTTGCCCACAGGGTTCTGCCGGTAACATTTCATGATGGTGTTTTCGGTAATGGTCATGTTGGGGGCGGTGCCGATGCGGGTGCGGTCTTCGGGCACGTGGGAAACGCCGCTGCGAATAGCCACAATGGGCGGCTGATTGGCCACGTTGTTGCCGTTGATGGTGACAATGCCTTTACACGGCCGTAACCCGGTAATCACCTCGGCCAGTTCACTTTGCCCATTGCCCGAAACCCCAGCAATGCCCAAGATTTCCCCACTGCGCACCTCCAAAGAAACGCCGCGCAGAGCCGGCACCCCTTTGTTGTTTTCGGCCCACACATCTTCTACCCTTAGCACCACGTCGCCGGGCTCCTTAGGTTTTCGTTCCACGCGAAAGACCACGTCGCGTCCCACCATTAGCTGGGCCAGGTCAGCCTTGGTCATGCCGCGCGACTCTACCCCTTCAGCCGTTACCTTGCCTTTTCGCAGCACGGTCACCCGGTCGGCTACGGCCGTTACCTCATGCAGCTTGTGGCTGATAAAAATAATCGACTTTCCCTGCGCCACCATCGCGCGCATGGTGCCCATCAAATCTTCAATTTCCTGCGGGGCCAGGACGGCCGTGGGCTCATCCATAATCAAAATATTCGCCCCGCGATACAGCGTCTTCAAAATCTCCACCCGCTGCTGCTCCCCCACCGACAATTGCCAAATCTTCGCCGTTGGGTCCACCCGCAAACCATACTGCTCCTGCAACTCCCGAATCTTCTGATCATACTCCTTCAAGTTCATCCGAAAGCGCGGCTCGTCCAATCCCAACAAAATATTCTCTGTTACCGTTTGCGTTGGCACCAGCATAAAATGCTGGTGCACCATGCCAATCCCCCTGGCAATGGCCTCCTTCGGCGAATGAAAACGCACCAGTTCACCATTGACCCGCATGGTACCCGACGTGGGCTGATACAAACCAGCCAACGCATTCATCAACGTACTTTTACCTGCGCCATTTTCTCCCAAAAGGGCGTGAATCTCGCCCGGCTTCAAGTTAAAGTTAACATGATCATTCGCCAACACCCCTGGAAAGCGAATCACAATATCTTTCATTTCGACGGCATAGGGGGCATCAGTCATTGCAGGAATCCTCAAAATAGTAATCGGTGATGGGGCACCAGCAGCCAGCCAGGCCGCCAGCTTCCCATCACCGATTTCCTAATAGCTATCTATCTCAAACCCCTTACTCTTCCAGGTCTGGCAGTTCAGCCGTAATATTCTCGTTCCACCAGTACATGCAAGTTTCACAAGGCGCGCCAAACTGCGCAAAGCCATCCAGGTCTTCCTGCTTTAGGCTAACGCCCTCTGCCAACACCAGGTTACCCTGGTTGTCATAAATCGGGCCTTTGAAGACATCAAAACGGGTAAATTCACCAGCCAACATCTGCGCCAGCGTGTCCCGAATGAGCTGCAAATCTTCAGCCGGCAAGTCAACAACACCGGGCTGCAACGTTTCTCCTTCCATGAAGCCATACAGGCCCAAAGCCCCCGTATCCGCATCGAAATACTCGGAGCTGCCTACATACTCCCCGTTACGGGAGCGCTCAACAATATCGGCATAGACAGGTCCCCAATTCCAGTACATGGAGGTGAGGCAGGCATCAATGGTGCAGTTGCCCACGTAATCATAGGTGATGCCCCACTTTCCAGGAGGGGCTGCCTCAGCTGGCGCCGGCGTATCGGCGCCAGTCATAACAACTTGCACGCCGCTGTCAAAGAGGGAAGACGCAGCATCTTTTTCCAGCACGGGGTCGTGCCAGGTGTAAATCCAGCGCACGTCAATGGTACACTCCGGGCAAGTCTTCTGCACACCCAAACCAAACGCATTGCCCAACCGCAATTCTTCTGGAATGGGGAACGTGGCAATGTAGCCTAATCTGAGGTTACCATCCACCTTGGCCCGCGAACCAGCTAACATGCCAGCCAGGTACTTGATGTTCTCCATGGCGCCCATCAGGTTCCCAAAATTGTCGCCATTGGATTTGAACCCGCTGATGTGAATGATGTCAACTTCGGGGAATTCTTCCGCTACAGTTTCGGAGGCATCCATAAACCCAAAGGATGTGGTGAAGATGACGTCAAAACCTTTACGGGCCAGGGAACGGGTCACCTGCTCAGAGTCGGCCCCTTCGGCTACATTTTCCACGTAGGCGGTGTGTACTCCCTCCATATTTTCTTCGACGTAGATGCGACCCACGTCGTGGGCCTGGGTCCAACCGCCATCATCGTGAGGACCCACGTAGACAAAGGCCACATTATAGCAGCCTTCAATGGGAGCCGGGACCTGGTAATTGCCAACTTGCTCTGTATCCGTGCTGGCGCGGCAGTTCACTTCGGCACCAGAATCAGCGGCTTCTTCGCCGTTGCCGCCGCCGCAGGCAGCCAGCAAGGCGATAACGATAACAAGCACAAATATTAACCAAAGGCGTTTCTGTTTCATTGAATTTCTCTCCTCAGAACAAATTGTTGTTCAGAATGCCTGAACAAAAAACAAGGTTGCGCAAAACAGCAAGCAGATTTCTCTCGTCCGAATTTCGGGCATCACCACCTTATTGTTATTTGTTATGTTAAGTATCCGCGCAAACAATTTACAGCAGCTTGAGAATAACGAGTTTGCGGGCCAGGCGCATATGTCATTAGTACTCAATTTGGCATGACAGTTGTCAGCCATTTTGGGTGCCGTGGTTTTGGAATGGGTGCGTATAAACAAACAAGCTGGCGGTTGCTAAAATTGGTCAATCTTGGAGGATTGGTCAACTCTTGCCAAGCCTCAGATGGTCCTGGCCGCCAGTTAAGGGGAATACGGCCGTTCTCCCCTAACCTGCTGCGTTAAAGTTGCCAGCTCATCCTGGTAAAAAGCCACAAGCTCCTCGTGGCCTGTGCGCTGCGCTGCCGCTGCTGCGCGCTCCATATCTTGCACAGCCAGAGAATCTTTGCCCTGCTGGCGATAGACGCGGCTGCGCAGGTGCAGCAGGTGCGCCTCATTGGCGGCAGCAGATTCATCATGGCCGTTAAGCAGGGCAATCCCCTGACTGAGATGATTGTTGGCGTCGTCAAGCCGCCCCACTTCCAGGCTGTAGCGGCCCAGTAGCTGGTGCGCGAAGGCGGCGCCATGATTGGGCAGACCCAAACCAAGGGCTTTGCGCGCATTTTCCAAAGCGGCCGCGGGGATTTGCCGCTTGCCCTGGCTCTGTAGCGCGGCCATTTCCAGGTAGGCCAGGCCGTTGTCGGGATGTTGGGCGATGAGACGGCGTAAGGCGGTTTGGGCCTGATTGATGGCGCCGCCTCGGCGCAGGCTCTCAATGTAGCGCAGTTGGGTTTGCGGATCGTAGCTGCTGGCGGTGCTGGCCAACTGGGTGGCTGTTTGCGCTGCCGCGTCGTCGGCAAAAGCGGGCATCTCAAACCAGCCGCGCCGATCGCCCTGCCAAAAGAGGATGAGTAAGGCCAGATGGGCAACGGCCGTTACCCCACTCCACACCGGCGTTGCCCCAAAATCATAAATCGTTTTCCAATCTCCTTCAAAGCCAAGAAGCGTAAACACCGGGTAGTAAATGAGGGAGAAAAAGGTTTGGAAACGCAAAGCGCGCAGGCCAAAATAGCGTAATATTGGCTTAGGTGAGTGGCGAAAGCTGAGCCAAACGCCCAGGCCAAATAGCAGAGAAGCCAACGTACCCGCCAGGCTAATAAACCAATCTTCCGTGAAGGTAAAATTGCCCCGAGGAACCACATAGCCCCAAAAAGCCCGGTAGCCAAACTGTACAACCTGGCCGCCAAAGCCCCACACGGCCAGGGCATGGCCCAATTCATGCAGCAGAACGCCCACGGGCACGGCGATGAAAAAAGAGGCTTGTTCGGCCAGGTGTTTTTGTCGGGGGGTGAGGGGAGGTTGCCGGAGAGTTTGCCATTCGCGCCAGATGACGGCCGTCAATTGCACGCTGCGCAAAATATAGAGAAGGGAAATGAGGTTAAACAAGCTAAAAATTGTCATTTTTCTCCCAGCTTTCCTTGCAAGGGTTCCGGGGGCGATGATACAACAGGCCCCAGGGGGCGGCAAGCGCTGCATGCCGCCCCGCTATACAACTTTTTGGGGTTATGTTAAAATACGCCCTGAGTAAAGAAGCAAGGTTGTGTTGTGACCGATAAACTGGATTTTTTAGCCCAACTCCCCATATTTGCCGCCTTAACCTATGAGGAAGTAGAAGACCTGGCACGGATTGTTCAGGAATATGCTTTTGAGGACAATGCCGTCCTGGCTTACCAGCGAGACGTGGCCGACGCGCTGTATATTTTGCGCAGTGGCCGTTTGTATGCCCAAAGGGTAGATGAGCGGGGCATTGTCCGTGAGTCGCGTTCCTATCTGCCGGGGGATTATTTTGGAGAGGCATGGCTTTTTGCCCCTGAGGCGCATCCGGCAACAGTGTTCGGCAAAGAAAACGGCCGTATCTTCATCATCCGCGGCAGCGACTTCTTGCAGTTTTTGGGTGAGAACCCCCAGGTGCTAAACAATCTGGAGCCAACCTATGACCAGAGTGACAATCTTCTGGCTGGCCTGACAGAAGAAGCCTGGGCGGAAGCGCAAAAATGGCGGGCCAAAACTGACCGGCAAAGTGCGGCTATCAGCCTGTTGCCGGAAGAATTGGTGGAGTATCATGCCCGGCGCAGTCGTTACTTCCTGCTGCTGCGCCTGCTGCCGCCAGCGATTTTACTGTTTGTTGCCCTGGCGGGTACGGCCGTATTAATGCCCCTAACCCCAACCAGCGGCCTGGGTAACCTGGCGGCCCTAGGACTGCCATCTCTCATCATTTTATTTCTGCTGTTGTGGCTCGGTTTCAACTACATCGACTGGCACAACGATTATTTTGTAATCACCAACAAGCATCTGGTACACCGCGAATTCAACCTGCGCCGCTTCCGCACCAACGTGGTTAAAGTAGCTATCGACAAGGTACAAAGTGTCGAAATTGTCAAGCCGACCCTTGTAGCAAACCTGTTTAACATTGGCACGGCACGCATCACCACCGCGGCCCAAACAGGAGTGGTTTATTTCGACTACATTGATGACCCATCAGCCGTCCGGGATACGCTAAACCGCCTAAGTGAACGGGTAAAAATGCTGGGGGCCGGCCGCGAACAGGCCACCATGCGTGAATCTGTGGAAGGGCATTTTCAACTGCAACGACCGTTACAAGCCATCCAGGAAGAAGAAGATGAAGAAGCTCCCGAACCAGAACGGCCGTCCTTCTGGGCCAAATTCCGCACCGCCTACAAATGGCGTGTCACCGACGGCAAAACCATCACCTATCGCAAGCACTTCTTTGTGCTGCTGCGCATCATTGCCTGGCCAGCCGCCATGCTGGTCATCACCCTGTTACTCATCTTGCTCATCACCCGCACCTTCCAGGTTCCTTTCAGCCAATTCTGGCTCCTGGCTCTCATCTTTTTCACCGGCAACCTGGGCTGGCTCATCTGGCAAGTAGAAGATTGGCGCAACGACACCTTTCAATTAACAGATCGCCTGGTCATTGACATTGACCGCCGCCCCTTTGGCTTTGGCGAAAGCCGCAAACAAGCTTCCTTAAGCAATATTCAGAACGTCAGCGCCAACCGGCCCGGTTTATTGCAAACCTTATTCAATTTTGGTACGGTCTCTGTGGAAACGGCTGGTGTGGATTCCGACATCACCTTTGAAGACGTACCCAACCCCAGCCAGATACAGAGCGACATTTTTAAGCGGTTAGATGAATTTCAACAGCAACAGCGCGTTAAAGAGGGCGCACAGCGGCGCAAAGAATATGCCGTTTTGCTGGATGTGTACAAGCAAGCTTTAGAGCAGGGGCGCATTCCACAACGCACCCCACCCCCCTAATGGTACCAATAAACTTATGGCTACTTTAGATATTGTAACCCTACCCAACGCCATTTTGCGGCAGAAAACCCACCCCGTCACCAAATTTGACGACGAATTGCAGCAACTCATTGATGACATGATTGAAACCATGCGCGTCGCGCCCGGGGTTGGTCTGGCTGCGCCCCAAATTGGTAAGCCCATCAGCCTCACCGTCATTGAAACCCTGGCGGAGGTAGATGATGACGGCAACGAAATTGACGGGACGCGCGATCTGTACGTGCTGGTAAACCCAGAAATCATTTGGACTTCCAAAGAAACGGTGGACGGCATTGAAGGCTGCCTCTCCATCCCTGGCTATTTGGGCGAAGTCGAGCGATACACCTCGGTACGCGTAAAAGCCCAAGATCGGTATGGCAAAAAGGTACGCTACCGCGTCCATGACTGGGACGCACGTATTTTCCAGCATGAAATTGACCATCTCAACGGCGTGCTGTACATTGACAAACTAACCTCCGCGGAAAACTTCTGGACTGAAGAGGCGTTCCACGCCAAATTTTATGGGGAGAATGGCGAGGGCGAAGAGGTGCAAACGGCCGTAGCCGATTAACCCCACTCCCCTCCTGCGCAACACCCCCATCCAGCGCAACAGGACAAAAGAATCATCTCGAATCCTTAAATATTCATAACTGGGGCTTGTGCCCCGCCCAGAAAACGTGTATGCTGTCTATGCTTATAAGCCCTTTAGTGAGGCTTCACCAGAAGCAAGGAGGTGCTTATTGAAGGAACTGTCTAACGGAGATAAGCGCTCAAGGAGGTGCTTATTGAGGAAACAGATTCACATACCATAATGTAGGTTCAGCGCTCAGAACATTCTGGGCGCTGTTTTTTTGTTACGCCCCTGGGGACGAGCTATAATTCCTCCATGGCCCTAACACAAAAAGATGTAGACCATATTGCCCATCTGGCACGGCTGGCGTTGACGTCCGCCGAGAAAGAAATGTACCGGGAGCAACTAACGGCCGTTTTGGACTACGCCGCCCGCCTCAACGAACTAGACCTGGACGCCATCCCCCCCACCGCCCACGCCGTTGCCCAACAAAATATTTTGCGCGAAGACGTGGTTGAGTCGTCATTACCCATTGAAGACACCCTGTACAATGCTCCTCAGCAGCAGGATAACCAGTTTCTCATCCAACCTGTGCTGGATGAATAGATGCCAGACAGTCAGGAAGTCCAACTGTCTCATCGTCCGACTACGTGACTATCCGACCCCTTGACTATCAATGATGAAATTCGCTGATTACACCTTAACCCAACTGCGCGATGCGATGCGCCAGGGCGAAACCAGCAGCACGGCCGTTACCCAGGCCATGCTGGATCGCATAGTTGCCCAGGATAATGAGATCCAAAGCTACCTGACCCTTACTGACGAGCTGGCGCTGGAACAGGCTGCGGCCGCCGACCGACGGCGCGCCCATGGCGAAGACGGCCCGCTGCTGGGCGTGCCCATCGCCGTGAAGGACATTATTTGCGTGGCGGGCGCGCCCACAACGGCGGGCAGTAAAATTTTAGAAGGCTTCATTCCGCCCTATGACGCCTTCGTGGTGCAAAAATTGCGAGAAGCGGGGGCCGTCATTCTGGGTAAAACCAACACCGACGAATTTGCCATGGGGTCTTCAACAGAAAATTCAGCTTTCGTCACCACGCGCAACCCCTGGGACTTAACGCGTGTGCCCGGAGGCAGCAGCGGCGGCAGCGCGGCGGCGGTAGCCGCCCACATGGCTTGCGGCGCTTTGGGCACGGATACCGGCGGCAGCGTGCGCCAGCCCGCCTCATTTTGCGGCGTGGTGGGGCTAAGGCCCACTTACGGCCGTATCTCGCGCTGGGGAGTGGTGGCCTTCGCCTCGTCGCTGGACCAGGTAGGCCCCTTTGGGCGCACCGTGCAGGATACGGCCGTTCTGCTCCGGGCCATTGCCGGGCATGACCGCCGCGACAGCACCTCACTGGACGTGCCCGTGCCCGACTATGAAGCGGCGCTGACGGGCGACGTCAAAGGGCTGAAGGTGGGCGTGCCCGCCGAGTATTTTATTGAGGGGATTGAGCCGGAGGTGGAAACGGCCGTGCGCAATGCCATCGCCAAACTCGAAGAACTGGGCGCCGAAATCCACCCCATCAGCCTGCCGCACACCCGCTACGCCCTGCCCGTCTACTACCTCATTGCCCCCGCCGAGGCCAGCGCCAACCTGGGCCGCTACGATGGCGTGCGCTACGGCCCGCGCCAGCCCGGCAGTGACGTGATTGACACCGTCAAAAAAACCCGCGCCCTCTTTGGCCCGGAGGTAAAGCGGCGCATTATGCTGGGCACCTATGCCCTCAGCGCCGGGTATTATGATGCGTATTACGGCCGTGCCCTGAAAGTGCGCACCCTCATCCAGCAAGACTTCCTCAACGCCTTTAAGACGGTAGACGTCATTGCCTGCCCCACCAGCCCCACCACCGCCTTCAAAATTGGCGACCGCGCCACTGACCCCCTGAGCATGTACCTGGCCGACATCTTCACCCTCTCCGTTAACCTCAGTGCCAGTTGCGGCCTGAGCGTGCCCTGCGGCTTTGATAGCAAAGGTCTGCCCATTGGCCTACAACTTATTGGAAACACATTGCAAGAAGCAACGATTTTAAATGCGGCCTATGCCTATGAGCAGGCAACGGCATGGCACAACCAGCAACCGGGGCAAGGTGACCGGTAATCAATTTTCAGCAGGTCAAAATTAGACTTCACAGGAGCAATCAACATGAGTCCATCGGAGTTTCCGGCAAATTTACCCAATGGGGAGGGTTATCGCCAATGGCATTACAATCCCATCACAGTGAATGCGCCGAATACGGTTGCGGCCGTTTTTCTGGGCGTGATTTGCATGATGCTGCTCATCGCTTTGCTACGGGAGCGGCAAACTCGCCAGCACAGAGAGCATTCATAATTCATAATTCATCCTTCACCATTCACCATTCACCATTCCAATTTCTGAGGATTGTCATGAAAATCATCATTCCCCTGGCCGGATACGGCACCCGCATGCGACCCCACACCTGGAGCCGCGCTAAACCGCTGCTGCACGTGGCGGGCAACACCATCATCGGCCACCTGCTCAATTTGATGTCTGACGTGACGGAAGCGCCAGGCAATGAGGTGGTTTTTGTCGTCGGCTACAAGGGCGACGAGATTGAGGCATGGCTGCGCCAGAATTACCCCCACCTGACCATGCATTTTGTGGTGCAGGAGCAGGCGCTGGGGCAGGCCCACGCCCTTTGGGTGGCCCGCCACCATATCCACGACGATGAGGATGTGTTGATTGCTTTTGGCGATGGCATTGTGGACGCCCATTACAATACCATTCCTGACGCCAGCGCGGACGGCGTGCTGCTGGTGCAAGAAATGGAAGATCCGCGCACTTTTGGCGTGGTGGTGACGGATGGGGAGGGCTTTGTTACGGATTTTATCGAAAAACCCAGTGGGTTTGAGCACCGGAATGTGATTGCCGGCATTTACTGGTTTCGCAACGGCCGTTCCCTGGTTGCCGCCCTACAAACTGTGATCGAAGACGGCCGTCAAACCAAGGGCGAGTATTACCTGGTGGACGCCTACCACGTCATGATGGAACAGGGCGCGCGCTTCAAAACCCAGCCCACCATCATCTGGCTGGACGCGGGTAAGCCCGACTTCATGCTGGACACCAACAAGCGGCTGCTGGGGCTGGGCTACGGCATCACCGAAGACATTATCGACATCAGCTACGCCATGGACTTCACCGCCCTGCCGCCCATCTTTATGCACGAAACGGCCGTGGTCGACGCCGCCGTACTCGGCCCCTACGTCAGCATTGGGGCCAACGTCACCATCAAAAACAGCATCATCCGCAACAGCATCATCGACGCCGGGGCGCACATTGAAAACGCCATCATTGAAGACAGCCTTATTGGCGAAAATGCCCGCGTGGTCGGGCAATCTGTTAAACTATTTATCGGAGACAATTCCACACTCGAACTACATCATTCGTAACCCGTAACCCATAACCCGATAACCCATTACAGATAACGGATTACGGACAACGGTCTACGGAACACGGAACACGGAGGCACCATGCGCAACTACATTTCCCAACGAGTCCAAAACACCCCCCCATCGGGTATTCGCAAATTCTTCGACATCGCCGCCACCATGAAAGACGTCATCTCCCTGGGCATTGGCGAACCGGATTTTGTCACTCCGGACCCTGTGCTAAAGGCCGGTATTGCTTCCTTGGAGCGGGGCGAAACTTCTTACACGTCCAACAGCGGCACCATGGAACTGCGTGCCGCCCTCAGCCAACATCTGGGCAAGCTGTATGGCGTGCAATACGACCCTGCCGACGAAATCATCATCACCGTGGGCGTCAGCGAAGCACTGTATTTGGCTATGACGGCCGTACTCGACCCCGGCGACGAAGTGATCATCCCCGAACCCTGCTTCGTCTCCTACGCCCCGGAAGTCAGCTTTGCCGGCGGCGTACCCGTCATGGTGCCCACCTACGTGCAAAACAACTTCGAAGTCACCGCCGAAGACATCGCCGCGGCCATCACCCCCCAGACCAAAGCCATTCATCTGGGCTACCCCAACAACCCCACCGGCGCGGTGATGAGCCGCCAGCGGATGTTGGAGATTGCCACGCTGGCGGAACAGCACGACCTGCTCATCATCTCCGACGAAATCTACGACCAACTGGTGTACGGCGTGGCCCACACCTGCGTGCCCAGCCTGCCCGGCATGCGGGATCGCACCATTCTGCTGGGCGGCTTCAGCAAAAGCTACGCCATGACCGGCTGGCGCATTGGCTACGCCTGCGCCAACCCTGACCTGCTGGGGGCCATGCGCAAAGTGCACCAATACACCATTATGTCTGCCCCCACTACGGCCCAGGCTGCGGCCGTTATTGCCCTGGAGCAAGGGGACGCGCACGTGGCCCGCATGCGCGCCGAGTATGACCGCCGCCGCCGCCTCATTGTGGATGGTTTTAACACCCTGGGTATGGACTGCTTTGAACCGCGGGGCGCTTTCTACGCCTTCCCCAGCATTCTCCGCAGCGGCATGGATGGCGACACCTTTGCCATGAAGCTGCTGGAGGAACAGGAGGTGGCCATGGTTCCTGGAGAGGCCTTTGGGGCCAGCGGCGCGGGCTTCATGCGCGCCAGCTACGCCACTGCCTACGAAAAAATTGAGGAGGCGCTGAACCGGCTGGAAAAGTTTATGCGCAAGCATGGCTGAGGTATGATGAAGTACGAACCAATCATTGGCATTGAATTGCACGCCGAGTTGATGACAAACTCTAAGATGTTTTGTGGCTGCCAGGTGGTGGACAGCGTGGAGGCAGAACCGAATACGGCCGTTTGCCCCGTTTGCTTGGGTATGCCCGGCATGTTGCCCGTCATCAACCAAAAAGCGGTGGAGTTTGCTCTGCGCGTGGCCCTGGCCCTCAACTGCACCATCCAACCCCACAACATCTTTGCCCGCAAAAACTACTTCTACCCTGACCTACCTAAAGCGTACCAGATCAGCCAGTACGAGCTGCCCATTGGCACCCACGGCTGGATCGATGTCGCCTTGGAAGACGGCACGCAGAAGCGCATCGGTATCCGTCGCGTACACATGGAAGAAGACACCGGCAAACTCACCCATCTCCCCGATGGCGATGGTTCGTTGGTAGACTATAATCGCTCCGGCGTGCCCCTACTAGAAATCGTCACCGAGCCAGACATCCAATCTGGTGAGGAAGCGCGGGTTTATGGCTTAAAAATTCGCCAGATTTTGCGCTACCTGGGCGTCAACTCCGGCGACATGGAGAAGGGCGTGCTGCGGGTGGAGCCAAACATCAGCCTGCGCCCTGTGGGGAGTACGGCCTTTGGTAAGCGCACGGAACTGAAAAACTTGAACAGCTTTAAGGCTTTGGCCGATGGCACCGCCTTTGAAATTGCGCGGCAGGTGGAGATTTTGACAGCGGGGGGCGAAGTGGTGCAAGAGACGCGGGGTTGGCACGATGCCAAGCGCATCACCTTTAGCCAGCGCAGCAAGGAAGAGGCAGAGGATTACCGCTATTTTCCCGAGCCGGATTTGCCCCCGCTGCACATTTCTGTGGAATGGATTGCCCAGGTGCAGGCCAGCTTGCCAGAGCTGCCAGACGCCAAAGTTGCCCGCTACCAGGCCGATTACGGCCTGTCGGCTTACGATGCCCAGGTACTGACGGAGGAGCGCGCCGTGGCTGAATGGTTTGAAACGGCCGTGCAAGCGCACACTGACCCCAAAACCGTAGCTAACTGGGTCATCAACAACCTCTTTGCGCTGATGAACGACCACAAGCAAGCCATCGAGGCCATCCGCGTGACGCCGGCGGGGTTGGGCGAACTGCTGGCCCTGGTGGACCAGGGCATCATCAACAGCAGCACCGCCAAAGAGGTGCTGGCAGAGATGTTCAGCAGCGGGCAGGATGCTGCCGCCATTGTGCAACGCCAAGGGCTGGCGCAAATATCTGACGAGGCGGCCATTAAGGACATTATCCAGCAAATTATGGCTGAAAACCCGGAGCAGGTGGCCGCGTACCGGACAGGCAAAACCAGGCTCATGGGCTGGTTCGTGGGGCAGGTGATGCAGGCCACTCGCGGCCAAGCCAATCCGGCATTGGTTAACCAGCTTCTCAAGAGGGCCTTAGCATAGCTTCTGTGGGACGTGAGCTTTTTATACCTGACAATGGTCATCCCCCATCTTTCCCATTCACCGGGTTAGTCACCGCCAAATGTGACTATTTTCCCATGCTTTTACGCTACTCATAACGGCTTCTTCACGCAGTGCACTTTTTCTTTTGTGCTATGATACTCTACAAGCCCCCGGGCTGAGGATAGAGGAAATCTTATCGAGCGAGATGCCTGCAAATTAGCTACCGAAAAGCATTCAAAAGTGAGTGCCTTCTGCATGCATTGGATGTTTGCCCACAATCATGCAGATTCAACGATTTTTGCGATTCGTAGTACCTAATTCATTACTGGATGTGGCTCCGCCCGATTGAGGAGAAAAGGGTGTATTGCACATACCAACCTAGCGTGAATGGTATTTCATGTCAACCCATTCAACCTCCAAACAGTTGTTGGGAGGTTTATCCCCAGTGTCTCACCAATACCCCCCCCATAAAAACCAATAATGAGCCTACGCCGCGTTATGACGGCGACCTGGGCTTCTCTGCCTGCGTAGAAAGAGGATAAGATGGCTAAAGTCTTAAGCACCATCCAGATTAAGATAGATGATTTTGTTTCGCGGGTTGCCAGGAGATATCCAACGCAAACGGCCAAAGAAGAAAAGCTGATGCGCCGTTATACCTATTTACTGATAACGGCCGTGCCACTAGGTATTGTTGCCGTTATTTTTTATCTAGGTCTCTATCTGGCAAACGGCATTAGCCAGGTGCTTTTTGCCGGTGCATACACCGCCGCGTTGATTCTCTTTAACCTTTTCTTACACTTTTTGGGGCGCGCCGGGCGCTTCAAATTATTGGGCTACCTTGCCACCTTTAGTATGGCAATGCTTTATGGTGGGTTGGCATTCTTTTTTAGCAATGCCACCCTATATCTCGTTGTAGGGGGGATAGCTCTCGTTCTTTTAGTTGGCCTGCTCCTTATTCCAGATGACTGGATTTACTGGCTCTCTGGCAGTAGCGCCCTGTTATTGGTAAGCATTTTTGTGGCAGATCGTTTTGAGCCTTTGGCCCGCTTCAGTATCGAAAATTCTCCTGCCCTTGGCATTTTTATCCCCATTATCACTGCTGCCGTCAGCCTGGTGGTGTTGGTGGAAATCGTGCGCACCTTGCTGACCGGAAACATCCAAACCCGATTTTTGATCACGATGGCAGCGGCGGCCATCATTCCGGTTATTCTCATTAGTACGGTAACGGTTTTTTTAACGCAGCGCGCTTTGACCCAGGCGGCGGAACAAGCTTTGCTCAGCGCGGCGACGCAAACAGCAACGGCCGTTGACACCTTCATCACAACCAACCTAAACCTCATCAACTCCCAGGCGGGTTTGGGCGGCTTGAGCGGCTTTCTGGAACTGCCCGCGGAAACCAGAGCCAATTCCCCGGAAAGAACAAGAGCACAAAGACTCATTTTGCAGCTAACACGCCTTGACACCAATTACATCTCTTCCATTGCCTTGCTTGACCGGGAAGGTCTCAATGTATTGGACACAATTCCCAGCGACATTGGCCAAAATGAAGTTGACCGAACTTACTTTCAGGAAACCATGCGCACCGGGCAGCCCTATGCCAGCGATTTACAATTAGGGGCCGGCCCGAGCGATCTCGCCTTTTTCTTTAGCGCACCTGTGCGCGATGTCAGTGGGGAAATCATTGGTGTATTACGCGTGCGTTATAATGCCGGTGTCATTCAGCAAATTGTGTATCGGAACGACGGTTTGATAGGAGAAGGGTCTACACCAGTCTTGCTCGATGAGTACCTGGTGCGCCTGGCTGATGCCGAAAATAACAACCTGGTTCTAGACCCTGTAGTGCCGCTTGCGCAGACGGAAGTTGAGGCTTTGAAAGATGCCCGCCGGCTGCCCGCGTTTTTTAACGCCACTTCGGGCACGAATCTACCCTCTTTTGCTGCGGGGTTGCGCAATTATACCGCGCAACCGGTTTTTGCGGCTGAAGCGCATTCAGATGGTGAGTCACCCGATCTGGTAGCGGTGGCCCCATTGGCAACCAAACCCTGGATTGTGGCCTTCACGCAGCCGCAAGCGGAATTTCTCAGCCCTATTCAGGTGCAAACGCGGATCATCATTATCGTAACGCTGGCGATTGTGAGTGTTGTATTGCTGGCTGCCGTTTGGATTGCGCGCTTATTCTCGCGCCCCATCATTGAGCTGACAGAGGCTGCAGAGAGCGTCATGGCCGGTAATTTAGAAACGGCCGTTACCGTCACATCGCAAGACGAAGTCGGCATCTTGGCCTCCAGCTTCAACGCCATGACCGGGCAAATTCGTGAGCTGGTCTCCACCCTAGAGCAACGCGTTCAAGAACGCACAGCCGCCCTGGTAACCAGCGCTGAAGTTGGACGCCGTTTAGGAACTTTTCTTGAAGAGGCAGAATTAGTGCGTGCCGTTGTGCAACAAGTGCAAAACGCCTTCCACTACTACCACGTCCACATCTACCTGCTAGACCGTGAAAAGAAAAACCTGTTGATGGCTGGTGGCACAGGAGAAGCCGGCCAAACCATGTTAGCCCGAGGGCACAAAATTGCGGTTGGCAAAGGTCTGGTTGGGCGTGCGGCCTCCATGAAACAGGTTCACCTGGTGCCTGATGTACAACAAGACCCCAGCTGGCTGCCCAACCCATTATTGCCAGACACCCAAGCAGAAATTGCCGTGCCCATCATCTACAACGAAGAAGTTTTGGGCGTGTTAGATGTACAGCAAAATATCGTCAACGGATTGAGCGACAATGACGTAGATCTCTTGCAATCCATTGCCACCCAGGTTGCGATTGCCCTACGTAACGCCCGTCTGTATGCAGAAACGCAGCGCCAGGTAGAAAAGGAAGCACTTCTTAATGAGATCAACCAAAAAATACTGCGCACAACTGACGTAAACAGCGCATTACAGGTAGCCATTCGCGAACTAGGGCGGGCTACCAATGCGTCTCAAGTAAAAGTCCGGTTTAATTCCTCGCCCACAGAAAACGGTAACCATGAACCTGACTCTCATGAATAGAATAAATATCGTCAACCCCTTCGAAGCGGAGGCTCTATTATGACCGCTACAACAAAAACCACGTCCGGGCAAAAATCTGGCTGGCGGGCAAGCTGGCAGCAAAGTAGCCTGCGCACTCGCTTTTTAGTAGGCATCGTCACGGTCACAATTCTGGCCATGCTAATCGTTGCCATATCGGTCGCCATCCATTTGGGTGGAATTAATACGTTCCTGATTACCCAATTCAATGAAACCGCCCGTAACGAGGCCATCCAGCAGTTGAACAATACGGTTGTTAATGAGTCGGCAAATTTTGAGAACTTCCTCACCGATATCACTGCCGATCTATCGCTTACGGGTGATTATGTGGCAGACCTGTTGGAAAAGCAGGCAATCTTGGGGCCAGGCAATTATTGGAATGCCCTGGAAGAAATGGAATTACTGTCTGAAGGGCAATGGGGCAACCGCAGCAGCGAGGATCCGGGATCGGTTTTGGCACCTTCTTCTTTTTCGTTAACTGCAGAGTCTGCGGCCGCCATCAACACGACGATTTACCTCGATCTCATCATCCCGGACCTTTTGGCCAAAAACCCGGAGTTACTGGCTATTTATTACGTAAGTAAAGAGGGTGTCACGCAGTATTATCCGAATATTGATTTGGCCCGAATCGTAGGCGATTTTGATGCACGGGAACGGCCGTACTATCAAATCTACATCCAACCAGATGGGGCACAACGCCAATACTTCTGGAGCGACCCTTACATTGATGCCGCACTAGGCGGGTTAGTAGAAACCAACAGTGTGCCCATTTACGACAGCGCCGGCAACCTTCAGGGGGTGTTGGGCGCAGATGTCGCCATTACCACCATTACCGACCGTGTAACACAGTTCGCCTTTGGCGATTCTGGTTACGCATTTTTAGTTGATTCCGGAGGTCGCTTCCTGGCCCTAACCACAGCCGCCTATGCAGACCTGGGGTTGACCCCGGCTGACGTGCCCGAAGGAGGTATCCCCACCCTCACTGGATTCGATGTAACAACTGAAATTAGCCCGATCCTCGCCAAGATGCTCGCTGGGGAACAAGGGGTGGAAACCTTCGTTCGCGATGGTGTTGAACGCTTTGTTGCCTATACCCCAATTGAATCCGTGGGATATAGCCTGGCTATTGTGGCGCCCGGCCCAGAGCTATTAGCCAATTTTTATGCCGCCGAAGCCCAGGTTAATGCACGGCAGCAGGCAGGTTGGATTGGCACGATTCTAACCCTGGTAATTATTTTTATTACCACCATCATTCTAAGCATATGGGTAAGCAACACCCTGACCAAACCCATTACATCACTCACTCAGGCCGCAGAACGGGTTTCTGCTGGAAAATTGGATGCGCAAGTCACGGTGACAACTGGCGGTGAAGTTGGCTCTTTGGCTCACGCCTTTAACACCATGACAGCACGAATCCGCGAATTGGTTGGCTCTTTGGAAGACCAGGTTAGCCGGCGAACGCGGGCGTTGGAGATCTCGACCACAGTGGGTCGTCAGTTGGCAACTATTTTAGATCCAGCACAGTTGGTTGCAGAGGTGGTCAATCAAGTACGGAATAACCTGGGTTACTATCACGTGCACATTTATTTGCTGAATGAAGGGGAGCAAAAACTGGAAATGGTTGGCGGTACAGGGGAAGCCGGGGCGGCCATGTTGGCCAGTGGCCACAGCCTGCGCCTAAACCAGGGTCTGGTGGGACGCGCTGCCACAACAAAAGAGCCTGTGCTTATTCCTGATGTGACGCAAGATGCTAACTGGCTGCCTAATCCTTTGCTACCTGATACGCGGGCGGAAACGGCCGTGCCGATTATCTACGGCAGCAGTTTGCTCGGCGTTTTGGATGTGCAGCAAAACTTTGTCAATGGCCTTTCAGAAGAAGACGTGCGGGTGCTGCAATCTGTGGCGGCGCAAGTCGCCATTGCCCTGCGTAATGCCCGCCTTTATGACCAGGCCCAGCGTCAGGCAGAACAACAAAGGCAGATCAACGAAATCGGTCGTCAAATTCAAACAGCTTCCACTGTGGAAATGGTTTTGAAAACCGCCACGCGAGAATTGGCCCAGGCGCTAGGTGTGCAGCGAGCTAGTATTGAAATAAGCCGCGACATAACCGCCGGAAACGGCCGTACCCCAGGGAGGAACTAATGCGAAACTGGATTATCAGGCTCCTGTCGCCCCCTCGTTTCCCCGATGACGCGGAGAAAGATCGGGTTGCCAACCTGCTCAACATCATCTTGCTGGCTATGATGGCCGTTTTCGCTGTCAATACCATCATTGCCTTCTTCTTCAACCCCGCTCTTAACGCCACCGTCATCAATGGCGTAACCGTCATCATCACCCTGGGTTTACTCCTAACACTCCGTCGTCGCCGGGTTACTACGGCCGCCTGGGCTACTGTGTTCGTCTTTTGGATAATGGTGATGGGTGTCACCTTTTTCATTTCCGGGCTGTCAATCATCACCATTACCAGCTTTTTTGTGCTGGTTGTGCTGGCTGGCGTCATCGCCGGAAACAGCGCCGCCATTCTCATTCTAGCGCTAAACCTTATAACAGGCGCCATCGTTTTTGCCCTGGAACAGGGCGGGCAGCTTGCACCCGCTCTACCCGGCACGCCACTGATCAACGTTACCTCCTCCGCCGGCAACATGGTTATCCTCACCCTGCTTATTGGGCTAACCCTGCGCGCCCTCAATAAAACCCTGGCAGAAGCACACGCCGCCAACCAAGCCCTGCAAAATGCGCAAATTCAACTAGAAACGCGGGTTGCCGAACGCACCCGTGACCTGGCTTTGGCGGCAGAAGTAGGTCATAGCTTGGCTCAGGTACGTGACCTGGACACCCTGCTGCAAGATGCTTCCGAACTTATTCGCGAGCGTTTTGGCCTGTACCATGTGCAGATTTATCTAACTGACAGCCGCAAGCAGATATTGGTCTTGCATGCTGGAACAGGGTTAGCCGCCAAAGAACTGCTCAATCGGCGGCATAGTCTGGCTATCACCCCTGATTCTATTAACGGCCGTGCGGCCCTGAACAAACAACCTATCACTGTGGCAGATACGCGCAAAAGTAACATTTTCCGGCTTAACCCCTTGTTGCCTGACACGCGCTCGGAAATGGCCATCCCCCTTCTTCTTGGTGACCGCGTCCTGGGCGTGCTTGACTTGCAAAGTACAGAAGTTGGCAGCCTGAAAGAAGAATCGCTGCCCGCCTTTAAAACAATAGCTAGCCAGCTCGCCATTTCCATCGACAATGCGGAACTCTTTGCCGTTGCTAGCCAGTCCCGCGAAGAAGTTGAAGCTTATTTGCAGCGCCTGACCCAAGAAGGATGGTCGGATTACCTGGATGCTATTTCTCGTGAAGAAAAATTAGTCTACGTCTTTGATGCTGAGGACTCATCAGCCAAATCCGCCACCGCTATAACGCCCATTTCTGCTGACAGAAATGTCTTGCAACACCCCATTGCCTTAGCGAATGAACCGATTGGCGTCATTCAGGTCGAAGCGGACGACGGCCGTTATTGGACCGAAGAAGCACTATCCCTCGTTGCCAACGTGTCCCAACAAGTGGCCCAGCAATTAGAAAACTTGCGCCTTCTGGACGAAGCGCAACGTTACCAAAGCCAGGCAGAAGCGCTGGTGCGCCGGATTACCCAAGAAGCCTGGCGCGAGCAACTACAACGCCAGCAATCCTTACAAACCGGCTTTGTGTATGATCGTACCGTAATCCACTCGCTAGATGCCCAGGCAGAAAATAGTGGCGACCCGCCGCCAGCCGCAATACTACCTTTGCAAATCCATGGCGAAACCGTTGGCAGCATTGAGCTTGTGGGAGAAATCACGCCAGAAACCAACGAACTGGCACAGGTAGTGAGTGAGCGCCTAGCAGGGCATATTGAAAATCTGCGTTTGAGCGAGCAGACAGAGTTGGCCCTGGCCGAAAGTAAACGCCGCAGTACAGAGCTGGCGGTGATCAACGAAATTGCCTATATTGCGGCTGCCCAGTTGGAAACCAAGTCGCTTTTAGAAAAGATTTTGACCCAACTTAAGCAAGTGTTAGCAGTAGAAGCGCTTATGGTCTCGCGGTACGATCCGGTGCGAAACCAATCCCGCATTGTGTTTAGCTATGACCAAAACTTGGGCGTGGAAATGAACTTGCCCCCTGTCCCGTTGGAACCGCACCACCTGACGTACCAAATCATTCATAGCAAGCAGCCAAAGCTGATCTTGTATTCGGCGGCGGAGGTGGAAGAACAGCGCCAGAATCCGCCCCCCAACATGCTGAGCGATAAGCATACGGTCATGGCTTCGCTTATGTTTGTGCCCATGATGCGCGGCGACGAGGCTATTGGTGTATTGTCTGTGCAAAGTTATACGATTAATGCGTACTCGGAAAATGACTTGAATTTGATCAATGGTCTTGCCAGCTATGTTTCCACGGCGCTGCAAAATGCAGAGCTTTTTGCGGAGATTCAGCGACAAGGCGAGAAGGAACGGGTGATCAACACGGTTAGCCAACGAATTCAGAGTACCCTCAGTGTCGAGGAAGCATTGAAAACGGCCGTTGCTGAACTGGGCAAAGCCTTAAAGGCCAGCCGCACCCAGGCAGAATTATTACCCATGAAGCAAGCCACACCCGGTAACGGCCGTGCCTCATGAACAAACACCAGATCATCATGGACATCTTCACCAACCAATTTTGGCCAAATGTGCCATTGCGCAGCACCGCATAAAAGGTAGAAAAAGCTATGATAGACCAATGGTTACGCAAACTATCTGTTCGTCGTCGTATTACCGGCGGTTTCTTAATTTTGCTCATTTTGCTGGCGTTAATCAGCCCACTGGTCATTGCCAACCAACTCTTTCTCGTCAATCGCCTGGAACAGGTAACCAATATTGAGGCACGTAGTGAACGTTTGCTATTGTTGGCATCTTCCCGCATAGCCAGCTCGCGCATCAACCTGAACCGTTATATTCAAGGCGCCACCCTCAACCCGGAAGACGCACGCACAAACATAACGGAAGCAATTGAGTTGCTAACTGAAGCGCGTCCCTTAGCTACCGTAGCAGAACAAGAGCTGCAAATTGTGCTAATTTTAGAGGCATTAAGAGATTACCAATCATTAATTAATGAATTAGAGGCAGGAGACAGTCAGGAAGTGGCCCTACTTAGCTCTCGCGCCTCCCGGTTGGGTGATGATGCGGCACAGCGAATTGAGGTCATGGTTAGAAACAGCGAAACCCGCATTCAAGCAGCCAACGACGCGCTCCTTACAGAAGCACAAAATCGCCTGGTTGTCCTGGTGATCGGCCTTACTGTAGTCCTTATCGTTGGCTTCCAATTATCCCGGTGGCTATCCCAAAGTATCACAAAACCTGTCGCTGAGCTATTAGCAGGTTCGCAGGCTTTCCGTCAGGGCCACTTAGATGCGCGTATTACTACCACCGGTACGGATGAGCTAAGTCAGTTGGCTATGAGCTTTAATGATATGGCCGGTGAGTTAAGCGAGTCATACGCGGTATTGGAACACCGAATCGCCGAACGCACTCGCGCCCTGGAAACTTCGGCCGAAGTAAGCCGTCGCCTCTCGACAATTCTAGACACCGGCGAGTTGGTAAATGCGGTGGTTACACAAATCCGAGAAGCCTTTGGTTTCTATCACGCGCACATTTATCTGGTAGACGCGCCCAACAACCGCTTGGTGATGGCTGGTGGAACCGGAGAAGCGGGGGAAATACTATTGCGCCAGGGGCATGCATTAGAAATAGGGCGTGGCCTGGTGGGGCGAGCGGCCGTAACGGAAACGGCCGTCTACGTCCCCAACGTCGGTCAGGATCCAACCTGGTTACCAAACCCTTTGCTGCCCGAAACCCGCTCCGAAGCAGCCGTACCCATTATGCTGCGCGGTCAGGTCATTGGCGTACTCGACGTGCAGCACAACGTAGCTGGCGCCCTGGATGAAAGTAGCGTCGCGCTCCTACAATCCATAGCCAACCAGGTTGCAATCGCCCTGGATAATGCCCGGCAGTTGGCCGAAACCCAAGAAAATCAACAGCGCCTGGCCCTGGTTATTGGCGGCACCAACGACGGCGTTTGGGATTGGGACATCCCCAATAACAAAGTTTATTTCTCCCCTCGGTGGAAAGAGATGATTGGCTACGCCGATCACGAAATCTCCAATGATTTTTCCGAGTATCAAAACCGCCTACACCCCGACGACCACGACCGAATGATGCAAGCTGTGGCCGATTACCTGGAAGGCAAAACCAACAGCTATGAGCATGAATTTCGTCTGCAACACAAAGATGGCTCCTATCATTGGATTCTGGTGCGTGCTACCCTGGAACGCGACAATGAAGGCAACCCCTTACGCATGGCTGGCTCTCACAGCGACATCACTGACCGCAAACAAGCCGAAGCAACCATGCAAAAACAAGCCAACCAGCTTCAAGCCGTCACGGAAATCAACACCCTGGCCCTCTCTATTTCTAATTCCGAGGAAATGCTCGCCGCAGTAACCACACAAATCGTCGAAAAGTTCAAGCTTTACCATGCCCATATTTACCTGCTAGAGGAAGACAACCTGTTACGATTGGCAGCGGGAGCAGGAAACGTGGGGCAACAAATGGTGCAAGAAGGCCGAACCATCTCCTTGCAGCAAGAGCGCTCGTTGGTGGCTCAGGCGGCGCGAACGGCCCAGGCTATACTCATTAACGATGTCACGACATCGCCTGATCACCTGCCGAATCCGCTGCTGCCGCACACTAAATCTGAGCTGGCTGTTCCATTGTTAATCGGTAACCAGGTCATTGGCGTGTTAGATGTTCAAGCAGATCAGGTTAATTTCTTTACAGAAGTAGACATCAACATTCAGAGCACGTTGGCAAACCAGCTAGCTGCTTCTTTGCAGTCGATTCGCGCCTTGGAACAGGCGGCGGAGGCAGCTGCCCGCGCGAATGCTCTGGCTCGCCGCCTGACCCGCACAGGTTGGCAAGAGCTGGCAGCCAAATCAGAAAAAAGAATGGCTTATGGCTATAAGCAGCAGAAGGTAATTGAGCTGGCAGAGAGCGCCGAGGATGATATCACGGCAGGCGCAACCCTGGTACAACCCCTCGAACTTCAGGGGGAACCCATTGGTACGCTAGCTTTATCGGAACCGCAAGAATTGACCAGCGAGGCGCGAGATATTTTAACGGCCGTTGCAGAAAGGCTCAGCGAGCACCTGGAAAACCTGCGCCTCACCCGGCAAACGGAAGAGGCCCTGGCGCAAACCGAAACGCTCTATGCCGGAAGCGCCCTGATCGTCCAGGCAACTTCTCCAGAAGAAGTCCTCAAAGCCATCACCACGTCTACCGCCATGCGGCGGATGGAACGAGCTGCCATCCTGTATTTCGACCGGCCTTGGGACGATGACCCCGCAGAAATAACTATCCGCGCAACCTGGTCCCTGCCCGGCACCCAAACAGCACTTCCGGTAGGCGCTACCTTCCCGTTGGCGCAGTTCCCCATCATGCACCTCATCGATCGGGACAAGCCCACGGTACTGGAAGACATTGCAAACCATAAAACCGTAGGGGATAACCTGCGTAATTTGTTTGCCAACCTCCAGATTAACAGTCTCATTGGCCTACCCCTCATTGTTGGTAATCGCTGGTTTGGCATCATCACCGCCCAATCCCCCAGAGCAATTCCGGCCCTGACAGAAGAAGATATACGCCAGATTCGCAGCCTGGTAGAACAGGCAGCCACCGTCTTACGTACCTTGCAGCTTTTGGAAGAAATTCAGGATCAGGCCAATCTTGAACAAACCCTGCGCGAAATCACCGCCCGGGTTTATGCCGCCCCTACGGCTGAAGCCGTACTCCGCACAGCTGCTCGCGAAGCAAACCGCATTCTAGGCCTAGAAACCTTTGCCTATGTTGATGCGCCTGTCCCCACCCAAGACACAGGGCCTTTGGGGCAAAACGGCAAACAAAGTAACGGGCACAGCGAATAGAGGATTGTATCATGGCACCACTTCAAACAGTATTTAGAGCACCGGTTTTTGCAGATGACGCCGAAAAAACAAAAAAGGCAGGACAGCTTACCATTATTCTATGGGTTGCTAGCGGGGTTCTCACCCTCATTAACCTTACCTACCTGTTGCCTGACTATAAGTTCTCTAGCATCAACTGGATATTGTCGGTTACAACAGTTTTTATGCTGGGGCTGATATGGCTCGCCCACCGCGGACATGTTACGGCCGTTACCTACCTCTTCCTGACCGGCATCTACGCCTCTCTGATTTACCAGGCATGGCAAGCTGAAGGCATCCGCGACATAACCTACATCAGCCTATTTGCCGTCGTCCTGATTGCCGCCCTGCTGACTGGGTGGCGTTCAGCCCTCTTTTTTGCTGCCCTAAGCCTAATTGCTGGGTGGGTTCTTGCCCTGGCAGAAGCAAACGGCGTTATCACGCCTACCATTGGCAATATTAGTGCATTTGCTAGAGATGTAACAGGTGTCTACATTATCTTTGGCTTGCTTCTTTACCTGACTATTAACAGCCTGGAAAACGCGCTAGAAGCAGCACGAAAAAGCAACGACGAACTACAACGTCTTAGTACAGACCTGGAACGCCGGGTAACAGAACGTACACGGGACCTGGCGCTGGCCGCAGAAGTTGCCCGCAGCGTGTCCCACTTCCGTGATCTGTCTGAACTTCTAAGCCAGGCTGTAGACCTGATTCAGGCCCGCTTCCAGCTTTACTATGCGCAAATATATCTGGCCGACAACGCGAGAGAAACTTTGGTGCTGCGTTCCGGAACAGGGGATGCGGGGCGCCTGCTGCTGGCCCGCCAGCACAAACTGCCTATTAACGAACGTTCCATTAATGGCAAGGCAGCTGCCACCGAAAAGCCTGTGCTAGTTGCTGATACGACAAAAGAGCCGCTCTTCCGCCCCAACCCATTTTTACCCCGTACGCGAGCAGAAGTTGCCATCCCCTTGTTAGTTGGCGATCGGCTGGTAGGGGTGCTTAATATGCAGCACGATCAGCCGGAAGCCTTTACGGAAGATAACTTGCCGGCCCTAACATCTTTGGCGGGGCAGTTGGCCGTGGCAATTGAAAACGCCTCTCTCTTTTCTGAAAGGAAAAAGGTGGAGGAGGAGTTGACGAAGTTTAAATTAGGGATTGACTATACCAGCAGCGCCGTATTCTTGACGGATGTGGCGGGTACTATCGAGTATGTAAACCCAGGATTTGAAAAACTGTATGGGTGGTCGCGTGAAGAAGCCATAGGCCAAACCCCGCGCATTCTCAAGTCGGGCTTTATTACGCAGGAGCAGTACGCGCACTTTTGGCAGACGTTGCTAAATAAAGGTGTTGTCGCGGGGGAGATTATTAACAAAACGAAGGACGGCCGTTTAGTTCACGTTGATGGGTCCAACAATCCCATTGTAAACGCTGAGGGCGTCCTCGTTGGCTTTCTTTCTGTGCACACCGACATCTCCCAACGTAAAACATCCGAAGCCCAGTTGGAACGCTCGATAGCCGAACTGAACTGCTTGAATGATATTGGTCGCAAGGTAGAGGAACATGCTTCCATTCCTGAATTCTTGGAATGGGTCGCGCAACGGGTTCCCCAGGCAATGCCCTTTGCCAAACAATGTGTGGCTGCCATTGCTTTAGGGGGTGCGGTTTATGGTGATGAGCGGGCTATGAAACTGCCCCGGCACATCATTGAAGGGCTACGCTTGGGGGGAGAGTTAATTGGCCGCCTGTACATCGCCTATGAGGACACAGGTCTTTCATTTGAAGATGAAGACAGCTCATTTATCGGTGGTATTGGACGACGGATTAGCAGTTACATTGAAAGCCAAAATCTGCTCGAACAGGTGCAGAAACGGGCCGCAGAAATGCAGACAGTGGCCCAAGTGGGCACGGCCGTTGCGGGCAACCTAGACACCGCCCAACTACTACAAAATGTGGTAGACCTGACCAAAGACCGTTTCAAACTCTATCATGCCCACATTTATTTGTTGAATGAGGTCCGAGACACTTTAGTATTAACAGCCGGGGCCGGCGAAGCGGGGAAAGCCATGATCATCGAAGGGCGAAGCATTCTCCTCCGGCAGGAACGATCGTTGGTGGCGCGTGCAGCCCGCTTGCGGCAGGGCGTCATCGTTAACGATGTGCAGGCCGAACCCGGTTTCCTGCCCCACCCGCTGCTGCCTGATACGCGATCGGAGTTGGCTGTTCCACTCATGGCAAGTGATAGGGTGTTGGGCGTGTTGGACGTGCAGGCAGATAAGGCCAACTACTTCTCGCAAGAAGATATCAACACATACACAACGCTGGCAACCCAAGTAGCGGCAGCACTGCAAAAGGCCCAACAATTTGAGCAAACGCAGTTGGCTCTGGAAGAGTTGCGCGTTTTGCAACAAACCTTCGTGCGCGAGGGGTGGGAATCATTCTTTGAAAATGAAGAACGAGAGGTGCAGGGGTTCGCAGCGGTGGGTAAGGAGGTGAAGCCCATTGTGCGGAACGGCCGTTCTGCCCAAGAACCGGTGCTTACTTTGGCAGAGCTTACTGCGGCGGAAACGGCCGTTATCAAACCTGTGCGCCTGAGCGGCACCAATATAGGTGGCCTGGGCGTGCGCCTGCCAGCTAACGGCAAGCTCACCACCCAGCAACGCCTCTTGCTCGAAGCCCTCACCCTGGAAGTAAGCCAGGCTCTGGAACGCGCTCGTTTGTCTGAACAAACCCAAATAGCTCTCAGTGAAACAGAAAAACGTACGCAAGAACTGGCCATTCTCAACGAAATGGCGCAAAGGCTAACGGCACAAACCAAAGTTACGGACGTACTTAACGTTATTCACGAGTACACTGCACGGCTCATGGCATCAGAAGAGTTCTATGTTGCCTTCTACTATGCAGACACCGACGAAGTAGAATTTGCGCTGGCTGTAACCCATGAAAATATTTATCGTAACTACGGGCGGCGGCGTACCGGCAACGGCATCACAGAATACATCATCCGCCAACGACAACCCCTGCTCATTCGCGAAAACGTAGAGCAGCATTTGGCCTCTTTAGGTATTGAGGTTATCGGCTCCTCTGCCCAATCATGGATGGGTGCCCCCCTGCTATTTGGTGACAGCGTTATCGGCGTCATTGCGCTGCAAAGCTATAGCACGCCGCGCGTTTATAACCAACAACATCTCAATTTGCTTCTAACCATTGCCAGCCAGGCAGCTATCGCCATTGAAAATGCCAAGCTCATCGAAGCTACCGAACAGCGTGCCCGGCAAGAACAAATTCTGCGCCAGGTATCTACCCGCGTCAATGCCGCGGTAGACCCCGAATCCATCCTGCGGACAGCCGCCCAAGAAGTAGGGCGCGCCCTGGGTTTGGAAACTTTTGTGTATCTGACGGAGACAAACCAATCACCTGACCCTTTGTTGACGGCCGTTGAAAAGAACGGCCGCTAATTGGGTGCGCAATTACTGAGGAAAGCGCTATGTTTGCACAAATGAGAGCATTTCTAGCACCCCCATCCTTCAGCGACGAAGATCAGAATCGAACCAGCCAGATTCTTAACAGCATCTTGCTGGCTATTATGGTCTTACTTGGCCTATTCCTACTCAGCCAATTGTTAACGGGCGCCTACACGCTGCAAGATGCCAATTTCTACATTCTAGCCGGGCTGGAAATTTTGATAGCCGGGTTGTGGGTTGTGCTACACCGTGGTTACCTGCGTGTAGCAGCCTATGGCGTTGTATTCACAGCCTGGTCCGGCCTGGTCTTTGTATCATTCAATGCCGGAGGGGTTCGGGACTCTGGTTTCATTGCTCTCATCGTCACGTCAATGATTGCGAGCCTGGTCCTGGGTTGGCGGCAAGCGTTATATTTCATAGCGTTGACCATTGCCGCCGGCTGGTTCTTAGCCTATTTAGAAGACCAGGGGCAAATCTTATTAGAAATAACCGGCCCCTATGAAATTGCCGCCGAACTTACCACCGTACTTTTGCTATTCGCGGTTATGCTATATTTGCTGGTAAGCAACTTGAGTAACGCCCTAGAAAAAGCGCGCCACAGCAATGAGGAACTCCGTCAATTTAGCGAACAGTTAGAAGAGCGCGTTGCGGCACGCACCCAAGAACTTAGCCTGGCGGCCAATGTGGCTCAAGGCCTGTCAACCATTCAAGATTTGGATGCTTTGCTGGATAATGCCGTGGTGCTAATCCAGGCCAGTTTCAACCTTTACTACGTGCAAGTGTATCTTTTGGATGAAAGCGGTGAATATTTGGTCCTTCACGCAGGAACCGGTGGCGTCGGTCAAACCCTGCTAGAGCAAAAGCACCGGCTGCCTCTAGCGAGCCAGTCGATCAATAGCACGGCCGTTACCAACAAACAGCCCGTCATCGTGGCCGACACATCCAAAAGCACGCTCTTCCAGCCCAACCCCCTGCTCCCCCAGACCCGTTCCGAAATGGCCGTTCCCCTGATTCTGGAAAACCAGGCGGTCGGCGTCCTTAACTTACAAAGCAATAAAGTCGGAGAAGTATCCAACGAAAGCCTCCCCGCCTTTCAAACATTGGCTGGCCAGCTAGCCATCGCCATCAACAATGCCAACCTTTTTACAGAACGCAAACAGGCTGTTGCTTCCCTGCAAGAAGAACAGCGCCACGTGCAAACCATCCTCGAATCCATCTCCGTACCCATGGTAATTTCTCTCGTCCAAGACGGCCGTGCGGCCTACGTCAACGACGCTATGGCCGAAATCATCCAAATGCCACGAGAAGAACTACTCAACAAAGCAACACCCGATTTCTATGCCGATCCCATTGCCCGCCAAAAATTCCTGGCCAACCTACAGCAAACAGGCCAGGTTAGCAACTACGAACTCCAACTCAAACGCGGGGATGGTAGCCTCTTCTGGGCACTCATCTCTGCCCGGGCCATTAGCTTCCAAAACCAGCCAGCTATCCTCACCACCCTCATTGACATTACCGACAGATACAAAGCCGAAACCTCACTAACCAAACGGGCTGCCGAGCTTGAAGCCGTGGCCCAGGTTGGCTCCATAGCCACCAACACACTAGATAGCCAGACATTGCTGCAAAACGTCGTAGACCTAACCAAAGACCGCTTCAACCTTTACCATGCCCATATCTACTTACTCGACGAAACACAACACAACCTGGTCCTTGCCGCGGGCGCCGGTGCTGCTGGGCGGCAAATGGTTGCCCAAGGCCTTGCGATTCCCCTGGAAAAACCACAATCATTGGTAGCTCGGGCAGCACGAACCCGCCAAGGCGTCATTGTCAATAACGTGCAGCAAGACGCCGGTTTTCTGCCCAACCCGCTGCTCCCCGACACCCATGCAGAAATGGCCGTGCCCATTGTGATTGGCGAAAGAGTTTTAGGCGTCCTCGATATTCAATCTGACCAAGCAAATTACTTCACGGCCGAAGATATCAACATTCACGCAACCTTAGCGGCGCAAGTGGCGGTAGCCTTGCAAAACGCCAGCCAATACCAAAGCACCCAGGCCGCCCTGGCCGAAACCGAAGGGCTGCTAAATGTAACCCGTGTTGCTAGCAGTTCCCTTGAGCTACGCGATACCCTATTCCAGGTACTCGATCAGGTTCTGGCCATGAAACAATTCGACGCCGGCCTCGTCAGCCTGGTCAACCCCGTCACAAACTCTCTGGAACTCACTGCACATCGGTTACCTGATGATCTCTACCAATCTTTCTTGGAAGCGGGTCTGGACGGGACTCTTTGCGATCTCGTCTATAGGAACCGGCAATCGTTAGTGTTAGCCAATTTGGAAAAAGATACCCCCATTGATGTCTCTGCACTCATTGCCAAAGGGTACCAATCTTATCAAGGATTTCCCATTGAATTCCGCGGCGAAATATTAGGCACAATATGCATCTTCAACAGCAAACCAGGAATTAAAAAGAGCGATTCCGGTTTAATGCAAGCTATAGGGCAGCAGGTTGGTGTTGCCGTTCAAAATGCAGTACTGTTTGAACAAACCCAGGCCGCCCTGGCCCAAACAGAAGCCTTCCGCAACCTGGTAGAAAGCTCCTCGCAGGCAGTGGCTATTGCCGCCTTAGACGGAGCCATGAGTTATGCAAACCCAGCCATGTTACGTTTGCTAGAATTTGAAGAACTTTCCCTATTACTAGGGGAATCCATCACAAATTATTATCCTGAAGAATTTCGCATTACAGCCGAGCTGGAAATGATTCCTACGGTGATGGAAGTGGGCCAATGGCAAGGGGAGATGAAAATTATCACCCCATCTGGCCGCGAAGTTCCTACGTTGGAAAGCTATACGCTATTGCGCGACGAAAATGGTGAACCGAACGGTCTGGCAGTCATTATTATCGACATTACAGAGCGTAAACAAGCGGAAGAGGCCCAGCAACGCCTAGCCTCGGCATTGGAAGAGCGGCTACAAGAGGTAAATGCGCTGCAACGCGCCATGACCCATGAAGGATGGCAAGCCTTTTTTGCGGCAAAAGAACGGCCCATTCAAGGGTATCGTTTTTACAATGAGGGTCTACGCCTCATTTCACGGCGTGATCTGAATAACGAGGACATTCCCGACTTACCTATAAGCGTCTCCCAGGCTAACAAAATCGCGTCGTCTGACCAAGAGATAACTACGGCGGCGCCCATGCAGGTCCGCGGGGAAACCATTGGCATGCTAGGCGCTCGTAGCTCTGATGGAAAACCCATTGACCCAGAAACGAGGGAGCTGCTAATGGCCATTTCTGCGCAAGTTGCAGAGGCCTTGGAACGGGCGCGGTTGTTTGAAGAAACGGAACTGAGCCGCCAGGCCCTGGATCAGCGCGCCAAAGAGTTGCAAGCGGTTGCGGAAATTAGCACCACCGCTTCTACATCATTGGATAAGCAAGCCTTTATGAACATGGTTACAAGCCTGACGCAACAACGGTTTGACATATACCATTGCAACATTTTTACTTTTGATGAGCGCAGCGAACTGTTTGAATTGGCAGCTACAAGTTGGCGCCCTGATGATAGCGGCACAAAATTTGAGGCCACGAAGGTTTCCCTGCACCAGGAACAATCGCTAATTGCCAGGGCAGCACGGCAGCGCGAACCTGTGGTGATAAATGATACGCGCCAGGACCCGCATTTCTTGCCCTCTGCCATGATGCCTCGCACGCGATCTGAATTGGCGATCCCTTTGTTGGCAGGTAATCGTGTGTTGGGGGTGTTGGATATTCTGGCTGACCAGGTGGCGCATTTTACAGAAGAGGATGTTCGTATTTTTGCTACTCTGGGCGCGCAAATGGCTATTTCCCTGCAAAATGCAGAGCTGTTTGCCAATGCGCAACGCCGGGCCGAACGGGAAGCGTTGATTAATACTATCAGCCAGAAGATTCAGAATGCGCCTACGGTACAAAGTGCGATGCAAACGGCCGTTGCTGAGTTGGGTAAAGCTTTGCGGGCCAAGCGCACGTTTGTGGATTTGCAGCTATCCCGTGAAGACAACGGTCGTTCCGACTAAACGAGGCATATGACTGGCTCATGACAAACGTTCATAAACAACACAACCCCCAGGGTGCGCAATATTAGAGGAAAAGCACTATGTTTGCACAGATAAGAGCGTATTTTGCAGCTCCCACATTTGAACAAGAAGACCAAAGGCGAACTGCCCAGATCTTGAACACCATCCTGCTGGCTGTGACAGTTCTTTTGGCTGCTTTTGTAGTTGGGCGGCTGGTTACCGGCGCCTACACGCTGCAAGACCCAAACTTCTATATTTTGGCGGGATTAAACCTGGCGCTAGTAGGTTTGTGGTTTATCATGCGCCGTGGGCATTTGCGTTTGGTCAGTCTGGCCACGGTCGCCATGGCCTGGTTAGCCATTTTCTACGTTACCTGGAACGCCGGTGGGCCAAGCGATACAGGATACGTCGCCTTTTTTGTGGTGATTATGATTGCCAGCCTTATTTTGGGCTGGCGTGCAGCCCTGGTTACCATCGCGTTTACCCTAATTGCCGGTTGGGTAATGACTTACCTGGGCACTTTAGACCGCCTGCCTGTGGAACCTGACGGCCCTGTTGAAATTATGGCCGATTTGACAGTGATCTACTCCCTTGTCGCTGTCTTAATTTATTTGCTGGTAAGCAACCTGCGCACTGCGCTGGAAAAAGCCCGCCACACCAATGATGAACTACGCCGGTTCAGCGAAAGTCTGGAGCACCGCGTTGCTGAGCGGACCCAAGCGCTAGAAACGTCGGCAGAAGTGAGCCGTCGTCTTTCTACCTTGTTGGATAAAAGCCAACTGGTCCACGAAGTAGTTACGCAAATTCAGGCGGCTTTTGGCTTTTATCATGTGCACATTTACCTGTCTGATGAGTATAACGAGCGGCTGATCATGGCTGGGGGCACCGGCAAGGCTGGTGAAACAATGTTGCGGCAAGGTCACGCTATTGATATAGGACGGGGTCTGGTAGGCCGGGCCGCGATGACGGCCACGACCGTCTTTGTCCCCGACGTGACTCAAGACCCTTCTTGGCTGCCCAACCCCCTGTTGCCCGAAACGCGCTCAGAAACGGCCGTACCCATTCTCCTCCGTGATCGGGTCATCGGCGTCCTCGATGTACAGCATAACCTTATCGGCACCATCGACCAAAACATCATCGACCTTCTGGAAGCCATTGCCAGCCAGGTCGCTATCGCCCTGGAAAATGCCCGCCAGGTCGCCGAAATCGAAGCCAGCCAGCAGCGGCTGGCCCTGGTTATCAGCGGCACCAATGACGGTATTTGGGACTGGGACATCCCCAGCAACCAGGTACACTTCTCCCCGCGCTGGAAAGAAATGCTCGGCTACGCCGACCACGAAATTTCTAACGACTTTGCCGAATTCGAGAGCCGCCTGCACCCCGACGACCATCCCCGCATGATGCAAGCTGTTGCTGACTATCTGGAAGGAAAAACCGGCAGCTACGAGCACGAGTTCCGTATGCAGCACAAAAACGGCTCCTACCGCTGGATTCTGGTGCGCGCAGCCCTGGAACGTGACGCCACGGGCAGGCCCTTGCGCATGGCAGGCTCTCACAGCGACATTACAGAACGGAAAAAAGCTACAGAGGAATTAAGTATTTTCCATCTGGGATTTGAACGCTCCACAAGCGCTATTTTCTTAACCGATGCAGACGGCGTAATCAGCTATGTGAACCCGGCCTTCACCGAGCTATATGGATATTCAGCCCAAGAAGCAATTGGCCAAACGCCACGCATTCTCAAATCTGGCGTCATTCCTCAAGAAAGATACGTGTACTTTTGGGAAACCTTGCTCAACAAAGGCGTCGTAGCCGGGGAAATCATCAACAAGGCGAAAGACGGCCGTCTCGTCCACATTGAAGGAAGCAACAACCCCATCCTCAACGAGAAAGAAGAAATCATCGGCTTCCTGGCCATGCACACCGATATCACCGAACGCAAAGAAGCAGAAGAAGCTCTGCAGCGCAGCCAGGACCAACTGAGCCAGGCTGTCGAACTGGCCCAAATGGCTTATTGGGAATTCAATTTACCTACCTCCACCTTCACCCTTAACGACCACTTCTACACCTTGCTACAAACATCAGCAGAAGAAGTTGGCGGATACAAAATCCCCGCAAAAACCTTCCTAGACAAATTTGTGCATCCGGCCGATCGTCCTTTGGTCGAAGAAAAAATAGCCGCTCTGCCCCAACAAACAGACCCCGACCGCACCCACACCTTTGAGTACCGCTTGCTGAATAGCCACGGCAAAGAACAGCACGCCCAGATCGTCTATCGCCTGGAAATGGACGAACAAGGCAACCCGGTTACCGTCTATGGGTCTCATTTGGATATTAGCGAAAGAAGAAAAGCGGACCAACTGCGGCAACAAAACGAACGCCAACTCCGTGAAGCCCAACGCATCGCCCGGTTGGGCTATTGGGAATATGATCCCCAAACCCAAATGTTTACCTTCTCTGATCAGATTTATGATATCTTGCACACAACCCCAGAGGCTGAAGGGGGCTATGAAATGCCCGCTGAAACCTACACAAGCAAGTTTATCCATCCTGAAGATGCCGGTCTGGTGGAACTGGAATTAGTCAAAGCCTTTAAATCACCCAATCCCACCTATGTGGGCGAACTGGAATATCGCTTTCTGAAAGCCGATGGGGCCATGGGCTATGCCTACATTACCCTGCGCGCCGAAAAAGATGAAAACGGCCGTACCGTTCGCCTTTACGGCACCGGGCAAGACATTACCGAACGCAAGCAGGCTGAAGAAACCGTGCGCGAAGCCCAGGAACGTGTGCAAACCGTCCTAGAAGCCATTGCTGTCCCCATGGTCATCTCCCTGGTTTCCGACGGCACGGTAGCCTACGTCAACGAACCGTTAGCCGAAATAATCCAGATACCCCGCGAAGAACTTCTAGGACAAATCACCCCAGACTTCTACTACAACCCCGCAGATCGCCAAGATTTCTTGACGGCGCTGCGCGCCACTGGCTTTGTTTCCAACTACGAACTACACCTCAAGCGCGGCAACGGCGAAGATTTTTGGGCTTTGGCTTCCGGGAAAATCATCAACTATCAGAACCAACCCGCATTGTTAACCACGCTGATAGACATTAGTGAACGGCGAAAAGCACAAGAAATCTCCATGAAACGCGCCCTTGAACTAGAGACCGTGGCCGAAGTGAGCGCCGCCGCCGCCGCCATCCGTGAAACCGACGTTCTTTTGCAGCAGGTTGTTGACCTCACCAAAGCCCGCTTTAACCTGTACCATGCCCACATATATCTGCTAGATGACGCAGGCATCAATCTGGTTCTGGCAAAGGGGGCCGGAGAAATTGGCCAGCAAATGGTGGCTGAAGGGCGTTCTATACCGCTCAACCAACGCCAATCCTTAGTAGCCCAGGCTGCCCGATCTCAACAAGGTGTCATTGTCAATGACGTTCGTAAAGATCCTGCCTTCCTGGCCCACCCGCTCCTCCCCAAAACGCGGGCAGAAATGGCTGTCCCCATGCTCATCGGCAGCCACACCATCGGCGTTATTGACGTGCAGGCTGACCACGTAGAAGCTTTTTCCGAAGAAGACATTAGCATCTACACGGTTTTGGCCGCTCAGGTCGCCATTGCCCTAGAAAATGCACGCTCTTTTGAACAATCTGAAAAGGCGATGAGTGAGCTAAACGCGCTAACCCAACGGCTGGCGCGGGAAAGCTGGGAAGAATACCTGGACATGAAGGAAGAGAGCGAAGGGCCGGAAGCAGGGTATGTGTATGATTTGCATGACATTGCCCCCATTACACATCCAGGTAAAGAAATGGCAGACCTTCAAAAGAATGGCAACGGCGTTGGCCTAATCATGCAGCCGCTAACCGTTCATGGCACACACATTGGCCATTTGGCTATCTTGAGTGAAGCAGAAAAGCCGGATGAGGCCGAGCTGGATGGTGAAGCGGTCGAAATTATGGCAGCTATTGCGGAACAGCTTAGTGCGCGCCTGGAAAACCTGCGCCTAAGCGAACAAACTGAGCTGGCCCTGGCGCAAACAGAACAACAGGCCAGACGCCTGGCGTTGTTAAATGATATGGCGGCCGCCCTAAACGAGGCCCAAGAAATTGAGGATATGTTCCAAATTGCCGCGGAGCAAACCTTGCAAATTGTGAGAGGAGACCGGGTCTTGGCCACGCTGCTTAATGATGAGCGAGATGCCGTAACAATTGTGGCAACCAGTGGGGTGGCTGATCCCGCGCAGGTGGGAACGGTGTTGCCCCTGATGGAAGAGAGTGAGCTGGCAACGGCCGTGGCCCAACACCGCGTTATCCGCAGCCTGGGAACGACAGAAACCGTATGGCCCGCTGCCATCATCGCCCCGCTCATTGCCAGCAACCGCGTGCTAGGAACGCTCAACATCGGTAGCCAAAAAAGCAACGCGTTTGACCAAAATGACGAAAACCTGCTGCGCCAGGTAGCTGCTTTACTGGCTTCCACCATTGAAAACCGCCGCCTGTTCGACGAAACAGAAGATCGCGCCGAACAGCTAGCGGCCATTAACCGCGTTGCGCAGACATTGTCCCAATATCTAGACCAGACCCAGTTATTAGAAGTTACCCACGAACAAGTCAAGCAGGTCATCGCTCTGGACACCTTCTTCATCGGCTTTTACAATGCAGAATCGAACACCATGGACCATCCGCTTATCTACGAAGCCGGCATCCGTACCGAACAAACCAACGCCCCCTTATCTGAAACGAGCTACAGCAAGCAGGCGATGGATTCGGGAAAACCGGTGTTGGTGCATTTGACAAGAGAAGAAGCAAACGCCATACAGCAAGATTCCTCCCGCATCATCGGCAGCACAGAAGCACCAGGTTTTCCTGTCTCCCTGATCTACGTACCCCTGGTCTCGGGGCAGCGTACACTGGGCGTCATGTCCGTTCAAAGCTATCAGCACAATGCCTATACTCAATCTGAAGTGACGCTGCTGGAAGGTATTGGCCGATACCTGACGGTTACCCTAGAAAATGTTCGCTTCTTCCAACAAACCCAGGAAAGAGCGCGCCGGGAGCAAGTGCTGCGGGAAATCACGGCGCGCGTTCGTGGCTCCGCCGATGTAGATACCGTCATGCGCACGGCCGTGCAAGAAATTGGGCGCACCTTAGGTCGAAAAGCATTTATCCAACTAGAAACCCTCTCGGAAACCAATGCGGCCAATAGCACTACCTCATAGCCCAGGAGAATGCAATGAGTAGCCAAAGCAAAACAGAAAAAGCACCAACCCAGACGTTTGAGCAGAAAGTTCAGGCACTATCCGAGATAGGCTTTGATTTAGCGCATACAGACTCCCTAGACAAATTTTACAAAAAAGCCATCATCTTGGGCCGCACCCGGCTGGGATTCGATCGCCTCAGTTTACTACTATACGACGCAGAATCTAACACCATGGCAGGGACCTTTGGCACAAATGGCCAAGGACAGGTTCGTGACGAAAGATATTTCCGTCAAGAAATTGAAAACCCAGAAATTCTGGAAATTCTTAGCCAAAAGCAACGCTACAAAGTGTGGGAAGATACACAACTAATCGACGAAGGTAAAGAAATAGGCCAGGGCTGGAACATCATGACCGTCCTCTGGGATGGCACCCAGGGCGTTGGTTGGCTGGCTGCCGACAACCTTCTCACCCAAAAACCCTTAGAGCAACAAGATATAGACATCCTGATTCTCTACAGCACCTATCTGGGTCAAATAATTGCCCTCAAACGCAACGAACTGGCACTGCAGCAATCAAAAAACGAGATCCAAGCCAAAGCTGACTCACTATCTATCATAAACCGGATTGCCGATACCCTCTATCGCTCCCACGCTCTGGATGATGTTGTCCAACAAGCGGCAAACTTCATCCTGGAATACACAAAGGCGCCCACTATAGCCATCTTTTCCCTGGATGAAAAAGCAGAAAATTTGCATCTGCTAGCATCACGCGGATTCACCTCAGAAACATTAGCGGTAGGTTCCATTCTCCCCGTAAAAGGCAGCCTCTCCGGCCTTGCCATCACGCAAGGAACCATCGTATCCAGCGATGATATACTGGTTGACCAGCGCATGGCCACAAATGTTCAGAAAATGTTACTGGCCCAAAACCTGAAAACGGCCGTATCCATTCCCATGGTCTTCCAAAACACCACGTGGGGCGTCATCAACCTCCTCTTCGACACAGCACTCAACCTTGCCCAACAAGAAAAAGAAACCCTGCTCACCATTGGCAAAACCATCGGCCTCGCCCTCAACAACGCCCAACGCGTCGCCCAAATCGAAAACGAAATCCACACCAAAGAAATCCTAGAAAAGCAAAACCAAGAAGCCCTAGAAATCCGCAGCCGCCAGGTTGAGATCGGGCAAGCTATTGCCAACGCCCAAACCGAAACAGACGTCATCACCACCATCATTGAAAAATCCGTCATCTACCCCCAGACAGCCATCTCCCTGTTCCTGCGCGAAGCTAGCGACGATCAAACAACCTACATTCTCATTAACCGCAACGCCAATGCAAGCAATCTAAAACCCCTACCCGTTGGTACCCGTCTACAAAGCAGCGAAATACCCGAACTCCTAGAAACTTCAGAACCAATTATCATCCCCAACGTCACCAACACCGCCATTCTAGGAAAAAAAGCCCAAAACATGGCCCGCAGAATCGGCATCGTCAGTTGGGCCGCCTTCCCCCTCATCTCCGCTGGCGAAAAACTAGGCGTCCTCATGGCCGCCAGTGCCGAAGAAAACTACTTCCAAGAAAACCGCAACATTATCTTTCAGACCATCGCTGAGCAAGGCGCCTCAGCCATACGCGCCGCACGCCTCTTCCAGGCAACCCAAGAAACCCTTAAACGCCGTGGAGAAGAAGTTGCTCTCGCCACCCAAATCGCCCAAGAAATTGCCGCCGCCACCGACCTGGGCGACCTCTACCAACGTGTCGTCACCCAAATCCATGAACTGTTCGGTTATTACCATACCCAACTTCTAAGATACGATAACGCCCTGGACACCGTTGCCCTCGTCTACGGCTACGGCAAAGTCGGGCAAGAGATGCTAGAGCTTAATCACTCCATCCCCATGAACGTGGGCATCATTGGCACTGCTGCTGCCGCCGGTAAATCCATTTTGCGGCCCAATCTTTATGCTGACGAATCCTGGCAACCCAACCCCCTGCTACCCCACACCAAAGGAGAACTGGCAGTTCCCATCAAACTAAGGAACGAGGTACTGGGCGTACTAGACGTACAAAGCGACAAAGTCGACAAACTAGACGAAAACGACCTCTTACTGCTCGAAGGGTTATGCGGGCAAATTGCCGTCGCCATTGAAAGCACCCGTTTGCGGCAAGAAATGGAAGCAAACCTCCGTGAACTAACCACCCTCCAGCGCTATATGAGCCGCGAAGCCTGGCAGGCATACAAACAATCCCGCCAAAACATTGCTGGCTATCAATTCGACCAAACTGGCGTAACACCTCTGGCAAAAGAAAGCACATTAGCCAGCAACGAAAATGGGAAAGGAGAGAATTTAATCGCCGCCCACCTCCAGGTTCGTGGTGAAGCATTTGGCACCATCGGCATATTCGACAACCCGGCCCAACCCCTAACCGAAGAAGAATTGACGCTGCTGCAATCGATTACTGAACAAGTCTCCGAAGCCCTGGAAGCAGCCCGCTTATTTGAGCAGACCCAAGACGCCTTGTTTGAACAAGAACGGTTGGCTTCCGAGCTAGAAACAGTAGCCCAGGTAACCACAGCCGCTTCCACCATTCTTGAGGTAGACAACCTGCTGCAAGCCGTTGTAGATCTTGCTAAAACCAGTTTTGACCTTTATCACACCCATGTCTACATGATCGAAGACGATGACCAAGAAACCCTTACGCTCAAAGCCGGAGCCGGAAATATTGGGCGACTCATGACTCTGGAGGGTCGGGAAATCCACATCGATGCTGAATCCATCGTGGCCCGGGCTGCCCGCACCCGTGACGTTGTCATCGAAAATGACGTTCTAAAAGTCGTTGACTTCTTGCCCCACCCCCTGTTGCCGAAAACCAAAGCCGAAATGGCGGTACCCATGATTGTGGGTAACCAGTTAATTGGCGTTTTAGACCTACAAGCCGAACAAATAGGGCGATTTACTGAAGAAGATGTAAAAATCCAGCGCACATTGGCTACCCAAGTTGCCGTCGCCGTAGAAAACGCCAAGCTATATGCCGAGCAGGTACAAACGACGGAAAAACTTCGCCAGGTAGATCAACTCAAATCAGAATTCCTGGCAAGCATGAGCCACGAACTGCGCACCCCCCTTAACTCCATCATCGGCTTTGCCGACGTGCTATTAGAAGGGCTTGATGGTGAACTTAACGAACGCATGGAGCAAGACGTTAAACTTATTCGCAATAGCGGCGCTCACCTTCGTGAACTCATCGGCGATATATTGGACATGTCTAAAATTGAAGCCGGGCGCATGGAATTACGCTACGAAATGTTTGACATACGGGATTTGGTCAACGACATTGTGGCCACGGCCATGCCGTTGGCACAAGAAAAGAACCTGGAACTCTTTGCACAAATTGCCGATGACGTGGAAATGATTGAAGCTGATCGTACGAGAATTCGCCAAATCATGTGGAATATCACCGGCAACGCTATCAAGTTCACGGAAAAGGGTAGCGTTACGCTATCCTTGGAAACCAGGGATACAAGTTTGCTGGTAGGCATCCATGACACGGGCATTGGTATTCGCCCCGAGGATATCCCCATTGTGTTTGAACAGTTCCGGCAAATCGACGGCAGCTTGAACCGCCGGGCCGGGGGCACAGGCTTGGGCATGCCCATCACAAAGAACCTGGTAGAATTGCACGGGGGCAAAATTTGGATTGAAAGCGGTTTAGGGCAAGGCACCACATTTTGGTTTACTATTCCCCTGGCACAAGAACTGGCAGACCGGCCCAAGACTGGCCCTCTGCCAGAACTGAATGCACGATACGGTTAAACCATGTTACCCGAATTGGCAAATCGTTGCTAAAATGGGTGGGATTTTTGAGTACGTTGTCAGAAAAGAATTTCAACTTTCCCGGAAGCTGAGAAAGTGTCTTTGCCAGAGTATTTGGTTCGCAGCTTCCGGGAAAATGATGAATAAATCTTTCATTACAGTGTATTGAGTACTCTATTGTTTTTACAATGTATTGAGTCTAATTAGGAATTGAGGTTAAGCATATGTCAGAGCGCAAAAAAGTGCTTTGCGTTGAAGATAACGCGGTCAACATGATTCTCGTTGAGCGCATTGTTGAGGCCGAAGGGCATGAATTGGTGAAGGCGGAAGATGGTCACACGGCCCTTACCCTGTTGGAAAATCTGGTGCCAGACATCATTCTTCTGGACATCAACCTGCCGGGAATTGACGGTTTGGAGCTGGCGCGCCGGTTCAAAGCAAATCCTAAGTTGGCGCCTGTGCCGCTCATTGCCACGACGGCCCAGGTGTTAGTAGGAGACCGGGAACGTTGCCTGGAAGCGGGCTGTGATGATTATTTGCCCAAACCCTTGGATATCCGCAAGCTGCGGCAAATGATGCGCAGTTATCTGGACAACCAGGCACAGTAAAGGGTGAAGTAAATGCGGTTGGGCTGAAGGTTGGCAACCTTCAGCCCTTTTTTATTTCCTGGCCGATGATGACGGCCGTTTCCCCACCCACCCTGGTCAAAAACACAATACAAGCGCCATCCCCCCGCAGCCGAAGCTGCCGGTACAGCTCATTTGGCTCCAGAGGTGACCCCCGCTTCTTAATGGTCACCTGCCCCATGCCCCGCTCCCGCAAGTAGTGGCGTAGCCGCTTAAGCTGGAAAGGAAACACATCTTCCACGGCAAAACAGCGGGCAAAAGGCGTCTCGCGGCAATCCGCCGCCGTCAGGTAGGCAATCTCCGCGTCAATTTTGGCCGCACCTAACTGCCCCGCCAACGCCTCCACCAGGTGGGCGCGAATTATCGCTTTGTCCGGCTCGTAAAGGTACTGTTGTGGGGCAGTAATGGGCACCTCCACCAGGTCGGCATCGGTCAGGGTATGCCCACCGGGCAGCAGCGTCGCCCGCCGCCTGACGTCGCTGCGCAGGTCGCCAAACCAGAGAACGCCATCCTTCACGTCGCCTTCCACAGAGATGAATTCTATTTCCGCATCAGGTGGGAGTTCCGCATAGTTAACGCCAGGGCTGATTTTTACGGCCGTTTGCGGCACCCACGTGCGCCAGCGCTGCACAAAACTTAGAGGGGGGCGGTAATCCTCCAGCGAAAAAAGGCGTTTTCCCTGCCCGTCTCGCCGCGCCGGGTCAAAAAAGCAGGCATCCACAGGTAAAGGAGTCAAGTCCAACAAATCCGCTTGCAGCGGATGAAAGCGGTCGCCGTGCCCATACACGCGCACGTTCTCTTGGGCCATCGCCACCCGCACCGGATCCCAATCCACGCCGGTGACGTCAGCATGAGCAGCCAGGGCCAGGGAATCGCCGCCAATACCGCAGCCCAGATCGGCCACATGGCGCGCGCCAGCCGCGGCGAAACGCCGCGCGCGGTAAGTGGCTACCGGCTCTGCGGATGCCTGCTCCAACGCTTCCCGCACAAAAAACATGGCGGCGGCGTGGCTGAATTTGGCGGCAGCCCGTTGGCGCAAAAGAACGGTCTCCAGCACAGCCTGGGCAAAAGGTGTTTGGCGGCGCAGATGGGTGGCTATTTGCAGATGGTTAGCGGGGGTGATGGGGGTAACGGCCGTTTCCCGCAACAGCCGCGCCCCCTCAGGCGATAACAAAAAGTGTAAATCTTCTAGTTCCATCAAAACGTTAAGGTCGGGCGGGATACGTCTGTGCACCAATCGCGCCCCACGCCTCACTTTATGGCAAATCCGGCACTAGCAGCCAATCCGCATCCAGCGCATCCTCGTCGGCATCTTGTTTAGGCACAGCGGTACCCACCGCCTGCCGTCCACAATAAACCTGGTAAGCACAGGTGCGGCACTGCTCCCAATCGTCTGTCAGGGGCCATAAGTCGGTCGTCAATGCGGCATCTATCTGCCCAACCAGGGCTTCAATCTCAGCCCAGTTTTGCTGGTGTTGGGTAGTGTCGTAAGCAATGGTACGCGGCGCGTCCGGCTCTCTAACGTACCAATAGGTGAGGGTGATATTTTCCGGGGGAACGGGCAAGGTGTTGGCCACCAGGGCCTGCCCGCCCTCGGCTAGCATAGCCAGGTAAAGGCGGGTTTGCCACTCCCGGCGCAAGTCAGGCACACTGCGCAGATGACCTGTTTTCCAGTCGAAGATGTGGGCAAAGGGGCGGTTAGAGGCCGTGCCCAGAATGATGAGGTCGAAACGGCCGTTAAGCAAATGCGCCCCCACAGGAATGGTCAGGCGGAGTTCGGGTAACGGCCGTCCTTCGGGGAAAGTCAAACCACTACGCTGAAACGCCCCCCACCAATGGCGCACCCGCTCATCCCCAATCAGCCCCGGCTCCACCGACAGCCCCAAAAAATGGCGTTCCAGCAGTTGGTGAAACTGCTGCCCCCGCGCCAGCACCTCTGCGCTACCCTCATCCAACGGCAGCGGCGGCCACGGCAACTGCCGCAAATATCGCAGTTGAAAGCGGCGCTGGCAGACCAGAAAAGTTTCCAACTTGCTGCGACTGAGGGAAAGAAGGGAATGGGTCATAAGGAGATTAGCGACTAGAGATTGGAGACTGGAGACTAATCAATCTCCAATCTCCAGTCTCTACTCTGCAACGGCTTCCTGCGCCGCCTGCAATGCCTGCATCACCGGGCTGCTCTCGCCAATGCCGTACACATCCAGTAAACCCGTCATGTTCTTCAGCTTTAGCAAAATACGCGCCTTTTGCTTGTCGTCTGGATCGCCCTCAGCCCACTCCTGCACGGAGGCCAGGTCTTTCGTAAATTCGGCAACGGCGTCGGCGTCCAGTTCACCCTGCACACCAGGAAAAGCTGCTGCCACATCTTCAATAGTTTTTACCAGCGGGGATTTAGGAACGTAAGCCGCCAGTTTCTGTGCCGCTTCCTCATCGGCCTGCCAGATGACGCCATCCGGGGCGCGCATAAACAGCACGGGAATACCCCAAAATACCATGTCTTCGGCGTCAATGTAGGCCGCACGGCGCATTTCGGTCACCGCCTCATCCAGCGGCTTGCCCAGCACCAGGCTGGTATAAAGCTCGCGGGAGAACAGCAGGGAGGTCTTGTCCGGCACTTCAAACTGCATGGCCATTACCGCCGGGATGCCCGCGCGCACCAGGGATTGGGCCACGCCGGTGATGGGATCAGCGCCTTCGTAAGCGGCCGTATCGCAGGAATTGAGGAAAATGAAGCGTACGGCCGTGTTGCGCAGCAGGGTCCGCAGTTGGGCCGCAAAGACCGCCCGTTTTTTGCCCTCGTCATTCTCCAGCGCCAGCGCCCCCTCGCCATCCTCAATCATGCCGTGGCCAATAAAGTGCAAGACGTGATAATTGCTATCGGTCAACTTTCTGCGCAGGTGGCTAATTTGCGCCTTGCGAATCACGTCAACCTCGGCCAAACCCGTCGCCTCCAACGGCGCCAACGCCTTCTTTACCAGCGCCTCCTCCTTATCCACGGCTAACTGCGTCAGGTCACTGGGGTTAGCCGTGGCCAACAAAATACGAATGGGAAACGCTGCTGCCAAATCCCCCTGCGGCAGCGACTCTGCCGGATAGCGAATAATAGGCGTTAGCTTATCCTGGGCCAGATAATCAAAGGTGTCATCGAACACATACTCCCAGGGCAAAGCGCCCAGCTCTGGCGGGTCTATGCGCAAACGCACCCGCAGCCCTTTCCCCTGACTCTTTGTAAGAGTACGGCATTCAAGAAATTTACCCCACACGTCGCCAGGAAAAAGCAGGGGCTTCATCTTCTTGCCCAAGGTTACGGCATCTTTCTTATTCGCCCACAAATCTTTCAAAAAAGCCAACAAGTCCTTAAACTCCGCATCTTCCAAGGGAAAAGACGTCGGCACTTTCCGCACCTCACCCTGCGGGGAAAACAGCACTTCTACGTCATAGACGCCATGACCCCCTTCATTAATCCGCAAATCAAAATTTTCATACGTCATGGTGGCAACTTGCCGCGCATTTGTTGTTTCGCCAGGCTGTTGCCCCCCTGCACGCTTTTCCGCCAGGGGTTTGGGGGGTGTTTTCAGCTCAAATACACCCAATTCAAGATTAGGCTTCAGATCCTTCATGGCCCAAAGTAATTCCCCCTGCCGCTCCCCTTCTGTCATCAGCTCATAGATGCGCCAAGCCTGCTTCTCAATGACGTCGGGGTTCCCGCTAGGCGCAAAGTAGCCCAGGTTTTTTACCAGCTCCACGTCATACCTGATGCCGATGGTTTCGCTTAGCTGCTGCATATCTTGGATTGTGCCAAACCTATCAATGATAATCAGGTACAAGTAGGGGTAAAAATTCGTTTCTGGGCGATCTGTCGCCAGCCAACCAACCAGCTTATCCACCTTGTTGCGGCGTTGGGCATATCTGATCAGCTCCTGCGCCCGTGCACTTTTTTGTGCGGACAAATCCTCCACATCCACGTTCAGTTCAAAGCAAATATCTGCCAGTTCATTATTGCTAAACTCCTGGCTCAATACCATATGTAGGCCAATAGGTTTTTGAATTGTCACGGTTCTATTTCCTCAAATCAGCTACCCTAATCGCACGTCGCTGCTGACCATTTTGCGCGTGCTTTCTGCGCTTTTTTGCGGCAACACGTTTTCCAAAACTGGCAAATGGGCCTCAGCCCCTTTGCCTCTTGTCGTAAACTCGCCTTTACCCAGGCGCTCCGCCTGTTTGGGAATCAAAGGACTGGGGCCGTCTACCGGGCTAAAGACGCCCTCGTGGTCTTGGCCTTTCTCGCGCTTGAAAATGCCAGTTAATTTCTCCACGCCCTCGGTCAAAATTTTTAGCTTGGCGGCCTGGCTCATGCCCAGGGTGGCGCGCATGGGCGCGCCGTCAATTTGTCCCCACATCTCGCGCCAGTGCATGTCGGTGCAGGCCAGGGTTACGTAGCCGTCCTGCTTGCGCAACAGCAGGTCAAAGCGTTCGGCGTCGGGCACCTCGTGCCCCCCGCCAATGCGCGTGTCCAGCCAGAAAAACCAAATACGTAGGGCCAGATGATAGGCGTCGAAGTCGAACAGCTCAAAACGCATGGTGTCTGGCTGCAAAACAGAAGGTTTGGTGTGGTCGGTAATTTGTCCTACCACTTTGCCTCCCCATTCTACCAGCAGCTTTGTGTCTGCTACCCGTATCTGCAGGGGGCAGTTGAGCAGGGGCGCATAGGCTATTGCTGGGCGTGGCCACCAGCGGGGTTCGTACTGGGTTACCTGGGTTCCTTGGGGCTGCCAAAGGTTGGCGGCAGTAGGTACAAAACGCGCCACGCTGGTGTTGTATTCAGGGGGTTTTTGGAGGGTGATGGGCAGGGAGGCGACGATGGCGCCGCTTTTCTCTTCGAAGGCTTCAAAAGTGACCGTAGCCGTATCGGGCAAGTCTGGCCCAACGTGATCCAGGTTGAAGTAAATGAGGGAAGCGTCGCCGGGTTCTAACGGCGCACAGCGTTCGAAGGCCAGCAGGAAATCGGTGGCTTTCAGGCAGGGGCCAGGTTCGTGGCCACCGCCCCAGCTAACGATGAAAGCGCCGCTGTCGTCGGCCTGGGCGCGGAATATGCCCAGGTCCAGGTCGGCTTGCTGGATACCGCGGGGACGGATGCGCAGCACGGCCGTTTCCTGCCCACTTGATATCCGCAGCTTCAGCGCCCGCACCCCCCAGGGCCGATAGTGTATCACTACCGGTTCGGGTTCCCCGTCAAGTACAAAATCAATCACCGTCATGGTCGCCTCCATTTGCGGTAAGCCAGTAAGGATATTGTGGCTACCGGTAATCGGTAATCCGTAATTTGTAAACGGTTATCCGCAGGGCGCTACCTTTCGGAAAAGCCATCAGAAAATGGGAAACGGACTTCGGGTTACGCGTATCAGTGCCCCAAAATCTTGCTCAAAAATAGTTTTGTGCGCTCATGCTGCGGATTGTTGTACAAACCTTCTGGGGTGGCCACTTCCACCACCGTGCCGTCATCCATAAATACTACCCGGTCTGCGGCGGCGCGGGCAAAGCCCATCTCGTGGGTCACCACCACCATGGTCATACCTTCTTTAGCCAACAGCAGCATCACGTCCAGCACCTCTTTAATCATTTCCGGATCCAGCGCGCTGGTTGGCTCATCAAAAAGCATAATTTTGGGATTCATAGCCAGGGAACGAGCAATGGCTACCCGCTGCTGTTGCCCCCCGGAAAGCTGGCGCGGAAAAGCATCCGCCTTTTCAGGAATGCCCACCCGTGTCAGTTGCTCCATGGCAATACTCTCCGCCTCATCGCGGCTGCGCTTGCGTACCAGCTTTTGGGCAATGGCCACATTTTCTAACACGGTGAGGTGCGGGAACAGGTTAAATTGCTGAAAGACCATGCCCACCTCAGCGCGCACCTTGTTGATGTCCGTTTTCTTGTCTTCCAGATGCACGCCGTCAATGTACACCGCCCCGTGGGTAGGCACTTCCAAATGATTGATGCAGCGGAGCACGGTGCTTTTGCCAGAACCGCTGGGGCCAACAACAACTACTACTTCCCCACGGCGCACGCGCAGGTTTACCCCTTTCACGGCCTCGATATGCCCAAAATATTTGTGTAAATCCTCTACTACGATAATTTCATTGGGATCAAACATTTTTCCCTAACCGCCTTTCCAGCAAGCGCAGCAGCAAACTCAGCGCCAGCGTCATCGTCAGATACAAGAATGTCAGGACCAGGTAGCTTTCGCGAAAGCGGAAGGTGCTGCCAACAAATAAGCGCGCCATTTGCGTAATTTCGCGCACAGCCAGCACCGACACCAGCGACGAATCTTTGAGCATGGCAATGAAATCATTACCCAATGCTGGCAGGATGTTGCGAATGGCTTGAGGCAAGATGATATACCGCATGGCCTGGGCGCCAGACATGCCCAAAGAACGGGCCGCTTCCATTTGGCCACGGGAAATGGACTCAATGCCAGCACGAAAAATCTCCGCTAGAAAGGCGCCGTAAATGACCGCCAGGGCGATGATAGCGCGCACCGGCATACTGAAGCTGCCCGCCAGGAAAGGAAACAAATCAGCGATCCAGGGTACAAGGACAAAGGACACGGTAAAGATGAGGACCAGCGTAGGGACGCCACGAATAAACTCTATGTAAAAAATGGCGATGTTGCGCGGAACGAGGCCTCGGCTGATCCGGCCCAGAGCTGCTAACAACCCAATCATCAGCGCAAAAGCAAAGGCCACCAGGGTAATGGTGATGGTCATGGTCAGGCCCTGGCCAACGAACACCCAAAAACCGCCTTCCAGGGTTCCTGGGTTGCCCTTCACAAACATAAAGGCGCGATTAAAGTCTGGCTGGGTAGTGATGACGATGGCCATGAGCACCAGGAAGCCAATAATAGCTAACAACCACCAGGGGAACTCGCGCCAGGCGTCATTATTAAGAGGTTCTTTCCCTCTTGTTGTCTCCGTTGCTGCCATGTCTCCTCCTTTTGGGGATCATTGCGGGGGGCAATGACCATTAGCAAAAGTTATGCACCTTATTGCCAAAACCTGCCAAGGAAAATGATACCGCGAAATAGAAAATAAGAAAAAAAGCCAGACTTTCATATCAGTCTGGCTTTTTTGACTATTATTGAGTTGGGAACGGCCGTTTACTCCAGGTCGTCGTAGGTAATGGTGAATTTGTCGGAGAAGTACTGGTCAGCCAGGGCATCCAGGGTGCCATTGGCCCGCATCTCTGCCAGAGCGGCGTTGAAGGGTTCCACCAGGTCACTGCCTTTGGGGAAGATGAAGCCCAACTGGTCACTGGAGAGAGATTCACCTACCAGCTTCAGAGAATCAGCATTAACACCCACGTAACCCTGCCCGGCTGTTTCATCCATCAGCACCACGTCAATGTCCCCGGCAATGAGGGCCTGCACGGCAAAGGGGAACTGCTCGAAGGCTTGCAAACGCTCGGCGCCAAAGACCTGCACGCCAGTTTCATAGTTGGTGGTACCGGTTTGGGTGCCAATGCGAATGGCGGGGTTGTTCTGGACATCAGCTACGCTGGTGATGCGGTCTTCATCGGCACGTACCAGCAGGCGTTGTTCAATGCTGATGTAGCCGTCGGAAAAGTCTACAATTTCGGCGCGATCTTCGGTAATGGTAATGCCATCGGCAGCCATATCGAACTGGTTATTGGCCACGGCCTGAATCATCCCTTCCCAGGCCGCTTCTATATAAACCGGGGTACAGTTGATGAGTTCGCAAATAGCGTCAATGGCATCGTAGTCCCAACCGGAGGGTTCGCCTGTGGTGGGGTCAATGTAATTGAACGGCAAATAGGCGTTTTCGACGGCCACGGTAATTTCCCGACCCTCCAGGTCTGGCAGGTTACTGGAACTGCTGCCACTACTGCCCGAATCAGCGGCGGGTTCGTTGTTGCCGCCGCCACAGGCAGCCAGGCTGAAGCTAAGCAGCACAACCAGCAAAAACAGTAACAAGGGTTTTCTCTTCATATTCTCGTCTCCTTTAATTGGTCCCACATTTGGGGGTAATTGGGTATTGATTGTTTATTATGACACGCCTTTGGTGGATAGCCAAGACGGTATTTCACGATTAGATGGCAACAATGGAGTCATCTGTACCGTGGTCATTGGGCAGGTAGTCATCGGCTTCCCAATCATTTTCCCAACGCGTTCCGTCGAGCAAGTAGCGAAACCGGTAGCTTTTTCCGGCTTCTAGCGACACCGTCTGGCTAAAACTACCATCGTTCAGCTTGCGCATCGGTTCTGCATTTTCGTCCCAATTGTTGAATTCGCCGACGAGCACGGCCGTTTCCGCGCCAACTTCTGCCGGCAGCTTAAAGGTCACCCGGCAATAATTGCCGGTTTTCGAATAGCTTTTCAATAACACGGGAATAACCTCCTACTCACAAAAAGAGCCGTCACTGTCAGTTTGCCATGCAGCAGTGTAAAGGGTTTTTGCCTGGCTGACAACGGATAAGTTGTCAGAAATAACTATACTGAAGATTGTGGGGAATGTCTATCCTCCCAGAGACGCCAGTGACCGTTATTTGCGCCGCCCATCAAATTTGGGGAAGATAAGCAGGAAAAATGCTTTGCTCATTCTTTTGACAAAGGTGGTCTATGAAAACAGTTCCCCATTCTGCCCTGATGATTGCCCCGGAAGTGCTGGAGCAGTTAACCAATGGTGGCCCGGTGGTGGCCCTGGAAAGCACGGTTATCACCCACGGGTTGCCCTATCCGGAAAATGTAACAACGGCCGTCGCCATGGAAACGGCCGTGCGCCAGGGCGGCGCCACGCCCGCCACCATCGGCATCATCCAGGGGCAAATCCACGTTGGGCTTACGCCAGAGCAATTAGAGTACCTGGCTACTCGCCCCCGCGACCAGGTGCGCAAATGCAGCCGCCGTGACCTACCTCTGGTGCTGGCCCAGCGGCTAGACGGGGCCACCACGGTCGCCGGCACCATGATCATCGCCCACCTGGCCGGCATTCAGCTATTTGCCACCGGTGGCATTGGCGGCGTCCATCGCGGTCACCCCTTCGACGTGAGTGCTGACCTGGTTGAGTTAGGCCGCACTCCCGTCACCGTGGTGTGCAGCGGGGCCAAATCCATACTTGATCTGCCCGCCACCCTGGAAGTATTGGAAACCCACGGCGTGCTGGTCGCCGGATATGGCACAGACACGCTGCCGGCGTTTTTTGCGCGCAGCAGTGGTCTGCCCGTTAACGTGCGTCTGGACACGCCCCAGGAAGTGGCCCAGCTCGTTCAGGCGCGCCAAACCTTGGGCTTGCAGTCCGGCACCCTCGTTACCGTGCCCGTGCCCGCAACGGATGCTTTAGACCCCGCAGAAACGGAGGCGATCATTGCCCAGGCCACCCAAGAAGCCGACACGCAAGGCATTCACGGCGCGGCTACTACCCCCTGGCTGCTGGGCCGCATTGTGGCGTTGAGCAACGGCCGTTCCCTGCAAGCCAACGCCGCCCTGCTGCGCCAGAACGGCCGTGTGGCCGGGCAAATAGCCTTGGCACTCAAAAACCTCCAGACCCCATGACACTACATTCCTATCGTTCTACCTCCAACTTCCGCTATAATTAAGGAAAGTTGGCAACAAACCTGTAGGGCTAACCAATTTGGCTTTCATGAGAACACGTTGTCATTATTCAAAATAAATTTCTGCGCAAACAACCCATAGTAAGCGGAGATCCCAGCATGTTCTCCGGCAAAATTATTTAAACGAAACTCATGACAAAAGGGATAGCCACAACCACAAGAAAAGAACAAAAACGGCAAGCCATTCTGTTCATCATCATCTTTCTGCTGGCTGCCATACTACAGGTCGGGGCTATCTACCTGGTCATGGTGGTGTTTTTAAACCTGGGAACCAGCGCCTGGTTAACGGCCGTTGCGCTTTCCACTGTCATGCTCCTCCTGGTCGCCAGCATCATTTTCTCCGTGGCGTCACAAACCATCGAACGCATCAACAAAGCCCTGCGCCAACATTTCAAAGAGGAAATGGGGCATCTACAAACCGCAACCAAGCGCGCCAACCGGCTGCAGCAGATGGCTTCCACCCTGCGCGCCACCCTGAGCTTTGAACGTGTGGTAGAAGAGGCACTAGACGTATGTAGTCTGGAACTGGAAGACATGGGTACGTCGCGCCAATCATTAGTAGGGGCCATATTCCTATACCGGGGCGCCGAACTATACCCCGTAGCCACCCGCGGCTTCATTGGGACCGATGATAAACGCAGCATACCAGGACGCAGTGGCATCATTGCCGAAGCCATGTCCAATGCGGAACCAATTGTGTCCCAAGACCCCCGTAATGACCCTGAGCTAAAAACGTACGTAGCCTTTCAAAGCTGTGTAACGGCCGTGTGCATCCCTTTACGCGCCGGTTTTCAGATTTTTGGCATCATGGTCATCGGCTCCGATAAACCCTTAGAATTCGACCGCAACCATTACGAACTCTTCAACGCCGTTGCCGACCAGGCCGTCATTGCCCTGCAAAATGCTCAACTTTACCAACAGCTTACCGCCGAAAAGCAAAGGCTTATTGAAGCAGACGAAGAAGCCCGCAAAGAGCTGGCCCGCGACCTCCACGACGGCCCTACACAAAGCATTGCCGCTATCGCCATGCGCATCAACTTTGTCCGTTCTCTGGTCACCAAAGACCCCCGGCAAAGCCTGCAAGAATTAGAAAAGGTTGAAGAGTTAGCCAAACGCACCGCCAAAGAAATTCGCGGCATGCTCTTTACTTTGCGCCCACTGGTGCTAGAAACCCAAGGGCTTGCCGCCGCCATCGAAACCGTCATGGGGCGCATCCAGGAAACAGATGGCCTCAATATCCGGCTAATTGGCGGTGAATATGGTGATCTACTCAGCGAATCGGCGCAAAGCGTCGTTTTCTCCATCATCGAGGAAGCTCTGGGCAATGCCCGGAAATACTCAAACGCCAAAATGGTAGAGGTCCGTATGTGGCAAGAAGACAACCTGTTTGTGGCCCGCATTCAAGATGATGGCGTTGGTTTTGACACAGAAGACGTGAACCGAGACTACAGTTCGCGGGGCAGCCTGGGCATGGTGAACATGCGCGAGCGGGCAGATCGCATTGATGGGTCGTTGCGCGTGGAATCAGCGCCCGGTAAAGGAACGATGGTGACCCTCGTTGTCCCATTGCGCAAGCATGGTCACCGTGCGTAAATGAATTAACGAAAGGCTCTGGGCAGTCAGCGCTTACTATGGGTATGATTCGTTTTTTTCAACGCCTGCCTCTTTGGGCAGTCGTTTTGTTTTTGGCGGCAGGGTATGGTTTGCTGGCTGTGTGGTTTCCCCTCAGCCCTCATTTTCGCCAACTTCCGCTGGCAGATATTCGCACCTTTACACCGTCGCTGACTGCAGGGGGTTTGTACGCGCTGCTGCTGGTGGCCGTTTATGGGCTGTATGGGCTGGCATATTTGCGTCTGCGGCAACGGCCGTTGCCGTTACCCCAACTCCTGCTCATCACCCTGCTGTTTGGCCTGCTGCTGCTGCCTGCCTTCCCCATTAATGCCACCGACATCTATCGCTACATCATTCGCGGGCGCGTAGGCAGCCTTTATGGTGCTAGCCCCTTTACAACCGCGCCTGACCAGTTTCCCACAGACCCGTTCCTGCCGCTAGCAGGGGAATGGGCCAACGAGACCTCACCCTATGGCCCGGTTTGGGAGATGGTGGCTGCCGGGGTAACGGCCGTTTCCGGCGACAATCTTTTCCTCAACCTCCTCCTTTTCAAAGGGCTGGGCCTGCTGCTGCATCTGGTAGCCACCATCCTCATCTGGCACCTGGCCAAAGATGGTCACCAATCCACCAACCAATCGCCAACAGCCATTCTGTGGGCCTGGAATCCCGCCCTACTGCTCACCTTTGTGATCAATGCCCACAACGACATTTTCATGCTAGTCTGGCTGCTGCTGGGCAATCTGCTCATCCAGCGCCAACGTCCCACTGCTGGATTCCTCGTTATGGCGCTGGCTCCCCTCACTAAACCCATTGGCCTGCTGCCCTTGCCCTTTTTCTGGCTGGCAAGCTGGCGCCACATGGCAGGAAATGAGCGTTGGCGGTATACGGCCGTTACCCTGATTGGCAGCCTCATTTTAGCTCTACTTGCCTTTGCCCCCTTCGGCTCCCCCTGGGGCCTGGCCCAGCGCCTGCTGCGCGAAGCCTCCGGCGTTGGCGGCTTTTCCATATCAGCCACGCTGATTTTGAGCCTATGGTCTTTGGGTAGCAACCTGGATGTGTCGTGGATATTGAATGCGGGGCGGTGGCTGTTTTTCTCGTATGCCTTAGGGCAAGCTTGGCAGGTATGGCACGGCCGTTCCCCCCAACACAGCACCGCCAACATCTTCCTGGCCTACATCCTCACCGCCTTCAGCTTCCGCATTTGGTATGCCGTCTGGCCCGCTCCTTGGCTCCTGCTCAGCCCCCCTAGCCACCGGCAGCGGCTAGGGTTACTGCTGCTGCTCACCACTCAGCTCTCCGTGCTCATCTACGGACACCTGCGCATCTACGCCCTGGGCGGCAGCCAGGTCATCGCCCATCTCATCGGCATTGCCTTCACCTTTGGCCTGCCCTTCCTCCTCGCCAGCAACACCCTCAGGTTTGCGCCAAACCCCAACACATGATTCTTCCCCTCCACGCTGTTTTGCACAGCGCCTTACCCATGTTACTATTCGCCTCATGAAACGTCCCGCTACCCTCCGCAAATACAAATGGCAAGTTGCGCCACCCGTTCCGGCGCAAACCCGCCAACAGCTTGGCCATCTTCCCCCCACCCTGCTCCAGGTACTCTACAATCGTGGCCTCATTGATGCCGCCCACGTTCAAGCCTTTTTAGAAGGGCACTACCTGGAAAGCACCGACCCTTTCCTGCTGGCAGACATGGACAAAGCCGTAGCCCGCATTGAAAGAGCCATTGAACAAGAAGAGACCATCATCATCTACGGCGATTTTGATGCTGACGGCGTCACCGCAACCGTCTTACTAACGGAAGCCCTACGCGGCCTGGGCGTCAGCCGCCACCTGGCCCAACCCTACATCCCAGACCGGGTAGATGAAGGCTATGGCTTGAATATCGAAGCGCTGACAAAACTGCGTCAGGATAAAAGCGCGGGCCTGGTCATCACCGTAGACTGTGGCATTCGCTCGGTAGCTGAGGTGGAGCATGCCAACGCCATTGGGCTAGATATGATCATCACCGATCACCACAGCCTGGGGCCAAAGCTACCCCCAGCCCTGGCGCTCATCAACCCCAAACGCCCCGACTCAGCTTACCCAGAGAAAATGCTGGCGGGTGTAGGCATTGCCTTCAAGCTAGCCCAGGCACTGCGCCAGGCCCTGCCCCATCGCGTCATGTTCAGCGAAGAAGAACTGCTAGATCTGGTTGCCATTGGCACAGTAGCCGACTTGGCTCCCTTGTTGGGCGAAAATCGCAAGCTGGTACAGGAAGGGTTGGTGGTGTTGAATAAAGCCCGGCGCCCTGGCATTGCCGCCCTGGCAGAAGTAGCGCGGGTGCAACCAGGACAAATGACGGCCGAATCCATTGGCTTTGGGTTAGGGCCACGCATCAACGCGGCGGGGAGGCTAGAACACGCCTACACAGCTGCCAGGCTGCTGGCGGTGAACAACATGGTCATGGCCACGGAATTAGCTGCCCAATTGAATGCGCTAAATCGCCAACGGCAACAGCTAACGGCCGAATTAACCGCTAAAGCCGAAACCCTGGTACAGCCTGATGCGCCCATTCTCATTGCCGCTGATCCGGGCTTTGTTTCAGGCGTGGTCGGTTTGGTCGCCAGCCGTCTGGCCGAAACAAACTACCGCCCCGCTATTGTCATTGAACAGGGCACGGAAGAGAGTCGTGGTTCTTGTCGCTCTATTCCCGAGTTTCATATAACCGAGGCGTTGGATGAGGTGGCGGATTTGCTGGTGCGGCATGGCGGTCATGCGCAAGCTGCCGGTTTTACAGTACGCAACGGAAACCTGCCTGAATTTATGAACCAGCTAACGGCCATTGCCGAGGAGCGACTGGCAGGGTTAGACTTAACACCCACACTAGCCATTGATGCTGAGATAGCCCTGGATGATGTAGATTGGGCGCTGTTTGAGAGCCTGGCTACCCTGGAGCCAACAGGGAATGCCAATGCTACGCCGGTTTTTATGAGCCGTTGTGTGGAGGTTTTATTCCATAAACGGGTGGGACAAGGTAACGACCATTTGCAAATGCGGGTTAGCGCCGGCAGCCAGAGTTCGCGCCTGCTGCCGGCTATTGCCTTTCGTCAAGGAGATTGGGCCGATAGTATGCCGCAATTTATCGACATCGTGTATACCGTTGGCGTCAATGAATGGCGCGGCGAGCGAAAACTGCAATTGGTTATTCAGGATATTCAACCCACACAATTTGGGTAGGCGCGGGTAGTGGGCAAGTAAATAATTCCCAAACTCGCATATCCGTAAATAGATAAAGGGAGAAAAACATGAAGGTTTTGGTCACAGGCGCCGCAGGTTTCATTGGCAGCCACCTGGCAGAAAAGCTAGCAAAACGAGGGGACGAGGTCGTTGGCATTGACAATTTTAATGATGTGGTCTATCCGTCCAGCCACAAGCGGCGCAGCGTGCAGCGGTTAGCCGCTTATGACAATGTGCGCATTGTGGAAACAGATATTCGTGATCGCGAGGGGATGGTTGCCCTGTTTGCCGCTGAAAAGTTTGATGCGGTGGCCCACCTGGCGGCGCTGGCAGGGGTACGCAATGCGATGAAGTACCCGGCGCTTTACGTGGAAGTGGACCTGAATGGCACGCAAAATTTGATGGATGCGGCATTGGCCAGTGGGGTAGGTAATTTTGTGTTTGCCTCTACTTCTTCAGTGTATGGCAACACAAACATTATTCCTTTTGTGGAGACGGATTCCTGCGATCGGCCGTTGCAGCCGTACGCGGCGGCGAAACGGGCAGCAGAGATGTTGGGCTATAGCTACCATCACCTGTTTGGTCTGAATTTTACGGTGCTGCGCTTTTTTACGGTGTATGGGCCTTACGGCCGTCCGGATATGATGGCCTACCTGCTGGCGGAAAGCGTCACCAAAGGCGTGCAAATCCCCCTCTATGAAGGAGGGCAAATGTATCGGGATTGGACCTTCATCAATGACATCACCGCCGGCGTGGTGCTGGCCCTGGACCAGCCTTTGGGCTACGAAATCATCAACATTGGGCGAGGCGAACCCACTTTGCTGGCCGATTTCGTGGGCATGATTGAGGAGTTGGCTGGAAACAAAGCCAACGTTGTACACAAACCCAAACTGGCGGCTGACTTCGTGCGCAATCAGGCGGATATTACCAAAGCGCGGACGCTGTTGGGTTACAACCCGCAAACCTCCGTACAGGAGGGAGTACGTATTTTCTGGGAATGGTATGCTGCCCGGCAAGGGGATTAAACCGGGTGCTTCTGTAGCCGCCATTGGGGATGGGTGCTGCAGGACGTAAAAAGGGGTTTAGGGCAGCGAAACATCCGATTTCTCGGAGAAATTGGATGTCTATTCTCTGGTTATTTCGATCTGTTGAGTATGTTATAATTGGGCGCACGGGTAAAGGCGAAAAGGACACAACAGCGTGGAAAGTACCAGTAGTCACACAACCACCACCGATGGAGACACAGTATGAAGCTGCCACCACATGAGTTAGTCGTCTCGCCAAAGAAGTGGCAGCAGTGCCTGGCACGGTTGCAGCAGGAACCTCACCTGGCCATTGACCTGGAAGCCAACAGCATGTTTGCTTACCGGGAGCGGGTGTGCCTGATACAAATAACGATCCCCGGTCAGGATTTTATCATTGACCCCGAAGCGCTGGTTGACTTGAGGGGGCTGGGGGAACTCGTTAGCGATCCGAGGGTGGAAAAGGTGTTTCATGCCGCGGAGTATGATTTGATTCTACTGAAACGGCAGTATGGTTGGGAGGCGACGAACATTTTTGACACCATGTGGGCCGCGCGGATATTGGGCTATAAGCGCTATGGTCTGGCTAATATGCTGGATGAAAAGTATGACATCAAGTTGAATAAGCGGTACCAAAAGTCCAATTGGTGCAAACGGCCGCTTTCAACCGCGCAGCTCGATTATGCCCAATATGACACCCATTTTCTGCTGCGCCTGCGGAACGACCTGGCGGCAGAGCTGGTTGCCGCTGGCCGACTGGACGAGGCTTTGGAAACTTTTGCCCAGCAAACGGCCGTTACCCCCAACAATCACGATTTTGACCCGGAATCCTTTCGCACCATTACGGGCGCCAATGACCTGAACCCGCGCCAGCAAGCCATTTTGCGCGAGCTGCACATATTCCGCGACCAGGAAGCACAGCGCCGCGATCAGCCCCTCTTCAAAATATTTGGTGACCGCACTTTGCTAGAAATGGCACAAGTAGAACCGCGCAGCCTGTCAGAACTGGCGCAGGTCTACGGCATGTCCCGGGGCCAACTAAGCCGCTATGGAACCATTTTGCTGCAAGTTATTGACCGGGGAAGGCGCGCCCCGCGCCCCGCGCCGCCGCCGCGGCCAAAGCGCCTGCCAGAAGCGGTGCTTGAGCGCTACGAACGGCTGCATACCTGGCGTAAAGAGCGGGCCAGGAAACGCGGTGTGGAATCGGACGTCATTGTCAGCCGGGATGCGTTGTGGGCCTTGGCCAAACTGAACCCTCAAACGCCAGAGGCATTAACGGCCGTTTCGGAGTTAGGCGACTGGCGACGGCAAACTTATGGCGAAGAAATATTGACAATTTTGCGGTAGTGGGAGTTGGCCGGTGGGATAGTTTGTTTCTGGCAAACCAACACACGCGCACATAACAAAGGAGACACAGATGCAAATACAATTTCATGGCGCAGTCCGCACCGTTACCGGATCCCAACATTTGCTCACAATCAACGGCCGTAAAATCCTCCTTGACTGTGGACTTTACCAGGGCTCCCGCAAAGAAAGCTATACGCGAAACCAAATATTGCCTTACGACGCCAAGGAAATTGACGTACTCATTCTGTCCCACGCCCACATTGACCACAGCGGCAATGTGCCCAACCTGGTCAAAAGTGGCTTTACCGGCGACATTATTTGCACCTATGCCACCCGCGACCTGTGTGCCATCATGCTGCGCGACAGCGCCAAAATCCAGCAGTACGACATTGATTATCTCAACAAAAAGCGGGCGCGGCAGAACCAGCCCCTGCTAGAACCCATCTACACCATGGAAGATGCTTTAGAAAGCTTAAAATACTTTATAGGCGTTGGCTATGAACGGCCGTACCGCCTTATGCCCGGCGTCACCCTCACCTTTTACGATGCCGGGCACATCCTCGGTTCCGCCATCGTTGCCTTAGACATCGAAGATGCAGAAGAAAAAAAAGATGTGCGCCTCGTCTTCAGCGGCGACCTAGGTCGGCCCGATCGCCCCATTCTGCGCGATCCCACTTTCATTGACAAGGCCGATATTTTGCTTATCGAAAGCACTTATGGCAACCGCTACCACGATAACATTGACGAAGCCAGCAAAAAACTAGAAACCATCATCAACAACACCTTCCGTCGCGGCGGTAAAGTCATTGTTCCCTCCTTTGCAGTGGGGCGCACCCAGGAACTGGTCTACCGTCTACATCAACTCGTTGACGCGCGAGACATTCCGCCCAACTTACCCGTGTTCGTTGACAGCCCCCTGGCCATAGATGCCACCAGCATCTACCGCCTCCACCCCGAAGCCTACGATGCCGAAATTGCGCAATTTATGCTTGAACAACCAAACAACGATCCCTTTGGCTTTGACATGATGCGCTATACGCGCAGCACAGCCGAATCCAAAGAACTTAACTTCCTGCGCGATCCGGCCGTCATCATTAGCGCCAGTGGCATGGCCGAAGCTGGGCGCATCTTACACCACCTGAAAAACAACGTTGAAGATCCCCGCAACACCATTCTCATTGTTGGCTGGCAAGCCCCCCACACCCTGGGCCGGCGCCTGGTTGAACACGAACCCAAAGTCAAAATATTTGGTGAAGAGTATGATCTAAAAGCCGAAGTCGCCACCATCAATGGTTTTAGCGCCCACGCTGACCGCGCAGAGTTGCTGGAATGGGCCGGACATCTGCAAAAACCACCCCAGCACACCTTTGTCGTCCACGGAGAGGTAGCGGCCTCTGAGGCACTGGCTGCTGCCCTGCAATCACAAATAGGCTTTCCTCAGGTTAATATTCCAGAATTGGGGCAAACCTTCGTTTTGTGATCAGCCTTGGGGATGCACCATCATGATGGACTCACAGATTAACCCCAAAGCTCAAACAGAACTAGAGGTACTCCGGCAGCAATTGAAACATTACAACGCCTGGCCTGTAGCTGGTGATGAGTTTCTTGCGCTTATCTCACAAACCAACTGGCGGTACCCACAACCCACCAACCAGGATTACGCAATGCTGCCAGAAATAGTTAGCGACGTAATTTCGGGCATGGATATTGGCGCCCAATACCCGGCATTTTTTCAAAAGCTGCTGGCACATTCCTCTTTGCGCCAAGAATTTTTGAGCGCGCTGCACCAGGCCGGCAACTCGTAGACCTGCCGGTTTTACCCAAAACCGGCAGGTCTTCCCCAAAAGAGGACACCTCCAGACATCCTCAAATGACGCCTAGCTCTCGCCCCACCTTGCCAAAGATGTCTAACGCTTGCTGAATATCTTCTTTGCTGTGGGCAGCAGAGTTCATGACGCGAATGCGCGCCTTACCCTGGGGCACGGTGGGGTAGCCAATGGCCATGGCAAATACGCCTTCAGCAAACAAGCGGCGGCTGAACTGTTGGGCCAGGGGGGCTTCGCCCAACATAACGGGCACAATGGGTGTCTGGCTAAAACCGGTGTCGAAGCCCATGTCTTGCATGCCCTGGCGGAAAATGGCGGCATTTGCCCATAATTTGTCTACCAGCTCGGAAGAGGCATCCAGCATATTGACCGCTTCGATGCAGGCAGCGGTATCGGGCACAGTCATGGCGCTGGAGAAGAGAAACGGCCGTCCCCGTTGCCGCAGCCAGTCAATAATCACTTGTTTACCAGCCACCAGGCCACCCACCACGCCAAAGGCCTTGCTCAGGGTACCCACTTCAATGTCCACACGGCCGTGCAGCCTAAAATGGTCCACAATACCCCGTCCCCCCTGGCCCAGCACCCCCTCACCATGGGCATCATCCACCATGAGCATAATAGAGTGCGCTTCCGCAACCTCACAAATCTTATCTAAAGGCGCAATATCTCCATCCATACTAAAAACACCGTCGGTAATAATCAACCGGCGACCTTCTGTTGGCGTAGCCGCAATCACCCGCTGCAAATCCGCCACGTCATTATGCCGGTAGCGTACCACCGTAGCCCGACTCAGGCGACAACCGTCAATAATACTGGCATGGTTCAACTCATCCGAAAAGATAACGTCCCCCTTCCCCACAAGGGCCGGAATTGTCGCCAAGTTTGCGGTAAACCCACTTTGCAATGATATACAAGCCTCTGCCCGTTTAAACTCTGCCAGGCGCTTTTCCAGTTCAATGTGCAACCCCATCGTCCCGGCAATGGTCCTCACCGCCCCCGGGCCAATGCCATAAGCGTCAATGGCCTTCTTAGCCGCCTCGCGCAGCCGCGGATGATTGGCCAGACCTAGGTAATTATTGGCGCAAAAATTAAGCCGCGGTTGCCCATCAATGGTCACCCAAGCATCCATGGGTGACTCAATGGTACGGATGACGTTGAAGAGGCCGGCTTCTTTCAGCGCCGCAATTTCTTCCTCAATCCAGGCTGTCTTATTTTCAATGGTTTCTAACATGTTTCTCTCCTAGTGACAGGGGGTATTTTCAGGCGCGAATGCGCTCACATGGTTGTGGGAAAATCTAAAAATTTTACCGCCACCCCAAATTGGTCAGCCAAATGGCGGCCTAATGCCCTCACGCCAACAGTTTCGGTCGCATAATGACCGGCAAAAATAACATTTAGGCCGTAGTCGGCTGCCGCCCAATAATTTGCGTGGGAAGTTTCACCGGTCAAAAAAGTGTCGGCCCCCAGTTCGCGGACCGCCGCTACTTGATCTGCCCCAAAGCCAGACAAGATGGCGACGTTCTGCACATGCTGTGGGCCATGGGGCAAGACAGTGGCCGTGGTAGACAGGCGACTTTCTACCAACTCGACAAATTGGCTGAATGGCATAGCCGCAGCCAGCGTGCCTAGCACAGCTAACGGGGTGCCTTTAGGCGCGCACCACCATTGCTGTACATCGACTCCCAAGGTTGCGGCTAAAATAGCGTTATTATCCACTTTGGGATGGGCATCTAAAGGTAAATGGGCGGCGTAGAGGTGCATGTTGTTTTGCAACAACAGCCGCACGCGCTGGCCAAGCGGGCCGGCAAGTCGCTCCACGTTGCGCCACAAAATGCCGTGGTGGACCAGGAGCATATCAGCGCCCCATTGCGCGGCGGCGTTAATAATGGGTGGGGCCACGTCTACAGCCAAAGCTATACGCTGAATCTGGGGATTGGCGGCTTCGACTTGCAGGCCTTGCGGCCCGTAATCGTCAATCTCGGCGATGCGCAAATAGGCATCTAAATAGGTGATTAAGTCTGTAGTGTTCATGGATGTTAACCAGTTCTTAACTGTCAACCAATTGACGTTAGGTTCTGGTACAAGGTATACTCCTCAACGTTATGGGTACTAATGGGCATGTTAACCAGCCCGTGCTCGTTTTAAATGCAACCTTTGAACCGTTGAACGTCTGCAACATTAAGCGGGCATTGGGGCTTGTTCTTTCTGGGAAGGCAGAAATTATCGTAAACGGCCGTGGCTTCATTCACACGAGTACGGCTGAGTATGAATTGCCGTCTGTTATTCGTCTGGGCTACATGGTCAAGAGACCCCGGCCCCGCGTTGCGCTTTCCAAGCGCGAAGTGCTGCGACGTGATGAGTATACATGCCAGTATTGCGGCAAAAAAGGGCGTGTGTTGACCATTGACCACGTCATTCCCCGGCATCGGGGCGGGCCTCATACCTGGCACAACCTGGTAGCGGCCTGCGCGGCCTGCAATCGCCACAAAGGGGGGCGCACTCCCGAAGAGGCCAATATGCACCTGGGGCGGCAACCTTTTGAGCCAGGCGCCAGTGCCCAATATCGTTTCAATCATTTTTTGCCCCGCCACGAAGAATGGGCGCCTTACATTACTGGTTGGTAACGTGCTGCGGGTTACGGCCGTTTCCCCGCCCCCGCCTCAGCTAAAGTAACAATGCGTTCAAAACCCCGGTCAAAAATCTCCGCCAATTCTTGCGCCATAGTCTGATAAACCTCTAGTGGTCCACCATAGGGGTCATTGATGTTGTATTCTTTGCCGACCATTTCCGACATCAGAAAAATCTTGTCCGCGTACGGTGGAAATTCAGCCCGCAAAGCTTCCACATGCCCGGCCTCCATGCATAACACCAGATCAGCTTCCTGTAAATGGCGCGCTTCTATCATTTCTGCCTGGTGTTGGGTAATGTCCAACCCGCGTTCGGCAGCCACCTGCACGCTGTAGCGGGAAGCGCCGCGTTTCACCTGCGCCCAGGTTCCGGCTGAGCTAACCTGCCAATCGGCGTCATTCCCTTGCTGCTGCAAACGCTGGCGGAGCATTGCCTCCCCTACTGGCGAACGGCATATATTCGCCGTGCAAACAATTAGAATATGTGGCATAAAGTTGATAAGCACTTGTGTTTTCAGGAGGCGTTTAGCGTCTAGTAAACTAAACGCCTCCTGAAAAATTTAATTTTTAGTCAAACTCTGGCTGCAGAAGACCATAGTTACCGTCGTGGCGTTTGTACAATACATTAACGGCATCGTCTTCCATATTGAAAAAAACGAAGAAGTCGTGGCCCAACAGTTCCATTTGCTCAATAGCTTCTTCGGCAGCCATGGGGTGGAGAGTAAAGCGCTTGTAGCGGACAATGGTTTGTTCTGCCTCTTCTTCAAAAATGTCTTCAATGGGCAGTGGCTCACCCATTACCATGTCCTCACTGCCCCCGTTCCGCCACTTGCGTTTTTGCTTACCCCGGTACCGATTGATTTGCCGGTAAAGCTTATCAACAACTTGATCAATAGCCGCAAACATATCGCTGCTACGTTCTTCTGCCCGCAATATGGTCCCTTTGTCGTCGCGGATTGTTACCTGAGCTACCTGGCGGTCCACAGCGCTGCGCGTGCTCTCCTCCGTCAGATCAACACGCACGGTATTCAGCATAGGCATGTAGCGATCAAGGCGTCCCGTCTTTTTTTCAACGTAGTTTCTTAATCTTGGCGTTACGTCAATGTTGTGACCGTGGATTGTTATTTCCATGATTTAGCTCCTTAGCTATAAAAATGTAACCTATTATCTCTATTTGGCTCGCGCCAGACAATAGCCCGATACGGCACCAGCACCGGCTTCTAACAAAACTCTGGTCGCGGCAGAAAGCGTGGCGCCGGTGGTAAAAACGTCATCAATCAGTAAGAGGTGTTGGCCTTGAATGTGGCCATTGTCGCTGACCGCAAAGGCGTCAGCTACGTTCAGATGCCGCTCTTTGGCCGAAAGCTGTACCTGCGGTTGGGTATAACGGATACGCTGCAAAACATTGGTGTCTAGAGGAATTTGCAACTGCCTGGCGAGCCAACGCGCCAGTAGTTCTGATTGATTGTAGCCTCGCTGCCGGTATCTTTCTTTGTGTAAGGGAATGGGAATGATGCGCTCAATAGGCTGCTGCCAGTGAGGCCAGGCTTGCCCCATGATATCGGCCAAAATCTGGCCTAGGGCAAAGGTGTTTTCGTATTTAAACTGATGGATAAGGGTTTGCACAGGTTCTTGAAAGAGTACGGCCGTTCTCACCTGCTGTAACGGTAATGTCCGGCGTGCGCACAACCCACACGTATCCTGAGTTTTCGCTAAGGGTTGACCGCAAATTTCACAAATTGGCTCCGTTATCCAAACTATATCCGCACGGCACTCAGCACACAACAATGTGCCAACCTTTTTGCAATATGCACAAACAGGGGGAAATAAAAAATTTAAAAAGGCGCCAACCAGATCGTGAACGCGAATACGCCACGATTCCGGTTGTATTTGCGTACCTAAAGACAAGGGGTGCTTACCTTTTACTGCAAGTAAAAATTTTAATGAACGGGCAAACCAGCTATTCGCCTCTCAAACCTTAGCCAAAGGCGTCCCCTACGGCAGCGCTGCGCAAGATCTGGAAGCCCGCCGGGCCCAAAAGCACAATAAAAATAGATGGGAAAATCAAAAAAATCATCGGGAACAGCATCTTCACGGGTGCTTGTTGGGCTTTTTCTTCCGCGCGCTGCCGCCGTCGCAAGCGCATTTGCTCCGATTGAATGCGCAAAACCTTCCCGATACCCACACCTAACTGATCTGCTTGCAGGACGGCCGCAATAAAACTGGTCACATCGGGCACTTCCATGCGGTCAACCATATCTTTCAATGCCTGCCGCCGAGATTTACCTAACTGCATTTCATAAATGACTCGGCCAAACTCTCTGGCCAGGGCATCATCCCATTTCTCGTCTACCTTTTGCATCGCCGAGTTAAAGGTCAGCCCGGCATCTACGCAGATAGTCATCAAATCCAGCGCATCAGGCAATTTCTTAACAATGGCCTGTTTGCGACGATCAATCATTGATCGCAGAAGCATTACTGGCAGGATAAAACCTAAAACGGCCGCAGCAAAAGAGTATAACAGCACCTTGTTGGTAGGTTGGCCGAAGCGCATCATCATCATGAACGTTAAGGCTGCAAAACCAATCGTAGCAAATCCTCGCGCTACCCAAAATTCTGCTGCTGACATATTCCGTGGGTTGCCCGCCAATTCGAGTTGACGCGAGGTACGCTCTAACGCCGTTTGCGGCGTCATGCGTACAACCAAATCGCTGGCCCGGCGCACGATGGGCAAGAAGATTCGGTCCGTGATGGGCATGGAGAGTTCAATATCTTCTATTGACGCCGCTTCTTCCCGCGCTGCAAACTCATCAATACGCAACGCTAAAGGATCACCTTCTGAGCGCCGGAGGAGGACAATGCCAAAGACAATCAGCACAACAACTACAAGAATTACACCAGCAATCAAGATTGGCGTCATAAGTTTTCTCCACAAGCCAGAATTTTACTTTTAGCAAAAATCCTTGGAGGCTAAACCTCAATCTGAACTATCTTTTGTACCGCAAAAGCTCCCAAGCCAATCATAAGTGCCCCAATTCCCAAAACCAACCAGCCGCAGGGGATGCCAGGGAGCAAGAAGGGTTCTTCCTGCACCCACAATTCTGATACGTATTCTGGATTAATGGTGTACAGGAGCAAGCCCAAGACAATGGGCAATAAACTAATGATCCAGGCCGAAGCACGCCCTTGTGCGGTCATCGTCCGAATTTCGCCCTTAATGCGTACCCGCTCCCGAATGGTGAAACTGATGGTATCCAGCACTTCAGCCAGGTTACCACCTACTTCACGTTGGATGTTTACGGCCGTGATCACCAAATCAAGATCCTCACTAGGTACTCGCCGGTACATATTCGCCAGCGCCTGCTCCACACTCAATCCCAGGCGAACCTCTTGCACCACTCGCTCAAATTCCACAGACACCGGGGGCGGCAACTCCGTAGCAATCGTCTCCATGCCTTGCAACACACTATACCCAGAACGCAGCGCATTCACCCATAAGTTCAGAGTATCCCCCAACTGATCATTAAACGTATTGATGCGACGATTACCCGCAAACCCCAGATACATTCGGGGGACTCGCATGCCAACCAATGCCCCCACCAAAGCGAGAACGAGGCTGTTATTAAAGAAAAAATAACCCGCAGCCGCTGCACCCACCGTACTCAAAATCACCACCACAATATACTCGCTGACACGCAGCTTCACATCAGAACGAGACAACCTTTCGCGCAAAGGCTGGAAAAAATTTTGCCCAGATAGCGCTTTGTCAAGCCGATCTGCTACATCCGGACCATCAACTTCCGCCACCACATCATCAGGCAAGTCAATAGTGCTAGAGGCAACATATTCCTCCAGGCGCTCATCTACCTCACGTTGGCTACTTCCCATAAAAAAGGCAACACCGGCGCCTACCATCAGCAGCAACGCCGCAATGCCACCAAAAATTAATAATGGGGTCATTTTGACTCTCCTCGAAGAAACAACTTAACGGCGCCCGCTGCGAGTACCAATACCAAATACGGACGGGGGAAGCATGATCCCGGCATCCTGAATCTTCCACATAAATTTCGGCCTCAACCCCGTTGGCCGTAGACGCCCAATTACCTTCCCATTTTCAAAGCCCGTTTGCTCAAAACGGAAAATCTCCGAAGCGGTGATCACATCTCCTTCCATACCTTGAATTTCACTAATCGACATTACCTTCCGCGAACCATCACGCAACCGATCCTGATGCACAACAAGATGAATTGCCGAGGCGATTTGTTCACGAATCGCCCGATGCGGCAAATCCATCCCGGCCATTAACACCATCGTCTCTAAACGCGCCAACATATCTCGTGTACTGTTGGCATGCCCCGTCGCCAAACTTCCGTCGTGACCGGTGTTCATTGCCTGCAACATATCCAGCGCTTCGCCACCGCGAACCTCGCCAACGATGATGCGATCTGGGCGCATACGCAAAGAGTTCACCACCAAGTCTTGGATAGTTACAGCCCCCCGCCCTTCCACATTGGCAGCCCGAGACTCCAATGTAACCACATGATCCTGACGAAGCTGCAATTCGGCAGCATTTTCAATAGTCACAATTCGTTCGCCATCAGGAATAAAACCCGACAGGATATTCAGCAAGGTTGTTTTTCCGGAACCTGTACCGCCGGAAATAAATACATTTAGCTTGGCAATAACACAAGCCTTTAAAAATTCCACCGCTTCTGGCGTAATGCTGCCAAACTCTATAAGATTTTCTACTGTCAGGGGAATCTTGGAAAACAGGCGGATAGTTAAAGTAGGCCCATTTAACGCAATTGGCGGCACGACAGCATTGACACGAGAACCATCGGGGAGGCGGGCGTCAACCATCGGTGACCCTTCATCAATGCGCCGACCTAAAGGGGCCACAATACGGTCAATGATGCGCATCAGATGGTCGTCATCTTCAAATTGCACGTTAACCTTCTGAATTTTACCGGAACGCTCAATGTAAACGCTTTTAGGCCCATTTACCATGATTTCGGTAACGCCTTCTGTATTCAGGAATTGTTCTAGTGGCCCATATCCTAAAATCTCGGCGACGATAGCCTCGAATAGGCGTCTTTTTTCGTTGCGCGTTAATACGATGCTCTCTTCTGCCAGCATCGCCTCAAACATCTCTTGAATGGTAGCGCGCACTTCGTTTGATTGAGTAATATCCATGCTTGGATCGAGTTCGGCGATAAGACGCTGTTGGATGCGATTTTTCAGGTCTATATAGGCATCTCGCGAACCCGTGGCTGGCGATGCGCGTTTGACACGCAATTCCTGTAATTTGGAAGGTTCCGACCTTGTGGATACTTGATTCCGCTCAATTCGCTTCAATAATGACATTTACCCAATACCTCCAGTGGCCCCATTTATTTACGACCAAAAAGGCGCTTAAAAACGCCACCCTCTTCGCCGGCGGGAACGTTTCTTCCATTACTCATTACGGCTTTTGCTTCACCAAATTGCTCGATGACATACTCTGATAGTTTGGTTAAGGCCATGCCAATAGGCTGTTTTTGCCCAGGTCCTATGATGATTGGTACGCCCTGATCAGCGGCAACGTTGGCAATGGTTTCTGCGCTGGGAATGGACAACACTATGGGACGTTTCAAGATCTTTGAAATATCTTTTATGGATATTCCGGCCTTGCTGGAGCCGCGATTGACAACGAGCCAGACTTTATCAGATTCATAATCGAGACTTTCGCACAAATCAAAGAATCGGCTAACATTTTTCAAGCTAGGCAAATTTTGTTGCGTAACCAGTAAGATGCGATCCGCTACATCTAGTAATGATAATGTAATATCATTTAAAGTGGATGTGGTGTCAATGATGACATAGTCATATATTTGCCGCAGCATCTCTACTGTGGTCCGCAAGTTTTCTTCGGTAACCATGTCGGCCATTTCGGGGCGGGGGGGGGCAAGCAATACATGTACGCCGCTTTGATGTACTTGAACAACGGTGCCGATAAGTTCAGGATCGAGTTCGTTCATGCGTTGAACGACATCGGTTATGTTGGTCATGTTTTTCATGTTAAGCATGACGGCTACGTCACCAAACTGTAAGCTGGCGTCTACAAGAATGACGCGATATTTGTTTTTGGCTAAGGAAACAGCAAGGTTGATGGCAACTGTGGTACAGCCACTCCCCCCTTTGGGGCTATAGACTGTGATGATGTTGCCTTCGGTAACGGCCGTTTGCGCTTCAACCATTGGCGATGTGCCCACCGCGCCCCGTGGAGCAACCTTAGCAACCACGGTGGGGCGCTTATCGTGCACACGGCGAATAGCCGTAATTAACTCGTCTCCCCCAAAAGGCTTTGTCAAAAAATCCCGTGCCCCAGCCAACATGGCTCTTCGCAAATAATCCGAGTCACTTTGTACAGACATAATGATGATTTGCGAACGTGGCACTAACTCTGAAATCGTCTGGCTTGCACCAATACCGTCCACACCAGGCATATTGATGTCCATCAAGATAATATCCGGCTCATGGGTCTTAGCCATCTCAATAGCTTGTTCCCCTGTACCAGCCTGCCCAATCACTTCAATGTCAGGTTCGAACTGTAACAACTTGCGGACATTTTCTCGAGTTTCAGGGAGATCATCTACGATTAATACGCGAATTTTGTCTGACATCATTTATCCAAAAGGGGTAATATTTTATAGAGACAAACTGTTGTACTGCTCAACCAAACAAAACATAATGTTTGACCTGTCCAGGACAATAACCACATCATACTATTATCCATAACATTGTCAAGGCGAAAAGTTTTTACATAAAATCGCTTTAGAAACTACCAAACCGCGTGAATGTCTTGATAAAAAAACAAAGCCCTATCTTGTAGATAGGGCTTTGTTGAAAGCTCTTACTGCTTGTACTTTAGGAGAGACCACTAGTAATACGGCTAAACACATTACCAATCTGCGGGCCAAGCAAAGTCAAAATAGCAATAATTACTACGGCAACCAAAACCAAAACCAATGCATACTCGACTAAACCCTGGCCACTTTCACGATTTAAAAATAACATTTTTGACCTCCATCTATCTATGAATAAAAACGGATACGTTATAAAACAGTATAGAATGTATTGTAAGGTTTGTAAATGATCAATCAATAGGATAGCAGTACTTCTTGTTTTGGTTCAGCGTCAAATGGACACTGGGCCTCAAAAAAAAGAGAATTTCACA
>CAZDEO010000005.1:0-108936 GCA_964504445.1 uncultured Anaerolinea sp. | reverse complement strand
CCCTAGAAGAAATGAAGCGCGAAGACGCCATGATCGTCCTCGTCACCGATGCTGGGCGGCAGCGGGTCGATGAATTGAAGTCCCTCTCGGCCGTCAACTGGATCAAAGAAAATCGCCTTTTCGGTCTCAGTGGCGGAGATTTAGACGAAGCCGCCAGCAAAATCTTCCTGGTTGTCAATGGCGCTAACATTCGCCAGGCCTTCGACCGCCTTAACTCCGGCCTGCCCGAAGCCGAACTAGAAGTCAAAGAAGTCACCCGCTACATCGCCCCCAACTATTGGGAACGCTACCGCGACCGTGGCCACAACCGGCCCTACTTCCTGGTGATGGCCCCTCCGGCCCTCTACGTACAAGACCCCGACAACGCCCCCGACGAATTCGCCAGCGAAACAGAACGCATTCTCAAAACCTTCAAAGACCAGTTGGGAACTGTCAAGCTGAACGACCCGCTGGAACCTGACACAAAAGAAGCCTTACTCGCCCTCAGTGAAGTGCCCCTGCTTCGCGAGCGACTGGTGCATTTCATCAAAACCGAACGCGTGCGCGGGCAGTTGCGCGAAGCCTCCACGCGCATCCGCAACGCCCTACAAAGCCTGCGCTTCTACTATGAAAAGCAACTCGCAGCCCGCGGTGTCCACCCGCCTTTTGCCAACAGTTGGGAGCAACTGCAAGAACGGCGTTATGAAAATGCCCTCCGCCGGCAAAACAAAGAGCTTCCTCGCGCCTTCCACAATGCGCTTTTGGAGTTGAGCGCCCGCACCAACAGCAACGACCGTTTTCGTTCCTTACTACGCCCCACCCTCAACGGCATCAAGGGCATGGTGCAAGACGCCGTTCAGCGTGAAGTAGAGACCTTGCTAGAGAGCTATGGCACCGAGCACTGGGACGACCGCGACGTAACCTATGACAACCTCATCTGGGGCACCAGCGGCATCGAAATCCCCATCAAACGCATTCTCTACCAAGTAGAGCTTATCATGCAAGAGTCTGTCAGCCAGTTTATGCCGCAAATGGCAGATGTGGTGGCGGACGAACTTCAGCGCACCCTGGAAGCCCATGAAATCTTTGCTAGGCTAGAGCGCGCCAGCTATGGGCAAACATACGCTTACGCGCTGCCTGGCAATGGCGGCATGACCCTCGCCGAAGCCTACGAAGCTATCATTGGGCGCGTAGGCGCAAACTTCCGCCACGTATGCCAGCAGGCAACCATGTACGAGTTAATGAAGCCAGAACGCTCCGTTAACAAAAAGCTGGAAGCTGGCGAGCAAGAGCTGGCTTTGCCCAGCAATGAGCGGCTGCTAGACGTGGCTCTACATGGCGCCGACGCCGTGCGCCGCGAAATTATGGCCAGTATGCCCCCTGCACCAGAAAGAGTTGAGCCAACACCTGCTGCTGAAACGGAAGAGGAAATTCAAATCAACATTTTGGATGCTCCAACTCAGTCAGAAGCAGAATTTGACATTAATTTCCCTGGTGAAAATGGTCCCACAGCGCCCGCGGAACTGGAAATGAGCTACGCGGAAAAGCTGGACAACATTTCCCTAAAAATCAACCGCATCTTTGGGGAAATCATCAATGACTTGTTTAGCGATGATGAGTTATTGCCACGCCTACGCCGCCTCTTCTGGCTGGAGGCCACCAAGGCAGAGCGGGACTTTACCAACTACCTGGTCAAACCTATGCTGAAGAACCACGATCGCCAACTGCAAACAGCGGAACTGCGCGAAGCCATGGCCATAGATCTGGAATCGGTTTCTGACCTGGAAGAGTTAATGCGCGTGTGGGAAGGCCTGCACAAGCTAGAAACGGGCCTGGCAATCTAAAAACCGCGCTGTTTCGGTATGGAGTTTTAGCATGGAAAGTACAGGATTTGAGGGTGGTTTTGCCTTATTGATGGGAATTTGTATTGGCCTGCCGCTTCTGGCCATTTATGTAGGCAGCATCATTTGGGCCTATGGAGACGCTGAAAAACGGGGGAAACCTGGCTGCCTGGTTGCTTTGCTGGTCTTTTTGGCGACCTGGCCTGTAGGGTTGCTCATTTGGCTTCTCATTCGTCCCCAGGAGAAATCGCCCTTCTGAATAAAAATGGCTAAGGATAGAGACGATGAAGAAATGCGCCTTTCTTATGCTGCTCTATCCTTAGCAGAGTTATTCTCAGGATAACCCATAGTCTACTTGTATTACCTGATACAAAGGGGTATTCATGAAAGAACCAGCACTCACGCTACTGCAGACGCTGACAGACGCCCAGTTGGCAAACTTTGTTATGCGCTTACACGGTTGGCTTGTTGCCGACCTTAACCAAAGCAGCGAGCCGGCGCCAGACTTCACGGAGTCCCGCGCCAAGGCGCTTTTGCGTGCGGCCAACGTGCTTGACGACGCTACTCTACATACTTTTACCCGGCTTGTGGAAGCGGAAACGGCCGTGCGCCTCACTCTCTACGACCTCCTCAACGAATCCAACCTGGCTAATGCCCCAGAAACCCAGGCCATAGCCGCAGCCGCTCACCATACCACGCCTGACGCATCGCCCGCACCAATCCCCTGGCTCTCATTGACTGTGGCTGCCTACGCCTGGAAAAGCCAATACCCGCTGCATCAGCTCGATCCATCGTCGCCACCCCACGAATACAGCCCAGCCGGGCAGCTTATCAAACGGGCCGCTTTTTTGTTGCGCCAGCAGATACAACGCAGCGCCACAGAACGTGACAAGCTCATGCGCCAGTTGGCTTACAATCCCGGTCTCTCTACCCTAGAGCAACTAACGCCGGAGACGCCCATTGCCCCCCTGCCACCCCATTTCCGCCCGCCTATTCCCGTGCGGTACCCAGAAGTATCCCGTGAGACCCTGCAAATTACCCCTGACGAGACGCCCTCTGCCCCGCTAACGGCCCAACGAGACGAACCGGTATCCCTTGACCCGGACGAGCTGCTGCCCAGTTCACCCAACGTCACGCGCATGCCACCCATCCGCATCACAAAAGACCAGCTTCGCCCGGAACAGCCCGATCGTTCCCGAGCGGCCCAGGTGCGCAATAGAGCCGCCGCGCCCCAGGCCAACCCGGCTATGACGACCAATTTCGGCAACAGCGTCCGTCAGATGTTTGGCCGCGGTCGCGAAACAATGAAAAGCACAAAACTGCGGGTGGTGGTTACTGAGTATCCCGACGGACCTGGTATCTATGGCTTGCAAGTAAAAGTAACCTGCAAGGGCGTCAAAAGTTTTGTTGCTGGTACTACCAATCGTGAAGGCCATTTCTTGTGCGAACTGCCTGTGCGTCTGCAAACAGGGCTGACTTATGACGTTGACGTTTCCTGGCCTTCTGAGCTTGGGGGCAATGTGGAACGTAAATCTATTACTTTGCACGCAGATCGTACAGAATTTATGTTGCCCTTTTTTAAGCGGCTTAATCAATGACAGAAGTTGGCGCAAACCTGTTTCAGTGGCAGCCCCAGAGTGGACAATTTGCTTCTGTACACAAACCTTTCTGGATATTTTTTGAGGCATTTTTATGAGTGAAGATACGATTGTGATCACCGATCCGGATTCTGACCGGTACCACACTTTTGGCTACATTAGCTGGTGGAAGCAAGAGATTGTGCGCGAAGCGACGGTTATGGTTATTGGCGCTGGCGCATTAGGCAATGAGGTCTTGAAAAATCTGGCGCTGATGGGCATTGGCAAGGTCCTCATTTGTGATTTTGACACCATCGAAGACAGTAATCTCAGCCGGTCAGTGTTGTTCCGCACGACGGATAACGGCCGTCGTAAAGTGGATGCGGCGGCAACGGCCGTCAAAGAACTCAATCCCGACGTCCAGGTTATGGCCTGGCATGGCGACATCAACTTCGAAATGGGCCTGGGCGTGTTTCGTCACGTAGACGCCATCGTCGGCTGTCTAGACAACCGCGAAGCGCGACTTTCGATCAACCGCTTCAGTTGGGCCATTCAAAAGCCCTGGATTGACGGCGCCATTCAAGAGCTAATGGGCATCGTGCGCGTCTTTTGGCCAGGGCAAGGCGCCTGTTACGAATGCACCCTCACCGACCAGGATTACCAGATCATTGGCCTGCGCTACTCGTGCCCCTTGCTCGCCCGCCAAAACCTATTGCAAGGCAAAGTGCCCACCACCCCCACCAGCGCCTCCATCGTCGCCGCCTTCCAAACCCAGGAAGCGCTAAAGCTCATTCACGGCATGGAGGTAAAGCCCGGTAAAGCCATCATGATCAACGGGCTAACCAATGACATCTACACCACCGAATATCCAGAGAAAAAAAGCTGCCTGAGCCATTCCGCCCTAGAACCCATCATCGAACTGCCTGCTGCACGCTCTGACAACACCACCCTACAAGAGCTTTTGGAAATAGCGCAGAGAGAGTTGGGCGATAGTGCCATCCTGGAGTTTGATGGCGAGATCGTTACGGGCATGTACTGCCCCCATTGCGACCAAGAAGAGGCGATTTTCAAGAAAATGGCGCGGTTATACGAAAATGAGGCCATCTGCCCCGTGTGTAACGGCCGTCGCGATATGCGCCTAACCCACAAAATCAGTGGCGAGGAACCCTACCTGGAACGAACCCTGGCTCAAATGGACTTGCCCCCCCTCGCCATCATTCGTGGACGCAACGACCAAGCCCGCGCCTACTTCGAGCTAACCGGCGATAAAGAAACCTTTCTCATATTTGAATAGAGAAATGCGGTGGTATACTGGCCCCTATGCCAGATTCTCACCGACGTGCAACCCGACCAGCCTATTTACGTATTACCTTTTGATTGTTAAGACAACTACATGGAGGCTTTAAACAAATGGCAAGCATTAAAGTAATCATCTACGATCCTACCGGTTCCAAAAAAACTCCCGTTGAACTGCCCGGTGACGTACCCATGCGGCGGCTCATCCCCGCCCTGGTCAGCAAAATGGGCCTGCCCACCAGCCAGGGCGCCAATCCCATCACCTACCGGCTAGATCATCGCTCATCAGGCAAGCGCCTGGCAGATGACGAATCCTTACAAGACGCCGGCGTGCAAGATGACGATATTTTGAGCCTGTTTCCTGAAGTAACAGCCGGCTAAACACCCTGTAACCTGTAACTGGCTACAGTTACAGGTTACAGATCACATCTCTTATCTGCAAAATCCGAACAGAAGGACCACCCATGTTTGATATCCGTGAAAGCCGATTGCGGAATGATTACAATCTGGTACGCGATTTGGTAAACCGCAGCGACCTCATCGAAGTTCTGGCGACTGAAAGCGATCCCCCGGATCGTTACCTGATTCGCTTTTCCTGCCGGGGTGTAGAGGCCATTAAACCCAACGGCGACCCCGTCTACCGCAACCTACACGAAGTCAGCATTTACCTGCATGCCGAATACCCGCTCAAGCAGCCCCAGCTCAAGTGGCACACACCCATCTTTCACCCCAATATTCACGTGACGGGCGCCGTTTGTATTGGTGCTTGGTGGCCCGCCAAAACGCTGGACGAACTGTTGCTCACCTTGGGAGAAATGGTGCAATACAAGAACTATGAACCCCGAGACCCGATGAACTCCAAAGCAGCAGCCTGGGCACTGCGCCGCAAAAACCTCTTTCCCATCGATAACAGGCCGCTCAAAGGGCAGTCGCTAGAGGATATGATTGTTTTGGGAGAGGAGGAAGAGGATGACCTCGGCATCAACATTCTCTGAACAAGCCCATCCAGGAACTGAGCGAGGAACAGAAAATAGTTCCCCGCGAGCCGGTCAGCAACAGATAGACCGCAACAGCTTGCCGGTGCAGCAACCTCCATTAACGGATAAGTGCTGGCTGCATCGTGAACAGCCTGTGCCTGGTCAACCCTATATCATCATTAGCCAACAAGCTATAAGCCAAATTGACCAGCACGCTAACAGCAACATGAAAACGGAACTGGGTGGCGCCCTTCTGGGCAAGGCTTACCGGTATGAGAACAAGGTTTTTGTAGAGATTTCTGCGGCTTTGTCTGCCGTTAGCCCCGATCATGGCCCTATACATTTCACCTTCGACGCTAACACCTGGACAAAATTGCAGGAAGATCGCGCCGCTCAATACCCTGGCCTGGATATAGTAGGCTGGTTTCATACTCACCCTGCGCTGGGGGTTTTTTATTCTAGTGATGATGTGGTGGTTCACTCGGCTGCGTTTACGCTGCCCTGGCACGTGGGACTGGTGGTGGACCCAGAGGTTGCGGAAGCAGGCTTTTTTGGCTGGGTTAATGGTCAATTGGCTCCTTTCTCTGGCTGCTATGAGCTTCTTGATCAGCAAGAACGGCCACTCATGCCCTGGAAGGTGGTGCGCACGGCCGTTTGGTATGACGGCGTGGCCGAAGGTGATGACATGACGCCTGGCGTTTACGTCCCCCACGGCCCCAGCCCCGGTCTGTCTGGCCTTACGCACCGGGGCATGCTGTTGGCGGGTCTGCTGGGCCTGCTGTTAAGCATGGTGCTGCTCGTGGGCGGCATTTTGCCCCTGGCTGCCAGAAGCAACCAGCTTCAAGAGGTCGTGCTTAGCATGGCCGGGCAATCATTAGCGACAACCAATGTGCTGACATGCCCAGACCCGCAACTGCGCATTTTGTCTCCCGTAACGGGTACGGCCGTTACTTCGGGGGACACCCTGCGCATCATTGGCAGCGCCAGCTACCCCACTGCCACCCGCTACCGCCTTGAAGCACGCCCTGCCGGAAGTGAAAACTGGGCGCTTTTGAGCACCGTGCGGCGCAATACAAACTTGAGCCAACTCGGCTTGTGGAACACCCGTGACTATTTGACCGGGCTGTATGAAATTCGCTTAACGGCCGTTGACCGCAACAATATCCGCCTTGCCCAATCTCCAACCTGTATCATCACCTTAGAAATAAACCCCTGACAGCTACGCCTATGAAAGACAAGCCCACCGCCTATGCAGCCATGATCACCATATCCCTGCCCGGCACAGACCAGACAGCAACCGCATCTTTGCGCGTGTTGCCCGAAGAGCCGGTCACATTGCCCATGGGGGCCAAGCTGCTGCGCGATTGTACGCTGGCTGATCTACAAACCTTCGCCAATACCTGGGAAGCCGAGGTTTGGGAGACGTACCAGCACATTAAATTGCTTAATTTGGAAGAAGAAAAAGCCATCCAGGTTGAAGTGCTGCTCATTGGGCAAGAAGGAGAGCAAAGCGTAACAGATTGGGCGAACCGGGCTGTTGTGCTGGCATCAATGGAAGGTGCAAAAGAACCTGAACCAGTACCGGCAACGGCCGTTGTCGAAAACCTCCCCACCGTACCTACCCAAACGGAAGCGGAATCCCTGGCTATGGTTGCCCCGCCCGACGTGGCAGAAGAACCACAGGAAGATACCCGCCAAGAAAAAATTGCTCCCCCAGTAGCCGAAGAAGCGGTGCCCATCACCCCACCTTCCCCGCCCCCAGTCCCCCCCTCCCCGGAAGAAAGCCCCGAAGTCATCGTCTCTAAATCAGAACCCGTTTATGTAGACGAGTTGGAAGAGCTGGAACCGGCTACAAAGTTTCCCCTACCACCACGCCCGCAGGTCCGCATCGCCGGAAAGCAAATGCCCCTCAACCTGGCGCGCTGGGCGGCTGTAGATATTTTCATTGAAGAGCCAGCCCTACGCCAGGCCCAGGCCCATGCGCTCAGTAGCCCCACCCGCGAGGTTGCCGGCGTTCTGGTTGGCCCGCGCCCGGAAAAACAGCCAGACGGCCGTTACAATGTCTACGTTACCGACACCATCATCGCCAAATACACCGTGATGCAGGGCGCTAGCGTCACTTACACCCCAGAAAGCTGGCGCTACATGAACGACCAGCTTTGGCAGCGCTATCCCGATGAATCAGCCATCATGGTCGGTTGGTATCACACCCATCCCGGCTTTGGCATCTTTCTCTCCGGCATGGACCAGTTTATTCACCAAAACTTTTTCACCCAAACCTGGCACGTCGCGTTGGTGCTCGATCCCATTGCCAAAACCAGCGGCTTTTTCTGTTGGGATCGTCACCACAGTCGGGTAAATCGCTACGATTTTCCCTGGCCCACCTGGGCCGCAGATTGGTAAACGGTAAGCCAATGCATGGGCGTCAGCAAGCGGCAAATGTTGCAAGGCGTGCAAGCGCCGACAACTGCCGGCTGACAACCTACCATAGGTCTTGACCTGCGCTTAATTCCGGTTTACGCTTAGCAAAATGGCCGAACAAGAAAACGCACCCATCCGCATTTCGCTGGATGACATAAAAGAAGCAAACCGCCTCAGCCTGCACTGCCCCATTTGCGCCAGCCCGGTGGAAAATCACCCGGTAGACTCAGCGCTGACGCCAGTAGTCTGCGGCAATTGCAAAACGCTCTACCACCGTGCCTGTTGGGAACAAAGCGGGGGTAAATGCGCTATTTTGGGCTGTGACCACACCAAATATTTCGTTTACGGCCGTCCCACCAAACCAGCCTTGGTCATTCGCCACAGCGACCTGCCGGCAACTCCCTCGGTAAACGGCCGTCCTGACCAAACCAGCCGCCGCACCAAGGAACTAAAGCGCGAGCAACAGCGCCAGGTTGAGCAACTTCGTCGCCCCAGTTTGCTCCAACGACTGTGGCTGTGGCTACTTGATCAAATCCGTATTGGGCCAGATGCATAAATGGGGGCGGCTTGTCCGGTGGTCACACGGGCAAACGCGCAAAAATCAACCAGCAAACCATCCGACTAACCCACTAACTTACCTGACAACCCATGATTTCCCCCATCACCATAGATAAAAGCTCCCCCATGTTGGGGGAGCCGTGCGCGTTGTGCCGGGCACCCTTTGCACCAGGGGATGAAGTTGTTGTTTGCCCGATTGACGCGACGCGTCACCACACCCACTGCTGGCGGGCCAACGGCAACAAATGCGCCGCCTATGGCTGCACCGGCGCCGGTGAGGTGGCAAGCCCATCGTTAAACGGCGCAATAGAGGGGGAGATAGTACAGGATACGGCCGTACCCAGGCAGGAAAACGGCCGTGCCCCCCAAGCCTCACCTTCCAGCAGCAGTTTTGGCTGCGCCCAGGGCTGCTTTTTGGTGAGCATAGGGTTGGCTGTGCTGCTTTTCGCCATTGCCTGCTTTGGCCTGTGGGCAATGCTCGACTACATCTTTATTGAAGTGTTGGGTTGGGCCTACCGTGAGCCAATCAACAGTATTCTGCCAAATTTATTGGTGGCTACAAGCTGCAAGTTACAAGGGTCGTTCTTCCTCTAACCCCAAACCCGACCCTTACAAAATCTGCGCATAAACCTGTTCAAATTGCGGCACTACCACCCGCCAATCATAGCGGCGGGCAAAAATGCGGGCCGCCTGCCCCAACCGCGCCCGCTCCTCAGGATGGTGGAGCAAGTGCAAAACGGCCGTTTCCAACTCCGCCGCCGTCTCCCCCAGGTAAATCTCCCGTTTATGCTGCACCGGAAACCCTTCCGCACCAATGGGCGTGCTGACAATGGCCTTACCTGCCGCCATGGCTTCAATCAACTTGAGCCGCGTGCCACTGCCTACGCGAAAAGGCATCAAGAAAACCGCCGCCGCCGCCAAGTAAGGCTGCACACTTTCCACCCATCCCGTCACGCTGACCCCCGCTAATGCGCCCAACCGCTCTAGCCGCGCATGCGGCTTTTGGCCCACAATCACCCAGGTGGCATCTGGCTTTTCCCGGCGTATGCCGGGCCAGACCTCATCGGCAAACCAAAGGACCGCGTCCACGTTAGGCCGGTAATCCATCTTGCCCATGAATATCAGGTCGTACCGGGGTAAACTGGCCCAATCCCCGTGGTCAGACCAATCATGATAGGCCTCTACGTCAATGCTGTTGGGAATAGCATAAACGGCCGTTTCCCGGTCAGGCATCAGAGCTTGTAGTTGAGCCTGGTCGGCTTCAGAAACGGCGACCACTGCATCCGCCTGCGCGCAAGCCCAGCGCTCAAATTGCTGCAAGCGGCGCACCTGCACCGCCGAATAGCCCGCCGCCACCCAGCGGCGGGGCTGCTTCAGGTCCGTGATTAAATTGCGCCGCTGCAGCTCTGTTTCCGCGTTGTGGTTGTCAAAGACAATCTTGCTTTGCGGACTGAGAGAACGCGCCACCGCCATGGCGCGGGCCAGCTCAATGCCCTCAATTTGCACGATGGCGAACGAGTTTTCCGTCAACAATTGGCGCAGTTTCAAATTAAACGGGGCGCTGTACAAGCGATGCGCCATATCTGGGTTAGCGCTGGTCAGCAGTTGCCCCACGCGCACGGCCGTGCTCCGCTGCGGCACGGGTACCGTCTCAATGCGCTGGCACAAATCATGCAACGGCCGTATCGCTTCCTCTTCCGCAGACTGATTTTCTTCCACAAAGCTGAGCAGGGTAATGGCGTGCCGCTGGGCCAACCCGCGTATGATGTGGTAATTGCGCAGGCTGGTGCCCTGGTGCGGCGGGTAGGGCAGTTGGGGAGTCAGAATCAAAATGGGGGCCATTTAGCTTCCTCCGAGATAAATTTTTTGCAGGGCAACGGCCGTTTTCCCCCAGCTAAACGCTTGCGCCTGAGCATAACCGCCCTTCACCATCTCCGCCCGCAGCTGGCTGTCCGTCAGCACCCGATACAAGATATCGACCCACGCAGCCACGTCCTCCGGGTCATCCACCATCATCCCTTGCAGGCCCACAATTTCCGGCAAGGATCCGCGCCGGCTCACCACCACCGGGCAGCCACAATGTTGCGCTTCCAGGGCAGGCAGGCCAAACCCCTCGTAAAATGAAGGCGTCACCAACACCCCCGCCCCGTGATACAAATGGGCCAGTTCCACGTCAAAAATGCCGCTAAGGTGACGCACGTGGTTTTGCAAACCCAATTCAGCAATGGTGGCGAATATTTCATCATAAATCCAGCCCTTACCCCCCACCAAAATGAGTGGCACGTCAATGCCCCGCTGGCGCAGCAGCCCGTAGGCCCGCACCAGCGTAGGCACATTCTTACGTGGCTCCAACGTACCCACAAACAAAATAAAACCCTGGGGTAAGTCATACTTCGCCAGCGTTGCGTCAACGACGGCCGCCGCATATGGCTGGGCGTATAGCGGATTGGCCGCCAAATGGACCGTGGTGACTTTGGTCGGTGGCACGCCCAGCCTGTCAAGCAAATCTTGCCGCGTCGCATGGCTGTCGGCCACAATGTGGTCAGCCACCCGGCAAGCCCACTGAATTTGGTCGCGGTAATAGCGTAAGCTTTCCACCGTCAGAAACTGCGGATAGAAAATAAAGTTCAGGTCGTGGACGGTAATAATGCGCCGCCTGGCCCCAAAAGCCGGGGGAATAAAGTCTGGACTGTGCAGCACGTCCAGCCGCAGGGGCAGCAGTTCTGTGCCCAGCGCCCACTTTTCCAGGCGGTGGTGGCAGGGCGTCAACAGGTTATGGCGGCGAAAGTTGGGGGCAGTTGGGGTGTAGGAACGGCCGTCCTTGCCCATATGCAGCACCGCATACCGGTTTTCTTGGTCCAGGGCGGCCAACGCCGGCAGCAAATGCAAAATCGACTGAGTGATCCCACCCATCTGATAAAATGGCAGCCGCGCATCAATTCCAATATGCATAGCCTGATTGTAAGCCGGGGGCAATCACCCAGGCAAGTGAAAATGCTATGTGCAAACTCGCCCACAACCTACCAGCAAGCTATAATGCACGGCAGCAATTCAGCACCACAGCGCCTCAGGCTGGCAAGCCAACCGCCGGCCACGCTGACCGCCTGATAAGCTATTGAGGAGATAAGTCATGGCATCAACCGATAATTCTGCGGAAATAAAAGATCTGCAAGACCGTTTGGAATGGCTAGACAGTGAGCGGCGCAAAACAAACCGCAAGCTGGCCGAAACAGAACAGAAATTCGACCTGTTACAGCGCGAAATTCAAGGGCGCGAACAACGCATTCAAGAGCTAGAAAGCCGACTTGCCAACCTGACCAGCCAGACAAACCGGCTGGCGCAAATTGACGCCCAACTTGCCCAGTTCAAGGATGAACTGGTCTCGCTGATTGAGCAGTATGATCAGCGCCGCATCCGGTCTGAGGGGGAATTAGACAGGCTACGGCGCGTAGAGCACGAAAACATAGCCCGCGAAATCGCCGACATTCGTAAAGAGCTTCCGGCCATTCCCCGCCTACAGCGGGACATGGAACTGCGCCAGGCAGAAGAAGGTCGCCTGGCCAACCTCATCGGTACGCAAAAAGGGCAAATTTCAGTCATCAACAACAAGCTGGAAGAACGAGAACGCAGCTTTGCCTTTATTGAAGAAAAAGAACGGCAAAATAATCGCAACATCGTAGACATGCAAACCACGCTTTTGGAAATCAATAAGCGCTGGAACGCCATCTATGAGCGGCTAGACGCCCTACACGGCAATATTGCCCGGCTAGACACTACCATTCAGCCGCTCACCACCATCCGCGATGAAATCAGCGAACGAATGGAAAGCTGGGTTAATCAAATTCAATTAGGCGAACATGAACGGAATAAACAGATCGAAGGTTGGCGTCACCTTTTAGACGAACACGCCAACACGATTGAGCGATTTTCAAAAGAATGGATTACCTTCTCAGATCAGTACAAAGAAGCCAAAATGGCTTTGCAAACTCTGGCAGATTGGCAGAAACAAATTGAACAAAACCAGCGTGAATCCACCGAAGCGCTGCGGATTGAAACCCACCGGGCACAGTCCCGCTGGGATAATTTTGTGCAGGAAATTGAGCGCCGTCTCAAATCTTACGAGGTGGAAGCAGAGCAGCGCTGGCATATGGCTGACCGTCACGTGCGCCAGACCGACGAGCAGTTTAATGCCATCAGCGAGATACTGGAAGCCCTGGAGCAAGAAAAGGAGTTGATCTGGCGTATTCAAACGGCGCAAGCAGATGCCTTGAAAAAATTCCCTCTGATCTGGTTGGAAGAAGTAGAAAAAGCGCGCAAACAAGATCCGAATCGCCGCCGCCAGCCCGCATTCGTCCCGGTTCGCGAAGAGTAAGCAATGTACGTCATTGGCACCGCCGGGCACGTTGACCACGGCAAATCCACGCTGGTAGAAGCCCTAACGGGCATGGACCCTGATCGCCTCGCTGAAGAAAAAGAGCGCGAAATGACGATTGACCTGGGTTTTGCCTGGCTGACCTTGGGTGATGGAGCAGAAGTGGAAGAGGTGGGCATTGTAGACGTGCCGGGGCATCGAGATTTTATTGAGAATATGCTGGCGGGGATAGGTGGCATTGACCTGGCGCTGTTTGTGGTCGCGGCTGATGAGGGGGTGATGCCGCAAACCGGTGAGCATTTGGCTATTTTGGATCTATTGCAAGTGCATGGGGGTGTCGTGGCTCTGACCAAAATTGATTTGGTGGAAGAGCTAGATTGGCTGGAGTTGGTGCAGCTTGATTTACAGGAAACCCTGGCGGGTACGGTGCTGGCGGATGCGCCTATTGTGCCGGTGTCGGCGCGCACGGGTGAAGGTGTGCTTGCGCTGCGGGAGGTTATCTGGCAGCGGCTGCAAGCTACGCCCCACCGCCCGGACAAGAATCGGCCGCGCCTAGCGGTAGATCGGGTGTTTAGCCTGGCGGGTTTTGGTACGGTGGTGACAGGTACGTTGATGGACGGCCGTTTCCATCTGGGTGACGCCATCGAAATTCAACCTGCAGGCCACAAAGGGCGCATTCGCGGCCTGCAAACCCACAAAACCAAACGAGACGTGGCCTTGCCAGGCAGCCGCGTAGCCGTTAACCTGACCGGCATTGACAAAGACCAGGTGAACCGGGGCGACGTGCTAGCTGCTCCGGGCACCATCAGCGGCACGCTGTTGCTAGATGTCGCTTACCGCCATTTGGCCGACGCCGATGCGCCGCTGAAGCATCACACTGAAGTCAAGCTGTTTGTCGGCGCCAAAGAAGTGCTGGCCCGGGCGCGGGTTTTGGGGGTGGGGCAAATCAATCCCGGGGAGGAAGGATGGCTGCAATTGGCGCTCAGTGAACCGGTGGCGGCTGCGCGAGGTGACCGGTTTATTTTGCGACGGCCGTCTCCGGGGGTCACCTTGGGCGGGGGGCACATTCTTGACCCCCATCCTGGACGCAAGCATCGCCGTTTTCGCCCAGAAGTGGTGCAGCGGCTGCAAACGCTGGCCCAGGGCACGCCGGCAGAATTGCTTTATCAGGCACTGGCCCGGCTAGAGCCAATTGCGGAGAACAAGCTGCTGGAACAGGCCGGGTTGGACAAGGAAACGGCCGTAACCGCGCTGCAGGAACTACTCGACTCCCACCAGGCCATCCAAATTCATCAACAACTTTTTACCAGCGCCCGCTGGCAGCAAATTCTAGACAAACTACTCGCCTCTGTAGCCAACTACCACCGCGACAACCCGCTGCGGCTGGGCATCCCTCGTGAAGAGCTGCGCAGCCGGCTGCGCCTGGCGCCCCCCCTCTTTAATCCGCTGCTGGCGGAAGCAACGAGTAATCATGGGATCAAGGAAGTTGGCAACATTGTCCAGGCAGAAAAGCACACTATCCAGTTTTCGCCTGAACAGCAGGCTTCTGTCAGCGCCTTGCTGCGCCACTTTGCCGCTGCGGGCATCAATTCGCCCAGCGTAAAAGATGCCAAGGCCGCGGTGGGTGAAGCGATCTATTTGGCTTTGGTAGATTTGGGGGAGTTACGGCCGTTAAACGCCGACGTAGTTTATGCCAGACTCGAATACGAAAAATACACGGCCGCCATCATACGCCATCTGCAAAAAAACCAGACTATCAACGCCGCACAGGTGCGAGACCTGCTCAACACGAGCCGCAAATATGCCATTGCCCTGCTGGAACACCTGGACGACATAAAAGTAACCCGCCGCGTCGGCGACAACCGCGAGCTTGTTTCCTGACAATTACGCTATTTGTTCATCGCGCCAAAGCGGAAACCCCTGCACCGAACTTTCAATAAAACCGTCAGCAATTTCCTTCATGCGACTGGTGGTAATGTTTTGCGCCACAGAGTCCACAATTTTGCCTGGCACAAGCCGCATCCCTTTCGGCTTGGGGGGTGAAGCCTGCAGTTTTAACGTGTACTCAATGCGCGTACTGTCTGGCCCTGCGGCAATAAAGAAGCCCTCGCTGCTATAATAGCCACGAGTGCTGGTTGAATTTACGGTCACTTTTGTCGGCACGGGAGGGTAACTTTGAATCGGTAACAGCAAAATCCGGTGGTTTTTATCATCCAACTCGACTCGAATGTCACAATAGACGTGAATGTGATACCGGCCCAGTTCCACGGTGTGGTACCAAAGGCGGTACTCATTTTCTACCAAATTTTCCGTAGGCACTAAATCAATATGTTTGAGGTGCTCCACCAGGCGGGGTATGTCACTGTAGTATGCAAATGCCGTATCCCGGTTGGCCGGAAACATAAAAGCGATTTTGACAGAGCTAGCAATTTTGATCATGCACTATATTTTCCATTACCAAAAACGGGGCTGCCGCACTACTCTGGCCTAATCCCGCCGCAGTATACGTGATCCTGCGGCTATTCGCCAATCAAACCACGCCGCCGTAGAGCCTTCTGCAACAAGGGTTCAATTTGTTGCTGAATGGCGGAATTGGCATACCCTACCCAGCTTACATCCCCCTCCACAGAGAGCCTGGCAGACAACGGCCGTCCCCAAGCATCGGTCACAATCACCCCCAGCTCGCGGGCAATGAGTTCCGTACACAGGTCATAGGGGTGGCCGCAAATGCCCAGGGCCAGGCCGCGCTGCGCCAAAAGCTGCTCCATTTCCGGGCGCAGGTCAGCCACAAAGCGGTCATGCCCACTCATCAACTCATAAAGCTGCCCGCCGCTGCAAATGTACTGGTCTTCAAAGCAGTGGGCTTTACCAGGGGATACGGGACCTAAGGCCCCTAACACAATCTCTTCATCAATGGCTGCCAGCTCCTCCCGCGCACCAGGGAAAAAACGAGAAACCATAGCAAACCCGTGAGCAATGGTAGTGGCGCGGGAAGGGCGCAGCGTCAAAGGGGTATCGGTTCGTGTCAGGCGGTTGTGGCGCACGGCCGTTACCCCCTGCCCCCGCACCGCCCACACCTGGTCGCTCAGATGCTGTTTTAGCAGCGGAATCTCCGTCTGCACAGCTAGTTCAATATCTTGTAAATTTGTAGCTGGCCCTTTGTTGAGGGCAACGGCCGTTAGCACCCACCCACTACGCTTCTGGTACATTAATCCCCGCGTGCCATCAATGGGGTCCACAATAATACGCCAAACCGCTTCAGCCTCCACCGCACCTTCCGGCAACACCACCTGTCCACCAGACAACCCCTCAGCAATCAACAAAATAGGCGCCTGTGCGGCCACCTCCCGCCGAAAAAAGTCCAGCAGCAGCGCTTCACTCACCCGGTCAATGGCGTAAATCGTATCCCCTGCCTCTTCCTGGGCAATAGCTGCCATATCTTCAATAGCCACCGCTTCACAGGCAGCAACCACCGCATTGCGAATTTGTCCATGCAACGTCATAATAGGGTCTAGCAAAGAGTGCCCACCTGAAATCATCCATCACCTCAGAGATTTAGCAGTTCGAAATGATCTGGCAAAGAGATCTGATTTCTAACCACAGCGTTAATGTGCACGCAAGGTTCTAAACTTACACGCTCAACATCCGTGCATTATACCTGACACTCCGCATCAACATGGATGACATTTGACACCTGACAGCCCCCAACACCCAGCGCAAACTTGGGCGTAGAAAACCCGGAGCACAAATAAACCATGCTCCCCATTCAAAGGAGATTTAGATGGCAAAAAAACCCACAAACCCACCCCAAAAAGAGGCCGCAAACACGGTGACACCACCTGAAAGCGAAGGCATTCAATACCGGCGGCGCAATCGTGGCCTCATTGGCGTGCGCAGCAAAGTGCAAGTGCGCGACAACGTCGCCCTCAGTCTAGTTTACACCCCCGGTGTCGCCGAACCCTGCCTGGAAATTGCTCGCAACCCAAAGCGCAGCTTCGACGTCACCTGCCGGGGTAATACCATTGCCATCGTCTCCGATGGCTCTTCCGCCTTTGGCCTGGGGCACATCGGACCAGAAGCTATTCTGCCGGTACTAGAAAGTCGCGCCGTCATCATGAAAAATTTCGCCGGCGTAGACGCCCTACCGCTGGCCTTAAACACCACCAACACCACAGAAATTATTGACACCGTTCTCAACCTGGCCCCTACCTTTGGCGCCATTAGCATCGAAGACATCGCTTCCCCCAATGGATTGGCCATCACCAACCGCCTGGAGCGCTCGCTGAACATTCCCGTTTTGAATAACCACCGCGAGGGAGTGGCTATTGGCGTGTTGGCGGCCTTGATCAATGCCGCCAAACTGGTGGACAAAAAGCTGGCCGACCTGCGGATTATCATCAATGGCGCCGGAACGGCCGGGCTGGGCACAGCGGGTTTACTCCATAAGTATGGCCTGCACAAGGTTATTGTCTGCGACCAGGAAGGAGCCATTTACAAATACCGCCCGCTCAAAATGAACTGGGCCAAGTGGGAAATTGCCCAACTGAGCAACCCAGATAACGAAGAAGGCAAGTTGCCGGAACTGCTCAAAGACGCAGATGTTTACATCGGGTTCCACAACAGCGACCTGCTAACGACCGCTGCCATCCAGACTATGGCCAAAGACCCCATCCTCTTCATGTTTGCCTCGCCGCTGGAAATTACGCCGCACAAGGCCCATGCCGCCGGAGCAGCGGTGGTGGCCACCTCCCACTCTTCTTACCCCAATCACATGGACATTGCTATGGTGGTTCCCGGCATTTTCCGTGGTTTGCTAGACGCCCGGGCCAGCCATTTCCCCGTTGCGGCGCAGATGGCTGCCGCCGAAGCGATTGCCAACGCCATTTCCCCTGAGGAATTGAACCCGGACTACATCTATCCCAAGATGCTGGACTACAGCGTGGCCCCCAAAGTGGCGGAGGCGGTGGCTCGCGCCGTCATTGCCGCCGGTTGCTCCCGCAAACCAGAAGTGGACCCGGCGAACATTGGCGAGCGCACCCGTCGCTACGTGTACGAAGGACATTTTCCCATTCCCTCCAAAAGCAACCGCGAAATGACGGTTTCTGAGGAGTCGTTGGAGCAGCATGAACGATTTCAGGGCTTGCTGGAAATTTACAGCAAAATTCCGGTGAAGGATGAGCATATTTTGAAGCAGTTTTACCTGATGCCCCAGGCGATGGAACCGGCACAGCTCATTCACAAAGACCCAGGGCAGGTGTTCGAGCTGACGCCGCGGGCAAATCTGGTGGGCATTGTCAGTGACGGCACGGCCGTTCTGGGGCTGGGCAACATTGGCGGGCGCGCGGCGCTGCCGGTGATGGAAGGCAAGGCGATTCTCTTCCACACCTTTGCCGGGGTGGAAGCCTTTCCCATTTGCGTCAACACCCAAGACGCTGACGAGATTGTGGAGATCGTGAAGCGGCTGGAACCCACCTTTGGCGGCATCAACCTAGAGGACATCAGCGCCCCGCGCTGTTTTTACATTGAAAAGCGGCTGCGCGAAGAGACGGACATTCCCATTTTCCACGACGACCAGCACGGCACGGCCGTTGTCGCTTTGGCGGGTATCATGAACGCCTGCCGCCTGACGGGCAAGAAAATCAGCGACCTTTCTGTGGTGGTCAATGGTGCAGGGGCGTCCGCCATTGCCGTCACCAAGTTGTTAATGGCGCGGGGGTTGAAGAACGTTATTTTGCTGGACAGCCGCGGCATCGTCTACAAGGGGCGCAAGGGGCAAAATTGGATTAAGGACGAGATGGCCGAAATTACCAATCCGGAAATGCTCAAGGGCGACCTGGCAACGGCCGTGCAGGGGCGCGACGTCTTCATTGGCCTCTCCGTCGCCGGGGCGCTGAAGCCAGAAATGGTTAAAACCATGGCCAAAGACCCCTTCATCTTTGGCCTGGCAAACCCCGTGCCCGAAATTATGCCCGACCTGGCCCTGGAAGCGGGGGCAGCCATCGTGGCTACCGGGCGCAGCGACCTACCCAACCAGGTTAACAACTCCCTGGCCTTCCCCGGCATCTTCCGCGGCGCGCTGGACGCCCGCGTACCCAACATCACCGACGAAATGAAGATCGCCGCCGCCGAAGCCATAGCCGGGCTGGTAGCTGATAAAGATTTGCGCCCCGATTGGATTATTCCCAAAGGCACAGACTTCTCCGTAGCGCCTGCCGTCGCGGAAGCGGTAGCCCGCACCGCCATTAAAACCGGCATGGCGCGCACCCAGGTAGACCCAGCAGCCGTAGCCGAGCGCGTGCGCCGTTTTGTCTACGAAGAGCGCGACTAAAGCAGATTGCAGGTTACAAGTTGCCGATTGCCTGTAAAATGTAATATGCAACTTGTAACCTGTAACCGTCATCCACAAAGGAGCAAATAGATGGAATATCGTCAACTTGGCTACAGTGGCGTGCGCGTTTCGATTATTGGCCTAGGGACCAACCAGTTTGGTGGCCCTCTGGACCAGGCCGGCGTAAACGACGTCATTGATGCGGCCCTGGATTTAGGCATCAACTTCATTGACACCGCGGATGTGTATCAAAACGGTCGTTCCGAAACCAGCCTCGGCGTCGCCCTGCAAGGCAAATGGGACCGCTTCGTCGTCGGTACCAAGGTTTACTTCAAAACCGGTGACGGGCCCAACGACTACGGCGCATCCCGCTACCACATCATGAACGGTGTAGAGGCCAGCCTGCGCCGCCTGCAAACCGACCACATCGACCTCTACCAGATGCACCGCTGGGACGCCACCACCCCCATCGCCGAAACCATGCGCGCTCTGGACGACCTGGTGCGCAGCGGCAAGGTGCGCTACATTGGCGCGTCCGCCTACACCGCCTGGCAACTGGCCAAAGCCAATCTGCTGGCGGAATTCCAGGGCTGGGCATCTTTTGTCACCGTGCAGTCGCATTACCACATGCTAGAGCGTGACGTAGAAAAAGAAGTCATCCCCTACTGCCAGGAACATAACGTGGGCTTCATCCCTTACTTCCCGCTGGCGGGCGGCTTTCTCACCGGCAAATACCGCCGGGACGAAGGCGCCCCGGCTGGTTCACGGGGCGAGCGCAGCAGCTACGTGCAAGGCTACATGACCGACGCCAACTACACCATTGTGGAAAAGCTAACTGCCTGGGCTGCAGAGCGGGAACACACTATGGCGGAACTGGCCCACGCCTGGCTGCTGGCGCAACCCACCGTCTGCTCCGTCATTTCTGGGCTGACGAAGTTGGAACACCTACAAGCCAACGCCAAAGCCGCTGCCTGGGCGCTTACGCCGGAGGAGATAACGGCCGTAAACGCCATCGTGCAAGGGGAGTAAACGCCATGTCTAACCTGGTCCGCGCCCTGGTGGGCTTTTTTTTGTACCTCCTCCTGGTGCCAGCCATGCTCTTCATTGCGGCGGGCACCGTGCAGTGGCCGATGGCCTGGGTCTACACTGCCCTGCTGCTGCTGGCTACTTTTGGCAGCCGCATCATCACCTGGTTCAAAAATCCAGACTTACTGCGGGAGCGGGCGCAATTTACCAGTGCCGAGGGGACACCGCCAGCAGACCGCTGGCTGGTAAGCATCGTCGGCATCATCGGACCCACGTTCATGTCCCTGGTAGCCGGGTTGGATCATCGCTGGGGGTGGTCACCTCCCTTGCCAACGGCCGTGCAGAACGTTGGCGCGCTGGTTGTGGCAGCTGCCTACGGGCTGGCCGTGTGGGCCATGGTGGTCAACCGTTACTTTTCGGCCGTGGTGCGCGTGCAAAAAGATCGGGGGCAAACCGTCGTCAGCAATGGCCCCTATGCCATCGTGCGCCATCCCGCTTACGCCAGCAGCCTGTGGGCGGCGCTGGCCTTTCCTTTCATGCTCAATGCGCTGTGGGCACTGCTCCCTGGCCTGGGGCTGTGTGTTGCCCTGGTGCTGCGTACCCGTCTGGAAGACGATTTACTCCAGGCAGAGTTGCCTGGCTATCAAGCCTACGCCCGCCAAACCCGCTATCGGTTGTTACCCGGCATTTGGTAGCCCGCAAAGGAGGTAGCAGAAGATGAATTCTCGCAAAGGGAAACTCGTTTACTCCACCGACTGGGGCGAAATGTGCCCCACCTGCCGCCAACCCATTGCCCAATGCACCTGCCGCCAGCAGAAAACGACCGTACAAAATGCCCCAAAGGGGGATGGCATCGTGCGCGTAGGCCGGGAAACCAAAGGGCGCAAAGGCAAAGGCGTCACCACCGTCACCGGCCTCCCCTTACCAGAAGCCAGGCTAAAAGAGCTGGCCAAAGACCTCAAGCGCAAATGTGGCAGTGGCGGCACCCTCCGGGATGGCGTTATTGAAATTCAGGGGGAACACCGCGACCCCATTGTGGCCGAGCTGCAAAAGCTAGGGTACACGGTGAAGCGGGTTGGAGGATGAGGAAAGTGGGGTTGGGGATTGGAGAATCACTTCCCTCCAATCCCCATTCTTAGGTTTATTACCAGGCGTAGGCTTCCGGCGCGGGGCCACCAGGGCCGGGCCATATCTCGTCTAGTTTTTCTAATTGCTCCCCGGTAAGCTGAATTTCCAGCGCGCGGGCGCTGCCAGTAAGTTGATCCATGGTGCGCGGGCCAATGATGGGCGCAGTTACCGCTTTTTGGTGCAATAGCCAGGCCAGGGCCACATCTGCCGGATTTTCGCCCATCTCTGCACAGAGGGCTTCCCATTGCTCAAGTTGGAGCCGGTGCTTTTCAACCTGTTCTTGGGTGCGCTGATTGGCGCGGCGACCTTCTTCGATTTTTTTGAGGACGCCGCCCAGCAAGCCGCCCGCCAGGGGACTCCAAGGAATCAACCCCAGGCCGTAATATTCACAGGCAGGAATCACTTCCATTTCTACCATGCGGGCGTTGAGGTTGTAGAGGCTCTGCTCAGACACAAGGCCCATGAAATGGCGCGCTTTGGCGGCTTCGTTGGCCTGGGCAATGTGCCAGCCGGCAAAGTTGCTGCTGCCCACATAGAGGACCTTGCCTTCGCGCACCAACTGCTCCATGGCCTGCCAGATTTCTTCCCAAGGGGTGTTGCGGTCTACGTGATGCATCTGGTAGAGGTCAATGTAGTCGGTTTGCAGGCGGCGCAGGCTGTCTTCGCAGGCGCGCTTGATGTGCAGGGCGGAGAGGCGAGATTCGTTGGGCCATTCTCCCATACGGCCATATACCTTTGTTGCCAGCACCACCTTTTCCCGTCGCCCACCTCCTTGGGCAAACCAGCGGCCAATAATATGTTCCGTCACCCCTTCGCCCAGCTTCCAGCCATAGACGTTGGCGGTGTCAAAAAAGTTGATGCCCATTTCCAGCGCCTTGTCCATGATGGCATAGCTGTCCTCTTCAGTGGTGAGGGGACCAAAGTTCATGGTTCCCAAACAGAGGGGGCTTACTTGTAAACCAGTTCTTCCTAATTGCGTGTATTCCATGATTTACTCCTTTCTATGGGGCCGGGGCGTAAGCTGGAGAATTTCCAGTTTTGGCCCTGGCTTTATGTATTATTCAATAAAGCTCTGACCATTGTCAGGGCTTGCTCTCTCCCCTGGGGCCCCTGGTAGGTGGCGTGAACACGGCCGTTTCCATCCACCAACACCAGCGCCATCTCCCGGCCTGCCTCCCGCACGCCATAAGCGCGGCAAATTTTGCCATCCCAGTCGGGCAAGACCATAAGCTGGTCAGCCGGATCATACCCTTCGGGAATTTGCCCGGCAGCGTTGCCCAGGGCGGTTTCCATGGCGGCCTGAGCTACGCCGCGCATCAACCGGGGTACCCCGTGCAAATCAACAACAATAACCAGCAGCACCGTGGTATGCTGTGGATAAATCCGGCGCAAAGCCTGGGCAATGTCTTGCGTTTGAGAGGCGGTGCGGTAGTCAACAAACAGGAATAGAATGGGCTGCCCCCGCCAGGCTTGTACAGAAAAGGGGCGCTGAGAGAAAACGGCCGTTGCCCCAAACTCTGGCGCCAATTCACCAGCAGCAATCACGCTCTCTTTACCCCTATGAACATCCCCACCGCTTTGGTAATGTGCAATGCACCGCCAGAAGCCGTCATGCGATCCGCCACAAACTGGCGAATGCGCGCCAGGCGGTCAATGGTTAACAATGCCTGCGCTTCCCTGGATGAGAAAGCATAATCCACTAGTGGCTGCACTTCCGTCACCAGCAAGCTATCCTCATAATGCAGCAACTGCACGTCAGAAAAAAATGGTTCTAACAACGCCGCACCGTTTTCCAGGCGAAAAGGGAGGTCGAATGGGGGATATTCTTCAGCACCCAGACCAATATAGTGCAGCGCATCTTGGCGCATCTCTTTCAGTTCGCGCATATGGTCATCCCCATTGGTGACGGCATAAAAACGGCCGCCTGGCCGCAAAACACGCCGTACTTCGCCTAGCGCCCTGGCAATATCTGGCACATGATAGAGCATATGATTGGCAATAACCCGGTCAAAAGAGGCATCCGCAAAAGAGAGGTCTTGAATGTCCGCCGTCTGGAAGCGAAAATCTTGTGGCGCGTCGCCCAAAGCAGCCACTGCTTCGGCCACCATTCCCGGAGAAAGGTCCGTCAAAGTAATTTGACAAGATTCCGGAACATCTTTTAAGTTGCTGCGCCACAACCAACCAGGTCCACAACCGCATTCTAAAACCCGGTCGCCGGTCGCCAGCCCAATCTGGTTAAAAATCCAATGGTTCCAGTCTATTTTGGCTGTGCTGAATCGCTGGTGCAGTTGCGCCCGCGCCGCCAGATAATTGGAGTCTTTGTATTGCCCATCACGAAGGTATGCCGCTTCTTGCAAACGTCCCGTGTCCATCGCTTTGCGCCTCCTTTGCAAAGCTGATTTTATCATTTTCACGGCCGTTGCGCATTTTCTAACCACAAAGGTACACACTGCCTATGGCAAGCAACGATGCCCAGAGTTGTCCCAATCTGGTTATGGGTGCCCTTTGATAGGGTGAAAGATGCCGTGGATCGAATCCAGGCATCCGATTTCTCAGAAGAAATCGGATGCCTCTGCTAAATCATCAGGTTCTAGTTTTGCGCCGTTGGCTGGTGCCGGATAATGGGCAGGTACAGCAAGCGTGGTTGGGAATTGTCGGTAATTATTACCGTCAACACGGCCGTATCTTCCACCTGCATCGCGTCACCCATGGCCATGCCCGTCAACGTGTACTCGCCCGCAGCAACGGCCGTTACCGGCACCGGAACCACCGCCACCATCCCCGGCGGCAGCGGAAAACTGTCCAGCGCCACATGGGCAGCCAGCCCTGCCCCGCCGAGGGTTAGCGTCAGCGGAGCCAGAGTGTTACCGGTGTTGGTGATCACCAGCGAGAAGGTCGCGGTAACGGTGTTGGTCACGGTCTGGCTGGCTGGTTGCCACGCCACCACCAGATTTTCCTGGCCAATAATGGCAAAAGTTACCCGGTCTGTGCTGAAAACGGCCGTATTCCCTACAGATTGAGCCGTGACGTCAAAGCTGTACCATTGCGGCAACGCGCCAGTAAACGGCCCGGCCGTATACTGCACCACTGTAGAGGCCCCAGCCGCCAACGTGACCGTCTCGCTGCTGAACGCGCCATCGGCGCCCACCGGCAGGCCCGCCGCCAACAGCGTGAAGGTGTCGTCATTTTCGCCAGTGTTGGTCAGCCGCACATTCCAAACGGCCGTATCAGCGGGAGCAACCTGCAAAGCCGTATCCAGAATCTCTACATGGACCCCAAAGTCCGTTACAATCACTTCGCTGCTGGCGCTGCCGACCACGGCCGGATTTTCCGGCAGCGTTGCCGTCACGCTAATAGGCAGGGTACCCGCAACGGCCGTTTCAGGCACAGTCACGCGCAAGGTCAGGTCAGCCTGGTTATACACGCCGCTGGCAACAAAGACGGCCGTTACCAGCTGCCCATCCGCCTCAAACTGACCACCCCATTCCTGGGGTAACTGGTGGCTCAGGTCAAAGGTCTGGGCGCTGCTGCCCAGGTTTTGCAGGGTGACGGTGAACACGGCCGTGCTGCCCGGCCCCGTCTCTACAATTGGCGGCGCCAGGGTAACGGCCACGCCGGCCACGCCCAGACCCTGGATAACGGCCGTAGCGCTGCCCTGCGCCCCATTTTCCCCAGCGACAACCTGCACCGTAAAGGGCTGCGCGCCGCTGTCTAGGGGGGTTGCTGTCAAGGCTACCGCGGCGCTGCTGTTGGCCGGAACCGTCACCTGCGGCGGCAGGCTAACCTGTGGCGTGCCCGCCGCACTGAGGGCATAGGTGCGGTCAGCGCCCTCCAGATTGGTAATGGTCAGAGTGTGGCTGATGGGCTGGCCCAGAGGGGCGATGTTGCCGTCTACGGCCGTTATCGCCACGGCTACCCCCTTTTGCACAACAACCATACCGCCCAACTGCACCACGCCGCCACTGCCGTTTGCCACCCCCACAATGAAAGGATAGTCGTGCAGGTCGGCATTCTCCGGCACGGTCAGCGCCAGGGTGAGGCTGGTCTCGCCGTCGCCCGGTACAATCACGCTGCCGGGCAGGGCTACGCCCCAATCAGAGGGCAGACCACTGATAGAGAGGGTGTAGCTGTCGCCTACCGCCGCCGGGTTGAACAGGGTGAGAGTGTAGCTAATGGTTTGGCCGGGTACGGCCGTTTGCGTCGTCGGCTGCAGTTCCGCAATGGCCGCGCCGGTGACGTACAAAGGTGGCAGCGTCAGGCGGTTTTGGCCGCCGGGCAGGGTGTAGGTTACCACCGCGCCCTGGGCCACCTGGCGCACTTCGCCCGGCTGCAAATCAGCCGCTTCAGAGACCAGCGAGAAGGTAATGACGGGCTGGTACCATTCCTGGCGGTAGCTAAAGGTGTAGATGGGGGGAGAAACGGCCGTGGGCGGCAGCGAAATAGTAGGCGTCAGGACAGTCATCTGCTCAATCCCGGCGGCGTAATGGACGTTGACACTGTAGGCTGGTGCGGGAGCTTGCTCTGGCGTTTGGGTGCGGTAGCTGTTGTGCAGTTCCCAACTGTTGGGCTGAACGGCCGGGATGCTCCAGTCGTCGTTGATGTTGGTGACGTGGTAATTGTGTTGGTTCCACAGCGGGCGCGAATCCACCCAATGCCCCACGTGGCTAATGACGAAGATGCCTTCCCGGCCGGCGACGACCACATCAGCCACGCCGTCACCATCTACGTCGCCCATCGTGGGGTAATCCATGATGGTGCCAGAGCGGGTGAACGGTTCATTGAACAGCCGCTTGCCATCGCTCCCACGAATGATCAGGAAGCCATCGCCTAAGCCATTCCACAAAATCTCCCACACGCCGTTGCCGGTCAGGTCTTGGGCGGCGACGCCAGAGGCGGAGGCACTGCTATCGGCGACGGTTTGTTGCCACACCAGTTCGCCATCTTTGGTGAGTACCATCAACATATGGTCAAAGATGAGGAAGCCGGCGTTGATGGCTGAGGCGGTAATCAGGTTGATTTCGCCGTCGCCAGTCACGTCGGCGACGGTGATGGGGCTGGGGCGGAAGTGGTTGGTGTCGCCGGTTTCGTATGACCAGAGGCGGCTACCATCGGCGCGGAACGCTTCGATGACATGCCCCCAGTTGATGATGATTTCTGGTTGCCCGTCGCCGGTGAGGTCGGCAACGGCCGGTGAGCCAAAGACGCCACTGCGGAAGGTGGTATTGGTGAGGGTGTATGTCCAGAGGATTTCTAACCCATTGGCGTTGTAGTCGTAAAGATTAAGGGTGTGGCCTTGTGCCGAGATGATGTCTAGTGTGCCATCGCCGGTCATATCGGCCAAGACAGGGACGGACGGCCAACGGCCGATCACGTCGCTGTCGAGGATGTTGCCCTGATGGTCTACGATGTAGAGCGCGTCTTCGGAGGCGGCGATGACGATTTCTGGTTCGGGGGTGTCGTCGAGGTTGCCGAGCGTGGGGCCACCCCAACCAAACGTGCCGCCGCTGTCGCCAGTGTGGGCTTGAATGTCGGGGTCGTGCCATAGCAGTAGCCCATCATGGCGGAAGGCGAAGAGGCCGTTGGCACCGCTGATGATGATTTCGGCCGTGCCGTCGCCGTCGAGATCACCTAAGGCGGGTTCGGCCGCTTGCCCGACGAGGTCGGTGTGCCATTGGATGGGCGTGCCGTCGCCGGCGTCTTGGCCGTCACCGCGATAGATGTAGAGACGGCCGTTTTGCGCCGGAGCAACCAATTCCACAATCCCATCCCCGTTGAGGTCGCCGAGGGCGATGGTGCTGACAAAGCCGGTACCGAGCGCGGGGTCTAGCTCTTCGGTGGCGGAATCGTCGTGCCAAGTGACTTGGGGGGTGTAGCTGTAGAAGCCATCGGGGTTGACCTCGAAGGCGTCTACCCGGCCGAAGCCGCGTGTGTAGAGGTGGACGGAGTGCGGCCCCTCGCCGAGATCGGGGAAGTGGAAGGTGATGGGTTGGTCGGAGTAAACGGCCGTCATGTCCAGTTGCCCCATGTATTGGCCGTCAATCGTCACGTCGAGCGTCGCCCCGTTGCGGTTAAAGCCGAGTAAGGTCAGGTCGTTGCCGACGAAGGTGAACCACATATTGGGGTTGGCGTTGATGAGGCTTTGGGAGACGTAATCACCCTGATGGGCGTATTGGTTTTGGTATTGCCCCCACCAATGTTTGCCGCTGTAATGGAAACGGCCGCTGTAATCATCCAAGTCGGCGTTGTACCAACCCTCTTCTAAGGGGTCGCCATCCCAAATTTCGATGAAGTCGGGGCGCAAACTGCCGGAAACGGCCGTTATCGAGATGGTATGCGTGCCACTTATCAAGTCATCAAAGTAGAGACTGGTGACGCCGCCGATGGTGTTCGAGGTGGTGTAAACCCCCTGCGAGTCGCCATCAATGAAAATTTCTATCGTGCCGCCACTCAGGAAGCCAGCCCCGACCCATGTGCCGGTGAAGTCGAGCGAGAGAGTGTTACCGGCCGTGCTGGTGTTGACATTGTAGCCGCCACTGCTCTGGTTGAGGCTCGATTGTGTGCCCCAGCTTTGGGGCATGGTCTCATAGGGGTAGCCGTTGTAGCGCAGGTCGGGATGGTCTTCTTCAAACCGAATGATGCCGCTGGGCGGGGGAAGTTCGTAATGGTCGCCAGTGGCGGGGGTGATGAAGAGGTCGGCGGTGGCAACGCCGCGATATTGGCGCAGTTCTAGCACATGGGCGCCGTCGCCTAAGCCGCTGAAGGAGAAGGGGCGTGCCCCGCCAGCGTAACGGTAGTTGTTGAAGATGCCTTGTGAGACGCCATCAATTTTGAGTTCAAAGGAGTGGTAGTTAGCGGCCGTCCAACTGTGGAAAGTGACGGAATCGCCGGTGAAGGGGAACCAAGCGGTGACATTGCTATTACTGCTGGCAAATCCGCCGCCGCTGGCACTCCCGTCGCTCGATTGCCCCCAGCCGTTGCTATAGAAAAGACGCGCATCGTCTTCTTCAAAAGAGCCGGTGGGCAGAGGTTGCCCATCCCACACGTCGAAGTAGTCGAGGTAGATGTGGCTGTTGGTGGCGTTGGGGTGGCGCGTGCCTAACACGGTGATGGTGATGGTGTGCGATCCTTCGCTCAACCCATCGAAGTAGATGCTTTCGGTGTCCTCTTCGCGGGTGTAGAGGTCTACGGTGGCAACGGTGTCGCCATCAATGGCGATTTCGGCTTGACCGCCAAAGCGGGTGGTGGCGAAGCCGACGCCGATCCATGTGCTTTCAAAGTCGAAACTGATGGTGTCGCTCATGGTGGCGGAGTGGATGTATTGGCCGTCGCTGGCGCGGGTGCTGTTGATGTTGCCGACCCGTGACCAACTTTGGGCGGTTTGGGTGTAGGGGACGCCGTTGTAGCGGATGGCGGGATGGTCTTCCTCGAAGCGGGTGATGCCGACAACGGCCGTTTCCGGATCGGTGAAGGGGGCGTTGCCGGGGGTGGTGAGGGCGTCGAGGGTGGTTTGGCCGCGATAACTGCTAATTTGGAGGAGATGACGGCCGTTTCCCAAGCCATCATAGCTAAAAGTACGGGTGATGGCGTTGTTGAGGGTGTTGGTGTCGAATAGGTTGACGGTATCGAGATGTTCGCCATCTACATAGAGGGTTGTCCAGTTGCCGAGATTGTAGGCGAGGGCGTCATAGGTGAAGCTGTCGCCCTCGAAGTAGAACCAAGCGTTGCCATCGCCGTGCCGGATGAAGTTGCCACTGCTGGCGTTGGCGTTGCTGATGGTTGTCCAGTTGTTGTTGAGGAAGAGACGGCCGTCATCTTCTTCAAACGCGCCATCGTCGAAGCCGCTCCCATCGCCAAAATCTATGAAGTCGAGTTGGACGCGGCTGTTGCTGGCATGGGGGTGCGAAGTGCCGAGGACGGTGACGGAGACGGTGTGGGTGCTGTTGATTAAGTCGGGGAAGAAGTGGCTAACGGCCGTTTCTTCCCGTCGGTACAAATCAACCACACCCTGACTGACGCCATCTATGAAAATTTCGGCTTGACCGCTTAAACGGTCAGCGATGAAGCCGAGTGTTAGCCAACGGCCGTTGAATTCAAACTGGATGGTGTCATTGGCGGTTTGGGAGCGGAGGTATTGCCCATCGCTGGCTAAGGCGGAGCTGTTGCGCCCCCAACTTTGGACGGTTTGGGTGTAAGGCACGCCGTTGTACAAGATGGCCGGATGCTCTTCTTCATACCGATTGATGCTGGTTGGCGCGGGATCGGGGTCGGTGAAGGGGGCGGTGCCGGGGGTGGTGAAGGCATCAAGGGTGGTTTGGCCGCGATAGGTGCTGATTTGGAGAAGGTGGCTACCCGCGCCCAATCCTTCGTAGCTAAAGGTGCGGGTGATGGCGTTGCCAGCGGTGTTGGGGTGGTAGAGGTCAATGGTGTCGAGGTAACGGCCGTCTACAAACAGATCCGCTTTGCCGCCCAGATTATAGGCGATGGCTTGGTAGCTAAAGCTGTCGCCATCGAAGGGAAGCCATAAAGTGGCTGTGCCGCCGCGAATGTAGCCGCCGCCGCTGGCGTTGGCATAGGCGACATCAGTCCAGCCGTTGCTTCGTAGAACGCGGTCGGCCGTTTCTTCAAAAGTGCCGTCGCCCAACGGTGTCCCATCCCAATAATCCACATAATCAAGCTGAACCCGTGTTCCTGACGAGAAAGGATTGCTGGTGCCGCTGACGGTCATGGTGACGGTGTGCGGCCCCACGCCTAAGTCGGCAAAAGTGAGGCTGATGGGGCTGTTATCGTCGCGGCGGTATAGATCGAATGATCCTTGCGGGTTGCCGTTGAGGGTGATGTCTACGTAGCCCCCCCAGCGGCCGCCGATGAAGCCGAGATTGAGCCAGTCGCCGTTGAAGGTGAGGGCGGCGGTGTTACCGGCCGTTGCGTTACGCCAATAAGTGCCGCCGCTGGCTTGGGCCAGGGAATGGCTGCTCCAGGAACCGGTATAGGCGATGGCCGGGTCGTCTTGTTCAATACGGAAAAACAAATCGTCAATGGTCAATAATAAATTGTCAATTGCCAACGGCGTCAACAGATTCTCTGCGTCTTCATTGGTCATTGGCGATTGACCATTGGCCATTGACAATTCTTCTTCCGGGGTGTAGGTCAACGGCCGTATCACGTCTTCCGCCGCCAGTGGTAAAAGATCCTCGACAACGGCCGTTTCTGGTTGAATTGGTGAGCCAACGGCCGTCGCCTCTTCATTGGCGATTGACGATTGATGATTAACGCTTGGGGCCACCTGCCAATACGGCGCATTATACAAATTGTGCTGTCGCAACGCATGGACAATTGGAAATTGTCCATTGACCATTGACCATTGCTGAATGGTGGTCGTGATCAGCGTCGTCACCGTCACCGTGCCGGGGGGCGCCAGCTGGGGCACGCTGCCCATCTGCGCCGTCAGGCTTTGCCCCACGCCCAGGTAGCCAAGGCCGGAACCGTCGGGAACCAGGACACTGCTCTCGTCCAGCAAATTGACGGTGACGGTGTACACACCCTCCGCCCAACCGGAGGTGTCTATGGTACCCAGTTCGTAGGTGCGGGGATTGTCGGAGAGCAGGTTAAGGGTGGGGCTGAGACTGGCTTGCGTGCTGCCATCGGGGGCGAGCACGGCCGTTGCCGCCACTACACTCCGCGCCACGTTGGCGATGTTGGCGATTTCAACCGACAGAATGGTGGCACTAACGCCAGGGTCTACAAAAGGCGGATCGGCGGAGACGGCCGTGATCTGCACAAACTTATCCACCACATTCAGCCGCGCCCGCGTATCGGGGTTCATGAGCAGAGCCACGTCGGGACCGGTGGGCACAGCCACGGCCTCCAGCAGGTGGTAGCCGTTGGATGGCGTGGTGACCGGCACAGGTAAGGTCGTTGTCTGCCCAGCGGGCACGGTGACGCTTTGTGCCGTCTCGCCAGTGGGTAAGGTGAGGGAGAGGGCGTAAGTGGTCTCCACCGTGCCCAGGTTACTCAGTTCCAGGTCATAGTTGGCATCTTCGCCGGAGAGGATGGCATCAACGAAGGGGTTCCAGCGCAGCGCGGGGCGGTGTTCTTCTACTTCGCAAACCTGGTCGCCCAGGTTGGTAACGGCCGTTACCAACCCATCTAGCGCCGCCAAAATTGCGGCGTCATCGCCTGCTGCGGCAAGCTGGCTGGCGGCGGCGCTAACGCCGGGCGCGGCAGTGGTGTAGCGAATTTGCTCACCGTAAGCGGCAACTTCTTGAGCAGCGGCAACAACGTTATCGCGCAGAGGCAGCGGACAGTCGCCCAATTCGCACCAACTTTCTAGCTCCTGCACGGCCGTGCCTAAACCCTGCACGCTGGCCGCAGCATATCCCCTATTCCCTGCCGAACAGCGCCCGGCCTGGAAAAGTTGCCCGGCGCGCTGGCTGACAATTTGCACAATCAGCGTGGCCGTTTGGTTGTACACGCCATCGGGGGCCGGGCTATCGAAAAAGACAGGGTACACCGAACCGACAGGCGCGTCACTGCTGGCAATGGTCGCCTGCTGCGTTGTTGTTGCGCCGGGGACCAGGCCGTCCGCACCGTTTAGGGGTGAGGTGACAGCGATGGCCGCAAAAGTATCGCGGGCGCTAACAGGGAAATCCCCGGCAGCATTGCCCACGTTGCGGATGCTCAAGTCAATGTCGGCTACGGCCGTGCTGGTGAGATACAGCACCGGCGGTTCCACCGTCACGTAGTTAAAAGGCACGGCGGGCATGGTGAAGGTGGCGTTGGCTGTTTGTTGGGCGGTGGTGTCGGAAACGGCCGTCACCTGGATGGTGTGGCTGGTGCCCGGCGCGGGCAGTTGGCTCCCGGTGGGATTGACGTAGAGGCCCAGGTAGCCGGTTTCACCGGGGGGCAGGGTGAGACTGCTGCTTGTTTCGCCCTGGGCACGGTTCGCCAGCAGGGTCCAGCCGGCGGGCAGGCCGCTGACGGTGAAGTCATAGGTGTGGGCGGCATTGGCGGTGTTGGTGAGGAGGATGGTGTAAGCCGCGCCGGGAACCTGCGCCTGACCGCTGTTGGTGCTGCCGGGGCGCAAATTGTCGGCCAATACGTCGCCCATGGGAATGGTGGTCAGCGGATCAGGCTGCACGAACAGGGTGAAGCCGTTGAAGGGCTGCACGGTGATGATGTGCACGGCCGTCTGGCAAACCAGGGGCGCACTGTCCGGGCAGGCGGTGAGGGTAACAGCATACTCCCCAGCGGCTGCGCCGGAGACGGGGGTAATGGTCGCCTGGTTACCGTCCCAGACGGCCGTCCAGCCCTGCGGGGCGGTGAGGGTGAGGACGAAGTTGGCAGCGAAGTTGCTGGCGATGGCGGGAGTAAAGGTAACGGCCGTTGCCGGCGTGGTGGCGCTGGCAGATGGGTTGGCGGACAGGGTAAAGAGAACGGCCGTGCCGTCCAGCGTCACCTGCTGCGCCGCACCGCCGTCGCTGAGGCCAACGTTGCCGCTGTAGCTGGCAAGGGCAAAGCCGTTGCTGGTGTCCAGCAGTTGGCCGTTGAGGGTGGCCGTGCCGCTGGCTGCGCCCAGGGTGACAGCTAAATCGCTGCCGCTGAGGGTGGCGCTGGCGGCGTGGTTGGCGGCGGCCAGGGGGCCGCTGCCATTCACCGTGACGGCCTGGGTTTGAATGGTGAAGTCGCCGGTGTAGGTGGTGGTGTTGAGGGTAACGGCCGTGTCCGGCAGCGCCAGCTCCAGATTGCTGCCGGTCAAATCGGCCTGGGCGCTGGCGAAATGAGCGCCATTGCCGATGGCAGGCAAGGCAGCGGCATAGAAGGCCATCTGCCCGGAACCGGCAAGGGTATTGTTGGCGGCGCTGGCCGCTAATGCGCCAGACTCGGCGACGATAGCGCCGGAGCCGATGAGCACACCATCGCCATCTTGCAGGTCGCCGTTGGCAATGGTGAGGGCGTGGTACTGGTAGGCTGCGCCGGGGGAGGCGTAGCTGGCGCTGAGGGTGCCGCTGACAACGGCGAAGTCGGTGGTGAGGTTGGCCGACAGGCTGCCGGTGGGCAGGGTGGCGGCGATGGGCAGGGTGGCGGTAGCGACGTTTTGCACGGCAGGATCGAACACGTCTAAGGCCAGCCAGGTGTTGGGCAGCGGTGGATCATGATCCACCAGGCGAGCCAACAACGCTTTGGCTGCTTCTTGCCCCCAGGCGAAGGGGTCCAGGGGAGCGCTGCCGCCAGCGGCGCCAACTGCGGCACCAGCGGCGCCCGTGCCGCAAAACAGGTAGCCGCTTCCAGAGGCCGCCGCTCCGACGCAAGTCAGGGTGGTGGCGTATGTGCCAATCATCCAATCGTAGTGGTCTTGGTCAAAAGTGCCATCGCCGATGGCTTTGTCCAACCGGTCGGCGATAAAGCCGAAGAGGTAAGCAGTCATGCCCATAATAAAATCGGTGAGGGCGCCGCCGCTATATAAAAATTCAATGGTGCCCAGGTATTCCAGCAGAGCGCCGTGCAGGCCATTTTCGATGACGCCGATGGTTTCGCCGCTGGTGGGGTCAATCTCCCACCAGCCGATATGCTCGCCACCGTCAATTTGTACCCTGGTAACGGGGATGATGACCAGTTTACCGGCGGCGGTGGCGCTGGTGATGCGGGCGTTGGCTTGCTCGCTGAGGTCGAGCTGGTCAAGGAGGTTCAAGTTGTCGCTGGCAAGGTAGACGGGCGGGATGCCTTGCTCTTGGGCGGCGGCGCTGATGCGGGCGGTGGTAAGGACGGGCTGACCGGTGCTATTTTCCAGGGTGCGCCCTTCGATGCCAGACTCGATGAACCCTTTAGCGATGTTGAAGCCGGTGGCGGCGTCGGCGGCCTGCCCGGGGAAGGGGATGGCGCGCACGGCCGTATTGCGTAAATCCATGCTGAAATCCCCGGCGCCGTCGTTGGGCTTGACGCCGGTGATGATTAGGCGCGGGGCAGCGTAGTACGCTTTGATAAACAGCCCGGCGCTGGTTTCGCTAACCATGCGGTCGGACATTTCGGCGAAGCTGAGGCCGAGGTTGCCCAGCAGGCGGGCGGTGTTTTCTTGGGAACGGGCGCGGAGGGCGGCGACTTCGTTTTGTTCGGCCTGGGTCAGCTCCGGTAGAGCGGCCAATTCTTGCAGGCGCAGGTTGGCGGCTTGCAGGGCTGCGGATTGGGCGAGGGCGGCGGCTTTGGCCTGGGTAACGGCCGTTTCCGGCACAGTGTTGGGCCAGAAGCCGGTGGTGTACACGTCAAAATCACTGACCAGACGCGCATTGTCGCCAGCGAGGGTGACATTGGTGTTGCCGCCGTTGACGCGGGCTTCGTAGCCGATTTTGTCCACGATTTCCCGCTCGTAGGTGGCCGTTTCGCCGTTGGGGGCGGTCAGGTCAAATTGCAGCCAGGCGGCGGTGTGAAAGACGGAACCGAGAGGGAAGTTGGTGAGGATGTCTTGGTACGGCTCGCCAAAGATTTCGCGCTCGCCAATGAGCAGATAGGGGGTGTAGGTGTGAATGGTGTTGGCAAAAACCAGGCCACCCTGGTTATCGGTATGCACGAGGTGGGAGAAGGCCACGGGTTCGGCCACCAGCTCGACGGTGCGGAAGGTGTGGCTGAGGGGGTAGCTGTAATCCAGCCCGGATTGGCCCAGGTTGAGGGGGTAGTAATCTTCCACTTTGAGGCGGATGGTGACTTTGTGGCGCGTGGCGTCGGGCAGTTCGGCGAGGCGGTCGGTGCCGTCGTTGGCGGGGGTGGCAAAGCTGTCACCGATTTGGGCGGTGGGGAAGCTGGGGTCCAGATCGACCCATCCGTCATCGAGATACGCTTCGACCCACCAATGGTCTTGAGCCTGGGCAATGAGGGTGGGGTCGTTGACGGGATCGGCCGTTGCCAGGCTCTCTTCCAGGCGACCGACGTATTGGGTGGGTGCGGGGAACATGCTGGCGAGGAGGGTTTGGGCGTCGGTTTGGCTCAGTGTGCCGTAGCGGTAGCGGGTGGGGATGCCGGAGGCGCGCAGCATGGCGATGAGTAGGCTGGACTGGTCGGCGCTGTTGCCGGCCGCGCTCCAGAGAGTGCCGCGGGTGCCGCGCAGGGACCCGTCGTAAAGTTCGTAGCCCAGGCTCTGAACGTAGGCGAAAAGTTGGGCGGGGTCATGGCCAAGCTGTCCGGCCTGGGCCAGCATTTCGGCGTTGTAGATGTCGGCGTCAAGAGTCCAGATGAGCCACTGGGCGAAGCTGGCGGGGTTGACGAGGGCAGGGGCGGCGTTGGCGCTGACCATTTGCCCGGCGGTGTGGCCGTAGGCAGTGGCGCCGTTGTCGAGCAGCTCAATGTTGCTGGGGGTCGTAGAGAGGGTGAGGGTGAGAACGGCCGTAGCGCTTTGCAGCGGCGCAATGTCCCCCAGATTCCAGGCCAGGGTGTTGTCTTGCTGGTCGGCCAGAGGGTGGACGGTCGTCAGGCTGCCGAAGCCGGTGAGTTCACTGGTGAGGAGGACGCCGCGCACGGTGTTGGGATCGCGCAGAGGGTCAAAGCCGTCCAGGGCAGCCAGGGTGTCGGTGATGGTGGGGCTGGCAGGTGCAGGGGGAATGATGACCGGGGAGAGGGTGTTGTGAACGGTGTAGGTGATGGCCACGGTGCCGGGGGCTGTGTAGCTGGATTGGACACGGGAGATGGCCAGGGGGGAGCTTGTAGCTAGGGTCTCGGTCATGGGCATGGCGGTTTCACTGCTTCTGTCTTGCTGTAATGGTTGGGCAGCGGCAACGGCCGTGATTCCAGGCAGTCTTCCCAGTGGTAGTAACAAGTGCCAAAACATTGAAAACACCACCATGAAAGACGCCAACCGATAAACCTTGCTTCTATGCATCATGTTTCGCTCCTATTTTTGTCGAATAGCCTCGCGCCAAGGCAATCATTTAACTGGCAAGTTCCCAATGCATGGGTCAACCGCTGGCAACAAGGAATATGAACTCCCATGGCGCGAGGTACAGCTAATAACCTTTTTGAATATATAATGATCAGCTTAAAACGCAAACGATCAGAAATCGATCACAGGCATTTTGCATATCCCCCAAAATTAAATCAGGGAGTATAGGAGTACCGTTTGAGCTAGCGTGCGCGCTTAGCAAAAAGCAGCGCCTATGTTACAATCAAACGATTTTGTATACAGGAGTACATGATGGCACGAGCACTGGTTGACATTCGGGTGCTGCAACGAGAATATTTGCTGGCGATTACGCGGGCGCTCACGGCCGAATTGGACCTGCATGATTTGCTGCGGTTAATCTTGCAGGCATCGGTGGAGTTGGTTTCCGGGCGCGCTGGCATGATTGTGCTGGTGGAACCCAGCATGGAAACCTTGCGCGTGGCAGCTGTGTATGGCATACCGCCGCACTTGGTGGACCATTTTGCGCCGCTGATGAAAGACCTCCCCTACCGGGAAGGGCAAGAACATGAAGTTATCCCCGAACTGACGCGGCGGCTAAACCAGGTAGCTCGCAAAGCAGACCTGGGCCTGACCAAGGTGCTGCGCCTGCCCATGATTAGCGGGAATGAAGTCATTGGCCTGATTTATGTCTTTCAATCGGGGAATTATGTGTTTATTGACGATGCGGCTAAGCTGCTGCAAAGTTTTGCCGAGCAGGCGGCAATTGCCGTGAAAAATGCCCGGCTCTACCAGGAAATCAACCAGGAAAAGCAGCGATTGGGGGCTATTTTGGAGCAAAGCGCCGACGGCGTGATGATTTTGAATCCGGCGCTGCGAATTACGGTATTTAACAAGGCGCTAAGCCAAATGACGGGCTGGCGCGCCGCTGACGCCATTGGTCAGTCTCATGATGAGGTGATTCGCTGGCGCAAGCTGCGCACGGATGGGGATTTAGGCGCCGCGTTGGAAAATGGCTGGCCTTTGCCGGGGGCGGCCCACCTTTACGTAGAAGGGGAATTTGAAAGACCGAGCAATTCTTTTTATCAACCCGTTCAAGAACGGGTCAATTTAGGGATTACTTATGCGCCATTGATGGATGGCAACGGCCGTATGACCGACATCATCGCCAACGTGCGCGACCTGACCCGCTACCGGGAAGAAGAAGCCCTGCAAAAAACCTTCATTTCCGTCGTCAGCCACGAGCTAAAAACTCCCGTATCCATCATCAAAGGGTACGCCGGCACGCTGCGGCGGCAAGACGCTAATTGGGCCCCTGAAATTTTGCAAGAGTCTCTCACCGTCATTGAAGAGGAAGCAGATAATCTCACGGGCCTCATCGACAACTTGCTGGAAGCCTCACGCTTACAGGCGGGCACATTTAGCCTGGAAATTAATGAGGACGTCAACCTGGCGAAAATTGCTGCCGAAACGGTACGCAAATTCAGCAATCAAAGCGAGAAACACACCATCACCGTCTCCTTTCCGCAAGATTTCCCAACCATCTACGGAGACGAGCGCCGGTTGCGGCAGGTGTTGAATAATTTATTAAGCAATGCCCTCAAATATTCACCTGATGGCGGGAAGATTGTTGTCCGTGGCGCGACCCATTCGGAACACATTACCTTGTCTGTACAAGACGAGGGTATTGGTATTCCGGAACATGAGCAGCACCGGATTTTTCAGAAGTTTTCGCGGCTGGATAATGCCCTCAGCCGCAAAACAGAGGGTACAGGTTTGGGGTTGTTTCTAACCAAGGCTATCATTGAGGCGCATAACGGCCGTATCTGGTTTGCCAACAACCCCGATGGTCCGGGCACCACCTTTACCTTTTCCTTACCAAGACACGAATAATTACGCGAATATCAAGTTTTAAACGGAGAAATTATGCAAACCCAAATTCAATGTCCCCAATGTGGGACGCCTTTTATGGCTGACATCCACCAGGTTATTGACGTAGACCAAAACCCAGAACTGAAGCAAAAGCTGTTAGCCGGACAAGTTAACGTGGCCGTTTGCCCTCGCTGCGGCGCGGGTGGGCAACTTGCCTCGCCGCTGGTTTACCATGATTCAGCACATGAGCTTTTTATGATTCACATTCCTCACGAAATGCCCATGAAGCAGATGGAGCGTGAGCAGCTGATTGGTCGCCTAACCCGGCAGGTGATAGACAATTTACCTCCGGAAAAGCGTAAAGGATATCTTTTTCAACCCCAAACCATTTTGAATATGCAGACTTTTTACGAAAAGGTGCTGGAGACTGAAGGGATCACCAAGGAGATGATTGAGCGGCAGCGCAAACAGTCTGAACTGCTGAACACGCTGATGCGCGCCGACAAGGATGTGATTGAGCACCTGGTGAAAGAGCGGGCCAGCGAAATTGACGAGACCTTTTTTGCCATGCTGCAGCAATATCTGGACATGGCCCAGCAAACGCAGCAAGAGAAAGAGTTGGTGAAGCTGACGAACCTGCGGGCAAAACTGATGCGCGAAACGCCAGCCGGGCGGCAAATGGAGAAACAGCAAATTGCCATACACGCGCTGAACCGCGAGGCCAAAAAAGCAGATGGCCTGACGCCAGAAATTTTGCTTAAGCACCTGCTGCAAAATCTAGATGATGACCGGGTTGTGAAGGCCATGTTGGGCATGGTGCAAGGCTCATTGGGCTATGAGTTTTTTGCGCTGATGACCGGTGAAGCGGAAAAGCTAGAAGCGGCAGGGGAAACTGGCAAAGCGCAAAAGCTGGTCAATTTACGCACGGAATTGCTGGCAGCACAGGAAACTATGCGCCAGGAATCGCAGCGCATGGTGGAGGAAGCCGGCAAATTACTCAATGACCTGTTGGCTGCCCCTGACCTGGCCACGGCCGTTAAACAGAACATGGAGGCCATCGACGACGCCTTCATGTACATTTTATCCGCCAGCATTGCCCAGGCAGAGCAGCAAGGTGATAACCAGCGGCTGCAAGCGCTTTCCCGGGTGCAATCTTCAATTATCAAGGAAGTGGAAAGCCAGTATCCGCCAGAAATTATACTGCTGAACCAGCTTTTGGAGGCGGAAACGCCGGCGGCCCGCGAGCAAGTGCTGAATGAGAATCAGCAAATGGTGACGCCGAATCTGCTCAAAATGCTAGAAGCCGTCGAGGGGCAAATTAAGGAAATGGGCCAGGAAGAGCTGAACGGCCGTTTGGATGTCGTCAAGCAACTGATAAAGGCGCGAATTTAGAAATGGGATTGGAAATAAGAGATTGGAGATTGGCGAATCTCCAATCTCTCTTGATTTAATGTGGTTCGTTGTCCAGGCGGAAACCGTGACCCCGCACCGTAACCACGTAGTTGTGCTCGTCTAGCTCCGCCAGCCGGTCGCGCAGGCGGCGCACTAACGCATCTATGGCCTGCTCCGATACGCCTAATCCATCGGTTCCCGGCCAAACCGTATCCACAATAGCGTCCCGGCTGCACACTGCGCCATCCGCTTCATGCAGTAGTTCCAACAGGCGAAATTGGGCCAGAGACAGTGGGGGATCCAATTCTTTGTTGTTGATTACCACCGTGCGCTGGGCCGGATCAATGACCAGGTTACCTTCCTGGCGGGGCGGGTCGAAGGTGAGGGGTAACGTTGCATCTGTGCCCACAAACACCAGTTTGACAGCCAGGGCAATGGAAATCTCATCGCCGTCTTGCAGGGCAACTTTTCCCTCCACCGGAGAACCATTCAGGTGAGTGCCATTTTTGCTATCCAGGTCTTCGAGCAGGTAACGGCCGTTTTCAAACCAAATTTTGGCATGATAGCGAGACACCTGCCGCTCTGGCAAAATGACGTGACAGTCACTACCCCGGCCAATAACAAACTCATCCTGGTCAATCGTCCACTGCTGACCGTCAAACTGGCCCTCCCGCGCAATCAAGACAGGTTTTTCATCCATACAATTAATCCTTCCTCATGATTGGTTTGGTAGTTTGTTGGTTTGCTGGGTTGTTGCTGAGTCGCCAGCCAGCCATTGGGTTAACCAACAGACTATCCAACTTCCCGTTACCATTTTTACACAGCATTGAATGCCATTATAATACGAAATGTTATGTTACCACCACTTGAGAATGGTACAATTCTACGCAATCGCTACCGCCTGACCAACATCGTCGGGCAAGGCGGCATGGGCAGCGTCTATCGCGCGGAAGATACACGCCTACCCGGGCGTCTTTGTGCCATCAAAGAAGTTCAGCCAGACCCCAATGCCTCATTTGAAGACAAAAAACAGATACAGGCACAATTTTTGCAAGAAGCCAGCATTCTGGCCCAATTAGACCACCCCAACCTACCCAAAGTGTCAGACTTTTTTGCCGATAATGGGCGGGAATATCTGGTGATGGATTTTGTGCCGGGAAAAGATTTGAAGGAGATTTTAGCCGAAAGCCGGGCCAACGGCCGTTTACTCAACGTACAAACTGTGCTGGAATGGGCTGGCCAAATTATGGATGCCCTGGCCTATCTGCACCGGCAAGATCCCCCCATAGTGCACCGCGACATCAAACCCGCCAACATCAAGCTGACGCCCGACGGCCGTATCAAGCTGGTAGACTTTGGCCTGGTCAAGCTGATGGCCCCTGACGACAGCCGCACCATTACCGTGGTGCAAGGGCGCGGCACAGCCCTCTACACCCCTCTGGAGCAGTATGGCGGCGACAGCAGCCACACCGATGCCCGCACCGACATTTATGCCCTGGGCGCCACCTTTTACCACCTGCTCACCGACATACCCCCCCCCGATGCCCGCTATCGCTTCCTCAACCCCAGCGCTCTACGCCCCATCTACCGTATCAACTCCGAGGTGTCGCCCAACGTGTCGGTAGCCATCATGTGGGCCATGGAAATGCACCCAGACGAACGGCCGTCCTCCATTACCGAGTTCCGTCAAGTCCTGGAGGGGCGCATGCCCCGCCCACAGAAAGGGTACGTGCCCCCCGTTCCCGTCACCTTCTGGCAAGCCATCCTGGAAAACCGTGTGCCGCTGCTCGTGGCCACAGGGCTATTCATTCTGGCCGTGCTGCTTACCCTGCTGTAAGAAACCCAATCACCCGTCTTCCGCAAACCTGCTTGGGTCCGCCGGCAGGTTACCCCGCTACGCAAATAAGGGCAATTCCAACACCTGCCGCAAAAACTTGCCAGTGTACCCGGCATTAATTTGCGCGATTTCTTCCGGCGTGCCGGCGGCAATCACCTGCCCGCCACCATCGCCCCCTTCCGGGCCGAGGTCTATCAGGTAATCGGCCGTTTTAATCACATCCAGGTTGTGCTCAATGACAATCACCGTGTTGCCCGCGTCCACCAGGCGGTGCAGCACATCTAGCAGCTTTTGAATGTCGGCAAAGTGCAGGCCAGTGGTCGGCTCATCCAAAATGTAGACCGTGCGCCCGGTGGCAACCTTGCTCAACTCCTTGGCCAGCTTAATCCGCTGCGCCTCGCCGCCGCTCAGCGTCAGGGCGCTTTGCCCCAGCTTTACGTAGTCCAGCCCCACGTCATGCAGGGTTTGCAACTGCCGCGCAATCTTGGGATGGGCAGTAAAGAACTCTAGCGCCTCTTGCACATCCATGTCCAGTACATCGGCAATGGTTTTGCCTTTGTAGGTTACGGCCAGGGTTTCGCGGTTGAAGCGACGGCCGTTACACTCCCGGCAGGTTACCCATACATCCGCCAAAAAATGCATCTCCACTTTGCGCTGCCCGTACCCGGCGCAGGCATCACAGCGTCCGCCCTTCACGTTAAAGCTAAAGCGCCCCGCCTTGTAGCCGCGCATCTTCGCCTCTGGCATGGTTGCAAACACCTTGCGAATCTCATCAAAGAGCTTCACGTAAGTCGCCGGATTAGAGCGCGGCGTGCGCCCAATGGGATCTTGCGTGATGTTGATCACCTTGTCCAGATGTTCCAGCCCCAGCAGCCGGTCATAAGGGCCGGGGGTAGTTTGGGCACGGTTCAGGGCGCGGGCCAGGGCTGGCTCCAGGGTCTCTGCCACCAGGCTGCTTTTGCCGCTGCCGCTGACGCCAGTGACGCAAATCATGGTGCCCAAGGGGAAGTCCACGGTGATGTTTTGGAGATTATGCAGCCGTGCGCCTACCAGCCGCAAGCTGCCATTGGCGGGGGTACGCCGGGAACGGCCGTTGGGCGCAACCACGCGCACTGCCCCTGACAAATATCGTCCCGTCAACGAATGGGGATCCGCCGCAATTTGCTGCGGCGTCCCCGCCGCCATCACCTCGCCCCCCTTCACCCCGGCTCCTGGCCCCAGGTCAATCAGCCAATCGGCCTCGCGCATCGTCTCCTCGTCATGCTCCACCACCAGCACCGTGTTGCCCATGTCCCGCAGTTGGTGCAGCGTCTCAATCAGGGCGCGGTTGTCGCGGGCGTGCAGGCCAATGGATGGCTCATCCAGAATGTAGAGCACGCCCACCAAGCCACAGCCAATCTGGCTAGCCAGGCGAATGCGCTGCCCCTCACCACCGGAAAGCGTGGGTGCAGCGCGATCCAATGTCAGGTAATGCAGCCCCACATTCAGCATAAACTGCAGCCGGTCGCGGATTTCCTTCAGCACTTCCTCAGCAATCTCGAACTGCTCTTCTGTAAGAGATTGGAGACTAGAAATTGGAGATTTGCCATTCACTTTAATCGCTAATTCCAAATCTCTCATCTCTGGTTTGTGAAGTTTCGTCACCCACGCAAAAGCCTCATCAATGGCCATACTGCCAATTTCGGTGATGGTCTTGCCGCCTACTCTCACAGACCGGGCTTCTGGGCGCAGGCGCGTACCGGCGCAGGTGGGGCACGGCCGTTGGCTCATGAAGCTGGCATACCACCGTCGCGTATACTCGGAACTGGTCTGGCGAAAAAGGCGATTAATGTGGTGGATGATGCCTTTAAGCGGCCGTTGGCTCTCACCCTGCCAGGAACTCTCCTCATTCTCATGCTCATACTTAAAATGAATCTTTTCCTCCCCAGATCCATATAACAAAGCATGGCGGAAATGCTCCGGCAAATCTTGCCAGGGTGTTTCCAGGTCAATCCCATAATGTTCGGCAATAGCCACTAGTTGGGAAGTCGTCCACCTGTTTTTCTTCTTACGCACGTTGCCATACCAGCGTAGTCCCCCATCCATAATCGAAAGCGCCGCATCTTCCACAATCAAGTCCAGGTCTACCTGCATCTGCGTGCCAATGCCCTGGCAGTCTGGGCACATGCCCAGCGGCGAATTAAAGCTGAACAACTGCGGCGTTAGCTCCGGGAAGCTAATGCCGCAGTTGGGGCAGGCGTTGTGCTCGCTCAATAGCAATTCCTCCGTGCCCAGGTCGGCAATAAGCGAACCTTCGCCAGCCTTCAGCGTCGTCTCCACCGAGTCTGTCAGGCGGGCAACAAACTCTTCGTCAGCCTGTTCGGGCACCTGCAGCCGGTCAACCACCAGGTCAATGGTGTGCTTGGCCTTCTTGTCCAGCCGGGGCAACCGGGCCGAAAAGTCTACCATGTCGCCATTGATACGCGCGCGCACAAAACCCTGCTGCCGCGCCGCTTTCAGCGCATCCACGTGGGTTCCTTTGCGATTGCGGGCAATGGGCGCCAGCAGTTGAAAACGGGTTCCAGCGGACAAAGCAGCCAGGTGGTCGGCAATTTGCTGGGCAGACTGGGGCTGCACCACCCGCCCGCACTCCGGGCAGTGGGGCACGCCAGCCCGCGCAAATAACACGCGCAAATAATCCATGACCTCCGTCACCGTGCCTACCGTGGAGCGGGGGTTTTTGCTGACGGCTTTTTGCTCAATGGCAATGGCCGGGCTGAGACCCGTGATGGCGTCTACTTTGGGCTTTTCCATTTGCCCAATAAATTGCCGGGCAAAGGAGGAAAGGCTTTCCACGTAGCGCCGCTGCCCTTCGGCGTAGATGGTGTCGAAGGCCAAAGAGGATTTGCCGCTGCCGCTGACGCCAGTAAGGACGACCAGTTTGTTGCGGGGAATGTGTACGTCAATGTGTTTCAGGTTGTGCTGCTGCGCGCCGTGTACGAAAATGTGTTGGGGTTCCATGTTTCAACCTTCCGTTATGTGAACATACGTTCTAATTACCATGCCATTTTACCACAAGTTTCGGGGTTTGCAGTAAAAGTATAAGCAAAAAACCTGACATCTCCTGTCAGGTTATTGGGGCGTAGAAAGGGACCAGGTGCTCCCCACCTAGCGGCTTAGCTTCTGCATGAGGGCAATTTTTATTTCTGGCCATTCGTGGTCAAGAATGCTGTACAGCACGGTGTCGCGCAGGTAGCCATCGGGCATGATGACGTGCTGGCGCAGCACGCCTTCCAGTTTGGCGCCCAGCCGCTCAATAGCGTGCTGCGAGGCCAGGTTGCGGGCATCGGTTTTAAGCTGGACACGAATGCAGCCCAGGGTTTCAAAGGCGTGCTGCAAAAGTAAAAATTTCGCTTCGGTGTTGACGGCCGTACGCCGGTAAGCCGCCCCATACCAGGTGCCCCCAATCTCCAGGCCGCGATGCTCCGGGCAAATCTCCATGTAGCGCGTCATGCCCACCGCCTGCCCTGTTTCCTGGTGGATGACGGCAAAGGGCACGGTCTCTCCCGCAGCGTGCTGGCGCAACAGCTTTTGCACGTGGCCCAACAGCTTCTCTGGGGTGTTCAACAGGCCATAAGGCAAATAGCGCCAGATGGTTTCATCTTGGGCCAGAGGGTATAAATCAGCGACATGGGCCGCTGTCAGCGGTTCCAAGCGTACAATCTGGCCTGTTAACCGCAATGGCTCCCCAAAAGGGGCATCCTGGTTTTTCATGGGTAGGTTCGTCCTTATGACCATGAAGAACGGCCGTTTCCGCCTAAATCGCGCTGAAAACAACCCGTCTTCGCAAGAATCTCGTCAAATTCGGCAATCATACAACAAAGGGCCAATGCCTGGCACAAAATCGGTACTGAACCACGCTCGGCGCTTTTTTGAAGCCGTTCCCGAAACTGCATGGAACTAAGGGCCCTCTCGTCGTGAATCTTGTAGGGGGAAAGTGCCGAAAGCGTTGCCCAAGCGGTGACATCTGTCACTACCAGAGTGGTATTATGTGCAGTAACATCATATCGAGGAGCTGCACCCATGAAAAAGTTCGCCCTATTTTTGGTACTCATATTTATTCTACCCTCTCTAGGGTGTCAATTATTCTCTGGCGTGGCGGAAACGGCCGTGCCCACGCCAGACACAACCGCCATCATCATGCCCACAGCTCTCAATCCACCCCCCACGCTGGCTGTCAGCCCCACCACCACCACCACGCCTACCGCCACAGCGACTCCCGGTTCTGCCACCGCCACCCCCACCTGCACCTACGCCACCGTCTTCCTGGCTGACGTTACCATTTCCGATGACAGTGAAATCCCCCCTGGAGCGGCCTTTACCAAAACCTGGCGCATCCGCAACAGCGGCAGTTGCCCCCTGCCCGAAGGCACAACCTGGAGTTTTGCCGATGGCAAACGCTTGGGCGGCAACCTGTCATATCCCATGCCTACTCTAGCGCCCAACGAAACCACCCAGATTGCCATTGAACTGACAGCGCCCACCACCCCCGGCAGCTATACCAGCTATTGGCAGGTTAAGCTCCCCAATGGTGTCGCTCTGCGAACCCGCTACTTTGTGCGCATTGTGGTCCCTGCCCCAACACCCACGCCTACAGCCACAACCTCCCCCGCAAACGCCCCTGCCATCACCTTTTTTCGCCCTAATGTGGAAATTGCAGACCCCGGCAACACCATCCAACTGCAATGGGCGACCAGCAACAGCGACAGTGTCACCATCTACCGCCTGCTGGGGGGTGTGCTCAGCACCGCCTGGCAGCAGGGGCCAACAGGAGTCATGACCTACACCATTGCCGAAAGCGAACGAAATGACATCAGCTTTGCCCTCTACGCCAGTCGTGCCGGGTATAATGGCCCGGCTGTGCAAAGCAGCTTTACACTGGCCCTTACCTGCCCGAATCCCTGGTTCTTTTCCCCGGCGCCTGCCGAGTGTGCAGCCCAAGATGCCCTGGTTTCCACCGGTGCCGAACAGCCTTTTGAGCATGGGGTCATGATCTGGATTGCGGAACTGGACCGCATTTACGTTCTATACGAAGGGTTTGACGCCAATGGTGAGTGGAATTCATTCATTGACCAGTGGGCACCGGGGGACCCTGCCGACGACCCCAGCATCAACCCACCTCCTGGATTTTACCAGCCCAAAAATGGATTTGGCCTGATCTGGCGCGAACAACCCGATATGCAAAGCCGCCTGGGCTGGGCCACAGCACCAGAAAGTGGTTTGACAACCGCCTACCAAACAACGGCGCGTTTCAAGTATAATGAGACCTTTATTCGCGCTTTGGATGGGCAGGTGTGGCATCTGTTACCTGAAAGAAGCGGCTGGGAAAAGCTGATAAGCGAGTAACTGGCCCTATCCTACTTTTCGTGTACGCTTCGGGGCTGCACATCAGCAAACATCGGAGACAGGTTTTTTATGGGAGCAAACTACCCCGAAACGGCCGTGCTGCGCGGTCTACATGCTTACATCGAAAAACTGCGGCTGTTTCGGCGCAACGCCCGCCTGTATCTTCTGGTTACGATTGTCAGCGGTTTGGCTTACGGCGTTTTCCGCCTGCTGTTCAACTTCTACGTCCTCAGTTTGGGCTACGACGAAGCCATTCTGGGACAACTGCTCACCATCTCCAGCTTTGTGTCCTTGCTCAGCGCCCTACCTGCTGGCTACGTCAGCGACCGCTTGGGGCGCAAGGCCGCCCTCTTCATTGCCAGCCTGACGACTTCTCTCGCTGTCCTGGGCATGATTATCTGGCCTGTTGCCCTCAGCCTCTACCTGATGAACATCATCATGGGGCTGGCCCAGAGCCTCAGTGGCGTCACCTTTGGACCCTTCTTGATGGAAAACAGCGGCGAGAAAGAGCGCACTTACCTATTCTCCTTCAGCATGGGGCTACAAACCATTGCCGGGTTTGCCGGGAACTGGGTAGGTGGGCAGCTTCCCACCTGGATGGGCCGTATAGCCGGAACAGGAGCCACCAGTGCTACCGCCTATAGTTGGGCAATAACGGCCGTGGCCTGCACCAGTTTTTTCGCCCTGATCCCCATCCTCTTTATCCGCAACCCCTACAAACCACCTAGCCATACGCGTAAAACAGCCACGACCCCCTTCCAATACGCTCGCCAACATCCTGCGCTTCTGGCAAAACTCATCTCTCCCATGCTGGTCACCTCTTTAGGGGCAGGCCTATTGATGCCTTTCCTGAACATTTTTTTTCGCCGCGCCTTCAATAGTTCCGACAGCACCATTGGCGCCCTGTTTGCCGGCGGTTCCCTCTTCATGGGCATTGGTCTACTGATGGCTCCTCCCCTGGCTGACCGCTTCGGCAAGATGAAAGTTGTTGTCATCACCCAGGCTCTTTCCATCCCCTTCTTGGCAATGATGGGTTTTTTACCCTGGTTTGGCATCGCCGCTTCTGCCTACCTCATTCGCCTGGCCCTAATGAATATGAGCAATCCCGTCTACCAGGCTTTTGTCATGGAGCAAGTAGACAAAGACGCTCGGGCGACTGTGGCCAGCCTGGTAAGCATGAGCTGGAATGTTGGGTGGGCCTTTAGCCCCTCTCTCAGCGGCTGGCTGCAAGTCAACTATGGGTTCAATCCCGTTTATTTGGGAACCATAGCCACCTACGTTGTTGCCATTTACCTTTACTGGCGCTTCTTTGGTGGGGCAGGTAAAGGGACTTGAGCATTCATGACCCCCAAAATTGGAGCATTCTCATGTCGATAATCGAAATCCCCCCCCTTACCTGGAATATCCTTGGGGCGGCAACCTGGATATTTTTCCTGCGCGTCGTTGGCGTCAGCCTCAGCACCATGCGCGTGCTGGTCATGATGCGCGGCAAAAAGCTGGCTTCGGTGGTCATGGGCTTTTTTGAGGTGCTGGTTTACGTTATTGCCATTGGGCAGGTGGTCAACAACCTCTCCAATATTTGGAACATTTTGGGCTACTGCCTGGGCTTTAGCGCGGGCACCCTTATTGGCATGTGGCTAGATGACCGCACCGCCAGGGGCTTTTCGACTGTTCGCGTTATTTCGCGCACCAACGGTCAGCGTATCGCCGAGGTCATTCGTAATGCCGGGTATGGCGCCACGGTGGAATGGGGATTTGGTCGCGAAGGCAGTGTGGGCATGGTGCTGGCTATTGTGCGCCGCCAGGAGGTAGAAACCGTTTGTCAGCTGGCAGAGCAGGTGGACGCGAAGGCTTTTGTTTCCATTGACGAAACGCGGGTGGTGCGGCGCGGCTATATGCATTTAACTCAACGAGAAAAGTAAAGCTGTGTTTAGCTCTTTGCGGGCACTTCTGTGCAATATCTTTACAAATCAATCTGAATTCTGTACAATTTAGCCATGAATACGTCAAGAAACTCTGTAATAGCTTTACAAATATTGAACATCATTGCCCTAACGGCCGTACTGGTCACCAATGGACTGGCTGGGGCAGTGGGCCTCAACGGCCGAACTACGGGCGCCATATCCGACTTGCTGCCTTCTACCTTCACCCCGGCTGGCTACACTTTTTCCATTTGGGGCCTTATTTACGCGGCGCTGCTGGGCTTCATCGTCTATCAGGCGCTGCCTGCATCCCGGCAACGGCCGTTTCTGGGCAAAATTGGCTGGCTCTTTATCGTCAGCAGTGCCGCCAACATGGCCTGGCTCTTTGCCTGGCACTATGGCTACTACGTCTGGTCCGTAGTTTTTATGGTCGCCCTGCTCATTTCCCTGATCAGCATTTATGCGCGGCTGCAAATTGGCCGTCCACAGCCCACACTGCCCGTGGCTACACAACTGCTGGTGCACTTTCCCTTCAGCCTTTACCTGGGGTGGATTACCGTGGCGACCATTGCCAACGTAGCTAGCGTTGCCAATTACCTGGGCTGGGGCGCACTGGGTATTGCGGAAAATACCTGGACGGCCGTTATGATTGCTGTAGCCGTGGTGGTGGTCGGGTTGATGCTTTTTAATCGCCGCAATTTACCTTATGCCGGGGTTTTGGTTTGGGCGCTCTTTGGCATTCGCGCAGCACAGCTTGAGGTTCCCCTCATTGCCAATACGGCCGTTGCCGCAGCCATTCTCATTGTGCTTCTGGCATTTTTAGGCTATTGGCGCACCCGGTCTCAACGGCAAAGTCCATTGCCCGATGTGATTATGGGCAGCCACTAAAGAAACTGGCAAAATAAAAGACCCCCGCCCGCTTTCACCGGATGGGGGTCTTTTATTTTGCTTTGGCCACAAGTGCATTTTTACACGTCCAAATTACGCACCTCACTGCTGTGGGTCATGATGAAGCGCTTGCGCGGGGCAACCTCGGTCCCCATTAGCATGTCGAAGGTGCGGTCTGCTACCAAAGCATCTTCCACCGTTACTTGCAGCAATGTGCGCTGCGCAGGATCCATGGTCGTTTCCCACAATTGTTCGGCGTTCATTTCCCCCAAGCCCTTGTAGCGCTGAATGTTCACCTTTTTCCCTTCCAGTTTCTGCAGCAAAGCGGTTTGTTGGGCTTCTGTATAGGCGTAATGCAAATCGCGCCCTTGCTTAACGGCGTAAAGAGGGGGCTGGGCAATATACAGGTGGCCCAATTCGATCAGCTGGGGCATGTAGCGGAAGAAGAAGGTGAGCAACAGGGTGCGGATGTGGCTGCCGTCTACGTCGGCGTCGGTCATGATGATGATACGGCCGTATCGCAGATTCCCCATTTCCATAGATTCACCAATGCCCGTGCCCAAAGCAGAGATGAGCGCCTTCACCTCGTTATTGGCTAGAATTTTGTCCAGGCGGGCGCGCTCCGTGTTCAAAATCTTACCCCGCAGCGGCAAAATTGCCTGGAAATGCCGGTCACGTCCCTGTTTGGCTGTGCCACCAGCCGAGTCACCCTCAACGATGTACAGCTCACACTTAGCCGGGTCTTTTTCAGAACAGTCGGCCAATTTACCGGGCAGAGTGAGGCTGTCCAGGGCACTTTTGCGCATGACCAGCTCGCGGGCTTTACGGGCAGCGTCGCGGGCGCGGGAAGAGGTTAGGCAGCGTTCAATAATTTTTTTGGCGTCCCGGGGGTTTTCTTCCATGAAGGTAGCCAGGGCATCGGCGGTGACAGCCGCAACAATACCCGCTACTTCAGCATTCATCAGCTTTACCTTGGTCTGGCTTTCAAACTGGGGGTCTGGGTGTTTCACGCTGACCACGGCTGTTACCCCCTCCCGCGTATCATCACTGGAGAAGTTTTTGTCTTTTTCCTTTAGCAAATTATTGTCACGGGCATACTTGTTAATGACCCGGGTCAGCGCCGTGCGCACACCAGTCAGGTGGGTACCGCCATCGGGGGTGTAAATGGTATTGGCAAAAGCATATTCAGAAATGGATAGTCCTTCGGTATACTGTACGGCCACTTCCACTTCAATGCCATCCTGCTCTTTTTGCACGTGAATGGGGTCATGCAGCGGCTTGCGGTTGCGGTTCAGGTAGCGCACAAATGATTTGACGCCACCTTCAAAGTAAAAGCTCATCTCCCGGGCGGGCGACGGCCGTTCGTCCCGCAGCTTCAAAAACACGCCACTCGTCACAAAAGCCATCTCGCGGAAACGATTGGCCAGGGTTTCAAAGCGAAAATCTACTTCATCCTTAAAAATCAGCTCGTCATAGCGAAAATGGGTCGTTGTCCCTGTAGGCTCGCCCCGTTTTAGCTTTTGAATCTGCTTTACAGGCGCTTGAGGAATTCCCCGTTCATACCGCTGAAACCAGACGCCACCATCTCGTTTCACCGTCACTTCCATCCATTCAGACAGCGCGTTTACGGCCGCCGCACCCACGCCATGCAGCCCACCAGACACCTTGTAGGCCGCATTGTCAAACTTACCACCGGAATGCAAAGAGGTATGCACCAATTCCAAAGCAGACACTTTTTCTGTAGGATGGACGGCGACGGGAATGCCAATGCCATTATCTATTACCGTAACGCTGGAATCGGGATGAATGGTTACTTCGATGCGATCGCAGCGTCCAGCCAGCGCTTCGTCAATGGAGTTGTCCACAATTTCATAAACCAGGTGGTGCAAGGCTTTCACGTCGGTGCCGCCCACGTACATACCGGGGCGCCGGCGCACGGCTTCCAGCCCCTTCAACACCTGGATGCTGCTGGCATCATATGCTTTTTCTGCTGCTGTTTGTTTTGCCATAATTAAACCTCTCTGTAGACACACGTCACCCATCGGCAGCCTGACTGCTTTCTGGATTATGCGTTGGAATAGGAAACTTGAATGCGGTCGCGGTAGAAAATAAAGGTTGCGGTTAACAAGGATGTACTGACGAAGGCATGGGCCAAAATGCTTACGGCCGTCATCCACGAACCATCGAAAGTAAGCAAAAGAACCTGATCGAGCAGGCTATTGAGAATGATAAAGGCCAGAATGAGGCCCATCACGGTTGCGCCGTGGCGGCGAATAAGGATAACGCTATCCCAGATGGCCTGTTTAGGAGAACGGCCGTACAGCGCTACGCTTTGCGGCAGGAAAAAAGCAGCCAGGATTACCCACATCACCAATACAGCACCCGCCAAAATAACCAGCAAACCCAAAATGGGACTGAGCAAAGAAACCAAAAAAGTGACCAGGCTCAGGGGCAGGTACAAGATCAGCAAAAAGAGAAAAAACAGGACCCCAACCAGGAAAAATGTGCCAAATATCCGGGCAACGTGGCGGGCAAACTGCGCCAGGCCCAGGTAATACTGCTGGCTTCCTTTCCCCACCACATAAGCAACCAGCGTGTAATAGACGGCCGTTAACAACAACCCCGCCAGCAGCAACAAAACCAGATAACCAAACCAGGCCGCCGGGCTGTCAATCTCCATGACCGCAACCGCCACCGGCGTATTTTGCGGCGCTATGCCAGCCAAAAGCACCGGAACACCCACCAGAGGCAGGCTCAAAAAGGTAAACAGGTTGGTGTAAGGGGCTACCTGGCGCATTTGTTCAACCACAACTTCCAAATTCGGGTCGGCAGGCCAAAAGGCCAGGAATTGTTCGATTAACGGCCGTACACTTAACCGTGGACCAAGCCATAAAAACATATCCAACAAAACCGGCAGTAAAATCAGCCAAAGGTGTTTCGTAGTCAGGTCAAACCCCGCCGCCAGGGTTGCCTTAACGCCAGGTAACGCTTGTTGTTGTTTGTCTTTTTGCATCATCATTAACCGGTCAATTTTATCACAGATGTTCTACCATAGCGAACCGGCAAACCGAAAAAACAGATACACCAGCACCTTTCAGTCCAGCAAAATTTACCCAGTTCAGAAACCTTCTACACCGGGAACTATCGTCTCTGTACCGAAGCAAAAACTCTGATATAAATGGTGCCCATGGAAGGTGAAATTATGAACAAACACAACATTGCGGTTATTCCTGGAGATGGCATTGGTCATGAAGTGGTGCCCGAAGGCCTGCGCGTACTAGAAGCCGCCGGTGCAAAATTCAACATCACCTTCCAGTGGGAAGAATTTCCCTGGAGCTGTGACTATTACCGCCAAAACGGCCGTATGATGCCCGCCGATGGTTTGGCGCAAATTCGTCACCACGACGCCATCTTCCTCGGGGCCGTGGGCTTTCCCGGCGTGCCCGACCACATCTCCCTGTGGGGCCTGCTCATCCCCATTCGCCGCGGTTTCCAGCAATATGCCAACGTACGCCCCGTCCGCCTGATGCCCGGCATCCAATCACCCCTGCGCGGGCGTGAAACCGGTGATATTGACTTTATCGTCGTGCGCGAAAACACCGAGGGGGAGTATTCCACCCTCGGAGGCCGCATCTTTGAAGAGACAGACCAGGAGTTGGTGGTGCAGGAAAGCATCTTCACCCGCCGGGGCGTAGACCGCATTTTACGCTACGCCTTGGAGATGGCTCGCTCCCGGCCCGCCAAACATCTTACCTGGGCTACCAAATCCAATGGCGTGTTTATCGCCATGCCCTATTGGGACGAGCGCGCCAGAGCCATAGCGGCAGAATACCCCGACGTACAAACAGATCAATATCACATTGACATTCTTACCGCCCACTTTGTACGCAATCCCCATTGGTTTGACGTGGTGGTCGCGTCCAACCTCTTTGGCGATATTCTATCCGACCTGGGGCCAGCCTGTACGGGAACCATTGCCATTGCACCCTCCGCAAACCTCAACCCAGAGCGTGAATTTCCATCTATGTTCGAGCCAGTTCACGGCTCTGCGCCAGACATCTATGGGCAAAATATTGCCAACCCCATCGGGCAAATCTGGTCAGGGGCGATGATGCTAGAGCATTTGGGACACAAAGCGGCAGCAAACGCCGTGGTTTCTGCCATAGAGACAGTGCTGCGCGAAGGCCCGCGCACCCGCGACATTGGCGGAACAGCCAGCACCCAAGAAGTGGGGCGGGCCATTGCCGCGGCCCTCTAGCAAAACCTACCAAAAACCTTCCCCCAATCAGTTTGCCGGTGGTGCCTTGGGCCGTAGTTGCCGAACGATGTTTGGATCCGTATGCTAGCCCCCCCTTAACCAAACCCTACCCCCTAGACCTACCCCACAACCTATCCTTAGATAGGCGACCCCACCTCGTCTCGTCGGTACACTCTAATCATCTGTTACCGAAGTGAATGGTTGCTAACCAAACCATTGTAAATCATCAATCGTGAGGTGAAAAATGTCAAAAAATCGTATGAACATGTCCGTCGTCATTGCTGTGGTGTTGATGCTCTTCGTCGCCGTGTTGGTTGCCGTGCGGCAAAACAGGGGCCAAAGGGCAGAAGCGTCGGCAGACAATCAACTACTGACGGAGTTGGATCTGGGCAACGGGCCTTTTGCCGAGGCGGTGGTGGGCGAATTTATGGTCACAGGAACGGCCGTTACCCACCTCCACTTTTCCCTACAAAATCTGGACACCCCCATCTTCAGCCTCAAGCTCCAGGCCGACGATGGAACCCTCTACACCATCCTGCAAGCCGAAAATTATCGCACCAACCGGGATGGGGGCGGCGACTGGCAAGAAACCCTGCTGCCCGGTCGTTACCAACTGCTGCTAACCGCCGCCCAAAGCACCGGCCTCGTCACCATCTACCACCGCAGCCAACCGGCCAACTGACCAAACCCCATTACCCCATTGTCTTTTGTTCCTTTGCTATCTTAATTCTCAAGGAGTTTTACCATGACCACCCCTAAATCCTTTATCTCGACAACATCTGCACCTGCCCCCACCAAGAGGCGACCGGTAACGGCCGTGGCCATTGGCAGTGCCACTCTGGCCAGTTGCAGCGGTTTACTCACAGCGCTGTACATGCCCCGCGGACCAGTAACGGCCGTACACCTCTGGATCATACTCCTCAGCAGCCTGCTGGTAGGGCTGGTGGGCGGGCTGACGCTGCGCAGTCGCTGGGCTTACCTGCTGCTGCCCCTCATCACCATCGCCACCATCGAACTCACACGCCTCAACATTGCCGGCCCCACCGTAGACGCCCTGCGGCTAGACAACCCCTATGGCCTGCTGGCCCTCATCGTTGGACGCGGCTTTCACGGGCTGGTTGCCTTCCCGCCCATGTGGCTAGGCATCAGCCTTGGCCTGGCCTGGGCGCAAGGGCACAACGCCTGGCGGCAGCCACTCCCCCTGCTACTAGCCTTGTACGTCATTGGCGTTGCCGTTCTTAACGCCATTCCTGCCCGCACCCCGCCAGTGCTAGCCGCTGACGGCAACCCCATCCCCGGCAGCATCGCCGAACTAACGACCGTGCGCCTGGGTGGGCAAGAACAAGCCATTATGTTGCACGGCCGTAGCGCCGACCTGCCCGTACTGCTCTACCTCAGCGGCGGCCCAGGGCAAAGCGACCTGGCCTACTCCCGTGTCTTGTTGGCCGACCTGGCCCAGGATTTCATCGTTGTCGGCTGGGATCAGCGGGGCACAGGCAAATCTTACGCCGCCCTCGATCCTACCCACGACCTGACCCTGGAGCAGGCCATTGCCGACACCATTGAGCTGACCAACTACCTACGCCAGCGCTTCGACGAAGAAAAAATCTACCTGATGGGCGAATCGTGGGGCACAACCCTGGGCGTACTGGCTGTGCAGCAGCAACCAGATCTGTACTATGCCTGGATTGGTAGCGGCCAAATGGTCAGCCAGCGGGAGACTGACCGCCGGCTCTACCGTGCCGTGCTGGCCCTGGCTGAGCGCACCGGCGACACGGCGCTGCGCGACCAGATGTTGGCCTTTGGCGAGCCGCCCTATGCTGACGTGCCTTACCCCAACGCCGTGGTTATGAGCCATTACGGCCGTCTAGAAACCCCCTACACGCCCCCCCGCGCCTACATCGAACGGGGTACGGCTGCCAACCTGGGACCTTACGGCATCCTGGGCAGCGAATATAACTTCGTGGAGAAGGTTAACGTGCTGCGCGGACTAATTGATATGTTTTCCATCCTGTACCCGCAGATTCAGCACATTGATTTTCGTCACGATGTACCCCGACTAGAGGTGCCAGTTTACATTTTAGATGGCGCCGCCGAACTCCCGGCCCGGCGCGATCTGGCACTGGAGTGGTTTGAGATGCTGGACGCCCCCAGCAAACAGCTCTACACCTTTGCAAACGGCGGGCACTCCGTTGCCTTTGAGCAATTTGAAGCATTGCACCAAATATTAACCGAAACCATCTTACCAGAAACGTACGCAACAACCCTCGCTAGATGATCGATCCTTTTTGCTGATGCTCATAGGCCATCGTTCAATCCATTGTCAGAGAAAAATTTCGACTTTCCCGGAAGCTGCCAGAGCGATTGGCTGGCAGCTTCCGGGAAAATATGACAATGCAAAAATCAAAAAAAGAGCGTGGCCTGTTTAGACCACGCTCTTTCCGGTGTTCATCAAAAGGGGTTTCAATTAGGGCATGACGTTCGGGCAATCCCCGCCGAAACCGCCACCACCCGCACCCTGCCGGGCTGGGCTACCCTGGCTACCATTGCCCCCCATGCCGCCCCGGGCGCCATTACCTTGCTGCCCATTCTGTCCGCCACGATGGCTGAGAATCCAGTCTGCCTGCTCCTGAGTAATGAGGCCATCCGCTACAGCTTGGGCGATGGCAACCTCATGAACGGCATCCATGGCCGCCCGCACTTCGGCAAAGTCTACGCCGAGTTCCAGGGCCAGGGTTGCTGGGGTCTCACCCGCTGCCAGCGCTCCTTCCAGCTCATCCACGCTGATGCCCAGCGCTCCGGCAATGGCGGCGTGCATGGCGTCTTCGTCAACGGCAATCAGGCCTGACCCGGCGTTTGGGTTCGCCTGAGCTTGGTTACCACCCATCTGCGCGGCATTGTTGCCTGGCCCCTGGGCAAAAGCGGAAGTGGCCCCTACAAAAACCAAGACGGCCGTCAATACGGCGACGATGCTGGCAATCTTCAGTAAATTTTTCATGTCATACCTCCAGTGTATGTGTTGTTGCCGACTGGTGACGGGTCTCTTTACTTTTGTGTGTCACCGGTCGAACGTAATTTGTTCATCAACGATGATGTTAAGATACCCTTCGGTTATGAAGCAGGTGTGAAGACCCGATGTAAGGATTGTTATGGCGCGCGTGCATGAGCCGAGGAAGCAGGTTGGTGGGCAACGGCCGTTTCCAAAAGCGCGTCCCTGCCCTATAATTCAGCACGATGTGGCAAAAGGCGCAAAAATGGGCAGCATGAAAAGTAATTTGCAATCTATCCCAAACAACCTGACTGGTATCCTGCTTCTGAGCCTAACCCTGGTAGGATTTCTGCCGGGATGCCGGGCCACGGCCGTGACCCCAAACGTTGCCCTGCGCCAGTTAGTCGCCGCAGCAGGTCTCCGTCCCCTAACGGCCGTGCCCCAACCCAATTCCGCGCAGGTTGCTCTAGGCCAGGCTCTTTTTTTCGAAACAGAGCTAAGCGGGAACCGGGACGTTAGTTGCGCCACCTGCCATCACCCTGACTATGGCCTTAGCGATGGGCTGCCCTTGGCTGTGGGGACGGGGGGGCGGGGCATTGGCCCGGCGCGGCAGTTGAGCGAGGGGCGTCAATTTGTGCCACGCAACAGCCTCGACGTAGCCAACCGGGGTTTGCCGGGCTGGGAAGTGATGTTTTGGGATGGCCGGGTAAGCGGAACGGCCGTTACCGGGTTCACCAGCCCCGCGGGGGAATTCTTGCCTGCCGGCTTGGACAACGCCCTGGCTGCGCAGGCCATGCTGGCTGTGACAGCCCGTCACGAAATGCGCGGGGGGCAGTACGACGTGGCTGGCTACCTGGTCCAGCCGGGCGAATTTCCTGATACGCAGCAGGCGGGTAACGCCGGGCCGTTGGCCTGGTCTGACCGCGATATATTTGGCCAAGAAAACGAACTGGCCTCTTTTAGCAATGCGCCGGACCAAATGCCGCTCATTTGGGCACAACTCATGGCCCGTTTGCTAGCCCTGCCGCGTTATCCCCCTCTTTTTACCGCCGCCTACCCAGAAACGCCGTTGACCGAGATGGACTTTACCTTTGCCGCAAATGCCCTGGCAGCTTACCAAACGGCCGTTTTCACTGCCGCCAACACCCCCTGGGACCGGTATCTGGCGGGGGACGAAACGGCGCTCTCAGCCAGCGCACAACAGGGCGCGCTACTGTTCTTTGGCAAAGCGGGTTGTGCCCGCTGCCACAGCGGCGGTTTGTTCAGCGATCAGCAGTTTCACAACATTGGCGCACCTCAGTTTGGGCCGGGCACATCGCCCATCGCCCCGCTTGATTACGGCCGTTACGCCGTTACCCATCAGCCTGCCGACCGCTTCGCCTTCCGCACGCCCCCGCTGCGCAACGTAGCCCGCACCGGCCCTTACCTGCATAATGGCGCGTATGCTAGCCTGGAAGACGTCGTGGCCCATCATCTGGAACCCGCGCAGCATTTGGCAGCCTACAACGGCCGTTCCCTCCCCGCCGAATTGCAAGCCACTTTACAAAATGAAGCAGTTACGCGCCAGCAAATACTCAGCACTCTATCTCCGCTGCTAGCCCAAAGTGAACCGCTCACTAACCGCGAAATTAGCCAGCTGGTGGCTTTTTTGCACAGTCTAACCGAGGACGGCCGTGCGGCGGATGCGGCTGAAAATTGAAGCGGCTCATTTCCCATTTGTCCGGCCATAATTTCGTTACCCTTTATAAATTTAGGAGATTTTGCATGCGACGTTTGTTATCCCATGGTCAGATAGGGGTGAACGCCTCTATCGTGTTGTTATTGGCGGTAGTGGTGGGCGTAACGGCCCTTTACACCCTCATTCCTGGCTTAGGAAATAGGAATCCAGCCCAGGCCCTCTCTCTTACGCCCCCAGAAAATCTTGACGTCAGCCTGGTCAACGTAGCCAGTGGTTTCAACCTGCCCACCGTGATCACCCATGCGGGTGACGGTCGTCTTTTCGTCGCCGAACAGGCTGGGCTAATTCGCATCATTGACGCCAATGGTTCCATACTTCCCGATCCCTTCCTCGACATTCAAGATCAGGTAGAGACCGGTTTCTACGAACAAGGCCTCCTGGGTCTAACCTTCCACCCCGATTACGGCACCAATGGTTACTTTTACGTCTACTACATTCACCGGTTAGACGTTGACACCGTGGAATCCCGCATTTCCCGCTTCATCGTTTCCCCCGGCAACCCCAACCTGGCTGACCCCACCAGCGAATTCATCATTCTCGCCGTCCAACAACCCCACGACAACAATAATGGCGGTGACCTCCACTTTGGGCCAGATGGGTACCTCTATGCGGGTTTGGGCGACGGCGGCGGGGAAGGCGACCCGGACAACAACGCGCAAGATGGCGGCACCCTGCTGGGCAAAATACTGCGCCTGGACGTAAATGGCAACACCGGTACGACCAACTATCTCATCCCTCCGGACAACCCCTTTGTGGGCAACCCGGCTGTGCAAGATGAGATTTGGGCTATGGGCTTGCGCAACCCGTGGCGCTTCAGCTTTGACCGCCAAACCGGCGACCTGTATCTTGCTGACGTGGGTCTAACAGAATACGAAGAGGTTAATTTTCAGCCAGCCACCAGCCCCGGTGGCGAAAATTATGGTTGGCGCTGTTATGAAGGGGAAACGCCCTATAATTTGGACGGGTGCGGACCGGCCGAACAATATAAATTCCCCATTCTGACTTACCCACACTATGACGCCAATCAAAATTTCCTGGGCTGCTCGGTCACGGGGGGCTTTGTCTACCGTGGAAGTTGGTCGCCCGGCTTGCACGGCCGTTACATTTTCACCGACTATTGCAGCGGCCGTTTCTGGGCAATGTCGCCAGATGGCCTGGGAGACTGGGAAGTGGTAGCCCTGGGACAACTGCTCAACAACGTCAGCGCCTTTGGCGAAGGCGCCAATGGGGAATTATACGTGGCCGGCCACAGTGACGGCGGCATCTACCGCCTGAAAGCGCAGCCTACCACCCCCAGCGTCAGCCTGAGTGTCTTTGCCGGCGACTTCAACCAGCCCATCGGCATCGTCAATAGCGGCGCAGCCAACGACGACCGCCTGTTCATTGTTCAGCAAGGTGGACTCATCCGCATTTTGCAGAGCGATGGCTCAATTTTACCCACGCCATTCCTCAGCCTGGTGGGGCAAGTGAGTACGGGCGGGAATGAACAAGGATTGTTAGGCCTGGCCTTTCATCCCAATTATGCCAACAACGGGTATTTCTACGTCAACTACACCAATCTCAGCGGCGATACCGTCATCGCGCGCTTCAGCGTCAGCAGTGGCGATCCCAACGTGGCCGACCCCACCAGCCAGTTAATTTTATTGACCGTTGACCAACCCTATACCAACCACAATGGCGGTGACTTGCACTTTGGACCAGATGGCTATCTATACATTGGTATGGGTGATGGCGGTTCGGGCGGCGATCCCGCCAACTACGCCCAAACCATGACTTCCCTACTGGGCAAAATGCTGCGCATTGACGTGGATTCAGGAGCCGGATCCCCGCCCGACTGTGGCGGCGGCAGCAATTATTCCATACCCAGCGACAATCCTTTAAGTGATGGCCCCGGCGGGACGTGTGATGAAATTTGGGCTTCTGGGTTACGGAATCCCTGGCGCTTTAGCTTTGACCGCCACCTGGGAGATATGTTTATTGGCGATGTGGGCCAAAATCAATGGGAAGAAATTGATTGGCAGCCAGCCAGCAGCATAGGAGGTGAAAATTATGGCTGGCGCTGTTATGAAGGGGATGCCACCTTTAACTTAACAGACTGTGGCCCGGCTAGCAGCTACACATTCCCTGTTTTTACCTATAGCCATGTGCAATCTAACTGTTCCGTAACGGGGGGATACGTCTACCGGGGTGAACAATATCCGGTGCTGTGGGGCCATTACATTTTTGCCGATTTTTGCAGCGGGCGATTCTGGGCGCTGCATCCAGATGGTGACGGAGAATGGCAGTCAATCGTTTTGGGACAGCTCCAGTCACTAGGCGTAACCAGCTTTGGCGAAGATAACTTGGGTGAACTTTACGTCAGCAACCGGTCTAATGGCACAATTTACCGGGTGCAGGAAGATACGCCACCGCTCCCTACCCCTACCCCTACGCCAACCCCTACTATCCATGTAACTGTTACAGCGTTACCAACACCTACGGTAACGCCCACACCAACCCCCGTGCCAGTTGATGCATGGTGGATGTATTTACCTTTGATCAATGCTGAAGAAGGGAGGTAGCTGCGGTGGGAAAAATTTGACTACGGAAGGCGTATTCTGCCTTCCGTAGTCTGTTAGTGGTTATCCATCGGGGCAACCAGGTGGCTAAGGTTGTTGAGTAACGTGGGGAGGCCACGGGTTAGGAATACCAGTACGTGATTTCAATAATTTGTCGCCGGTTTGTAGTAACGCTTTGGGCAGGGCTACCCGCTCAAGCGGCTACTACAAACCGCAGGCGACCTTCTGGATGATTGTATTAGGGTCTGAAGATGGCGGGGAGATAAAGCAGCATATCTTCATTTAGAGCAATAGCTTCGGCTGTCAGGGTACTCACGGCCGTTACCAATGCATCGCCAGTGGAAGTAACGGTTACTGTCAAGGTGTCGCGCGCTCCGGCAACGGCCGTTTCTGGAATCATCACCTCAACGAACAACGTTGTCGCTGCCGCAGCAGCCAGGGAGACGCTGTTTGGGGCTGTGCCGGCCCAAAGGCTCTCGCTCAGAGTGACGGTGAACGTATCGCTGAGGTTGCCATGGTTGGTAATGGTCAACATGTACGTGAGCAGACTGCCAGGCGCGCCAGATTGCCCGGCCGTTTCCGGTGCCAACGCTACCCCATAAACCGCTTCTACCGTACTCGTCAATACCGCCTCGGCGCTGCTCATGACGGGATCTTCTAGAGAGGCAACCGTTAACGTAGCCACATCCGCAATGCCTCCGGTGGCGTCGGCTGGAATCACGACGGTAACGGGGACGCTGGCCGATTCGCCCACCGCCAGGGTTAGCGTCGGCGGTAAACTCACGTCCCAACTATGGTCAGAAACTGTAAAGCCATAACTATCGCTTGTATTGCCGGTATTGGTTACGGTTAGGGTATACGTGAGCACGGTACCCGGCAGGCCCGATTGAGCGGCAGCCGTTGGGGCGATGACCACGTCTGGAGTGTAGGGCGTAAAAGGCACAAACATTGGCCCGGCAAAGCAGGGGTATGTTTCTGGACGTGGCTCGCCGGAAACTGTCCAACAATAGTAGCTCCCTGGCGCTGCATCGGTCACCATCTGTGGAACGTACCAAATGACGATGTTTTGGCTGTCAATGGACTCGCCATTGACATAGTTGTGCGGCCCTTGCTGGTGGTCACTGTTACAGCACGAGCCAATTACCCCCAAATCGGTGTCGCCTTCCGCCGGCTTGTGCTGGGTGACGTAGATGTAGGCAAAGTCGCCACGGCCGTTGTCACCAAACTGCCCCTGGCCTGGTTCCAGAAAATAGCCCAGGCCTCCAGGATGGGAAACTGCCCATCTGTACCCTTCTGGGGTGTAGGGACCTCCCTGTAATTGCCAAAATTCCACCGCGTTGTTGATCCAATTTTCACCGTTCCAGGTGGCGAAAATATTATCTTCTGACCCATTGATGGCAATATCCACACGCACTACAGGACGGTAGGTGGCATTGATGCCGCACCCTTTGCCATAGGCGCCGCTAACCACACGAAAACGGCCGTCGTTAAAGAACTGCATGTGCTGGTCATATCGGTAGTTGCAACTGTTTCCCCAATTACTCATGCGGAAATCCTGTACAACCTCGAACCCTATGACATTATTCTGCTCATCGCGCAAATCTAACACTTCCGTCTCGCCATAGGGGTAGATGGGAAAGCCACCACCGCCGCCGCCGCAACCGGTAGAATCCACAAAACCACTACTGGTATAAGCGGCATGCCATTCCACCAGCTTGATATTGTTGATGACGGGCACGCCCCTAAACGTGACGGTGTGGACGCGAAGGCCATCTGTGCCAGTGGTTTCGTAGCTCAATTGCCAGCCGGCACGGGTAACCGTGCCGGGAGTTGGGCAGCCCTGGGGAACAAACGGCGTTGAGTTGTTCTGGTTATCCGGGGAAATCTCTGTCCAGGCTATGTCTACCAACTGCTCTGTGGTCAAATCAACAACGGCCCATAGCAAGCGGTCTCCCAAGCTAAAGGTGGGAGCGGCACACAGGTGTCCCCCGTCGCAAACTGTGCCTGGCATGCCGGCTGGAACCGGAGCCACTTCCACGCGCTGGGGCCGGTAACCAAGAGCAGTAATGACTTGAGGGTCATTGCGGGCAATCTCAATGGCGCGGTCTGCCAGCCGTTTGTTTATGCCGGGCTGGACGCCTGGTTGGTGGAGCACATCCAGCACTTCTTTTGTGTCGGTATTGACAATGGCCAGCACGGTCGCGTTATCGTCAAAGTTGTAGATTTCGACCTGGAAGCAAACGGCCGTGGCACAGGCCTGGCTTTGCGGGGTAATTTGGCCTAAAAGCTCGCGTACGCCAAAAACTTCGGTGCGCTGGCCCGACGTAAAGGCGATTACCCGGCTGTCAGTCAAGGCAGTATCCTGCGCGATCTGCTGCTGGGGAGTGGCCGTTTGGGTCAGGGGTCGGGCGGCTGACTTGCCCCGGGCAACTTGGGTGGGAGCAACGATGAAGGTCAGGGAAACGGCCGTTGCCAACAAGAGGACAACAACCAGGACAGGAGTTCGGAACAACGCGGTTCTATTCATTTGGGCGATCACCTTTCTATTGACGAGTGGATGATGGTGCATGCTGCGCGGTATTTTTGCAATGGTGGGGAATTTTAACGGCCAATAGGTAATTTGTAAAGGCAAAGAAGTGTAAACCAGGCCCTTTATCTAGATGAGCCCGCAAATGCATATGACTTTCCGCATGAGAACGTCTACTTTTTGTCACTGTCTAAATCACCCCAACTTTGCAATACTGCCAGTGTCATCACTGGAACCCCGCAGCCCAATTGCCGGGTGGGACGTGTGAAATCTGGGGGGACTGCTTAATTCTTTTGCCCCTCAACCCACACAATCAATGGAGAATCGCATGAAAAGTAGACGCTGGTTTGTCATTTTAACCTTGTTGTTAGCAGGTACGCTCATTGGCGTGACCCAATCTGTGGTGGTTACAGCCACCACCAACAGCCCCACGGCTTTGGTTTTGGTTAAAGCCGTCACGCCGGCTGAATTGGGTCGTTTAGAGCAAACAAACGTCGCCATTTTCGCCCGTCTGAGCGAGGGAGCTTTCTTGGTGGGTGCAGACCCGGCCCAAACAAGCCAACTGGCAGCAGCAAAGCTAGCCTCCCAGGTGCTTGATGCGAACATCAGTGGGGCAGATTACTATAACCTGGTTTATTTGCTGCCAGGGCAAATTGGGGTGGAGCGGGCGGAGTACGGCCGTCTTCTCCATGCCACAGCAGACGTGACAATCCTACGCAGCACGCCAGAACAAACCAAACGCCTGGCTGCCGATGGCTTCCAGGTGCAGGGTGTTACCCTTGACCCCAAGCCCTTATGGCCCCACCCAGCGCACATACCGGCAGACATTGAACCAGACCCCGTCATCCAGAGCATGATGGATCAGGTCATCAGCAGCACCGTTTACCAATACACCGGTGGCCTTAGCGGCGAATGGCCGGTAACCATTGGCGGCAGCGCCTACACCATTGCCACACGCTACACCTACAGCGGCACGCCCATTGAGAAAGCAACCCAATTTGTAGGGGAACATCTGGCCGAGTTAGGGTTAGACGTGACGTATCATCAATGGAGCGGGTCTACTTATCCCAACGTCATCGGGGAAATCACCGGGCAAGTCAATCCAGACGACATCTACATCTTTTCTGCGCATCTGGATGACATGCCTTTAGGGGCCACCGCCCCTGGCGCTGATGACAATGCTAGCGGTGTGGTGGCGGCGCTCATTGCCGCCGATATTTTCAGCCAATACAATTGGGGCTGCACCATTCGCTTTGGCTTGTGGACCGGAGAGGAGCAAGGGCTGTTGGGCAGCCATGCCTATGCGCAACACGCTTATAATCAAGGGGAAAATATCCGCGGTGTCATTAACCTGGACATGATCTCCTGGAACACACCGGGCAGCAGCCGTGACATTGACCTGCACGCCAATGCCGCCATGCCCGCCACGCTAACCCTGGCGCAGTTATTTGCTGAGGCTGTGGCAGATTATGAGGTAAACCTGATCCCAGGGATAGTGCCTAATGGCACCGGCGCCAGCGACCACGCTTCCTTTTGGCAATATGGCTATACTGCCATTTTGGGCATTGAGGATTTTGGCGATTTCAATCCTCGTTACCACACGGTTAATGACCGCCTGCAATACCTGGACATGGATTATTACACTGACTTTGTAAAGGCGTCTGTAGCGACTTTTGCGCATATGAGCGACTGCCTGATGGCGTGCGAGCCGGTACAGGTCATGAATGTAACCACGGCCGTTGACGCCTGCACGGTAGATTTTTCACCTGTTTACACTGGGACCACACCCATAAACTGGGAATGGGTTTTCCAGGGAGGAAATCCGGCCTCCAGTTCGCTGGCCGCGCCAACGGGCATAGATTTTGGCGTTAGCGGCACGTATGCATACATGCTGACGGCTAACAACTGCGCCGGTATCCCAGCCATCTATGCCGATACCGTCACCGTGAGCTGTGATGGCTGTACGCCCATCACCAACGTTCTTGTAAGCCAAGTGACGACTGGCACAATCTTTGCGGGGGATGTGGTGACCCTTAGCCTGGAGGTGTTGCCGGAAACGGCCGTGCCCTACACATACACGGTGATGGTGGGGGAAACGGCCGTTATCACCGCCCAAACCGGCATTACCACACCTATACTCTTCAACCACCCCTTCACCACGCCCGGCAGCTTTACCATAACTGTTATTGCCTGGAACTGCGATCTGGCAAAACCTCTATTGGCAACGCTAAATATAGAAATATTGCCCCAACCCCAGCCAGACTACCTCATCTACCTGCCTGCGGTGCGCCAGGATGAGGAAGCCCTCCAGTTAGACGTCGCACACGTTGCTCCTCCCGAAGGCAGTTTCCACCAACGGTCTATGACCAGGCGTTGAGGTGTCACAAGAGCAAATCCCGCAAACAACCAACGTTTTCTAAACGTTTTCCACCGCTCTGCCCTGACCACAACTATCTGTGTTACAATCCTTGCCAAGTTTCAGACCAAGTACAAGGAGCGAAAAATGACGGATGTGCAGGCAGTAGCCAACCAGCTTGTGGAAAATGTTGAACGGGTCATCATTGGCAAAAGGCAATCAGTACAACTTACGATTTTAGGGCTATTGTGCCAGGGTCACATCCTAATCGAAGACGTACCCGGCGTGGGCAAAACCATGCTCGCAAAAGCTCTTTCCAAGTCTGTGGGGTGCCAGTTTCAGCGCATCCAGTTTACCCCTGATATGCTCCCCAGTGACGTGACCGGTGTCTCCGTATTTAACCAAAAAACGCGGGAATTTGAGTTTCGCCACGGGCCTATCCATGCCCAAATTGTGCTGGTTGACGAAATTAATCGCGCCACCCCCAAAACGCAATCTGCGCTGCTAGAAGCGATGGAAGAGCGGCAAGTTACCGTGGATGGCCATACCTACCGCCTTGGCCCGCCTTTTATGGTGTTGGCTACCCAAAATCCTATTGAATATGAGGGCACTTTCCCGTTGCCGGAAGCGCAGCTTGACCGGTTTATGTTACGTATTCGCCTGGGTTATGCTGACCGCGAGCAAGAATTGGAAGTGTTGGATCGGCAGCAATACAAGCATCCCGTCGATGATCTAACGCAAAAAGTGAGCGTGGAGGAGCTGCAGGCCGCCCAGGAAGCTATCCGCAGTATTTACATTGATCAAAAGGTTAAAGAATATATCGTGGATCTCGTCCGCGAAACCAGAGAACACCCGGATGTGTATCTGGGGTCAAGTTCTCGCGGGGCATTGGCGCTATATCGCCTCTGCCAGGCCCGGGCAGCCATGTTCGGCCGAGATTATGTGTTGCCTGACGACGTGAAGGCTTTGGCTGGGGCCGCCCTGGGCCATCGCATCATTGTCGGCCCCGCAGCGCGCATCAAAGATGTGCAGCCAGAGGAAATTGTGCAGGAAATTTTGAACCGGCTGCCTGTTCCTGGGGCACAAATCCGGGGCTGATGCACCATGAGACACCGTAGAACGGCCGTTTTCCTGCTGGCACTGGCAGCCCTCATCGTCGCCTTGCAAACCGGGCGACCCCTCATGTACAACCTGGCTTACCTGTTGGCGTTGCTGCTCATCGTCTCCTTCTTGTGGGCCTGGCTCAATATGAACAGCGTTCGCTTTTCACGCACCACGCGCACCTTCCGCACCCAGGTTGGCCGCCCATTAGAAGAACGGTTTGCGGTCCGTAACGCCAGCATCTTCCCCATACTGTGGATAGAAGTGCGCGATTTCTCCCAACTACCAGGGCATTTTACCAGCTACGTGATCAATGGTCTCTCGTCAGGAAGCACCCACAACTGGCGCGCCACCACCATCTGCCAGGAGCGGGGGCGTTATCAATTAGGCCCCGTACGCATCAACACCAGCGACCCCTTTGGCCTATTTCCTCTGCAGCGGCAAGACACCCAAACCCGCAACGTTGTCGTCTATCCTATGACGGTGGATATTTGGGATTTCGCCTTACCAGTGGGCGTCCTTTCTGGGGGTGATGCGCTGCGCCGCCGTACCCATTACATTACCACCAACGCCGCCGGCGTGCGCGACTATGCCCCTGGGGACAGCTTTAGCCGCATTCACTGGCCCAGCACGGCCCGCCGCGACCGGCTCATCGTGAAGGAGTTTGAGCTTGATCCCCTGGCTGATATTTGGGTGATTCCCGACATGGCGGTCTTTGGGCATGTCGCCCCACGTCCCCATTCAGAGGCAGATTATTTGATGCCGGGAGATTTGCCTGGGTGGGTGCGCCGGAAACCGTTTTCTCTGCCAGAAAGCACGGAAGAGTATACGGTAACCATTGCCGCGTCGCTGGCCCAATTTTTTCTGCGCCAAGACCGTGCCGTGGGTATGTTGGCTTATGGTCAATCCAATGAAGTTGTGCAGCCTGACCGTAGTGAACGGCAGTTGAATCGGATTTTGGAAACGCTGGCTGTTTTACGCGCCGAGGGGGAAGTACCGCTGCAAGATATGATTAATGCCGAAATTCACCTGTTTCCGCGTGGAACAACCTTGCTTGTTGTCACACCCAATTGTGACGAAGCGTGGGCCACGGCGGCACGCCAGCTAATGCGCCGCGGTCTGCGCGTTGTTACGGTGCTGGTAGATCCCCAATCCTTTGGCGGCGGGCGGTCAGCAGCAGAGCTGGCTGCGCTGCTACAAGCCAATAACCTGATGTCTTATCGGGTGAACAACGGGGATGATTTAACGGCCGTTCTTAGCCGTGGCCGCTCCCAGGCCGGCTCCTTCACCATGAGTTAGCCGGCAATAAATGGAGCAAAACGCCTCTACGGCAGCACATTTAAAGATATGACCTCTGATTCGTGACCATTAAGGGGCACAGTCTGGGGTTTATCGACTGCTTCACCTGACATACTCCACGGCCCAGTATGCGAAACGTGCACCCGCACCAGCTCCCCGCGCAGGCTGCGCGGGTCGTCAAAAAAGACCAGCTTGTTGTGCGGCGTGCGCCCCCGCCAGCGCCCCTTGTGCTTGTCTTCTACCAGGACTTCCACCCTTTCACCCAGCCAGCGCGCCATTTTCTCCTGGGAGACTCGCTCGTTTAACGCTTCAATCAGATGAAAACGGCGGCGCTTTTCGGCATCCGGCACGTCATCAACCATACGCCGTTCGCTGACGGTGCCAGGGCGCGGGCTGTAACGGGCCAGGTGAATCTTATCCAGCGCCAGTTCATCCAAAATCTCATAGGTGCGCATAAACTGCGCTTCCGTTTCGCCGGGAAACCCCACAATGATGTCGCTGTGGATGGCCGCATCGGGCAGGATGTCGCGAATGTGGTGTACCAGGTGGCGGTATTGCTCGCGGGTATAGCCCCGCTTCATATTTTCCAGCACTTGGTTGTCGCCCGCCTGAATGGGTACCTCAATCTGCGGCATCACTTTGGGCAAATCGCGCACGGCGTGGAGAATTTTGTCGGTCATGTAATTGGGGTGGCTGGTGAGAAAGCGAATGCGCTGCAACCCATCAATATCGTTGATAACCCGCAGCAGGTCGGCCAGATCAGGACCATCAGTCACATCGTAGCCGTAGCGATCCACAATTTGCCCCAAAAGCACCACTTCTCTAACGCCCTGGGCTACCAGGGAGCGTACTTCGGCGGCAATTTCACCCACGGGACGGCTGCGCTCTTTGCCACGTTTCTGGGGAATGATGCAAAAAGTACAGGCGTGGGAGCAGCCATAGACGACGGCTACCGGCGCAGAGACCAGGCGACCTAGCTGGTGGGCGGGCAAGATGACTTCTTCATCTTGCAGGGCGTGGCGTTGGGTGGTAACGGCCGTTTCATAAGCCTGCACATCCCCCTGCGTCAAGTGGCTCACCAGCGGCAGCCCGTCCGTTGATGGCTCCATAAACACGTCCACAAAAGGAAAGCGCTGCGCCAGAGCCTCATTACCGCGCACGCCCACCACGCACCCCATAACGGCAACCGTCATATCTGGGCGCTGCTCCTTCAAATGGGCCAGGTTTTGTAGCTTGCCATACGCCTTATCCTCTGATTGCTGGCGCACCGTGCAGGTTTGCAAAATAACTACGTCCGCCTCTTCCGTGCGGGAAGTCGCCCGGTATCCTAATTTCTCCAGTTCCGTAGCCACACGGCGCGCATCAGCGTAATTCATCTGGCAGCCGGTAATCCAAAAATTGTACGTTTTCGTCATAATCTCTTCAATCAATACCCAGTAGCCAATAATCAGTGGCTTTCCCCCCTCACTGTTTACCGTGTTCTGATTACGGGTTATTTGTTCCTATCAAGATGGCTTCTGTCAAGTGGAAAGTGATTCTATCGCCCGTCTGATGGGGTGTCAAGAAGGTTAATACTGGCTGCGGGGCTTGTCGCAGCATTGCCTGCAGGCGAAGTTTATTCTGCGGCGTCACGCGCATCCTGGCCGCATAAGCGTCAAAGTCTAGAGGTACGGACAGCAATTCCTGGTGGGTCAACGCTAAGCCTGCCGCTGCCAGGGCATCCTGCCATTGCTCAACGCTCAAGCAAGTTTGATGGCTAGGGTCGCGCAATTTCTCAAAGGCATTGACGTAGCGGGCAGTCTCACGCATTAAGTGGGCCTTCTTGCCCCGGAGGCGGCTGCCAGGCACCACGTTGTCCACGATTGCCAGCAGCCCACCAGGCTTGAGCACTCGCGCCGATTCAGCCAAAAACCGGCTAATTTCTGGGAAATGGTGGGCCGCAAGACGGCAGGTCACTAAATCAAAACTGGCTTCAGCAAAGGGTAACGCTTCTGCATCACCGGCAGACACCGTTACCTGAGGCACTCCTTTTTCTTGGGCAAGCTGGCGCGTTTGGGCCAGCATGGACAGGGTCAGGTCGGCAGCCACGACTTGCTGCACGTGGGGAGCCAGGATATGGGCGGTGTGCCCGGCTCCGGTGGCGATGTCTAACACGCGCCAATGGGGCTGCAAGGGAAGCAGTGCCAGCAGCCGGGGCAAGCTGGCGCCTTGGGCATGAACGGCGCTGGTAGCATAGTCGGCAGCACCGGGGCTAAATTGGGTTTGAACGAGTCGTTTATTCATGGGTTTATCCAACTGGCGCTGTGGCAGCCGGTGAAATTGTGCAATACGGTACGCTTATAATCGAATTCGGGGGCGATGAGGTGCAGCAAGCGGTCGTCAGCAATTACCAGCCATTGCTCGTCGGCGGACCAATCAAGAGCGGGATAGGGATGGTCATAAGACGGGTTCATGGTTGTGGCAAAGATGTTTCCTGTAGCCGTATTGTAAAGCTGCACGTACCACTTGTCGCTGCCGGCCGTGGGCACGACCAGGAAACGGCCGTTCTGCGCTAGCGTCAGAGGAAAATTGGCCGTCTCTGCTGTGGTAAACAACCACTGCAAATTTGCTTCTGCTACGTCATACGCCAAAATGTGTTGCTGCGGAGAGCCTTGCACATTTGGCGCAGCAGGCCAGGTGAGCAAACTGATATACAAAGTCTTTGCATCCGGCGAAGCCAAAATATCATTCATGTGCGTTTGTAATTGCGTGGCTGGCAGGTGCGGTTCAACTGCTTGCAAAACTGCCAAAAAATCATCCTGGTCCAGCAACACCTGCACATCTTCCTGCTCATGGTCAATCTGGGTCAAAACCAGCTCCAGAGGATTTCCTGGTCGATAATATTCTGCGCCCTGGGGTGCCCGCGCATAACCAAAGCGTTGGGCATCAAGCCAAAATGGCTGCCAGCCTATGGCCTGATGGCGCAGGACAAGCCCCGCGCCATCTCCCAAATATAGGTTTTCTGGCCAGGTGTTAACGTCAGCAATAATGGAGCGAGTCGGTTCCGGCTGGGGCGGCCAATAGGGGATGCCGTCAACGGGTTGTAACGCGCAGTTTCCGGTAGCGCAGGCGAGGCGATCTAGCAGGTAGAAGTGGGGGGTCAATGGATCCAGGTCATTGAGACTTTGGAGGCGGTAAAAAAGCAGGTAACGGCCGTTGGCCGAGATGCGCGGTGTCAACCAGTCCGCAAACTCCAGCTTATCCTCCGTCTCAAACAAAATGATTTCCTGATCATTGTGCCACAGGGAAAAACGCGTGCTTTGCCGGTTAGCCACCTGACGTTGTTGGGCCAGCAAAACACCTTTGCCGCCAGGCATGGGCGAGACCAGAAAGAGATTAAACAATGGGGGTAGGTTGCCTGCGGCAGCCCGGGTATCTATCCAATTGTCTTGAGTCGGTTGATAACGCCAGAGCGTTGTTTCATCATCCAGTTGGCAAGTTACCAAAATTTCTTGGGTGGGCAACGGGATAGGCGGCGGTTCTTTTGGCGGGAAATTGAGGGTGAATTCGGGGGGGGGCGGCGGAGCTAACCCTAACTTTTGGAGTTGGGCGATGACGAATTGGTCAGTGGCCCCTTGCTGAGGGTCCAGGCGCGCGGCCAACATGGATGTTACCCAACGGCCGTAGCCGCGTAGCAAGGCCTGGTAACCAGCGTCATCCACCGGCAGCCCCACCAGGGAGGGGGTGGGCAAATTAACGCGATAGGTATGAGGGGGATCGTTGCGCATGATGCTTAGATTGAGCAGGCGATAATTTTGAGCCAGGGCCGCCATGGCGGTGGTTTCGTAGGAAAAGCGCAGGCGAAAGCGTAAATCGGGCGGGCAGGAAACGGCCGTTTCCCCACACAAGCGGGCAACATACCCATCCAAATCCGCAGCCAGCCTATCCGCCACCGCAGCCTCTTTTTCCGGAAAAATCAGGGTCAGGTAATCCCCTTCAATAGTTTGCCAGGCGCCCCAGTACGCCAGGTCCCGAGGCAACGGGGCATGCCACCACCGGCCTTCCTGCCGCTGGTAAAGGGCCGTGCGCATGAGCTGCACCTTCGCCAATGTCCGGTCCACTTCTTCTGTCCAGTAGGGAACTAGGTCTTGTACCCAGGCCTGAGTGGCGTCAAAGGAAAGGTCTACCACTTCCTCCCCGGTCTCTGGCTGCGGATGGACATACAATCCCAGAGGGGTGCGGTTAAGGAACAGGTTTTGTTCCAGCAAAAGCTGCTGGACGTCATACCACAGGGAATCCGCTGGGGCATGCTGAGCCATGAACAAATCCACATCCTGGGCGGCAGCAGCAGCACCCAGCAGATGATGAACAACCAACACCTCCTCCTCGATGGCCTTCTCCGCCCGATCTATCTGGCGGTTAAGGCGATCGTTGACGAACCAACCGCCCCCCACCAGTGCCAATAAGATGATGGGGATGAGCCAGACCAGGCGGCGAAAGCGAGAAGCGGTTTTTTTGTCCTGCTCTGCGGAAATGGGCCATTCCCCATCTTCTTCGGTGCGCCAATCAAAATGGGGCATGGCTAGCGGCTGCTCCAAAAGGCATATTGACAATCAGGTATGCCAAGAGGTATCAGGCGTTGGTAACCGCTATCCGGCGCATAGAGCAGTAAGTAGTTTGTAAATTGCTGCAGCAGCCATTTGCTATCCTGGGACCAATCATTACGGCCCCAGAATCCCGTAGAATCGGGAGAGAAAACGGCCGTTTCTCTTTCGCCCGTTTCCAGATTTAGCAGCAAGCCACCGGTATTTGCATTATTGCCGTAATAATAGGGAATCAACTGCAAATAGCGCCCATTTGGGGAAAAGGCAGCTTCTCCCCCTGTAGACTGCATCTCAATATACTCAAGGGTTTGCGCGGGCGTGCCGGCCTGGTCGAGGATGAAAAAGTAACTGGCGTTGGTTTGCCCCCGAGCAGAACCTGCCATTAACAGTAACTTGCCGGAGAAGGCCGGATTAGGCTGGACAGAATTGACGCGCAAGGCTGGCGCATAGCTGGCGATCTCTGCCGGCAGAGCCGCTTGCAGCTCCGGCATTGTTAACAAAACTTGCGGCTCGTTTTCACCAACAACGGCCGTTACTATCTCCATCTCCCCACCATCCCTGATGCGCAAATAGCCATAAGTTTGCCCATCCAGCCAAAATGGGCTGCTCCCTTCGCCAACGGGTATCCACGCCTGGGCCAAACCATCGGCCAGGTAAAGAGGATAGTTAGAGCTTTCGCTTACACTACCCACAAAATAATCGCCCTGAGTAGAGATCAGCATATGTTCGCCCGTAGGGGACCACATGGAAGGACTCATCAACATATCCACAGTTAAGTTGGAGTCAATCATCGCGCAGCCTTCCGTAGAACAAGTCGCCAGATCCACCAACCGCAACAGGGAGTTTTCAAAAGTATTCTCGTTACTCTCTGTAAATAGAACCAACATCAGGTAACGCTGCAAAGGATCTATGGCCACCGGATAGGCAATAGAGGAGATAGCCCCTTCGCCTAAAGGGTCTTGCGCAGAATCATAAATGGGGTAGCGACGGCCGTCTTGCCACAAATAACTCCTTGTCGTAAGAAAAACCGTCTCATCAACCCAAGACTCTTGGCCCTCCAACACAAAAATGGCGCCCGAAATGTTCATCGGCACAAATAAGCCGTAATCAGCATCATCGGAAATTATCGCCAGGTCATTCCACCTTTCGGTAGCAAAATCGTAGCGATACAACATTGGCAAATTATTTTCAAAATTGCATACCAGGTTTAAATCGCTCACCGGATCAGGGACAGAGGAAATTGCCTGCTGACCAGATGTAGAGTTGTGGTATACAAACTGAATCCAGCTAGCAACCTGGTCTTGGGCATCCAGTTCGGTTAATGCCAACCACTCATCATAACTTTGCAGCAAATTGCGCTGCAACAATTCTGCTGAAAATCCTCTTTCCTCCAACAAATATTGCATCAAGGCATACGCCCCAATCCACTCTGCATCCAAGCGACCAGAAATATCGGCGCTGCGCCATCCTTGTACAGAACCCTGGAATAAGTCGCTATCCCGCAGCAAGGTTTCAAAGGTATCTGGTGTAAGAGGCCACTCGACGATACCCAGCTCACTCAGCTGCCAATCTAAAATGGCCCGAAAGTATAAACCTCTCTGGCAGCATGTATAATCCGTCACGTCGGCCATAACCGCCAGCGCAATCTGCGCCGCATATCCATCAGCCAGGAGCTTATAACCAGCTTCATCAGTGGGAATGCCCAAAAGCGTGGGCGCAGGAAGATTGAGCTGGCGCGGGTTCTGCAACAGGCTTTTCGTGTCAAAAAGGGTCTTCAAGCTGTCGGGTTGGGTACTTAATCGCACGGAAACATTCAACCCATCAAGGCAGCCGAAGGAAAAGGATGCGGCACACAATCGGCGCATCGTCCGGTCCAGGTCAAAGGCCAGCCGCTCACCCATGGCGGCGTCGCGCTGCGGGTAAATGAGGGTGACGAAGGACCCGCGGTTTGTCACCCAGCTTCCCCAAAAATCTCCTTCCGGCGGCGCTAATAACCACCGGTTTGCCCCACGGCGATAAACGGCCGTATGTCGCAAATCCATCACCCCATCACCCACCTGGTAAGACAGCCCATAGGTCACCACAGCCTGGCGCAAATCGGAGCTGACTTCTACAGTAGGGGGGGACTGCCCAACATCGCCCAACAAGGTCAAGCCGAAGGCAGCTCGCTCCCACATAGCGCCATCTTCCAGCAAGGCAATTTGGGCCGCCGTCCATGCTTCCTGCCGCCCAGACAAGCCAGCGCGAAAGAGGTCCACGTCGCCAGCCATGCCCGCCTCCAACATCAATTGGTGGGCAGCTAGAATATCCGCCTGCACAGAAGCCTCTGCCGCCGAGATCCGCTCGTCCGCTTGCCGGTAAACCATCACCGCCCCGGCGACGACCAAAGCCACCACCAATAGGAACAGCACCAACCACCGGCTAAGTCGGTTTTTATGCTCCGGCTCTTTTGGCGGTTCTGGTTCCCAATGCCTGTCTTCATCTGATATCCAGTCAAAATTAGACATATCATCACCATGCCCTGGCACCCATTTTGTCCGGTCTTGTTCTATGGCTCTATCTATACTTTACTCAGCAATGGGGTAAAAGCGGAAATACTCATTACTTGTTTAGCCAAATAGCCTGATCACAAGCCATGTGTTCTGGAATAAACCATTTTTCATAATCATGGTGGGGGGCAATGAGCCGCAGATAGCCATCGGTGGCTAAGGCAAACCACTTGCCATCACTAGACCAATCTACCAAGCTTCTTGCCCAGGACTGGTCTAGGGTGGCAATAGGATACGCTTGGGTAACGGCCGTTTGCCAATCCGTCAATCGCAGTTCCCAACCCTGGTCGTTTTCCCGCACCGCAAGCTGCACCAGCCAACGGCCGTCTGGCGAAAACCGCTCGTCGGCAGGTATCCCCCCCACGGCATAAGGGTCAAGGGGTAACGAGCCTGAAGCAAAGTCCTGCGAAAGGAGGAATTCCAGGATGCCATCCGGGCGATAATACCGCAGCAAGAAGTTGCTGCGATAGTCCATCGCCCCGACAAACAACCAGTGAGGATACTGTGGCAAACTAGCCAGAAAGGTAATTTGCAAATTGGCCCGGCGGGCTGGCCCCAGGCCGAGGCTGGTGGCTATTTCTCGCGTCGTAAACAGGGCTGTCTGAGCCAAAGTCACCGCATTCACCGCCACAACCTCACCATCTTCCCGCACAAACACGGCCGTATCCTCATCCAACCAGGCTGCCGTTAGCCCAACGGCAATGTACTGAGCGTTACGGCCGTGTTCATCGGCCAAAAACAACATATACCCGCCGTCGTCCCCCGATTGGTTGCCATAAAGCAGCCGACGTTGGCCATCTGGTGACCACAATATAGACCCCAGTGAGGTCTGCAACTCACACGCATCCTGAGCCTGGCAAGCAGACCAATCCAACAATGCATAGGGCAAAGAGCGTTCGCCCGGCTGATAAAACAACATATACCGGCTATCAGGGCTTGTAGATAAGGGAGTTGGCGCCGGTAACCCATTTGCACCGTACCCAAAAGATGACCCTACCACACCTTCACGAAATACGAAGGTCCGCGCAACCGAATTTATCGCGGCGTTCTGCTCGGCAACCATGAGTCCTTCCCGGTCTGGCAAAGGGAAAAGAACGGCCGTTGGGCCATTAAGCGCCCACTCCACCGCCAAGGCTTCCGTCAAAGGGTCATAGCGATACAGAGTAGCATCACCATTCTCTGCGCTGCGGCATACAAGCTGCAAAGTCTGTTCCGGCAAAGAAATGGGGGGGCGGGTCTGGTCCGGGCGGGAACGGCCGTACACAAAACCCAACCACAAGCGATTCAAGTCAGCCTCGTGGGCTACCCCCCCATCGCTTACTGCACTTAACCACGCCAGCCATGTCATCCCTGGCGTTTGCGCCAGCTTTTGCTGCACCATCACCGGCGACACATCTAAGGATTGCGCCATAAAAGCCAGCAGCATATGTAAATACGTCATATTGCCAGCCAATCCTGCATCATGAACATCTGCAAAGCTAGTGCCCAACACGGCCGTATAATTCTCAGGGCGCACAGGCTCGGGGCGCAAACCTAACTGCACCAACTCCATATCCAGGGCTGCTTGAAAAACAACATCCCCTTCACAACATGCCCAGCCAACCATTTCGGCAATGAGCGCTGACAAAATCCGCGCCGCATAGCCACGATAAAGAGCCTGATAACTCGCCTCATCTTGGGGCAAACCAAGCAAAGTTGGCGTGGGCAAAGTGAGCAGATTCTCTGCGCCCTCGGCGCGTGCCGCAAAATTGTACCACCGGAACGCGCGCACAGGCGCTTGACCCAGTGTAAACCCAGCCGTCAGCTTATTGGTCTCGTAAAGCGTCGCCGGATCGGCGGATAACGCTATCTGCAAATGAATATCGTCGGGGCAGGCGATATCATCCAGGCGACTGCACATTTCGTTTATTTTTGCTTCAATATCTACCGCCAGGCGCCGAGCAACGGCCGTATCTCGTTCCGGGTAGCTCATGACCAGCAGCTCCCCCTGGCTCAGCACCGTATTCCCCCAAAAATCTGCATCAGGGGAAGAAAACAGCCAACGGTCAGCACCCCGCCGGTAAACGGCCGTCTGGAGCAGCGACACCGTTTGCGAGAGGCCATTTCCTACATCAATGGCATAATCGTGGGTAGCCGTCAACACGGCCGTCGCCAAATCCGGGGAAATCTGCACGTCTACCACAGCTAATTCAGCATCCCCAGGCAGCCAACTTAGCCCAAAGCCATGCCGCGCAAAAAACAGACCGCTATCTACCAAACGCTCCTGCGCGGTTGCCCAAACATCATCACGCCCGGAAAGCAAGGTCACAAACAACTCCCTATCCTGCTGCTGCGCCGCCTGAAAAACCAGGGCATGGCTGCTGCGGATGGCTGATTCAACTTCAAAAGAGGCCTCTTCCACACGATTGGTCAGCTGGCGGTACACGGCCGTTCCCCCCACCCCTAGCCCGCCCAATACCAGCAAGATCAGCAGCAACCAGCGCAGCCAACGGCGGGGTGCGCGTGGTGGCTCCGGCATTGGAGGCTCTTCCCACCGCAACTCTTCCTCGTGCCAATCAAAATTAGCCATGTGCCCACTATGAAACCCCATGAGCCTTCAAAAACTCAGGGCTTCTCTCCGTACAAATGCGCGTAAAACTGATAACCACTGTAGATGCGCTCGATATACAGTCGCGTCTCGCTAAAATCAACCGTTTCCACGTACAAATCATGGTCGGCCCCCGCCAGATTGTACCAACGTAACGCATTGCCGGGGCCAGCGTTGTAGGCTGATAAAGCCGCAGCCACAAAGCCGTCAAATAAAGCTAACTGCTCCTGCAAATAATAAGCGCCAAAGGCCAACCCCACGTAAGGCTTATACAAATCAGCATTTTCATAGTCAGGCCAGGCCAACTGTCGCGCAATGTATGCCCCCGTGTCTGGAATCACCTGGCTCAGCCCCTGGGCAACGGCCGTTGAAGTGGCAAAGCTCTCAAACAAACTTTCCTGGCGCAGCAGGGAAAATTGCAGCAACGGGTCATAGCCATACTTTTCGGCCAAAGGCAAAACCAGATCGGCATAGTAGGTGGGGTAAATCAGCCGCCCCAAAAATGGCGGCACATCAAACAAAGACTCGCCAGACTGCAGCAGTACCGCCTCCGCCGCCAAAATAGAAGAGCGATAAATCCCCAAGTCTCGGAAATAAAGGGCCAACTGGTAGCTAAACAAGGCATTGGTGGCGTATTCCTGCCGCACCGCTTCCAGTTCTCGCTTGGCTTCCTGCCACAAACCCAGCCGCCACAGCTTGCCGCCCACCACCAATCGCGTATCCGCCGCCAAGAGCGGGCTAAGAGGGCTAACCGGCGTTTCCCCATCCAGGCCCAGCCAGTTCCGCAACCAAGTTTCCGCTTCTTGCTGGCCAGCGGCAGATGGGGTGGGCAAAGTGGCAACGCCGCTAGGCGCAAAGGGTTGCCCTCCATCCACCAGTTCACGAGCGCGCAGGGCGTAGTAACCGCTACCGGGGTTGCTTAAAGCTAGAATTTCGGTTCGCGTCAGCAATGCTCTCGTATCGGTAAGGGTCAGCGTAGCCGTTATAGATTGCGTAGAAGTCGCCACGGCCGTACCGTTTAGCGCGTCAATTTCCTGAGGTAGGGTGCGCAGGAGCCACACCAATGATGCCCCGCTGTAGCTGCTTTGTGGATATTTTTCCGCCAGCTCTAGCCAGGCAGAAACGGCCGTTGCCCTGTCCCCCTGCTCCTCCGCCAATAACCCCACGCGGAACAGCGCCTCCGGCGCATCCTCGTGTGCGGGAAAGGTGTCAACGAAAAAACGGTACCGCCCTTGCGCACCAGGCAAATCGCCTAGGCGGTTCAGCCACCACGCCGACCACCAGGCCGCAAAAGCCGCATCATCACCGGCAGGAAAATTATTCAGATAATCGTCATACGCCGCTAAAGCCGCCGGGCCATTGCCAGCCCGCGCCAACAGTTTTGCCCGCTCAATGGTCGCCAGGGCGGCGTCAGTCAGCGCAAATTGCGCCAGTTCTGCCAACGCCGCTTCAATCTCACCTACCCCTTCATAGCACCAGGCCAGGTACAGGTGAGTGTCCTGCCGGTAATTTTCCGGATCGGCAGCCATGTAACGCTGAAAAGCGGCAATGCCTGGCAAATAAGACCGGGCATAATAATTCACCAGGCCCCGCTGAAATTCATCCACCGGAATCCCAGCTTCCACCAATTCAACCAGCCCCAGGTAGCTTTCGTAAGCCCGGGGAAAACTGTCCACGCCCAAGAGGTAACGGCCGTACGCTTCTTCCGGTCGCCCCGCCAGCAATTCCGCCTGCCCCGCCAGGTAAGTCATTCGCCCTTTAGTGGCCTCCGTCACTGCCAGGTCGCGGATGGCGTCATACTGGGCAATGGCCGCACCATAATCGCCATCAGCCAGGTAAAAGGCCACCAACGCTTCCCGTAACTCTATTTGCGCCAGGCGGAAACCCGCCCCGGTTAAGGCGGCTTCGTAAGCAGCAATGCCCGCCGGTCGGTCACCTAAAGCAAAATAACTGTCAGCAATGTAGGGATTTACGTAAGTGCTCATTTCTGGGTTGGCTGCCAGGTACTGTTGGTAAGCGGCAATCGCTGCCTGATAATCCCCCTGGGCAGCTTGCGCCTGGCCCAGGAAAAAATGCGCCTCAGAAACTGCCGTTGCCTGGGGCAACCCAAGCAGCTCCGTGAAAACCCCAACAGCCGCCCCATATTGCTCCTCTTGCAAATACGCGCGCCCCAAATCCACCAACAAGGTGGTCACTTGCGCATCTGTCAAGCCTGCTCGCAGGTGCAGGGCCGCCTCCAATTCAACGATGGCAGCGGTTGCGTCGCCGTGGGCAAGGGCAGAATCACCCAAGGCAATGCGCTCTGCCGGCAGCGGCGTGGCCGTGGGCGTGGGCGACGGAGTAGGCGTAGGCGTGATGGTGGGTTTGGGCCGGGCCAGGTTTAGCACCGGCGTGGCCATGGCGCTGGTGGTAGCGGCCGCGGCGGCCTGGCTGGTGGCCAGGGGAGGAACCAGGGTGGGGGTGGGCAGCAAGGTTTGCTGGGGCATCTCCACCCGCACGGCAACCTCCGCCGGCTCCTCACCAGAGCAGGCAGCCAGTAATAGAATGGTGAAAAGTAAGAGACCAATTCGCCGGATCAAGAAGCATCCTTTTCGGCTGCAGCCAACAGCGGAACGGCCGTTTCCCGCCCAGGCTGTTGGCCCATAAGCAGCGTATACCCCAGGTAAAGGGGCACAACCTGAAAAAGCACCAACCAGATCATAATGTAAGTAATACCCATTTTGAGCCGCTCTAATTGCTCATTTATACTGGCCCGCGTCATGCGCGCTGTGTCGTTAATGCGGGTAACGGTGGCAATGTACTCATCTAGGAGGGGATTCAGGGCCTGAATTTGGGTATTTACCAGCGTCAAATCGTCGGCTATCAGATATACGTCATCACTAAGCATCTGCAAATTACCACTGGTCACCAAAAGTTGTTGTTCCAGGTTGCGCAAACGGCCCGGCAGCGGTTCCAGGCTCTCCCCAATCTGGATCACGGCCGTATCAAAGGGAATTGTCGGGGCATAATCCACGCCCAAACTCCAGGAGATGGTGTAGTTAATGAACGGGATGGTTTCTTCAAAACGCAGCCGGTTGAGGGAAACCAGGGTATCGTCAATGACACCAGCAGCCTGAGCTACCGTGGGAATGGTTTCTTGAACGGCTTCCAGACTATTGGGCAAATCCACGCTGGTCACTTTAGAGATTTCTTCAATCAAGGGCTGGGTCTGCAAGATTGCCCCACCCAAATTGACGGCGGCCGTTTCTACTGTGGTCAAACTGTCGCTGGCCAGCGTAACGGTGTCTTTAGTAATGAGCAAGGTCTCTTGCACGGTGTCCAAGCTATCCGAAGTGAGGAGCAGCACGTCAGAAACGGCCGTGGTCACCGCATCTATCACCTGATGGCCCACACGGTTGCCCAACAGGCCCAACACAATGCCTGCCAGGCCAATAAGGAGGATGATGAAACCCAAAATGCGTCGAATCATGATGTCCTACTTCCTTGTATTGGCGGTAATTGGTCAGGGCGTCACGGAAAGGACGCCGGTCATGCCCGCATAACTTAACCCTTGCAGCGCGGCGGAAACGGCCGTTCTGCTAATCTCACCCTGCACAGCGGCTGCCGCCATAGCGCGCCACAACAGTTGAAATCCATCGTAAGCCGAACCCGCATAAGGCCCGGCTGTTTCGTCAAAGGGCGTTACATCCTCATAAGCCGCGCGAAACGCTGCCGGGAGCTGGTCGGGTGCAAACTCGCCGAAGGGTGGCGCGCCAGCCGGAATGAAAGGCACGTTGGCCGCAGCGTAAATGGGGACAGCAACGGCCGTTGTCTCTGGCAACCAATGCCCCATAACCACCACCACCGCCGGATCAACAACCAGGGAAGCCGCTACCTCTTGCGCCAACTGCGGGTCGCCGCTGTCATCCAGGGCCACCAACGCTACGCGATAGCCGCCAACACCGCCAGCCTCGTTAATTTCACGCACTGCCAGCCGGGCGCTGTAAATGACATCATAACCAACGACGCGGTTCGCCCCTTCAAACGGCCCCACTAGCCCCACCTTCACCACCGGGTCTACGCTGGCGCAGCCCAGCAGGAAGAAAAGGCAGGAGAGCAGGGGCGCAAAGTAGCGAAAGAGCAGACATTTTCTCTGTTGCCAGCCCACGCCCTTACCCCTTAGCTGCTTAGCGGCAGCGCTGCACATTAGCCAGATGCTCCTCAAAAGTCACGCTAAATATATGGGCGCCAGGGGTAACGGCCGTGCAATCTACCACAAAGAAGATGTAGTTGCTGCCTTCCGGGTTCGCAACAGCCTGCAATGCAGAAAGCCCCGGATTAGCAATGGGGCCAGGCGGCAGCCCCAACACCTGATAGGTGTTGTAGGGGGAATCCACCTGCAAATCAGTCAGGGTAAGAGACGACTTCCACCAGCTATCGGCTTCACTCTGATAGCCCAAGGCATATTGCACCGTAGGGTCTGTCTCCAGGCGCATGTCCTGAGCCAACCGGTTGTAAAAGACACCAGCAATTAACGGCCGTTCCTCCGCCACCACCGCTTCCCGTTCCACAATAGATGCCAGGGTGACCGCCTGATGCACGGTGAGGCCTTGCGCGCCAAACTGTTGCCGCATCGCCGGATCCACGCGACGGCCAAAATTGCGCAGCATGACATCCACCAAATAAGCGGCATCGGCATCCAGCGGCACGCGGTACGTATCAGGAAATAAATAACCTTCCAGCGTCGCTCCTGGCGACAAAGCTACAAGAAAGTCATACGCGGCCCAATCCAACGCCCCTCGCCCCTGCACAATAGCCAAAAATGTTTCCGCATCAATTGCTGCCGGCGTCGTTTGTGCCAGATAACGCGCCATTTCCTCGCTGCGCCATCCCTCCAAAAACCGCAGTTCAATATCCTGCGCATACGCCACCGTTAATATCTCCGCCAGTTGGGGCACGGTGAGCTGGGGACCCAGCGTAAATTCCCCCGCATCTAGCTGAGAATCCAACCCATTGTAACGCAGATAATTAACAAACAATTGCTGGTCGTTCAATACCCCCAGCGCCACCAAGTTAGCCGCAATAGTCTCGGCCGACTCTCCCGGCGTAATGGAAAAGCGCACCGGCACGGTGACGTGGCCAGCGGGCTGGGCCAACTGCGGGGCATGGGTCGTGAGGTAGTTTTGCAAATAGAGACGCTGCAAAGGGTTGAGGTTGGGGTTAACGGCCGTCGCCTGAGCCTGCTGGTAACGGTTCCACAACACAAAAGCAGCCACCGCGCAACTAGCCAGCACCATAACAAAAAACCCCAGGCGCCACAACCAGCGACCAATGCGGGAAGTTGGGGATTGAGAAGTAGCGATGGTTAATCTCCTTTTAGGGAAATTAGAGATGAGAGATTGCGCAACGAATCTCTCGTCTCCAATCTCTAATCCCTATTTCCGTCCAGAAAAGATTGCAAAATAAAAGCCGCCGCCACGGCGTCTATGCGCTCTTTGGCTTGTTTGGCCCGCTTGCCGCGCTGGCGCATGGAGTCATAAGCCTGCACGGTGGTTAGGGCCTCGTCCCACAACACGATGGGAACGGCAACATGCTGCTGCAATTCGGCCGTGTAGCTGCGTACCCAGGCCGCCTTTTCACCCTCAACCCCACTAAGAGGTACAGGCAGTCCCACCACCAGCAAATTGGCCTGCTGCTCGGCAATTAACCGGGCAATATGGGCGTAATCTTCCTGGCGGGATTTGCGCTTGAACACGGCTAGAGAGCTGGCAATGGTGCGCGTGGGGTCGCTCACCGCCACGCCAATGCGCTTCTCGCCTAAATCTAAAGCCAACACGCGCCCTTTTACCGTCAGTTCATTCATTTTCGCCTGCCTGATAGAATGGCACAAAACGGCCGTCCTCACCTCTACCCTTTCCCTACGCTTTCACTACCAGCCTTGGGGCAAACACCCTCAGTCGGCGCGCCGGATGTCTACGTGAATGCGCGTGGGCAAATAGGGCATGCGCTGAAACCACGTGGGCCAAATGTCAATGGTAGGCACGTCCCGCAGGGGCAACTGCTCATACAAATAAGCCAATGCCGCTTCCGGAGCCTGCCCGGCAACGGCCGTCAATGGCCCGTCAAGCTGCAAGTCCGCCGCCACCACGCCCGTGGCAACCATCTCAAAAGTTACGCGCCCTGCTTCGTCAACCCCCACCACGTCTCCCACAGTCAGGCTGATGCTTTCCGCCACCAGAATATTACCCTCCGGCAGGTCCGTCGCCAGCGTTTCATACAGCAGGCCTACGGCATCACCAGTGTTGACGGCCGTACCTTGCAACACCGCGCGCATCTCCAAAGTCAACTCATTGGTTTGCTCACCAGGAAAATGAGAGTAGGTTTCATTCACAATACTTACAACTCGTAAAGAAGGGCGCGCCAAAAACTCCTGGGCACTCACCTGCGCCTCCATCTCCGAAATGGCCAACGCCTGCAAAAATTGCAGCACCTGGGCGCGCAGGCGGGTCTGGTCTGCCTCAGAAACGGCCGTCGCCTGCCGTACAGCCCCACCATCCAGCGGTTCCAGGTTACGCACCTCTAGCTGTGTCGCCAATGCCCCCTCAATGCGGTTAACAAGATTGGCAGCCACATTTCCCTGCGGTCCTGGCTCAATGGCAATCACGTCCACTTCTGCCGTACTGCCCTCCACCCCAGCCACCACCACCTCCTGAATAGTCTGAAAAGCCACGCTGTTTTCCGCCGTAGTGCTCACCCGCGTCCCGGCAGGAATGCGTACCTCATTGTCGCCCAAATTGACAAACAGCACTTTGCCCCGCGCCGCAGCATTGGGCACGGCCGTTACCCCCGTTGCTGGCGCTGTCGCCTGCCACACATTTTCCACCGTCAGCAGCCGCCCGGGCACCGCACCTCGGCCGTAATCCACCTCAGCCAGTTCGGGGTCAGCCAAAACAATGCGCGTCGCCTCCACGGTTTGCACTGCCGGACGCAAGGTAAGCGTTGCCGTTGGCACCGTCACCAAAAAAGCGACCACCAGCCCACCCAATATCAAAAAGAAAAGCACCACAGCCACGTAGCGCAGCAGCCAGCGCTGCCAGGAAACGGACCGGGTTAAACGCTGCTGCACCCCGCGCCGCACATGCGGATCCAGTGGTTGAGGGCGTAGTTGCGCCACGCCAGCCTCCCCCACCGTGGGCAAACCGATGCGCTCACGCCGCCGCCGCCCGCGCCACCACCCTCGGCGGCTTTGGCTGGCAGCTTCTACCGTCAAAAAGGCAGGAATACCCAAGGCCGTGGCCTGCTGCCGAATGGCTGCGTCAGGAGAGATGAGACCAATCTCCAGGCGCATACGATCGGCGTGGCGGCGCAGGCGGGCCAAATCTAGCCCGGCGCGCAATACCTTCCCCTCCGCCGGCAGCACCAGCAGGGCACGCTGAGACTGCTCCCAATTCAGGCGGTCACAAATGGAGATTATGTCGTCATCATTGTCGAGGTAAATGACGCGGGTATTCATAAAAAACGGCCGTAGCCCGTGAACGGTAGTCCGTAAACCAGTCTCCACAGCGCCGGGTATGCCTGCAGATGCCTGATGACGGCTTACGGTTGACGGCTAATGGGCACTGAGGGCCTTCTCTACCAAAGCCGACACAGCATCTAGCGCTTCAGACAGTTTCGCCGCGTCGCGGCCTCCGGCCTGGGCCAGGCGGGGCTGGCCGCCACCACCACCGCCTACCAGCCTGGCCACTTCGCGCACCAAATCACCAGCCTTTACCCCACGCTGAATCAGGTCATCAGTGACGGTAGCAATGATCAGGGGCTTGTCGTTGACGACTGTGCCAAAAACGGCCGTGCCCGACCCTACCTTATCGCGGAACCAGTCTGCCATCTCGCGCAATGCGTCAGCGTTGGGCACGTCTACTCGCGCGGCCAGCACGTTGACGCCCTGCACCTGGCGCACCTGAGCCAGCAAATTGTCAAACTGACCCTTGACGGCTTGCCGCTGTAGTTTCTCCAACTCCTTTTGCAGGGCGCGGTGTTCGGTCAACAGCGCATCCAGCCGGTGTTCTAATTCGCCAATGGGCGCATTGAGCTTTCCCGCCACCCGTTCCAGGGTGTCCAGGCGTTGGGCGACATAGTCAGCTGCACCGCGCCCCGTCACCGCCTCCACGCGGCGTACGCCCGCAGCCACTGCGCCTTCACTCATAAAGCGGAAGGAGCCAATTTCGGCGGTTTCGTTGACGTGTAGCCCGCCGCACAGCTCAAAGCTGTATGGATGGTTGGGGTCCCCAATTTTGATGGTACGCACCACGTCACCATATTTTTCGCCAAAGAGGGCCATGGCGCCAGATTCTACAGCCTCTTTTTGCCCCATGTAGGTAACGGTAACGGGTCGGTTGGCCAAAATGACTTTGTTGATGTGTTCTTCGATTTGGGACAGCGTCTCTTTGCTTACGCCCTGGTCGTGGGTAAAGTCGAAGCGTAAACGGTCGGGGGCAACCAGGGAGCCGGCCTGTTGCACGTGGGCGCCCAGGTGGGCGCGCAGCTCTTTGTGCAAAATATGGGTGGCGGTGTGGTTGCGGCGAATATCCCAGCGACGGCCGTCATTCACCCGCAGGCGCACCGTTCGACCAACTTCCATAGAACCATCTTCTACCTGCCCTGCGTGTACAACCAGGCCATTTAGGGGCTTGCGAGCATCCTCTACACGAAATTTGCCGTGGTGACACAAAATGTGGCCGGTATCGCTGACTTCACCACCCGCTTCGACATAGAAGGGCGTCACGGCTGTAACTATCTCCCCCACTTCGCCAGCTTGCAGTGCCGTCACCTGCTGCCCATCGCGGAACAAGGCCACTATTTCTGACTCTGTTTCCGCGCCCATGTACGGATCATACTCCACGCCCTCTGCCAGTTGACCTGATTCGATCAGGACTTGTAGGACGTCAGCATAGGCATTTGTTCCCGTTTCATATTGACCAAAGCGTCCTGCGCCGCTGGCTGCGGCGTGAGCGTCGCGGGCATGGAGAAAACCGGGTTCATCCACAGTAAGGCCCAGTTCCTTCACCACATCGCGGGTAATTTCCAGGGGTAGGCCATAGGTGGCGTAGAGGTTAAATGCCACGTCTCCGGCAATTTCTGTACGGCCGCTTTCCCGCAAACCGGCGATGATTTTATCCAATTGAGCCAGACCGCTGTCAACAGTACGGGCAAACTTTTCTTCCTCCAGGGTGAGGGTACGCACAATGTGATCACGGCGCTGCTTCAGTTCCGGGTAGGCGGTGCCCATCTGGTTGATGTAGACGTCAGCCACGTGGGCCAGGAACGGCCGTTCAAAGCCAATTTTGCGCCCAAAGCGGGACGCCCGGCGAATGACCATGCGCAGCACATAGCCCGCGCCGGTGCTGCCCGGGCGCACCCCATCAGCAATCATAAACGTGGCTGCACGGCCGTGGTCGGCAATGACTCGGTAGCCCACATACTTTGCCGCCCGGTCAGCATCTTGATCGCCCAAAAGCTCCTGCACCATATCCATGGCCGGGGTAAACAGGTCATTGTCGTAATTGGCCGGGGTTTGCTGCACCACGCTGGTAATGCGTTCCAGGCCCATGCCCGTGTCTACGCCGGGCTTGGGCAGCGGCATGCGGGTGCCGTCGGCAGCCTGGTCATACTGCATAAACACCAGGTTCCATACTTCCAGCCACCGTCCACAATCGTTGTCTAGCAATACCGAGCAGTCTGGTTGACCACAGGTGCACGCTTCAGCGCCCCAATCGTAATGCAGTTCGCTGGTTGGGCCGCAGGGGCCGGTGTCGCCCATCATCCAAAAGTTGGTCTTGTCGCCCATGCGTAGTACGTGGTGGGCTGGCACGCCAACGTCGTCCACCCAGTAACCATAGGCTTCGTCGTCGCCGGTATGCACGGTGAAATAAAGTTTTTCTGGGGGAATGGCGCAGGTTTGGGTCATGAAGTCATAGGCATAGCGGATGGCCTCTTTTTTGAAGTAGTCGCCAAAGGAAAAGTTGCCCAACATCTCAAAAAAGGTGTGGTGGCGTGGCGAGGGGCCGACGTTTTCCAGGTCGTTGTGCTTACCCTGAACGCGCATACACTTTTGCGAGGTCGTAGCGCGTTGATAACTGCGCTTTTCCTTACCCAAAAAGACGTCTACAAACTGGTTCATCCCGGCGTTGGTGAATAACAGCGTGGGGTTATCGTGTTGCGGCAACGGGGCACTGGCGACAATTTCGTGGCCTCGTTCTTGAAAAAATTGCAGAAATGCTGCACGGATTTCGTTGCTGGTGGTTGGTTTTTTCATCATTCTGTCTCTTTTGACTTGTAAGGATTTGCTGACTCTGATTTTACCGCACGATGCAGCTTGTGCGTAATAAACAAAAAAACCGCCAGGCTGGTGTTCCAGTCTGGCGGCGGTGCCCGGACATATTTGTGACTCAGGCAGCACTACGAGCCAGACCGAAGGGTCTGGGCGGCAGCAAAATGTGCGCGAGTCACTAGCTGATTCATGGAGGAAAGGGTAGCAAAGGAAACGGCCGTTGTCAACAACACAAGCCTTAAAGCCTTGAAGGTTCCGCCCAAAAGGCGCCGATCACAGCCTAACACCCCAAATACCAACAAGGATCATCCTGATTGCCATTTAATCGAATCTCAAAATGGATATGCGGCCCCGAAGAGTTGCCCGTGTTGCCACTGAGACCAATCAAATTTCCTTGGTACACAATTTGTCCTGGCGACACATTGATGGAACTAAGATGGGCGTAAAAGGTCTCGTAACCATTGCCATGATTGACCACAATCAAGTTGCCGTAGCCGTAGGTATTCCACCCGGCATAAGTCACCGTACCCGTGTCAGAAGCATATACGGCATTTCCTTCCGGCAGGCCAATATCAATAGCGCGATGCCCATACCAATAATATTGGGTGAAGTTGGTTGAGCCAACAGGATAAACAAAGGTGCCCGTGCCCACAATAATCGGTCGGATATTGCGGCCTTCCCAGGATGTGCCGCCTACCGAAGCCAGGTCAGGGGGATTCCAGACAAAGAGTTCACGCACTGCGCCAGGCACCATAATCTGGGTTTCTGGATAAAGACGGTAGGGAAATTCCAGGTTGTTCGGTTCATAAGCAATGATGTCTTCCACAGGAACACCGTATTCTGCTGCCAAACCTTCAACCGTATCGCCAGGCTGAACGTCGTGCAAGACACCATCAATAGGCAGAATAATTAATTCCACACCAGTCTGTAACGCATTAGACTCTTCGCTAAGACGCGGATTACCACCCAACAAGGTTGCTGGCTGGATATTGAAGCGATCCGCAATGGCGTTTGGTGTATCACCGCGTTCAACCACATAGGTTTGCAGGTCGTGTTGGGGCAATTTGCCCTGGTAGGTCATAGGTTTGGGTGCAGGTACCAGGCCAATGTCGCCCAAGATGGGCAGGGTGCCAGGTGCGTAAGTGGGTGAGGGGCTAGGGGTGGCTGTAGAAGAACTTAGAGGGGAAACGGCCGTTTCCCCCATTGCACTCTCCGCTTCGCCAGAAGAAGCCCCCCCCATCTGCCAGCTACCCCAGAACAAAACCACCACCACCAACAGCGTCAACTGTCCGCCGAATCGTTGAAAAAACCTAACTACATTATCCATATGATCATCTCACAGAAAAGAGATGCTACCACAAAGCCCCCACCCAGCAAAAACGGGCTGGCTACAGCCAACCCGCCTCTGGGAAAACCATTCATTCATTGTTAAGGCAGCCTACATCATATCTTTAGTTAACGTTTCCAAAAATTCGTAATTATTTTTCGTACTCCGCAATCTCTGCATCACTGCCGAAGTTGCACTAGTAATATCATAACCTGGCGTATCCATCAAATGCCCCAGCATTCGGCGCATCATATACACTCGCTGCAACTCGTCGCCAGACATCAGCAAATCTTCACGACGCGTGCTAGAACGCTCAATATCAAAAGCTGGAAATACCCGTCGCTCCTGCATCCGTCTGCTCAGCAACAATTCCATATTGCCAGTCCCCTTAAATTCCTCATAAATCACATCATCCATGCGGCTCCCCGTATCTACAAGGCAAGTAGCAATAATCGTCAAACTACCTCCCTCTTCCAGGTTACGCGCAGTGCCAAAAAAACGCTTCGGTGGATATAACGCCGTGGGATCCAAACCACCCGACAAAGTCCGACCACTGGGCGAAACAACCAAATTATAAGCACGGGCCAGACGCGTAATAGAATCCAACAAAACCACTACGTCACGTCCCATTTCAACCAATCGCTTAGCCCGCTCAAGGGCCATTTCTGCCACTTTACAGTGTTGCCGCACCGGCTCATCAAAGGTAGAGCTAATCACTTCGCCATCAATGGAACGCTGCATATCCGTTACTTCTTCAGGACGCTCGCCAATCAATACGACCATCAAATGAAGTTCCGGATAATTCTCCGATACACCATTGGCAATCTCTTTTAAAACCGTCGTCTTACCAGCCTTAGGAGGTGAGACAATCAAACCACGCTGTCCGCGACCAATCGGTGCAACTAAATCAATTAGGCGCGTAGAAAGGATGTTCGCGCGCGTTTCTAGTTTTAGCTTTTGGTCCGGGAAAATAGGCGTGAGTGTTTCATAACGAGGACGCTTTTTGGCCAATTCCGGCGGCGCATCATTCACGGCTTCTACCCGCAGTAGGCTGTAATATTTCTCGTTGTCTTTGGGGATGCGTACCTGTCCCACAACCATATCACCTGTGCGCAGGCCTAGTCGGCGAATTTGGGAATTAGATACATAAATATCTTCCGCGCCGGGAAGGTAATTTTGAGAGCGCAGAAAGCCCATGGCCTGTTTGTCATCTTCCATGATTTCGAGAACGCCTCCACGAAACTCCAGGCCTTTATTCTCGGCCTTGGAAGCCAGGATCTGGAATATTAGATCTTGCTTCTTCATGGTGCTAAAGCCGGAAATTTCCATTTCTCGTGCAATATCTCGAAGTTCATTAAGCTTTTTTGCTGTTAAGTCTGCGATGTTCATACAGAGTTTCTCCACGTTTATTAGTTACAAGGTGATATGGCTATTTCAAAGCACAGCTTCAGGGAAATTACCTGGTAGCCAAAATCTTCGCCTTTTTTGACTTTGTATAGTTTCTGGGAAATCCCTTCACACCATTGTGCTGGGGAGTGTATCAAAGGTACATTCAGGTAGAATTTGCCAACCCAATAACAAAATTCAAGAGGTCAGTGCAATAATTTGGCCGATATTATTTGGGGAAGTAAAAGATTTGAATTCAAGAACTAAACGGTTTTCTAAAATGTAATGAGGAGTTGGCTCACGCTACTTCTTTTGGGCGTCAAAAGTATAGCATGGTAAATGTTAGGCGTCAATCCATCCTCGATATGGTTCCCTGAATGAAACGGTCTGCAACTTCGACCAAGGAACGATTGCCAATAAAAACTGGTACACGCTGATGCAAATCTTCTGGTTGTAAATCCAGTATGTTCTCGTAGCCCGTTGAAGCATACCCCCCAGCCTGGTTGATTAGGAAAGCCAAAGGGCCGGCTTCATACAGTAGTCGAATTTTGCCATTTGGTTTTCCTTCCTCTGCTGGGTAAACAAATATTCCACCGCGCAGTAAATTACGGTGAAAATCTGCTACCAAAGAGCCTATATAACGGGAAGAAAGCTGAGGGGGTGCGGGAATATTGCATTTTTTTTGCCCTTGCAGCCACCGCACGAATGATTGAACTTCTTCGCTCCAACGATTGAAGTAGGCTGCATTAATGCTGTAATAGGCGGGGGGTTCTGGCAAGCGCATATTTTCATGAGAAAGCAAGAACTCACCCAGTTCTGGATCGAGAGTAAACCCATGAACTCCCTTTCCAGTGCTGTAGACCATCATGGTGCTGGAGCCATAGAGGATGTAGCCTGCGGCCACCAATGATCGCGGCGGTTGAAGTACATCTTCTTTGCGCCCTCGCAAGACCCAATCTTTAGTCCGGTAAATGCCAAATACTGTACCAATGCTGACATTGACGTCAATATTTGATGAGCCGTCCAAGGGATCATAAACCAGGGCGTAGTTACCTTTTTCGTATTGCTCTGGGATGGGTAGAATATCTTCTTGTTCCTCGGAGGCCATGACGCATACGCGGCCGGAGTGATCACAAAGTTGATAGATAATGCGATCAGCAAAAACGTCGAGCTTTTGTTGTATCTCGCCCTGTATGTTGACATTGTCTACACGACCTAGTATATCTTGTAACCCTGCCCGATTGGTTTTGTATGAAATGATTTTAGCGGCCAGGGCAATGTCGTACAGTAAATTTGTGAGTTCTCCTTTGGCGGACTGTGGCTGGTTTTCGAGAATGAAGCGTTCAATTGTGATGAATTTTGTCATTCTTGCCTTCCTTACACGGTTTCAGTTGGGAAATAGGTTAGCGTGGTAATTTATGGGATGGCGCCAGGGTAATTTTCAAATGAATAAAGAAGCTAAATAATAAGCCATGGTAACAGACCAAACTAAAGAGTCAATACGGTCTAATGCGCCACCATGTTCGCCAAATAACCGACCGGAGTCTTTGACACCTGCTTCTCTCTTGAGTAGGGAAATGCCCAAATCACCAATGGGCGAAAGGATGGATATGAGTAGACCTAAGATGAAGGCTGGCTCCAGAGGGAGCTGTATGATTCTGGCGATGGTCACGGTGATTAGGGTGCCTAATATGATGCCACCCAGGTAGCCTTCGACGGTTTTGTTGGGGCTTAGGCGGGGTGAAAGTTGGTGGCGACCTAGTAGAATTTTGCCGGCCATGAAGCGACCCACGACGTAAGCAGCGGAATCGGCAAACCAGGTGCTAAGGAGTGCAAGCATTGTCCACTGCCAGGCCATGCTTTCTAAGTTGCGTAACTGTAGGAAGTGGCTACCTAACCAACCAAGGAGTATGATGCCCACACTAAGGGCCATCCAATCTTGGGGCGCTGTTTTGCTTTGCTGTTTTTCGTAGGTGATGAGGGATACAAACATGGCCACGCCCAGGGTGAAGATTAGGGACGGGGGTAAGTAGTGAACAAACCATTGGCTAACGGTGAGAAGGAGAGCTACGGCCGTTACCAAAACCCAACGGGTAAGGTGTAAACCAAGTCGTCTAACTAAGTCGGCGTATTCAATAGTCGCTAGTAAGAGCACGGCCGTGATCGGCAAAAAATAGAACCAGCCACCCAAGTACACCACGTACAGCGCCAGGGGTCCTAAAGTAAAGGAAATGAGCGCACGTTGCAAAAACATAGTTTTGGTTCTAGAAATGGTTGCTACTCTTCATCCGGCACCAAACCAAAGCGTCTTTCACGCTGGTTAAATGCTAAAATCGCTTTGTAAAGCTCCTCACGATCAAAATCTGGCCAATACGCGGGAGTGGGGTAATACTCAGCATAAGCTGCCTGCCAGATCAAAAAATTACTAATGCGCAGTTCACCACTGGTGCGCACGACCAAGTCGGGGTCGGGCAAGCCAGCCGTAAACAAGTAAGAGCTAAACAGTTCCTCAGTCAGCTCATCTGGCGAGATGTCATCAGCCAGCATCTGCCGCACGGCATGTAATATTTCAGCTCGTCCACCGTAATTGAATGCTACATTCAGGATAAGCCGATCATTGTCCTTGGTCAACTCAATGGCGCGCCGCACCTTTTCTTGCAAAGATGGATCAACCCCGGTCAAATCTCCTAAATGGTGAAGACAAACGCCTTGGCCATGGAGATCATAAATTTCTTGGTCTAAGACCCTGGCAAAGATCTTCATCAGGCCGCGGACTTCTCGTTCTGGGCGGCCCCAATTTTCAGTTGAGAATGCGTAAATGGTCAGGACCTTTATGCCAAATTCAACACAGGCGCTGATGATTCGCCGTAAGTTTTCCGCCCCTGCCCGATGTCCGGCCTGTCGTGGTAACTCGCGCTTCTTGGCCCAACGGCCGTTGCCATCCATAATAATGGCCACATGCGCAGGCACCCTTAACGAAGACAAATCCAAATGAGTTTGTTGGGGGCGGGTGATCATGCGTTAAACTTCCATGATTTCTGATTCTTTAAGCTTGCCAATCTCATCAATTTGCTCGACATACTTATCTGTCAGTTCCTGCAAATCATCCTGGCCTGTATAAAACTCATCCTCAGAAATCATTTTCTCTTTACTGAAATCACGCAAATCATTTAACGCATCGCGGCGCACATTGCGCACGGCCACCTTTGCTTCCTCTATTCGCCTAGCCACTAATCGGCTCAAGTCACGGCGCCGTTCTTCTGTTAAGCGGGGAATATTCAGTCGAATAATCTTCCCATCGTTATTAGGCATAATGCCCAGGTCGGATTTCAAAATGGCTTTTTCAATGGCAGAAATGGAACTAGGATCATAAGGGCGAATAGCAATCTGCTGAGGCTCTGGTACCGAAATCACCGCCAACTGGTTCAGGTGCATCTCGGACCCATAAAGTTCCACGGTAACCCGCTCCACCAACTGCGGAGCAGCACGCCCCGTACGAAAGCCCGCCAGGTCAATCTCCAATGATGAGATGGCTCCTTTCATCCGGCTTTCTGCGTCATGTAACAATTCGCGAATCATGGGAACCTCCGTTTAGTGGTTAGTAAAGGATGAAGAAATATGGCTCAATTATACATTACAAATGGTTGTGCCGATTGTCTCCCCCAAAATGAGCCTTTGCACGCTGTCTGGCTGCCAAAAGTTCAAGACAACAATAGGCAGATTATTTTCCATGCACAAAGAAACGGCCGTACTATCCATCACCTTCAAGCGGGAATTTAGAAAATCGATATAAGAAATCTGGTCAAATCGGCGGGCATCTGCCTTTTTAAAAGGATCGGCATCATAAATAGCGTCCACCTTCGTCGCCTTAATCAGCACATCCGCATTAATTTCCATGGCTCGCAATGCGCCCGCCGTATCCGTCGTAAAATAAGGATTGCCCGTCCCCCCGCCAAAAATCACCACACGCCCCTTATCCAAATGGCGAATCGCACGGAGGCGAATGTACGGTTCAGCAATTGTGCGCATTTCAACGGCCGTTTGCACCCGCGTCGTCACCCCCACCCGCTCCAGCGCATCCTGCAAAGCCAGCGCATTCATCACCGTCGCAATCATACCCATGTGATCGGCCGTTGAGCGGTCCATACCCTGCTTCATACCCAAAGAACCACGCCACAAATTACCTCCCCCAATCACAATAGCCACCTGCACACCCAAATCGTAAACACCCTTTACGATCTCCGCAACTTCCGCCGCCCGCTGGGGATCAATCCCAAACCCGTCAGGCCCAGAAAGCGCCTCCCCACCCATCTTCAGCAAAATCCGCTTATAACCTGGCTCACTCATCGGCACGAACTCCAACTTAACGTCAAAACAAAAGGGCATCCCCCTTACCCAGGAGGACGCCCTCAAATTACAAATCAAAGGGCCTCGCCCAATTCATACCGCGCAAAACGACGAACAATGATATTTTCACCTGTCGTCCGAATCGCTTCCGTAATCATCTCATTAATGGTGATTTTTTCATCCTTTACAAAAGGCTGCTCCAGCAGGCAGAACTCTTCGTAAAACTTATTCACCCGTCCAGAAACAATCTTTTCCACAATCGCCTCCGGCTTACCCTCAGCCAAAGCTTGCTCCCGCAATACCTGCAACTCCCGGTCCAACTCCTCCTGCGGCACCTCTTCACGAGTCAAATAGCGCGGTCCCATAGCCGCAATATGCAAAGCCAGGTCATGCGCTAATTCGCGGAATTGTTCATTACGCGCCACAAAATCAGTTTCACAATTCAATTCCAAAATAACCCCAACCCGATTCCCTGGGTGAGCATACAATTCAATAACGCCCTCTTTAGCGGCCCGATCAGCCCGCTTAGCGGCCCGCGCTGCTCCCTTAGCCCGCAAAGCATCCACAGCCGCATCAAAATCACCATTTGCGGCCTCCAACGCCTTCTTAGCTTCCAGAACACCCGCGCCCGTTGCTTCACGCAACTCCTTAACCATAGCAGTCGTAATATTCATAATTGAATACGCTCCTAAAATCGTATTATTCTGAAAAGCCAGGCTTCTAAAAAGAGAGCCTGGCTTTTTTCCGTTACTCGTCTTCTTCGTCCTCGCCAGGCTCGGCTATGTAATCTTCATCCTCTTCAGGTTCGTCAGCATCTACTTCGCGCAACTTTGCCAACGTAGATGCTCCCAACAAATCTTCATCTGAGGCATCTTCATCAAAAGATCCATAGGTGTACCCATCCAAATCGGTGACTTCTTCTTCATCCACCACCTCTTTACGCATGGCTAACCCCTCCAAAGCAGCATCCGCCATTTTCCCCACAATTAGCTTAATTGCTCGGATGGCATCATCGTTAGAAGGAATGACAAAGTCAATGGGATCCGGATCACAATTAGTATCCACCACGCCAATAACCGGGATATCAAGAATGTTCGCCTCGCGAATGGCCGTTTCCTCATTGCTGACATCTACAACAAACAACAGGTCCGGCAATTTCTTCATTTTTCGAATACCGCCCAGGCGCAAATTTAGCTTTTCAATTTCTCGTTCTACCCGCAAGCGCTCTCGCTTTTTAAGAAGGTCAAAATCACCAGCACCCTGGCGCTCTTCCAGCTTATTCAAATAATCAATACGCTGCTTGATCGTTTGCCAGTTGGTCAATGTACCACCCAGCCAACGTTCATTCACAAAAGGCTGCTGTGCCCGGGCCGCTTCGGTAGCAATCGTGTCTTGAGCCTGCCGTTTTGTCCCCACAAACAAAACAGACCCACCATCAGCAACTGTGTCCCGAATCACGTTGTAAGCATCTTCGATGAGGACAATTGTCTGCTGTAAGTCAAGAATATGAATCCCATTCCGCTCGGTGAAGATGTATGGCTTCATCTTCGGATTCCAACGGCGGGTGCGGTGTCCAAAATGGACGCCAGTTTCCAACAAGGCTTTCATTGAAATAATGGCCATTTGAGGGTATCTCCTTTTAATGTGTTTTAGCGAACTCACGTTCGCGGCTTCCACATTCATCAACCTGTTCCGGAGCTTGCACGGCCACATGTCCGCCACGGCCGTTCGAGGGGGACACAAAGTCATTAACGGCATAGGCGCACACGGCAAGCACACCCGTTACAGTCCGAATGTGTGTAATATGTTAAGCTTGTACCTAAATGGGGGTTCCTATCAGGTCAGCCGCGGGATTATATAACAAAAGTGAAAATTAGCGCAAATTCATTTCCAGCGGGTAAGAATTGTCTCACGCTGAAAAACCTTGACGCTGAAGTAAAGTAACAGCACATCCAGCACCGCAGCAACAGCCCCCATAATGAAGATGACCCGTTGATCAACCAAAATGAAGCCTACAGATTGCCCCACAACCAGCATAATCAATGGCAGCACCACTAAAGCCGACAACTGTTCAGCTACCCGAGGATCAGAAACGCGAGAGGAAACCATGAGTGCCATTGCCACCGCCAACAATGTGAGTAAAGGGCTGACTACGAGGATGGCCAGCAGCCACATAGGTTCAACCAGATAGGCGAAAATGTGGGCGGGCACCATGAGCCAGGCACCCGTCAGGTAGATGGCAAAAGCCAGCCAGGTCGCCAATACGGCCGGCACAACGGCCGCAATCACTTTACCTATAACCAACTCTTCCGTGGTAATAGGCGTGGCCAATAAAGGTTCCAGGCTGCGGGACGTCTTTTCGCCCACGATACTGTAAGCAGCAATGGTCACGGGAATAACCACCGGCAAAATCATCAACATCAGCGTAAACAAATTGAGGGTATATACCTGGGTGCAATCCATTTCCGACAAGCCAGCGCACATTTCTCCCATGAACGCCATCTCTCCGGCATCTTGGCTTGCGGTAAATTCGGCGTTCCAGGTATTCATGGCTGCCAGCGTGCCTAAAGGCAAGACGACCATGATTAATGGTAGAAAGATCACGGTGAAGAGCACCATGCGATTTTTGAAGACTTCTGCCCATTCTTTGCGTACAATGGTTTTGATTTTGTTCATTGTTCAATCTCCGGTTGCTGGTGATCCTGTACCAGTTGGAGGTAAATGTCCTCTAAGGAATGGCGCAGTTCGCCCACAAATTGGATGTTTGCGCCCTGGTTGACTAACAGGCGAATAAGTTCCGGGTTGTGGATTTCGGGGTCATCAAGGGCGATGACGAGCTTGTTGTCGTGTACCTGGGTGCGTTTGACGTAGGGCTGATCGGCCACGGCCGTTTCCCACTTTCCCGCTTCCTCAGCCAGATGAAACACCACCTGCCGCCCATACAACTGCTTCCGCAGACCCCGCGGCGTGTCTACCACGCGCAGCTGCGTCTTAAACACCGCCACCCGGTCACACAACCGGTCGGCTTCGTCCAGGTTGTGGGTACAAATGAAAATCGTGCGCCCCTGCCCTTTCAATTCGGCAATAAAATCCCGCACCAGCTTGCCCGCCTCGGGATCTAGCCCAGAAGTTGGCTCGTCTAAAAAAAGCACTCGTGGTTCGTGCAGTAAGGCACGGGCAATGGCCAGCTTCTGGCGCATCCCCTTGCTAAAAGTGCCTACTATATCTTTGCGGCGCTCCCACAAGCCTAACATGCGTAAGTACCGTTCTACTTGCCCGGCCACATCCTGCACTTCGTACAAGTTAGCGTAAACAGTCAGGTTATATTCGGCCGTCAGGCGCTCGTACATTCCCGGCGTCTCGGTTAAAATGCCGACGTTGCGGCGAATGTTTTGATCATCACGCCCTACCTGGAAGCCAAAAACCGTTGCCTGACCACCGGTAGGGGCAATGAGGCTGGTTAACATGCGGACGGTGGTGGTTTTACCGGCGCCATTTGGCCCCAGGAAGCCAAAAACTTCCCCTTCGGCAATATCAATCGTCAACCGGTCTACGGCCGTTTGCGTTCCGAATTTCTTCGTCAAATTGTCAGTTCTAATCATATCAATCACCCGAATTCCATTAACTGTAACGACTTCGTTCCAAAGTTTCCGCCGTAATATCCAACTCCAGGGGGGCACTTGGCAAAGGTGGGGGCAGCGGCGGCAACTCTGCCTCCCTGGGTTCCGGCGCGCGCAAGGCAAAAATGATACCGACACAGAGCAGCGCCACCCCAGCCAAAAACAATTCCGCCCAGTAAATGTTCCAGTAGACGGCCGTAAACACCACCAACCCATTCGCCCCCGCGTGTAGCAAAATGGCCGCCAGCAGCCAGCGGGCCTGCCGCCGCACCACCGTCTGCATCACCAACAGCGACGCTGCCAGGTGCAAACATAGCGCAAAGGCCCGCTCTACAGCCCCCAGCAGCACATCATACCAGGGCGCGGTAAAAAGGGCTGTAATCTGCGCCTGCACCAACGGCCACTCCTCCGCCGAAAGCTGAATCGCCCAGGCTCCCCGGTCAATGGCCGCCAATGCGGCATAATTCACGCCCACCAACAGACCCAACAAAATCGCCTCAATGCCCCCGTGGCCTGCCCCCAGCATCAACCCCTTGCCCCAGGTGCGCGCCTCCGTCATCCAAAAGCGGTAGGTCAGGTAGCGCGCAACCTCTTCAAAAATACCCGAGGACAGGCCCAAAAAGACGGCATAAAGCACAAGGTTAGCCGTCACGGAAAAGTTTGTGGGAATGAGGGCAAAACGCTGCAAAACCAGCCAATTAAATGGAATGTGCACCACCTGGGACAACACAAAGGTCAGCGCTCCTGCGCCAAACAGCCCCCAACCCGGTTTGCGCCGCCGCGCAATTTGCCACGCTAGTAATAAGGGCATGGCAACCATCAACAGCGGATTGAGCACATAAGGCCAGTTGTTCATGACAAACCCTTACGCAGTCGTGGCGCGGAAGTTGCCGCCAGCCAGGTTAAAAGCTGCTGTAAAAATTTTTGACCGCACAGTTCCAACGGACCATCCAGGGCAAAGGTCAAACTGCGCACGCGCAACTCTCCCAGCGACACATCCAACGGCCGTTGCAACTCTACCGGATACACTAAAGCCGCCGCCGCAACCTCCTTCACCGCGGCATAAGCCACTACCTGGTGAAAGTCAGGCGCCACCGCCTTTTCCGGCGCTTTGTACTTCGTATCCAGCACCATGCGTGGCCGGTTTTCCCCGTCATAGAGGACCAGGTCAATGTCCACAGCCATATCCCCTTCACCGCTTAACCGCACATTTTCTTGCACCCGCACACGCCACGGCGCTGGTAAATGCACCGCCAACCACGCCGCCACAAACCGCTGGTACAATTGGGCCATATTCACCAAAAAAGGCATCATGCGCCGCGCCCCAACCTGGTGCGTAGGGCTGGCATGATCCAAGAAAAAGCGGCACACAGCATGAAGGGGCTGGTAATCGGCGGTAAGGCGAGTGTACGGCCGTTCCCACCACTCTTCAGGCAACGGAGCGTCACGCGCCACCACGCCACGCAGCAGCCTTGCCGTCCGCGCTACCACCTGCTGCACGTCATCCGGGCAGCGCCCGCTGCGGGCAATCTGGTCCAACGTTACCGCCAGCACCTGGTTCTCCCAAATATCCGCCGTCAATAAGTCGTACCGGCAGGGTAACTGCACGTCGCCCGGTCGGGGCAGCAGCCGCCACCGAATTTGCCCACGTAGGACTGGCAACGGCCGTTCCGCAACCAGATATGCCTGGTGCAATCCTAACCGCGCCCGCTGCAGCACCCCTTGCGCCAATATAAGCGCCAACTGTGCAAAAAAATCATCCAGCGATTCCGCCAAAGTCAGCCCCGCCAGCCAATGGGCGCTGGGCAAGTCGTACACATAACGCCACATGGCAAACAGATTTTGCAGGCTAACCTTGGGCGCCAGTTCCAGCAAAAGATCTGGCCCCACGGGAAGGCTACCCACCCAGCCCAGGCTGGTCAGCCGCCACTGTCCCCCCGTCGCCAACGTCGGGAATTCCACACGCAGCACCCCCTGCTGCTGGTCATAGGTTTGCCACAGCCACGCTCCCACGCCATCGGGCAGCGCCTCCGCCGCAACCAAAAGCGGCTCGTACTCCAACAGGGTCAGCGTCCTGGCAAACATGGACACAGTTTACCCCAGCCCACCAGAAACAAAAAGAGCCGGACAATGCCCGACCCTTATTTTTAGAGATTAGCCATGGGAGAGCTATCAACGCCACTCGACACTCCCTCATCATCCCTTTCCAAATAAATCCCGCAAGGCAGATTTAATCTCGCCAAATTTGTAGGTGAAGCCCAGCTTTTGCAGCTTTTCAGGCACGGCGCGTTGGCCATCCAACACAGTAGTGGCCATCTCGCCCAAAACCAGCTTCAGGGCAAAAGCGGGCACGGGGAAGTAGTACGGCCGTTGCAATACATCCGCGATGGCTTTCCCCAACTCCTTGTGCGGCAGCGGTTCGGGTGCGCACAGGTTAAAGGGGCCACTGGCGGCGTCATTCTCCAGCAAAAAGCGAATTGCCCGCACTTCATCTTCCAGGTGAATCCAGGACATATACTGGCGACCACTGCCCAGCGGCCCGCCCACAAACAGCTTAATGGGCAGCGCCAGCAGCGGCAGCGCGCCCCCTTCTGTGGTCATCACCACGCCGGCAGTGCGCAAAATCACGCGGCGCACCCCCATCGCCACCACTGGATCTGTCACCTGCTCCCACTGCACGCATACGTCCGCCAGAAAATCGCTGCCAGGAGAGGCGTCGGCGGTGACAACCTCTGTGCCGCGGGGGCCATAATAGCCAACAGCCGAAGACTGAATCAGCACCTTAGGCTTGATGACAGCTTGCTGAATCGCTTGCAAGACGGCCGTGCCCGCGTCCAGACGGCTCTGCAAAATCCGCCGCTTTCTTTCCGGCGTCCAGCGCGAAGGCAGAAAGCCATTTCCCTTGATATTCTCGCCCGCCAGATTGATAACGGCCGTCCCCCCCGCCACGCCTGTGCCATCCACCAGGTGACCCCAGCCCACGGCCGTTTTCGCATCCCATTTTTCCGCCCGCACCCCCGGCGGCAGCGCGTGCTGCCCCGGATTACGGCTCAATACGATTACTTCATACCCATCTTTGGCCAGATTTTCAGCCAGAGCTGAACCAATCAAACCAGTGCCACCCGTAATAATTACCCGCATCTTTTCACTCCGTGATTCAAATATGTGCAGTCCTTGCTCGCCATGTAACAAAAGGTCTGCCGCCATGTAAATTTAACTCCAACACGAGTATTCTCACATTCTGTCTATATTTTGTCAAGTTTTAATGGGTTTTTCGAGGATTTGTCTCATTTTCAAAGCCGTCAAGCACAGACTTTAGCAGCGCCATGTCCAGATTACCGCCAGACAGCACGCATACCACCCGCTGGCCCCGCCAATCCCGCCGGTGGGCCAGCAAAGGGGCAATGGCAATAGCGCCCGACGGTTCCACAACAAGCTGTTCTTCCGCCAGCAGGGTAAAAATTGCCCGCCGGATTTCCCCTTCCGTGGCCAGGTCTACCGTCACCCGGCCTTGGGTCAGCTCGAAAGGGAGCTTTCCAAACCCCCCAGCCAGGCCATCCGCAATGGTTGGCTCGTGGTCATAGGGATCATAAGCAATGCCATCCCGGTAACTGAGGAGGGCGGCAGGGCTGGCTGAGGGCTGCACGCCAATCATCTGGCAGTCAGGCATGGGCGCCTGCATGGCGACGGTGATGCCGGCAATCAAACCACCGCCGCCAATGGGGGCCAACACGGCCGTTACGTGCGGCAGATCAGCCAAAAGCTCAGCGCCGACAACGCCCTGCCCGGCAATGACCTGGGGATCATCATAGGCCGACAGCTCCACAGTGCCGGTCTCACGGGCGTAGGCGGCGGCAGCCTGATGAGCTTCCTCGTAGGTTTTGCCCCTCTGGTACAGGGTAATGGGGAACAGCTTCAGCTTGGCCACTTTGGCTTGGGGTGCGGTGGTGGGCACAAAGACCACGGCCGTTATGCCCCCCAAAGCGTGCGCGGCAAAGGCCACCCCCAGGCCATGGTTCCCGGCTGAGGCTGTGACCACCGGCATGTGGGGCTGCGCTTGGTGGTGATGGTACAGCTTGTTCAGCGCCCCGCGCACCTTAAAGGAACCGGTAGGCTGCAGATTTTCCAGCTTTAGCCAGACGTCAGCGCCGGTTAACTGGCTGAGGTAGGGGCTATGGCGCACAGGGGTCGGTGGGAGATACGGCCGTATCACCGCCTCCGCCTGAATAATATCGGACATCGTCACCGCACTCTTACCCATAGTTGCCTCCTTTTGGGTAAATTTTACCGCAGCCGGTCAAGGTTGTCGTCGCTTACTGAGGTCGCCGGGGCGCGGCGGCTTGGCTATACTTTTCCGTTGATGAATGTGAAAACGAGCAAACAGGATGAACTTTGGGCGGGCATCAAAGCGGAGCTGCCCATTATGCTCGGCGTGCTCCCCTTTGGGTTAATTTATGGCGTCTTGGCTTTGGCCGCCGGGTTGCCACCCGTTCTGGCGCAGGCTATGTCGGCCATCGTATTTGCCGGGTCAGCACAGTTTATTGGTGTGCAGCTCATTGGCAGCGGGGCGGGAACGGCCGTGCTCTGGCTCACCACCTTCATTGTCAATTTGCGGCATATGCTCTACAGCGCCTCCCTGGGACCATATGTGCGCCATCTGCCTGCCCGCTGGCGCTGGCTGCTGGCCTATCTCCTAACGGATGAAGCTTATGTCGTGGCCATTTTGCACTATGCCGGGGACGATAAACCGGTTGCCAACAAGCATTGGTACTTTCTAGGCGCGGGACTTACCCTGTGGACGGGCTGGCAGCTTAGCACGGCCGTCGGCATTTTCCTGGGCGCCCAGGTTCCTGCCAGTTGGTCGCTAGACTTCACGCTGGCCCTCACCTTCATCGGCCTGGTTATGCCCGCCCTGCAACAGCGGCCCCACCTGGGAGCGGCGCTGGTGGCGGGCGTAACGGCCGTACTCACCTTTGGTTGGCCTTACAAATTAGGGCTGATTGCCGCAGCGCTGGCGGGCATCGTAGCAGGAGTCTGGCTGGAGAAACGGGCATGAATCTTTGGGTGATTGTTTGGGGGATGGGCCTGATCACGTATGCCATTCGCGTGCCGCTATTTTTGCTGCTGGAACGGGTGGAGTTGGCCCCTGCTTTGCAACAAGGGCTGCGTTTTGTGCCTACGGCCGTCCTCTCGGCCATCATTTTGCCCGAAATTTTGCAGCCTGGGGGACAGCTAGACCTCTCTTGGGGCAATGCCCGCTTGCTGGCGGGTGCGGCAGCCGCCCTGGTGGCCTGGCGCACGCAAAACGTCTTGTGGACGATAGCCATAGGGATGGTGGTACTCTGGCTGCTAACGGCCGTTGCCGGCTATTGGGCTTAAATGTAACCAAACCCAGAGGTAAAGGGATCCTAACTTGCGCACGCTAGCCCGCCACCCAAGTTAGGCAATTTAGGGCAAGGTCAACAGGCGCGCGCGCAGTGACGGCATGTAGCTACGCCGGTCTATCATGCGCTGGTCAAAAACAAAATCGTCGGTGGGGGTAATGTGCCAGGAACGGCCGTGCCGCTCGTTTAGCGCGGTGACAATGTCATAAAAATTCCACTTCTCGTTGCTGTCTAGCAGATAGAGGCCACGGCCGTTTTCCGCCAGGCGCGCCAGGGCAACGGCCGTATCCGCCAGAAAAGAAGTTGCCGGCAGCCATCGGCGGCTGGCGCGGATCTCCCCCTGCTCGCGCATCTGTCGCGCTAAAAAGTCAATCATGTTGTTAGAGCCGGGCGCGTCGCCAATTTGCCAGCCCAACCGCGCTACCACCGACTGCGGGTTCACCTTTTGCACGCGCTGTTCGGCCATCCGCTTTTCATAACCATACCCCTCCGCCGCATCGGGCGGAGACTCTGGGGTAAAAGGCCCCGGCGCACTATCACTAAACACCATCACGCTGCTGGTAAACACAAAGCGTATGCCAATCTGGCGGCACAGGCGCGCCAGAGTTTCCGGCCATTCTACATTAACTTGCCAGGACTCGTTTTCCAAACCGGTGTCTTCCACGGCCGTTGCCAAGTGAAAGAGCACGTGGGGGAACTCATATTCGAGGTAGCTTTCCATGTCGGGCCTGTCGGTGAGGGAAACGGCCGTTCTGTCCCAGGCTACCACCTCCCACCCGCGCTCCCGTAAAAAGGATACCAGAGCCGTCCCCACGGCGCCGCTGGCGCCCGTCACTATCGCTTTTTGTCTATCCATGCGCTTAAAAGCCTAATTGCAGCCAATCCGTACCGGTGATAATGCTGCAAGCAACAGCGATGAAGACCAACAGCAGCACAAAGCCACAACCGCAGCCGCACACACCACCCCGGCCAAAGCCAAACCTGTCTTGCAGCCAATCAAACAACCAGCGCAGCGCCAACAGGCGCAAAATACCGCCTAAACAACCCGGTCTATCGTTCATCTGAATCTCCTAAAAACTGTTCCGTTTAATGCAGCGAGCCGGGTCAGGTCGCAGACTCGGCTAAAAAGTCAGCCAGATAGGTCAACGCCAACGTATAAGAGCGCCAGCCAAACCCCGTAATGCTACCCACGCACACCGGCGCAATATAAGAATGCCGCCGAAACCGTTCGCGGGCATGCACGTTAGAAAGATGCACCTCCACCACCGGCAGAGCAACGGCCGTTACTGCATCCCGCAAAGCCACCGAAGTATGTGTGTACCCCCCTGGGTTAAAAACCACACCGCTGGCCCATTCCCGCGCCTCATGCAAAGCATCAACCAGCGCCCCCTCCCCATTCGCCTGAACTGTACGCACCTGCACCCCCAACGCATCCCCCAACTGCCGCAGCTTCTCATCAATCTCAGCCAGAGTCAAAGAACCATACACCTCCGGCTCTCGCGTGCCCAGCAAATTCAAATTCGGCCCATGCAACACCAAGATTTTATGCATACCACCTCCCACCACAAAACGACCAACAAAAAACGGAAAACGGCCGTCGTTTTCCGTTTTCCGTTTTTTGCTTTTTGCTTTTTGCTCTACCGTTTTCCCGCCGCCAACAACTGCTTCAACATCTCCTGATTCTGCGGCAGCATCACAATCTCCCCATCCCCATTCAGCAGCCGCTCCGTCTCCAAAACCTCAAACATCGCTCGCTCCACGTCCGGGTCTTCGCCAATCTTTTGCAGCGCCGCCCCCACAATCTGCGGGCGCATCCCCTGGGCGCGGGCAAACTCCACCGCCGCCCGCCGCTCCGCCGAGTTGGTAATAATGCTCACCCGGTTCGCCCCATCCTGGCGAATCGCCGAAGTCACCTGCCGCAGCCGATTCACCACCTTCTCCTCAATCTGCTGAATCATCAGCCGGTCACGGAAATGCACCTTGCGGATATACACAGACCCCAGCTTATACCCCCACTCATGGGACTTAGGCGACACCTCCGCCCGCACCGAGCGACTCATCACGTGCCGCGTCATCAGCATATCCTCCAGGGGCATATTGCTCAGGGTACGCACCGTGGCGCTGCTCACATTCGCCGAAAGTGACCCCCGCGGATCCATATTCTTAAACAGATACGCCACCGGATCGCTGATAAACATCTCATACCACACGCCAATACCCATCGGCGCACCCTCTTCCGAGTTCACCGGCAAGCTACGCAGGTACACCTGATCCAAACGCATATCCAGCACATGCCGCTTGCCAAACCAATTCACAATCAGCGCACTCGGCCCCAGCTTAAATAGCAAAATGTGCAGCCCAGGCTCCTCTATCACCCCAACTACTTTGCCAAAAAGTACATACACATGGCAGGTACCTTCATTGACAATGGCGTACAGGCCGAACATCCGCAAAAACCAGCGAAAGATCGGCTCGCCAAACAAAAAGAGAAAAAATGTGCCTACTGCCACCGGTGCAGCAACTAACAAGTCGCTCATTTCTCCACCTCCACAAAAATCTGACGCGCTTTGGCATACAGCCCCAGACGCACATTACGCAAATACGCCGCCAATACGTCGGGGCCACTCTGCTTTAACGCTTGCAGCTGCTCCGCCAGCATATTCAATGGCTCTACTTCCGCCTGCGCCCGCAGCGTTTCAATTTCCACCGCCCGCTTAGACTGCACAATAGTCTGGTCGGCCTGCGCCTTGGCCAGGCTAATGTCTGACGACACCTCGTTGTGGGCCGTGTTAATGGCCGCCAGCGCCGACTCTACCTCGCCGGGCGGGTCAATTTCAGTGATGAGCGACGCATCAAACTCCACGCCATACCGCGCCTCAGCTGACGCGCACTCTTTTTCCATGTAATCGTTAATTTCGTTCAGGTTTTTGCGTAAATCGTTAATGGAGACGCCATCCATCAAATCGGTGTCAATGTCCAGATTTTCATCTTCCTCAATGGCGTCGAGCAAGCCGCCGCTGCCCGGTGCTTTGAAGCTGGCAATGCGCTCGCGCAGTATGGCAACGAAGTAGCCCATCACATGCACAATGGGGCTTTTTACGGCAAAGAGGTAGGCGTACAAATTGCGCTCGCTAACGCGGTAGCGAATCTGCCCTTTCAGGCCAATGTTGAGCTGGTCTTTGGTGACCGCTTCGAGCATGGTGCCATTGTAATTGGCGGTGGGCGTCTCCAAATCCAGCGCCATGTTGATGGTCTCTGTGGCTACAGAGACTTTGTAGATACGCTCCCAGGGCCACTTGAAGTAGGGGCCGCCGGGGGGAATGACCTTGACTAAGGGGTAGATGTACCGTTCTTTATCTTTTTCGTTGAGATGGGCGGCGATGGGGTCATCTAAGGTGGTTGCTTTGCCCAGGCGTACAGCCCGCCCAAAGCGTGTTTTTACGGCCCGCTCGTTCTGGTCTACGGTGTAGAAGCCAGTAAGAACGTAGCGCAGGAAGAACCAGGCCGCGAAACCTAAAAAAATGCCGAATAGTGCGCCATTCATATGCAAAACCTCCTACGGGAAATGGGGGCATATGGCTGATGCCCAAATGGTTGACTCACACTTTTAAGTACGCAATAAGCCAACGGCCGTTGCACGCCAACAACCGCATAACAGTATAACCGATAAGCACACCCCCACAAAGCTGAAGAGCCTGCCCCTCGCGCCCAGGGTCATGGGCCATTGAAACAGCTTACCAACCGGTTATAATGGGGCAACGCCGCGACCCTGACCAAAGTCGCCGAGGAAGGTACCATGAGAAACCGAACTGTCTTGCTGCTTGCCGTTGCTCTCTTCCTGATTAGCTGCACCCAACCCGCCACGCCCGCTGAAGTAACAGCAACGGCCGTTCCCCCCACCACGACCCCCATCCCCGCCACCGCGACCACCGCCCCCACGCCTGCACCCACAGCCACCCCCACCCTGACGACCGACCAACTGCGCGATGAACGAGCCACGGCCGTTCTCACTACCCTCCCCGGCTACGACCCCGCCCGCCACGACGCCCTGCTGCCCCTGGCCCGCGCCCTGTGGGGCGACGAGTACGTGATTGACCCGGCTGACGTGGCGATTGTGGTGGGGGAAGCGGCCGTGCACGCCGCAGGGCAGGTTGCCCTGCGGGTCACCACCGACGCCGCCTACCCAGCGGGCACACTCTTTGTCTGGAACGACGATTCCAATCTACTCATCCTCACCGGCCAGCCAGACACCACCCTCAACCGCGGCGAAGTCGCCTTTGGCGCGGCCACCCTGGACACCTGGGTCAGGTACGATGGTGACGGCAACGTCCTGGAGTTTGT